>JAXGME010000006.1:0-286124 GCA_040768845.1 Christensenellales bacterium | reverse complement strand
ACGGGTCGGTAGGGGATCAGGCCGCGGGCACGAAGGCGCCGCTGAGCACGTCCTCCTGCAGCACGGGGATCATGCGGAAGTAGTTGACGGGGGCTTCCTCCGGCACGCCGTTTTCCAGAAAGTCCGCCAGGGTGGTCACGCAGTCCATGCCGGTGTCAAAGGGCCCGAGGTCCACGGTGGCGCGGTAGATGGAGTTTTCTTCCTTCATCTTGGCGATGGCTTCCGGGGTGGCGTCGCCGCCGCCGATGTAGAACTTGTCCAGCTCTTCCTGGGGCAGGCCCAGGCCCAGAATGGCCTCATAGGCGCCGAGGGGGCCGGAGTCGTTGTTGCCGGTGATGACGCGCACGTCCGGGTACTGCTGCATGATGTTCTCGGTGATCTCCATGCCCTTGGTGGGGTTGTCGCCGGCCTGACGGGCCACGATTTCGGCCTCGGGGCACAGCTTTTCGATGGTCTCCTGGATGCCGTTGCCGCGGGCGACGACCGCTTCCACGTTGTCCTGGGAGATGATGAGCACCTGGGCCTTGCCGCCCAGCTTCTCGTTGATCCAGTTGGCGGCATTGGTGCCGATGGCCACGCCGTAGGTGTACTCGTCCAGCGTGAAGATGGCGTTGGCGTTGTCAATGATCTGCGCGAAGGAGATCACGATGATGCCCTTTTCCTTCAGCCTGTCCACCACCGGGACCAGCGCGTTGGAGTCAATGGGGCAGGCGATGACGCAGTCCACGCCCTGGTTGCCGAAGTTTTCAAAGTCGGACACCTGCTTGGCCACGTCGTAGCCGGCGTCCACGGGGATCAGCTTGTAGCCCAGTTCGTCGCACTTCTTCTGCACGCCGTTCATGACGGACACGAAGTACGGGTTGGCCATCTGGGGGATGGACATGCCGACGGTGATCTGCTTGGTTTCCGCCATCGCCATGGGGGCGATCATCACGGCGACCAGAAGCGCGGCCAGGAGAATGGAGACCAGTTTCTTCATGGGGGTTCCTCCTTGTGTGGTATTTATTATGCCTTGCGGCACAATAAGCTAGAGGGTGGTTTCCCGGATCACCAGTTCCGGCTGGATCAGGTAGGTGCGTCCGCGCTCCACCGACGCCTGGTCGGCCCCGGCGGCGAGTTTCGCCTCGAGGATCTCCATCGTCTTTTCGCAGATGGCCGCGAGGGGCTGCCGCACCGTGGTGAGCGGCGGCGACACCAGTTCGGAAAACATCACATCGTCAAACCCGGCCACCGACACGTCCCGCGGGATGCGCAGCCCCCGCTCGTTCATGCGCTTCATGATGGCCATGGTCATGATGTCGTTGATGCAGAGGACCGCCTGGGGCAGATCGTCCACAATGCGGTCGGTGGCGTCGTAGGCGTGGCGATAGCGGGGGGATTTGAGCAGCATCACGCGCTCGGGGTTTACCGCAAGCCCCGCCTCCCGCAGCGCGCGGCAAAAGCCGTCGTAGCGCAGGCGCGCAAACTGGACGTCCATGTCGGTGGACACAAACCAGAAGTCCGTCAGGCCCTTGTCCAAAAGGTATCGGGTCATCTGGTACTCGCCGCTGGCAAAGTCGCACATCACCAGCGGCTCTTCGCACAGCGCGTAGTTTTCGGTGCAGAACACCACCGGCACGTCCGCCGCCCGCAGCATGTCGAGGTGGGAGATGTCCGGGTGGTTGGCCAGCATCGGCACCACGATCACGCCGCACACCCGCCGGGAAAGGAACATCCGGACGTACTCGGCCTCCTGGCGGCTATTGCTGTTGGAGATGCCCAGAAGCAGCGTAAAGCCCCGTTCCTCCGCGATCCGGGTCAGGATGTCCACGATGGCGCTGTAGAAGGGGTTCTGGATCTCCGGGATCATCAGGCCGACGACGCTGCTGCGCTGCATGACCAGGGCGCGCGCGGAGTGGTCCGGCACGTAGTTCAGCTCCCGGGCCACGCCCAGAACCTTCGCCCGCGTCTTCTCGCTGACGCCCTCCCGGTTGTTGATCGCCATGGAGGCGGTCGCCACCGAAACCCGGGCGGCCCGCGCCACGTCCTTGATGGTCAGCTTCATGGCATTCCCCTTCGCCTGAAACGTTTCAAATTTCTGGAAGAAAGCCGGCTCCGCCGCCGGAAGGCCCCCGGAAAATCCCGCGCCCGGTGCCGCCCGATGGCCTGAAACGTTTCAGATTTTGGGAATACCCTACTTTTCGGCCGCGTCCGGCGGTGAACCGCCCAAAACATTTTCTACCATTTGCCGATTCTAAACGTTTCAAAACCGTCTGTTCGTTGATTATAGCAAGTTTGTGTGCTATGATAATAGCACTAGATTGCACATTCATAGCACTAACAGGCGATTGCGCGGAGGCATTATGGCGGTACTGTTGGAACCCATGGACCCGGAGGAGCTTTTGACCGACCTGTCGCTGGCGACCGGGCTCGCCGCCTTCCTCGTCGACCGGGGCGCGCTGCGGCTGACCGGCGACCGGGCGCTGGCCCGGGCCCGGGAGGAGACGGCCTGTCCCGGCTGCGCCTACCCCTCGGCGGCGGCGTGCCTGGTCCGCTGGGCGGTTCCGGACGGGCGGGGCGTGGCGCGCTGCCCCGCGGGGCGGGCGTTCGCCTGCCTGCCGCTTCTCGGCGAGGGCGTGTCGCTGGGCGCGCTTGTGATGGGCCCGCTGGAGGAGGACGCGGCCGAGGACGCCCGCCGCGTTCGGGCGCTTTTCACGGTTATGGAATCGGTGGCCGCGCGGCTTGCGCCGCCGGGCCTGGCCCGCCGCAGCGATCTTTTTGCGCGGATCGCCCGCCACGTCGCCGGTCACCTGACGGACGACCTGACGGCGGGCGCGCTGCACCGCGCGCTCTACGCCTCGGAAAGCGCCATCGCCCAGGCCGTCAAGCGGGAAACCGGACTGCCGCTGCGGCGCTACGTGCAGGCGCGGCGGCTGGAGGCCGCGCGGACGATGCTTCTGACCACATCCATGACCGTCATGCAGGTGGCGGAAAGGTGCGGCATCAACGACTTCAACTATTTTGCGCGCATCTTCAAAAGGCGCTACGGCATGTCGCCCAGCGCGCTGCGCGGGCGCGTCGGGTCCGCGCCCTGACGCCGGCGGGGGCGCAAATAGCGGCAAAAGCGAAAACGCGCTTGATTCCCATGGCTGCCGGGTGGTATATTGGGCGCGGAGCGGCGGGCGGCGCGCCCGGGGGCGGAGGAAAGCGCGTGACGGGGACGATCTTTGGCATTCAGCGGTTTTCGGTGGACGATGGGCCGGGCATCCGCACGGCGGTGTACCTGAAGGGCTGCGACATGCGCTGCGCGTGGTGCCACAACCCGGAGAGCTGGCGCCCCGGACCCGAGGAGTCCCTGGACGAGGGCCTTTGCGCGCGGTGCGGCCGGTGCGCGGCGGTGTGCCCGGCGCACCGGATCGGAGGCGGCCGGCACGACTTTGACCGGGAAAAGTGCGATTGCGGCGGGCGGGCGGCGCAGGTGTGCCCCACCGGCGCGCTGAAGCGCGTGGGCGAGACCGTGACGGCGGAATGGGTGCTGGAGCAGGTCGCGCGGGACAGGCGCTATTTTGAACGAAGCGGCGGCGGGCTCACGGTGACCGGCGGCGAGCCGACCCGGCAGCCGGACTTTCTGGCGGCGCTCTTGCGCGGCGCGAAGGCGGCGGGCATCGGCACCTGTCTCGAAACCAACGGCGCCGCGCCCGGGGCCGTCTATCGGGCGATCGCGCCCCATGCGGACCTGATGCTGATCGACTTCAAGCTGACGGACGACGCGGCCCACCGCCGCCTGACGGGCCGGTCCAACCGTCCGGTGCTGGAAAACATTGAGCGCCTCAGCCGATCGGGCGTTCGCGTCGTGCTCCGGTGCCCGATCATCCCGGGGGTCAACGATGTGCCGGAGCACTTTGAGATGATCGCGCGGCTGACCCGGGAGCTCCCGGTGCTGGGGTATGAAATCATGCCCTACCACCCGCTGGGCACGGGAAAGGCGGAGCGGGTGGGGCGTACAGTCCCGCGCTATCCGGTGCCGGACGGGGCGGAGGTGCGGCGGTGGAACGGCGCAATTGCGGATCTTGGCGGACGGGAATGGAGGCGGGGCTTATGAGCACGCGCATTGACGCGCTCCGGAAGCACATCGACGGGCTGAACGCCGCGGGCGTGCGGCGCACGCTGTTTTATCCGCTGGCGTATGAATCGCTGGCGGCCACCCGGGGCGAGCCGGTCGAGCTTCGCAGGGCCAAGGCGCAGGCGCACCTTCTGGAGCGCGCGCCGCTGGCGGTGCATCCCCACGAGCTGATCGCGGGCAGCGCGACGGCCTTTTTCCCGGTGTGCGAAACCACGCCCGGGCCCGAGGCGCGCCGGAACACGGCCGAACGGGTGCTGGAGGAATACATCGCCAACCGCGGGGTGCGAAACCGCGCGGGGGCGGTTTCCGGCGTCCGCACCTTTGAGCGCGACTTCACCACCAAGAAGAGCCGCTGGGCGCTGATGAGCCGCGTGTACCACGACGCCAGCATCACCTACGACCAGCTGCAGGAACTGATCCGCGACATGACCGCCCGCTACGACGGCGCGCTGGAGAAGTACGAGGTGGGGCGCGAGCTGGAGCGCGCCTTCAAGCTGGACTACGGCGCCGAGGTGCGGCGGGAGATCGACGCGCTGCCCTGGTTTGCCGCCAACCACCTGAGCCTTGACTACGGCGCGATGATCGCGGAGGGCTTTGCGGCGCGCATTGCCCGGATCGAGGCGCTCCGCGCGAAAAACCCCTGCGACTTTTACGAGGCCCAGGCGCTCGTGGCCCGCGCCGCCTCCGGGTTTATCGCGCGCTACGCGGCCTTCACCGCGGAAGAGGCCCTGCGGGCCGAGCCCGGCCGGGCGCGGGAGCTTTGGGAGATTTCCCAAATCCTCGAACGGCTCTCGTCCCGGCCCGCCGCCACCTTCCGGGAGGGGCTGCAGTTCGTCTGGATGCTGCACCTGATGATGTCCATCCTATGGGGTTCGGCGCTCTCCTTCGGCCGGCTGGATCAGTACCTCTTTCCGCTGTACCGGCGGGACATCGCCTCCGGCGCGCTCACCCGGGACGAGGCCCGGGAGCTGCTCTCCTGCCTGTGGCTCAAGGTCAACGAACCACGGATGCGCACTGTGCAGAGCCTGACGCTGGGCGGCGTCACGCCCTCGGGCGAGAATGCCGCCAACGATCTGACGGCGGTGTGCCTCGAGGTCGTCCGGGACATGCGCCTGCCCTACCCCAACGTGGGCGCGCGCGTCAGCGGCAAAAACCCCGCCTGGTATCTGGACGCGGTGATCGACTCCGTGTCCGCCGGCGCGGGCCAGCCGATGATGATGGCCGACGACGTATGGATCGAAAACCTTAAAAAGCTGGGCTATGCGGACGAAATCGCGCGGGATTACTACAATATGGGCTGCGTGGAGATCATGATCCCCGGCCGGCAGCCCAACTGGGGCGTCACCGATCCCATCGCCTTTCCGATGCTCTTTGAGGATGTGCTCCGCCGCTTCGAGGGCCGCGAGGCGGCGCTGGACAGCTTTGAAGCCTTTTTCCGCGCCTATCTGGAGGCGCTTGACGAGCGGGTGGAGGCGGACCGGCGGGAGGCGCTGGAGAAGCAGGCGCTCCAGCCGGGGGTGTGCTACGACCCCTTCGCGTCGATGCTGGTGGACGGCTGCCTGGAGTCGGGCCGCGACATGTTCCAGGGCGGCGCGGCGCTGGGCACCCACTGGTCGTTCTACGCCTACGGCCTGGGCACCGCCGCGGACGCCATGACTGCCCTCAAGCGCGCGGTGTACGATGAGGGGCGCGTGACGCTGGCCGAACTGGCCGGGGCGCTGGCGCGCAACTTCGAGGGCGCCGGGGACCTCCGCGCGGTCCTCATGGGATACCCCCACTACGGCAACGATGAGGACGAGGTGGACGGAATCGCCCGGCGCATCCTCTCCGCCTTTGACGACCGCGTGCTCGCGCTGAACACCCCCGGAGGGCGCGACAAGTACGTGTCCACGCTGTTTGGCTACTTCTTTCACGTCTACCACGGGGAGATCACCGGCGCCACGGCCAACGGCCGGAAAAGGGGCGAGCCCTTCAGCGACAGCATGGGCCCCTCGCAGGGGCGGGACAGGTCCGGCCCCACCGCCATGCTCAATTCCGTGCTCAAGCTGGACCACGGCGGCGTGACCGGCGGCTACGCCCTCAACCTGAAGATCAACCCCTCCGTCGTCCGCGGCGACGCGGGCAGGGCCGCGCTGAAGGCGCTCATCGCCGCCTACCTTGAGGACGGCGGGCCCCAGGTGCAGGTGAACTTCGCCGACGCCGAAACGCTCCGCGCCGCCAAGCGGGAACCCGAAAAGTACGGAAATGTCATCGTCCGCATCGGTGGGTACTGCGAGTATTTTGTCAACCTGGACGGGGCGCTGCAAGATGAGATCATCACCCGCACCATCCACGGCCTGGCCTGACGGCCCCGGCCCCAAGCCGCCCCCGGCCCGCGCGGGCCGGGGGCGGCTTTTGCGCCACACGGCGCAAATGTCGCAAAATTGAATCACAATCAAGGAAAATTGAAGGAATTACGCGCAAACAAACTGTTATAATATTACAGGAATCATTCGTTTTTATTAAGCATCCGGCGGGCCTTCGGGCGGCGGGCGACAGGAGGCGGCGCTCCGTGGAAGCACTTCTGAAAATGGAAAACATCTCCAAGAGCTTCGGGGCCGTGCGCGCCCTCAGCGGCGTCAGCATCGACCTGTACCCGGGCGAGGTGCTGGCGCTGATGGGCGAGAACGGCGCGGGCAAGTCCACGCTGATGAACGTGCTCTCCGGCGCGCTCCGGCACTACGAGGGAAAGATCTACGTAAACGGAGCGCACCGGGTGTTTGCAAACCCGCTGGCCGCCCGGGAGGCGGGCATCGCCAAGATCCACCAGGAGCTGCAGCTGGTCAAGGAGATGAGCGTGGCCGAGAACATGTTTCTCGGGCGCGAGGCGGTCAACCGGCTGGGCTTCGAGCAGATGCGGCGCATGGAGCAGATGGCCAAAAAATATCTGGACATGCTGGACCCGGACATCGACCCCGCCCGACCCATCAAGGCGCTGCGCGTGGGCGAGCAGCAGATGGTGGAGATCGCCAAGGCGCTGTCGCTCAACGCCCGCATCCTGATCATGGACGAGCCCACCTCCGCCATCTCCGAGCAGGAGTCCCAAAAGCTGTTTGACGTGATCCGCAGGCTCGCCGGGGAGGGCGTGGGAATCATCTACATCACCCACCGCATGCAGGAGGTGTTTGGCATTGCGGACCGGCTGACCGTGCTAAGGGACGGCCAGTTGATCGGCACGCTGAGCGCCCGGGAGACGACCCGGGACCAGATCATCTCCATGATGGTGGGCCGCGAGGTGCGGGACATGTACCCCAAGGCCGAATCGGTTCCCGGCGCCGAGGTGCTGCGGGTGGAGAAGCTGTGCCTGCGGGGGCAGGGGCTGCGCCGGTCGCTGAAGGACATTTCCTTTACGCTGCACAAGGGCGAGGTGCTGGGCATCGCGGGGCTTCTGGGCTCCGGGCGCAGCGAGCTGTTTGAATCGATTTTCGGGCTGCATCCCCGGGACGTGACCGGCGACATCTACGTGGAGGGCCGGCGCGCCCAGATCCGCGGGCCCGGGGACGCCATCGCCATGGGCATCTCCTTTGCCACCGAAGACCGCAAGGGCAAGGGGCTGGTGCTGCCCCGGTCCATCGGCGAGAACATGTCGCTGCCGATGCTGAAGGCGTTTTCCAAGCTGGGCTTCATGAGGGCCCCGGCGGAGCGCAAAAGCTGGCTGGAGCAGATGCGCGGCCTGCGCATCAAGGCGCCCGGCTGGTTCACCCCCTGCGAGGCGCTGTCCGGCGGCAATCAGCAGAAGGTGGTGCTGGGGCGCTGGCTGATCACGCAGCCCCGGGTGCTGCTGCTGGACGAGCCCACCCGCGGCATTGACGTGGGCGCCAAGGTGGAAATCTACCAGCTCATCGGCGAACTGGCGGCCCAGGGGATGGGCATTGTGGTGATCTCCTCGGAGCTTCCGGAGATCATCGGCATCTCCGACCGGATCCTGACCTTCTGTGAGGGGCGGATCACCGGGGCGTTCCTGCGGGCGGATGCCACGCAGGAAAAACTTCTGAATGCGGCCACCATGCGGGAGGAGGACGTGGTATGACCAGCCGGCCAACCCTTCAGCCGGGGCTTCGCGGGAAGCCCCCGATGGACTGGAAGACGTTTCTCAAGCAATTTCAAAGCTACATCGCGCTGATCGCCATATTCGTCGTCGCGTCGGCGATCTGCGTCAACGCCAAGGGGCGCAACACCTTCCTGGACATCAACAACTTCATGAACGTGCTCCGGGCCGTATCGGAAAACGGCATCATCGCCATCGGCATGACCATGATCATCCTGCTGGGCGACATCGACCTTTCGGTGGGCTCGGTGGTGGGGCTGGTGTCCACCGGCAGCGCGGCGCTGATGGTGGTCAACGGCCTGGGCTTCATCCCCACGGTGGTGCTGAGCCTGGGCATCGGCGCGGTTTACGGCCTTTTCAACGGCGTGGTGACCACCAAAATGCGCATCCAGGCATTCATTGCGACGCTGGCGTCCATGAACATCGCCCGGGGTCTGGCCCGGTTCTGGTCCAACGGCATCGGCATCCCGCTGACCTACGGCATCGGTCCCGGACTGGCCGCGCCCGAGTTTGAGTTTTTGCAGGACCGCATCGGCGGCGTGCTGCCGGTGCCCGCGCTGGTGTTCCTGGTGCTGATCGTCGCGTTCTGGGTGGTGCTCAAGTATACCCGCTTCGGGCGCCAGCTCTACGCCATCGGCGGCAACGCCCAGGCGGCGCACCTGTCCGGCATCAACGTGGACCGGATCAAGATCATCGCCTTCGTGCTGTGCGGCATGCTGTCGGCGGTGGCGGGCATGCTGCACTCCGCGCAGATCAGCCAGGGCGGCCCCAACGAGGGCATCGGCTACGAGCTCAACGCCGTGGCTGCGGTGGCCATCGGCGGCACCAGCCTGGCGGGCGGCCGCGGCCGCATATCCGGCACGCTGGTGGGCGCCCTGATCCTGGGGCTTCTCGACAACATGCTGGGCCTCAAGGGCGTCAACTCCAACCTGCAGCTGGTGGTCAAGGGCCTGCTCATCATCGTGGCGGTGTTCGCCCAGGCCGAGCGGAAAAAGGACTGACCCTTCGCTTCTTTTCGATGGAACGCCTCGCGCGCGGAGGCTTTCATAGGCGCAACCAATACCATCAACCAACATGGGAGGGGAAAAAATTGAAGAAGATTCTCTGCGTCCTCATGGTGCTCATCCTGGCGGTCGGCATGACCGCGGCGGCGTCCGCCGAGGCGGGCAAAAAGGACAAGTACATTATCGGCATGGCCCAGTGCAACCTGGGCGAACCCTGGCGCGTCGCCATGAACGACCAGATTGCCGCGGCCGCCAAGGATTACCCGATGTTTGAGATCATCTACTCCGACGCGGCCCAGGACAACTCCAAGCAGATCGCCGACATCGAAAACTTCATCCAGATGGGCGTGGACCTGATCATCACCTCGCCCAACGAGGCGCGCCCGCTGACCAACGTGGTCAAGAAGGCCTACGAAGCCGGAATCCCGGTGATCCTGCTGGACCGCAAGATTGAGGGCGACACCTACACCCAGTTCATCGGCGCGGACAACGTGCTCATCGGCCGCGAGTGCGGCAAGTACGTGGCCACCGTGCTGCTGCCCGACGGCGGCAAGATCTGCGAGATCAAGGGCCTGGAGGGCACCTCCGGCGGCATTGACCGCGATAACGGCTTCCGCGAGGGCATCGCGGAAAACCCCAAGTGCGAGATCATCGCCGCCAACAACGCCGACTGGCTGCGCGAGAAGGCCATCACCGTGGCCGAGGAAATGCTGCAGGCCCATGACGACATCGACCTGTTCTTCGCCCTCAACGACCCGATGGCCGAAGGCGCCTACATCGCCGCCAAGAACGCGGGCCGCGAAAAGGACATCCTGTTCGTCGGCGTGGACGGCCTGCCCACCCCGGACGGCGGCATCAAGTCCGTCATGGACGGCCGGCTGAGCCTGTCGATGGTCTACCCCACCGGCGGCAAGGAAGCCGTCGAGAGCGCCTACAAGCTGCTGGTCAAGGGTGAGGAACTGGAAAAGAACGTCACCCTCGGCACCGAGGCCATCACCCCCGAAACCGCGCCGGAAATCTACGCCCGCATGGGCGGCCAATAAGCCGCATGAGGCGGCGCGGGGCGCGTCCGATGCGCGGGCATTGGGCGCGCCTTGCGCGCCTTCGCGGCGTGTGCTATGATGCGGCTGGAGGGGATGGGCATGCAGTGGCGCGTCGGACACGGATGGAACAGGAGCCTGCGCGTTCAGCTGCTGGTGTACATGGTATTGCTGATCTCGATCCCGCTTCTGGTGATGACGATCTTCGGCAACTACTTCTACGCCCAGGCCATCGACGAGCAGGCCACCTCCTACGCCAGCCAGATGCTCTCCCAGGTCCAGACCAACATTGACGCCAGCGTGCGCGCGGTGGACCAGGTGATCGCCTACCTGTCCCAGGACGAGGACGTGCTGGACTTTCTGCGCGTCCGCAGCTTTTACGAGCCCGGCCGCGTGGACATCGAAACCCGCGCGCGTCTGACGATGCAGCGCTACGTGGACCTGAACCGCGACCTCTTTTCGGGCATCCTGGTCGCCAACCGGCACGATCTGTACGTATCCAACGAGATCTTCCGCATCGCCCGCTACGCCGTGGACGAGGACGCCTGGTACGGGGCCGCCGTGGCCGCCGGCGGCGACCGCGTGCTGATCGGGCGGCCCATTGGCCGCAACTTTCGCAACATCTTCAACCCCAGCGCCGACGACATCGTGACCGTGGCCCGCGCCGTGATGGACCCGGAGAGCGGCGAGCCGCTGGGCGTGATCATGGCCGACATGCGCCTGACGGTGATCGAGAACCACATCAAGGACCTGACCCTGGGCAAAAACGGCTACGTCTTCGTGATGGACGACGCCGGGCGGGTGGTGTACGCGCCGGTCAACCCCACGGTGTACCGCATCCAGCCCCAGTGGATCGCTGGCGGCGCGCCCGGCGGCAGCCTGCACACGGTGCAGGGCGGGCGCTACCAGCTGCTGAGCACCCACTCCAGGCTGGCCGATTGGAGCACGGTGGGCGTATTCAAAAGCGGCGAGGTGCTGGAGCCGGTGATGCAGCTCAGGCGCTACACGCTGATGCTGGCGCTGATCGCGGTGATCGTGGCCTCGGTGACGGCGATCACCTTTTCCACCTCCTTCACAAAGCCCATCTCCAAGCTGCGCATGCTGATGGCCGAGGCCGAGCACGGCAACCTCAACGTGCGCTTTGTCAGCCGCCGCGACCACGGCGAAATCGCGCAGCTGGGCGCCGGCTTCAACACCATGATGGAGAAGATCCGATCGCTTTTGCAGTTGGTGTACGTGGAGCAGCGCAACAAGCGCGAGGCCGAAATCAAGACCCTGCAGGCGCAGATTAAGCCCCACTTCCTGTACAACACCCTGGACACCATCCGCTGGATGGCCGAGGAGCGGGGCGCCATCGAAATCGTGCAGATGGTCAGCGCGCTGACCAAGCTCTTTCGCATCGGCCTCAGCCGCGGCCGCGAGGTCATCCCGCTGTCCGAGGAGATCGAGCACGTGAAGTGCTACCTGTTCATCCAGCAGGTGCGCTACGAGGATAAGCTGGACTACGCCATCGAGGCCGACGGGGGCTGCATGGGGGACCTGGTCAACAAGCTCGTGCTGCAGCCGCTGGTGGAAAACGCCATCTACCACGGCATCAAGCAGAAGCGGGGCACCGGCCACATCCGGGTCACCGCCCGGGAGGACGGGGAAAAGCTGGTGCTTCAGGTGATCGATGACGGCGCGGGCATGAGCCCCGAGCAATGCGAAAAGCTCAACGAGGCGCTCAAAACGCCGGGGGGCGGGACCTACGACCACGGATACGGCATCTTCAACGTCAACAACCGCATCCGCCTCAGCCACGGCGACGCCTACGGCCTCAGCTATGCCCTCAACGAGGCGGGGGGCGTGACGGTGACCATCCTGCACCCAATCATCCGGGAGAGCGCGTAGGGGAGGCGGCGGACATGTGGAAGCTGATGATCGCGGACGACGAGCCCAAGATCCGGCGCGGGCTGCGCGCGCAGATTGAGCACATGGGGCTGGACATCGAAATCGCCGCGGAGGCCGAGGACGGCGAGCGCGCGCTGGAGCTGGCCCAGGCCCTCCGGCCGGACATCCTGCTGGTGGACATCAACATGCCGTTTCTCAGCGGCCTGGACTTCATTGAGCGGCTCCGGCAGGCCCGCGGCGGCGCGCGGATCATCGTGATCACCGGGTATGAGGAATTTGAATACGCGCGGCGCGCGGTGGAGCTGGGCGTCAACGCCTATCTGCTCAAGCCCGTGGAGCTGTCCGCCCTTCGGGCGGCGCTGGACGCCGCCATTCAGCAGATGCTGGAGGAGCGCGAGCGGGAGAGGCACTTTGCCTGGGCGATGTCGCGGCTGGAAAAGCGCCGGGATTCGCTCAGGGAGGAATTCCTTTCGGAGCTGATCCGGGGGAACCTGACGCGGGAGGAGGGCCTGGACCACCGCCATCTGCTGGGCTTTCCGGAGCTTTCGCGCCCCGTGCTGCTGATGATCCGCGCCGTGCCGGACGCCGGGCAGCCCTGGCGCCCGAAGATCCTGCAGTTCGCCTTTGCCGACGCGCTCCGGGACGCGCTGTCCCGCTGCCGCTTTTCCTGCGTGTTCGGAGACGAGCGGGACCACGTCATGGTGCTCTACGACGCGGACCCGGCGATGGACGAATGGATCTTGCAGGCCGCGCGCCGCGCCGGCGTGCAGCTGATGGTGTCCGCCGCCGTCTCCCAGGCGGAGGCCGGCGATCTGGACCGCCTGGACGAGGTGTACGACGCGCTTCTCGAGGCCGTGGAGCGGGAGGCCGCCCGCCCCGCGGCGGTGGAGCAGGCGACGCGCTACATCCACGAAAACTACGCCCGATCCGATCTGGGGCTTCAGGACGTGGCCGACGCCGTGGGCGTCAACCCGTCCTATCTGAGCCGCCTGATGAAGCAGGAGCTGGGCATGCCCTTTTCAAAATATCTGACCGCCGTGCGGGTGGGCGCGGCGGTGGAGATCATGCACGGCGGCGGCGTCAAAATCCGCGAGGTCGCCCGGCGCGTGGGCTATTCGACGCCCCACTACTTCAGCACCGCCTTCAAAAAGGTGCTGGGCGCGCCGCCGGCGGAATACCGAGATGAGGAGACGGGCCGATGACGCGGCTGAAATGGGTGCGGGGCGCGGCGCTGGCCGCGGTGCTGCTGGCGGTGCTGACGGCGCTGGTGATCGCGCTCCGGGTGGGCCTTCCCGCCGGCGAGGAGGGGCCCGCGCAGGTGGAATACCTCATCGGCATGAGCCAGGCAAACCTCACCGAGCCCTGGCGGATCACCATGAACCAGGACATTGAGCGCGCCGCCGCGCCCCACGACAACCTCCGCGTGATCTTCACCAACGCCTCCCAGGACATCCAGCGCCAGGACAACGAGCAGAAGCGCCAGGAGGACACCCAGCGCCAGATCGCCGACATCCAAAGGCTCATGGGCTACGGCATTGACCTGCTCGTGGTCTCCCCCGTGGACGGCGAGGCGCTCCGGCCGGTGATCGGCGAGGTGTTTGAAAAGATCCCGGTGATCGTGCTGGACAGGGACGTGCGCGGCGAGGCGTATACGCTGTTCATCGGCCCGGACAATTACAAGATCGGCCAGATGGCCGGCCGGGCCGTGCTGCGGCTATTGGGCGCGGAGGGCGGGTGCGTGCTGGAGATCCTGGGCGTCAGCGGGTCGCCGCCGGTGGCCGAGCGCAGCGAGGGCTTCCGGGCCACCATCTCCGGCCGGGAGAACGTGGTGGTCTGCGGGCGGCTGGTGGCCAACTGGATGCAGGACCAGGCCGAGGACCGCACCAAGGAATACCTGGTGGAAAACCCCGGCGTGGTGGACGTGGTGTTTGCCCAGAACGACGCCATGGCCTACGGCGCCTACGTGGCGATGAACAAGCTCCGGGCGGAGGGCGTGCGCTACGTGGGGGTGGACGGGCTGGACGGGCGCGGCGGCGGAAGGGAAATGGTGCGGGAGGGCATCCTGGACGCCACGTTCTACTGCCCCACCGGCGGCGAACAGGCCATCGAGTACGCGCTGCGCATTCTTGGCGGTGAGGAGGGCCTGCCGCGCAAGCTGATCCTGGACCCGGTGGAGATCGCGGGGGCGGATCGATCCAAGGCACCCTGAGGCGCCGCAAAATGGAGGAATCCGGGGTTTTGCTCCGCCGGCCGTGGTGGTATAATTGAAGCGCCGCGGTTCGCGCGGCGCAGCGCCGGAACGAAGGGGAGGAATCGCCGTGGACAAGCGGGTTGCCATCGTCACAGGAGGCACGCGCGGCATGGGCCGCGCCATCAGCGTGGAACTTGCCAGGGCCGGGAACATCGTATGCGCCGTCTACCGCGCCAATGAGGCGGAGGCGGCCGCCACCGAGGCGGAAATCGCGCGCCTCTCGGAAGGGTCCTTTGCGCTCAAGGCGGATCTTTCCATCGAGGCGGAGGCCCGGCGCGCGGCGGACGAGGTGGTCGCGCGCTTTGGCCGCGTGGACATTCTGGTCAACAACGCCGGAATCTTTGACTTCTGCTTTTTTGAGGACATGACGGACGCCTACTTTGACCGCGTGATGGATGTGAACCTGAAAAGCGGTCTGCACATGATCCGCGCCTGCCTGCCCGCCATGAAGGCGCGGCGCTACGGGCGCATCGTCAACGCGTCGTCCATTTCGGGGCGCTTTGCCGATGTGGGGCTCATCGCCTACGCGGCCAGCAAGGCGGCCGTCGACATGCTTACGCGCATCGCCTCGGCGGAATTTGCGCCCTACGGGATCACGGTCAACGCCTACGCCCCCGGCATCATCGCCACGGATATGACCGCGAAGATGATCGAGGAGCGCGGCAGCATCCAGGTGAAGCAGATTTCCATGAACCGCTTCGGCGGCGGCGAGGATGTGGCGCACCTGGTGAAGTACCTGACTTCGCCTGAGGCGGGCTACATCACCGGGGAGGTCATCGGCATCGACGGCGGCTTTTTCAAGGTGCAGAACTGCGAGCGCGCCCACGAGTACGTCCGCGCCCGCGAGGGAAAATGAAGGGGCGTTCCCCAAGGCGCCCGGCTTTCCGGCGTCCGCTGCGGCGGGCGCCGGAAATTTTTGCCCGCCGCCGCCCGGGGGATGGCCCCTATGCGCCCCGCCCCCCAAAATGCTATAATGGCCGAGACAGCCCTTTTTCGGATTTCGCGCGCAGGGGGGATGACCGGAATGCACCGTTTTCTCGTTTGCATCCTGCTGTTGGCAGCCATGGCGCCGGCGGCGCTCGCCGCGCCGGGGGCGGACATCGCCATCTCCATGTCCGATCTGGACACCGCGCGGTCGGTGGCCATCGCGTCGGATCTGATGGACCGGGCGGAGCAGGCCGGCCATCGCGTCACGATGCTCAGCGCCGACCACCGGCTCTCCCGGCAGATTTCCGACATCCATCGGCTGATCGAGGACCGGCCGGACTACCTGGTCGTGGCGGCGGTCAAGGCGGTGGGGCTGGGCGGGGCCATCCGCGCCGCGGCGGAGGCGGGGATCGGGGTGATCCTGGTGGACAGGCTGTCCACCGACGCCCGGGCGGAGGATGTGCTCGCGGCCGTCGGCGTGGACGCCGAGTGGGCGGGCGGCGCGTGCGCGGCGGCGTTGGCGGAGCGCCTGGGCGATCGCGCGGCAAAAATTCTGGAGATCCAGGGGGAGGCGGGCGCCTCCACCACCAACGGCTTTGCCAAGGGCTTCCGGGACGCGCTGTGCGGGTACGAGAACCTGCAGATTGCGGGCGTGGTGTCCGGCTCGTTCAGCCGCGAGGCCGCGCAGCAGGAGCTGCTCCGGTTCTATGAGCAAAACGGCGCGGGGTTTGACGCCGTCTTCGGCCACAGCGATGAGGAGGGCCTCGGCGCGGTGGGCGCGCTGTTTTCGCTGGAGGGGGCGCGGTCCATCCCGGTGGTGTCCATCGGCGGCTCGGACGATGCCATGCGCGCCCTCGCCGCCGGGCGGCTGGCGGCCTGCGTTCAGGTGACGCCCTATTTTGCCGACGCCGTGCTGGAAGCGATCGAGGCGGACAGGGCGGGCGAGCCGGTGCAGGCGCTGCGCCTGGTGCGGGGCTCGGTCGCCCGCGCGGCGGACCCCTACCGGCGGGGGTACTGACGATGGGCAAGCGCCGCCTTCTGATCCGGGAACGCCTGCGCAACTACCTGTCGGCGTTTTCGCTGATTCCGGTGATCCTCTTTTGCTCCATCCTGACCGCCTACATCGCCACCAGCGCCTGGAGCGCCAGCCGGGAGGAGCTGGACGCCACCCTGAGCCACGCCCGGGACGCGCTGGACCAGGTGCTGGAGGAGGCCTACCAGATCGGCAAGTCCGCCAGTGAGGACGAGGAGGTCATCGGCGCGCTGAGCCGCGGCGCGGCGGCCCCGTCGGAGCGGTACCTTCGGGAGCTGATGCTGGACAACGAGCTGACCTACATCTCCCGGTATTTTGACCGGCGCATCCAGATGTACGTGGTGGCGGAAAACGGCGCGCTGTTCAAAAGCGGCCCCTTCTCCTTTCTGCGGGAGGACTACCGGGACGAGGACTGGTACGAGGCCATTCTGCGGGCGGACGACGCGCTGTGGTTTGCGCTGGGCGGCCGGTCCCGCGTGGTGCGCAGCGTCCGGGGCGAATACGTGGCCCTGGGCGTGCCGATCCGCGCCAAGTCCACCGGGCGGGCGCTGGGCGCCGTGCTGGTGGAGATCCAGGTGAGCGACGCGCTCGAGGACGCGCGCTCCGACGACCGGCAGTTCTACATCATCGACCCGAGCCTGGAGATGACCATCGTCGGCGAGCGCGTGGAGCAGTTTGAAAACGACGTGGCGATGGTGATGGAGCCGGAGGGCGTGCGGGTGCTGGCCGCGTCCGACGAGAAGCCCGGCTACGTGCGGGACACCATGGGCGCCGTCACCTACTGGAGGGACGACTTCAAGGGCGACGGCTTTCTGCGCGCCGGCGGCTACGCGCTCGCCTACAAGACCGTCGCCGCCAACAACTGGATTCTGGTCTCCGCGGTGCCCTACCTTCAGCTCTTCCGCGCGCCGATCGTGGTCATGTGCGCGCTGATCGTGGGCATTCTGGCGCTGTCCGTAATGGCGATGCTGGCGGCGGGGGCCGCCGCCGGCACCATCACCCGTCCGATCCTTACCCTCAATGAGTCCGTGCACCAGGTGCGGGAGGACAACTTCGACGTGGTGTTTCCCAAAGCCCGGAACGACGAGATCGGCGACCTTTCCGACCAGTTCAACAAAATGGTGCGCCACATCAAGGAGCTGATGGCGCGCATCATCACGGAGCAGACCGCCCGCA
Organism: Christensenellales bacterium; assembly: GCA_040768845.1. Classification (GTDB taxonomy): domain Bacteria; phylum Bacillota; class Clostridia; order Christensenellales; family Aristaeellaceae; genus JAEZHK01. The sequence continues at coordinate 268,614 of JAXGME010000006.1, read as the reverse complement.
GAAAGTACGAGCTGCTGCTTTTGCAGGCGCAGATCAACCCGCACTTTCTCTACAACGCGCTGGACTCCATCCTGTGGCTGGTGCGCATGAAGAAAAACGACGACGCCGTGACCATGCTGACCGCGCTGACCACCTTTTTCAAGACCGGGCTCAACAAGGGCCGGGACACCATCTCCCTCGCGCAGGAGGTGGCGAACGTCGAAAGCTACATGACCATCCAGACCTTCCGCTACAAGACGCGCCTTTCCTGCGAGGCCACGGTGGACCCGTCGCTCAGCGGCATGGAGGTGCCCAAGCTGATTTTGCAGCCGCTGATCGAAAACGCCATCTACCACGGCATCAAGGCCAAGGACGGGCCGGGGCGGATTGAGCTGGTCTGCGAGCGGACGGACACGGGCGCGCGCATCCGGGTGACCGACGACGGCCTGGGCATGCCGCCGGAGCAGCTCGGCCGGCTCCGGGCGCAGATGGCGGCGAACGACGTCGCCAGCCGCGACAGCTACGGGCTGATCAACGTCCTTGAGCGGCTCAGGCTGTTCTTCCGGGACAGGTGCCGCATGGAGATCGACAGCGCGCCCGGCGAGGGCACGCGGGTGACCATCACCATCGACGGGGAGGGGGCGGACGATGTTTAGCCTGGTGATCGCGGATGACGACGAGGTGCTGCTGGAAGGGCTCGCCACCGCCTTTGACTGGCGTGCGCTGGGCGTTTGCGTGGCCGCGGCGGTCACCGACGGCGCCGCCGCGCTGGAAGCCATGCGCCGCGCCCCCGCCGATATCCTGCTGACCGACATCAAGATGGGCCGCATGGACGGGCTGGAGCTGACGCGGCGCGCGCGCGCCGAATTCCCCGGAACGCGGCTCGTGATCATGAGCGCCTACGAGGAGTTCGGCTTTGCGCAGCACGCGGTGCGCATGGGCGTGGAGGACTACCTGGTCAAGCCCATCGACCTTGACCAGCTTTCGGAGGTCTTTCGCCGGGTGACCGCCGCGCTGGACCGGGAGAGGTCCCGGGAGGCGGACCTCATGGGCATCCGCCGCCGCATGGACGAGCTGGGCGCGCGCTCGGTGGAGGACTACTACCGGGCCAGCGGCGCGCTGAATCCGGGCGTCATTGAACACCTGGCGCGGGTGACACTCCTGGGCAGTCCCCAGGAGATCGCCGGGGATGTGGCGCGGCTGAAGGCCAACCTGGAGGCGGTCAGCGGCGGCTCCTTCGTATTCCTGGTGTCGGCGCTGGGCATGCTGGCGGGCCGCCTGGCCGACAGCGGCGAACTGTCGCCGGCGCAGCGGGAAGCGCTGGTCGCGCTGCAGAAAGACGCGATGCAATGCCGGCGGATGGAGGACGCGCTGGCGCTCGTCCAGGCCCGGCTGGAGTCCGTCGCGGAGGAGGCGGCCGAGCGGTCGCGGGACGTGAGGGGGCTGGTCCAGTCCGCCTGCCGCTTTATCGAGGCCCACTACGGCCGCGCGTCGCTGCGCCTGAAGGACGCGGCGGCGCACGCGGGGCTCAGCCCCAGCTATTTCAGCGCGGTGTTCGTCAAGTACACCGGCGACAGCTTCAGCGACTACCTGCTCAAGGTGCGGATGGAGCAGGCGCAGCTGCTTTTGACCAACACCGACATGAAGACCTATGAGATCGCCTACAAGGTGGGCTACGACAACCCCACCTACTTTTCCACGCTCTTCAAGCGCTTTGCGGGCATGACGGTGTCGCAGTACCGCGAGGCGTTCGGCCCGAAGCCCTGAAAGGTGCGGTTCGTATCAAAATGAAAGACCATCATATGAAAGTTGATTGAGCGCGTCCGCGCTCCATTTTATACTGTTGAAGGACAGAAAAACCGGCAGGAGGTCAATTTTATGAAGAAACTGGTATCGCTGGCGTTGGTACTGTGCCTGTCGCTGGGGCTCGCCGCCGCGGCGCAGGGCCTGACCGTGGGCTACACCGTGCAGAGCATGGAAAACGCCTATTTCGTTTCCATCGTCGAGGGCATGAAGGTGGCGGCCAAGGACCGCGGCGTGGACCTGATCGTGTCCGACGCGGCGGCGGACGCCTCCAAGCACGTCAGCCACATTGAAGACTTCATCGCCCAGGGCGTGGACGCCATCATCATCAGCCCCGTCGACCAGGAAGCCCCGGTGGACGCGGTGAAGGCCGCCAAGGAGGCGGGCATCGTGGTGGTCAGCCTGGACCAGGAAGTGCGCGGCAGCGATGCCTTCTACGGCATCGACGAATTTGAGTACGGCCACATGGGCGGCGTGATCGCCGGCGAATGGCTCAATTCCAAGGACGCCGACGGCACCATTGACGAGGTGCTGGACGCCGATGGCAAGATCGAGGTCGTGGTCGCCCGGTACGACATGATCAAGTCGGTCATCGACCGCGCCGAGGGCCTCAAGGCCGGCATCGTCGACGCCTACACCGGCGACCACGAAATCGTGTTCGTCTACGAGCAGAACGCCGCCAACGCCGACGAGGGCTTCAACCTGGCCGAAACCGCGCTGACCGCCAACCCGGAGATCTCCGTGTTCATCTGCATCAACGACTCCGGCGCGCTGGGCGTGTACGAAGCCTGCCTGCAGCACAAGGAGCACACCCCGGCCAACACCTGCATCGTGGGCCTCGACGCGCTGGAGGAGCCCCTGAAGCTGATCTCCGAGGACACCATGTACAAGGGCACCGTGGACATCCAGCCGGCCCAGAAGGGCGGCGAGGTGCTGGACATCGTGGAAAAGGTCATCGCCAGCGGCCCCATCGCCGACAAGATCCCCTACAGCATGAAGGCCGTCACCAAGGCCAACATCTCCGAGTACGTGACTGACTGACCGGGAAGGGCCGGCCAAGGGCGGGGGTCGATGGAACATCGGCCCCCGAATAGTTTCACCGCATGAGGAAGTGAATCGCATGGACAGGCCGATTCTGGAACTGAAGGGCATCACCAAAATCTACCCGGGCGTGGTGGCGCTTGACGACGTGTCGCTGGGCTTCCGCCGGGGTACGGTGCACGCCATCGTCGGCGAAAACGGCGCGGGCAAGTCCACCTTCATCAAAATCATCACCGGCGCGGTCGCGCCCAGCCGGGGCGAAATCTGGTTTGAGGGCCAAAAGGTGGAGGGCATGAACCCCGAAAAGGCGCTGGAGATGGGCATCTCCGCGATCTATCAGGAGCTGAATCTGCTCAAGCACCTGAGCGTGGCGGAGAATATCTTCTACAACCGCTACCCCAAAAAGCACGGCATGATCGACTTTTCGGCCATCGAGCGGGGCTCCCGCGCGGTGCTCGACAGGCTGGGCGTCAAAATAGACCCCAAGACGCTGGTGAAGGACCTGACGGTGGGCTACCAGCAGCTGGTGGAGATCGCAAAGTCGCTCTCCCGCACGGTCAAGGTGCTGATTCTGGACGAGCCCAGCGCGCCGCTGACCGCAAACGAGCTCAAGTATCTTTTTGACATCGTGCGGACGATGAAGCGGGAAAACCTGGCCATCCTCTACATTTCCCACCGGCTGGAGGAGGTCTTTGAGCTGTGCGACGAGGTTTCGGTGTTCCGCGACGGGCGGCTGGTCCAATCGATGCGGGTGTGCGACACCTGCAAAAATGACCTGATCCGCCACATGGTCAACCGGGAACTGACCGAATCCTACCCCGAAACCCGCGCGCGGCGGGGCGAGGCCGCGCTGACGGTGAAAAACCTCAATACCGCCATGCTCAAGGACGTGTCCTTCACCGCCTACCGGGGCGAGCGGCTGGGCTTTGCGGGCCTGGTGGGCGCGGGGCGCACCGAAACGGCGCGGGCGGTGTTCGGCGCGGACCGGGTGCTGTCCGGCGAGATCCTGCTGGGCGGAAAGCCGGTGAAGATCACTTCGCCCACCGACGCGATCAAAAACGGCATCGTCTACCTCTCCGAGGACCGGAAGCAGCTGGGCCTCTTTCTCAACATGACCATTCAGGACAACATCCTCTTTTCGTTTTATCCCCGCCTCGTCAACCGGCTGGGGCTGATCAAAAAGGGCGAGGGCGCGGCGCTGTGCGACGCGCAGATCCGAAAGCTCGCCATCAAGACGCCGTCGGCGCAGCAGCTGGTGCGCAACCTGTCTGGCGGCAACCAGCAAAAGGTGATCCTGGCCAAGTGGCTCCTGATGAAATGCGACGTGATCTTCTTTGACGAGCCCACCCGTGGCATCGACGTGGGCGCCAAGCAGGAGATCTACCGGCTGATGAACGACCTGGCCGACGAGGGCAAGGCGGTGGTGATGATCTCCTCGGAAATGCCGGAGCTTCTGGGCATGTCCGACCGGGTGATCGTCATGCACGAGGGCCGCGTCGCCGGGGAGCTGACCCGGGAGGAAGCCACGCAGGAAGCCGTTCTCAAGTTCGCTTCGGGAGTGTGATCGATTGTGACCGGTATTGAGGCAAGACCCGTCCGGAAGAGCCGGATCAACTGGAACGACATGGGCATCATCCTGACGCTGATCGCCATGATCGTGTTCTTTTCCCTGTCCACCAAGTCCTTTCTGAGCGCCCGGAACTTTACCAACATCGTGCGCCAGATTTCCGTGGTGGGCATCTGCGCCGTGGGCATGACCATGGTCATCCTGACCGGTGGCATCGATCTTTCCATCGGCTCGGTGATCGGGCTCACCTCGGCCATCGCCGCCGTCATGATGAGCGGCGGCCTGCCCATATGGCTTTCCGCGCTGACGGCGCTGGCGCTGGGCGTGGCGATCGGCTTTGCCAACGCCACCTGCATCAACTATCTGAAGATTCCGCCGATGATCACCACGCTGGCGATGATGATCTCGCTGCGCGGCGCGGTGTATCTGATCACCGGCGGCATGCCGGTCTACGGCATTCCGGAAGCGTTCAAGGTGCTGGGGCAGGGCACGATCGGAATCTTCCCGATCTCCTCGCTGATCATGATCGCGGTGTTCGCCTTCGGCTACGTGCTGCTGGGCCGGACGCCCTTTGGCCGCAGGATCTATGGCATCGGCGGCAACGTGGAAACGGCCCGGCTGTCGGGCGTCAACGTAAAGAAGGAACTGTACAAGATGTATATGCTGGTGGGCCTTCTGGGGGCGCTGGCGGGGCTGATCCTGACCTCGCGCATCAACAGCGGCCAGCCCAGCTCCGGCGACGGCTACGAGATGGACATCATCACCGCGGTGGTGCTGGGCGGCGTGTCGGTGTCCGGCGGCGAGGGCAAGCTGGGCAAGGTGATCATCGGCGTGGTGTTCATGGGTGTGCTGGCCAACGGCATGATGATGATGAACGTGAGCGAGTACTGGCAGCGGGTGGTCAAGGGGCTCGTGCTGCTGGTGGCGGTGGCGGTGGACATCAAGGCCAAGTCGAAGGGCCGCGCGGCCGCGTGAGAAGGGAGGAAGCATGACGACATTTTTTGATCCCGGGCTGGAAAAAAAGCCCGACTTTGTCCGGTGCATGGAGCGCATCTACGCCTGGTACGACCACAAGGTGCTGGACCGCGTGCCGGTGCGCTTCTCCGCCCACAACGCGGAGTTTGACCTGGCGGACGACGCCGCCCGCTGGCCCACCCTCAAGGACCGGTGGTACGACGCCGGATACCAGGTGGAACGCTGTCTGAAGACCGTCGAAAAGGGCAGCTATCTGGGCGAAACGTTCCCGCTGTTCTGGCCCAACCTGGGGCCCAACGTGTTTGCCGGAATGCTGGGCGCCAGGCTGGAATTCGGCGACGTCACCTCCTGGGCCAAGCCCTGCCTTTCCGGGCTGGAGGATCTCGAAACCCTCGCCTTCGACCCGGAGAGCGAGTACCTGAAAAAGCTGAATGAGCTGACGGACGCAGCCCTTTCCGCCTGCCGGGGCAAGTTTTTGGTGGGCTACACGGACGTCCATCCCAGCTTTGACTGCGCGGACGCGCTGATGGGCACGGAGGAGCTGTTCTTTCAGATCGCGGACGACCCCGACTACGTGAAGGCCGTCACGCAGAAGTGCTTTGACCCCTTCTTCCCGCTGATGGACGAGTTCCACCAGGTGCTGAAGGCCAACGGGCAGCTCTCTGTCACCTGGATGCAGATTCCCTCCTACGAGGGCATGCACATCCCCAGCTGCGACCTGGGCGCGATGATCTCCCCGGCGATGTTCGAGGAATTCGCGCTGCCCTTCATCCTCCGGGAGGTCCGGCACTTCCGCCACAACATCTTCCACGTGGACGGAAAGGGCGTGGCGCGCCACCTGGACAGGCTGCTGGAGATCCCTGAAATCCAGGCCTACCAGTGGGTGCAGGGCGTGGGCGAGGACCGGCCGATCCTGCAGTGGGTGCCGCTGATCAAGCGCATCCAGGCGGCGGGCAAGAGCGCGGTGGTGGACCTGCACCTTTCGGAGCTGGAGGCGTTCATGGACGCGGTCGCGCCGGAGGGCATCCTGCTTTGCATCGACGAATCCGACCCGGAAACCCAGCGCGCGGTGCTCAAGCGGCTGGACAAGTGGCGCAGACCCTGACGAGGGGGCGGAATCATGCCCAAGGTCCGATATGAGGAGATGCGGCCCGCGGAATTTCTGGAGGCGGTGGCGCGCATGAAGGCGCTGCGGGACGTGCCCCTGCCCCAGAAGCGCTATGAAAACGCGCCCAACGACTACTGCCGGGAGAGCGCCCTCTGGCAGTGAGCCAACAACGTGCGGGATGCCGACGCGGGCCGTTTTCTGCGCGGAGCGCCCGGCTACGGAAAGGGCCTGTGGCTCCACCGCTGCGGCGAGGCGCGGAATTCCACCGGGCTCAGGCCGTGGGTCTTTTTGAACATGCGGGAAAAGTAGCCCTGCTCCTCGTAGCCCACCATTTCGCCGATCTGGCGGATGGAGAGGTCGCCGCGGTACATCAGGCAGTAGCGGGCCTTGGCCATCCGCACCCGCGTCAGGTACTTGATGGGCGACATGTAGTAGCGCTTCTGGAACACCTTCGTCAGGTGGCTCGGGCTGTAGCCCAGGGCGGAGGCGATCAGGTTCAGGTTCACATCCTCGCCGAAGTGCTCGTCCAGCCAGGCGCGTAGCGCGGCGGCCACCTGCTCCGGACTCTCCGGGGCCGCCTGGGGGCTGAAGGCGGCGCCGTAGGCCTGGCGGTTCAGCATCAGATCGGAATACACCCCCGTCAGCGCGTCGCGCAGCTCCTCCGGCGCCACGGGCTTGAGCAGGTACGCGGCCACCTTGAGGGCGATGGCCTTTTTTGCGTACTCGAATTCGGAGTACCCGCTGATGATGATGAACTTCGAGCCGGGCAGCCGGCCGCGCAGCGCCTCGATCAGCTCAATCCCGCTCATCTGCGGCATCTGGATGTCGGTGATCACCAGGTCGGGCATGTGCCGCTCGGCCTTTTCCAGCGCCTGGAGGCCAGTCTGCGCCAGCGCCACCACCTCGAAATCCTCGGAAACCCGATTGATCAGGGCGGCGAGGCTATTCAGCTGCAGGGCCTCGTCCTCCGCCACCAGCACCTTGAACGAGGGCGTGTTCACGCGGGGCGCCTCCTCTCCCGGCCGATCATGGCATAGCCGCCGGTGGATTTTGTGCCGACATCAAAGAGCGCCTCGTCGCCCGCGAACAGTTTCCACCGGGCGTACACGTTCAGGAGGCCCAGCCCGTCGATGTGGGCCTCGGGCATGGCGACGGACTGGTCCACCGCGCGCATGCGCGCGCGGAGCTCGGAAACCGCCCGTTCGGTAAAGCCCGGTCCGCTGTCCAGCACGATGACGCGCCAGGCGTCCGGGGCGTCCTCGCCGACGATCGTGAGCGTCCAGGGCGGCGGACAGTCGATGCCGTACTTCAGCGCGTTTTCCACGAAGGGCTGGATGATCAGCCGGGGCACCGGCTCGTCCATCATTCCCTCCGGCACGCGGATCTCGTAGCGGAAGCTGTCCTGGTAGCGCATCTTCATGCAGTAGAGGTACCGGTCCACGTACTTCAGCTCCTCGCGCAGCGTGGCGGAGGACTCCGGCCCGGTGACGTAGCGCATCATGCCGGTGAGCGACCGACACATGGCCACCACGTCGTCCGGACGGCCAATGTCGGTCAGCGCGATGATCGAGGACAGCGTGTTGTAGTAAAAGTGCGGGTTGATCTGCGCCTGCATGGCCAGGTTGCGGGACCTGAGCGCCTGCTGCTCGGCGGCGATGCGCTGGTTCATCGAGGCGTTCAGCTGGCGGCGCATCTGGTCGAAGCTGTCGCTGAGGCGCGCCACCTCGCGGTATTCGGCGCGAAGGGGCGGCTGGTCGTGGGTCAGCGAATGGGCGTCCACCAGGAGCATCCGCTCGCCCAGCGCGATCAGCGGCCGCGTCATGCGCCGGGCGGTGAAAAAGGCGAACAGCGCGATCAGGAGCATCAGCACCAGCGCTATGCCCAGAATCAGCCGCAAAAGCGTGTAGGCCGGCTGCAGCACCGCGGCCAGCGGCCGCGCCACGATGTAGGTCCAGCCCGTGTAGGCGCTGGTTTCCGGGCTGGCGATAGAGTCCCCGTCGCCGCCGGTCACCAGCTGGGCGGCGCGCGCCCGGTCCGCCTCGGCGGCGGGGTAGGGGTAGACGAGGCCGCCCTGCGCGTCCAGAATGTAGGCCTGTTCCTCGGAGCGGTCGAGGGCCAGCGCGCTGCGGAACACCACCGAGCAGTTCTGGATCGCCTCGATGAATCCCGCGGGTTCGCGGTCCTCGCCGAAGTAGGCGCGCACGAGGGCGATGTAGTACTGCGCCCGGGTGCTCCCGGCGCTCAGGGTGGAGGACAGAAAGGGCGCCGTGATGTACTTGTAGCCGTCCGCCGCGAGGGCCGGCGCGTACCAGGACTCGCGCGCAAGGTCCAGGCCGGAACGCACCTGGCTGACGCTGCCGATGCCCACACAGTTGCCCGCCGTGTCGTACAGGTTCAGGTGGTGCACCGGCAGGCTGGCGCCGTTGACCGCCACAAAGAGGTTCGCCATCTCGGAAAGCGCCCGGTGCCGGTTCCACTGGGTCGGGCCGTCCTGGCCGCCGGCGGCGCGGGCCAGATCCAGCGTCTCCTCCAGCGCCCGCCGCGCGCGGTTGATGTACACCAGGTCCACCGACACGCCGTCCATGGCGTCCAGCGCGGCATCGGTCTGCTCCAGCAGCGACCGGGTCAGCGTATTCAGCCGGTCCGCCTCCCGGGCGGACAGGATGCGCGACGTGTACAGGTAGAACGCGGCCGAAAACAGTACGACAATGCCCAGCGAAATCGCCAGGTACGTCATGTACAGCCGCATTCGCATCGAGGCTTTTGCCATGGCCGCGCCCCTTTCCTCCGCGTGGCGGAGCGTTCTCCTCAAAAGTATAGCACGGCGTGAAAAACCCCGCAAGGGACGGGGTTTTGTAAGAAATCCGCCAAAACGGAAATTTAGTACAAATTCAGGAAGGATTTGTGCATGGACTGACGGATTTTTTTGACGTACGATTAAGAAAAACATCTAGGAGGTTGATCCGGATGAAGAAACTGACGGCCCTGTTGCTCGCCCTCGCGCTTTTTATGTCGCTGGGTACCGCCCTGGCGGAGCAGAAGGACTTCAGCGGTGAAACGCTGTCCATCCTCGTCTCCGCGGGCTGGATGGACACCCGGTATGACACGACCATCGCCCGGTTTGAGGAAACCTACGGCGTGACCGTGGACGTGCAGACCGTGCCCGCCGACCAGTACAGCGACCTTCTGCAGAGCAAGCTGACCACCGGCACCTGCTCGGACATCTTCTGGATTCAGTCCAACCCCTTCGCCATCAAGTCGGTGATCGTGGAGCCCGAAAAATACTTAATCGACTTCACCGGCGAGGCGTGGCAGAGCGTAATGCCCGAGACCCGCCAGGCCAGCTGCGTCGCGGACGGCAAGCTCTACGGCCTGCAAATCTGGCACAACAGCCCCGAATACGTGCTGGTGTATAACAAGACCCTCTTTGACGAGATGGGCCTGGCCGCCCCCGCCACCTATGACGAGCTGCTCGCGGTCTGCGAGGCGCTCTCGGCCCAGGGCATCACCCCCTGGTTCGTGCCCGGCGCGGACGGCTGGCAGCACCAGCTCTCGTTTTTCCAGATCGGCGGCGTGTACGAGGCGGCCGCTCCGGGTCTGTACGACGCGCTGAACGCCAACACCGCCACCTTCGCCGGCAACGAAACCATGCTGAAGGTTCTGGCCCAGTTCAAGGAGCTCAGCGACAAGGGCTACTTCGGCAAGGACTGGATCGGCACCAACTCCACCAACATGGCCAATGACTTCGCCGACCGCAAGGTCGCCATGGCGATGGCCAATTCCAGCTACATCAAGCAGATCAAGGACGACACCGGCACCCAGGACGCCTTTGGCCTGACGCTGATCCCGCTGGCGGACAACAGCTACTACCCCACCAACCCGGCCGGTCCGACGATGTTCGGCTACTCCGGCGCGAAGAACCCCGAGCTGGTAAAGGAATTCTTCCGCTTCGTCTGTACGGCCGAGAGCCTGCAGGAGATCCTGGACAATTCCCCGGCCTACACCAACCTGGACGTGACAGTGGAGATCGACCAGCACTGGCTGCCGGAGGAGGAAACCTTCGTCGGCGCCATCCCCAAGGAAAAGATGGCCTACAGCGTGCTGCAGACCGGCACCAAGTACACCAACGACTACTGGATGCAGTTTGGCAGCGACATGGTGGCCATGTGCACCGGCCAGATGACCGCGGAGCAGGTTCTGGAGAACATGGACGTCAACCGCGCGGAATCCGCCAAGCTGGCCGCCGATCCCGCCTGGGCCCAATAGGCCCATCGCCCGAGCCCGGCCGCGCCGGCGCCCATCGCGCCGGCGCGGCCATCCATGAGCGCTCATCCCGCGCCAATCAGCCCCCGGGAGGAATGCCCCTTGAATACGCGGAAAATCTACCCCCAGTGGTTTCTCATCGCGCCGATTCTGCTGTACCTGCTGTTTTTTTTGCTGCCGGGGCTGCTCGGCGTGCTGTTCGCCTTTACGGACTGGAACGTGCGCAGCCTGGACGGCGTGCACTTTGTGGGCCTGCAGAATTTCATCGACATCTTTTCCGGCGGCAGCGTGCGGTATTCCCAGGGCATTGCCAACACGCTGTGGTTCACGGTGGTGTCCAACATCGTCAAGCTGGTCCCCGCGCTGTTTCTCGCCATTTTGCTCAGCGGTGAACTGCCGGGCCGGAACGCCTACCGGACGGTCTTGTACATGCCCTCCATCCTGCCCTTTCTCATCATCGGGCTGGTGTTCAGTTCCATCCTGAACTTCAACGGCCTGGCGAATAACTTCCTGGCCTCCATCGGCCTTGAGGCGTGGCAGCAGAAGTGGCTGAGCGACCCGGGTGTGGTGTGGGGCTCCATCTTCGGCGTGGACGCCTGGCGCGGCATCGGCTACGTGATGACCATCTTCCTCGCCGGCATCAACGCCATCCCCAAAAGCTACTACGAGGCGGCCCAGATCGACGGCGCCAACTACTGGCAGCGGCTGTGGAACGTGACGCTGCCCATGCTGGGCGGCTCGATCACCATCAATCTGGTGTTTGGCATCACCTACGGCCTCAAGGTGTTTGACGTGATCTACGTGCTCACCAACGGCGGCCCCGGCCGCTACACCGAGGTCATGACCACCTACGCCTACCAGCTCTACGCCCAGGGCAAGTACGGCATGTCCACGGCGATGAACACCGTGCTGCTGGTGCTTTCGCTGGCGGCGGGGCTGATCGTCGTGCGGGCGATGGCCAAGGGGGAGGTGCAGCAATGAACCGATTGGTCCGCGCGCCGCGCCGCAAATGGGGGGCGGCGGTTTTCAAGCAGGCGCTGTGCATCCTTCTGTGCGTCATCGTGCTGGTGCCCTTCTACGTGGTGGTCATCAACGCCTTCAAGACAAAGGGCGAGGCCGCCCGCATGAACATCAGCCTGCCCAAGGTGTGGGTGTTTTCCAATTTTGCCGAGGTCATCGACAAGGGCAAGCTGCTGCAGGGCTTTCTCAACAGCCTCCTCTACGCGGGGCTCAGCTCCGCCCTGGGCGTGACGCTCAGCGCGATGGCGGCCTTCATCATCTGCCGCAAGCGCACCCGCCTCAATTCGCTGCTCTTTTACGGCATCCTGTGCGGCCTCTTCTTTCCGGTCAACTACGTGACGCTGATCCAGGTGCTCAACTTCTTTCGCGTAAACGACACCCGGCTGGGCGTGGTGCTGGTGTACACCTCCGCCATGATCCCCTTCTGCGTGTTCGTGGTGCGCAACTTTGTGCTGACCGTCCCGGTGGAGATGGACGAGGCGGCGGTGATTGACGGCGCGGGCCCGGTGCGGCTGTTCTTCCAAATCGCGGTGCCGCTGCTCAGGCCGGTCCTCATCACCTGCTTCCTTTTGCAGTTCATGGGCATTTGGAGCGACTTTCTGACGCCGCTGTACATCGTGTCCTCCTCAAAGCTGTGGCCGATGAACCTGGCGGTGTACAACTTCTTTGGCAAGTACGGTTCCTACTGGAACCTGGTGTTCGCGGACATCCTGCTCACCGCGCTGCCGGTGGTGCTTTTGTACCTGGCGGGGCAGCGCTACATCGTGGGCGGCATGACCGCCGGCGCCGTGAAGGAGTGACCCATGCAAATCACCCATCCCTACCCCTGGGCGGCGAAGGTGGCCTTCAGCGCGGGCGAGCGAGGCCCCGTCGGCCCGACGGCGCTCTTTCCGGACGGCGCCCATCCCCGGCTGATCGCCGCGGCCTTCGAGGAGAAAATGCTCTACAAGACCGTCACCGACGGCGAGCCGGTCTACGAAAAGCGGATGACCGCCAACGGCGAGGTGACGGAGATCGTCAACGCCCGGAAGGCGCCCGACCGCCCGGTCTCCCGGGTGCGGCTCACCTTTTCCTGCGGCGCGGGCGAGCTTCTGACGGGCCTGGGCCAGCACGATTCCGGCGTGTATGACTATCACGGGCAAAAGGAGTACCTGTACCAGAACAACATGATCATCGCCTACCCGTTCCTCCTGTCCGACGCCGGCTACGGCGTTCTGATCGAGGCCGAGTGCGCGATGCGCTTTGAGGGCGGCGAGGCGGACTTTACGTTCATCCTGGAAGCGGCGGAGGATTTTTCCTTTGTGGTGCTGCGGGGCGAAAACGCGCGCCAGGTGCTGCGCCGTCTGGCGGCCTGGACGGGCAAAACGCGCCTTCTGCCCCGGTGGGCCTACGGTTACGTGCAGTCAAAGGAGCGGTATGATTCCGGGCGCGAGCTGATGGACACCGCCCGGCGCTTCCGGGACGAGGGCCTGGGGCTGGACTGCCTGGTGCAGGACTGGTACACCTGGGAAAACGGGCTCTGGGGCGACAAGACGCCCGACGCGGCCCGGTATCCGGACATCCCCGCGCTGACCAGGGCCCTCCATGATATGAACGTACACCTTCTGGTCTCCATCTGGCCCAACATGGCCAAGGGCGGCGGGGACTGCGCGGAATTTGAACGGGCGGGGCTGATGCTGCCCAACAGCACCACCTACGACGCCTTTTCGGCCGAAGGGCGCGCGCTCTACGGCGCCCAGTGCGAGCGGCATTGGGGCGCGGGCGGCGTGGACGGCTACTGGTGCGACAACGCCGAGCCCTTCTCCGACGCCGACTGGAACGGCGAGGCCAAGCGCCCCGAGGCGCTGCGCTACCGGGCGGTGCTGGACCTGAGCGCAAATTCCATGGACGAAACGCGCCTCAACAGCTACGCCCTCTACCATGCCCGGGGCATGTACGAAACCTGGCGCGCCCACCACCCGGAAAAGCGGCTGGTCAACCTGACGCGCTCGGGCTACCCCGGCGTGCAGCAGTACGGCGCGGTGCTGTGGAGCGGAGACATATCGGCCCGCTGGGACGTGATGCGCCAGCAGATCGCCGAGGGGCTGAAGGCCGCCATGAGCGGCATTTCCCACTGGACGCTGGATGTCGGCGGCTTCTTCGTGGTCAAGGACGCCTACGAAAAGCGCGGCTGCGAGTGCCACACGGTGTTAAAGCCGCTGTGGTTCTGGAACGGCGATTTCAACGACGGCGTAAAAGACCCGGCCTACCGGGAGCTGTACGTGCGCTGGCTGCAGATGGGCTGCTTTCTGCCGATGTTCAGGTCCCACGGCACCGATACGCCCCGGGAGCCCTGGCAGTTCGGCGCGCCCGGTGGCCCGGAGTACGACGCCATCCGCGATTTCATCCAGCTGCGCTACCGGCTTTTGCCCTACGTGTATTCCGCCGCGGCCCAGGCGTTTTTTGAGGGCGATTCCATGCTGCGCAGCCTGCTTGTGATGTTCCCGGAGGATGGCCGCGCCCGGTCGGTCTGCGACCAGTTCATGCTGGGCGACGCGCTTCTCGTGACGCCGGTCACGCGGCCCATTTCGGAGGGCGGCGGCCGCACGGCGGCGTATCTGCCCGCCTGCGCGGGCTGGTACGACTTCTTCACCGGCGCTTTCTTTGCGGGCGGGCGGACGGTGGAGGTAGAAACGCCTCTTTCGACCTTGCCGGTGTTCGTCCGGGCGGGCGCCATTTTGCCCCTCGCCGCGGGCGGGCAAAGCGCGGCCGACGCGCCGCCCCTCTGCGACGAGGTGAGGGTGTATGCCGGCGCGGACGGCGAGGCCTGGCTCTACGGCGACGCGGGCGACGGCTACGCCTACGAGGCGGGCGAATACACCCGGGTGCGCCTCACCTGGGACGACCGCGCGGGCGCGCTGACGTTCCACGCGGCGGAGGGCGCGGCGGGCCTTGCCGCGCGCGTCCTGGTGCGGCTTGTCGGACCGGACGGGCCCGGGCGCGAACAGGCGGCGGATTACCGGGGCCGGGATCTGACCGTGTATCTGGGCGGCCGCTGATTTTTCCGGCGGGCCGATGGGCGCGCAAACAGGGAGCCGCAGCATAAATGCGGCTCCCTTTCTTACTCAGGCCGTGGGCGGCGCGGGCGCGTCAGGGGTGGGGATGGGTGTGGTGGAGGTCCGGCGTGTGGCTGTGGGTATGCTCCACCGGCTCGTGGGTGTGAAAATGGCTGTGAGCGCCGGCGACCGGGGCGCCGTGAGCGTGGGTGTGGTGGCCGTCCGCGTGGCTGTGGCGGTGTTCGTGGGCCAGTGCCTCGTGGACGTGGGCGTGCCGGTGGCGCTCCGAGGCGGCAAAATACGCCCCAACGATCATCACCGCCAGCGCCAGCAGAAACGGAGGCTCGAACCGCTGGCCGAAGATGGCCGCCGAGAGCGCCACGCCCACAAAGGGCGCGACCGCGTAGCAGGCGCTGGTCCGCGCCGCGCCCAGCGTCCGCTGGGCCAGCACGTACAGGGCGATGCTGAGGCCGTAGCACACAAACCCCAGCGCCATTGCCGCCAGGGCGTACCCGAGGGGCGCGCCGCCCTGCCCCAGAAGGTGCGCCAGCCCCAGCGAGACGGCGCCCGAGCCCAGCCCCTTGATGGCGACGATCTGCGTCGGGTCCTTCAACGACAGCATGCGGGTGCAGTTGTTTTCCAGCCCCCACGCCACCGCCGCCATGAGCACGAGCGCCGAGCCCGCGCCAAAGGAGAGGCTGGCCGCGCCCTCGAAGGACAGGATCATGCTGGAAGCGGTGATCAGCGCGACGGCGGCCCACATCTTCCGCCCGACGTGCTCACGAAAGAGCAGAAAGGCGATCAGCGATGTGGCGACGATTTCAAAGTTGCCCATGAGCGCCGCGTTTGCCGGCGAGGTCCCCGCCAACCCCATCATCAGCAGGATCGGGGCCGCCGCGTCCAGCAGCACCATTCCCGCCACAAAGGGCAGGTCTGCCCGGGCGATGCGGGCGTCCGCGCCGGCGCGCCCCATCGCGCGCCGGGCAAGGCGCACGGCGAGCATGCCAAACCCCGCGCCCAAATAGAGGAGCGCCGCCATCAGCGCCGCCGGCACCTTCTCCAGCAGCAGCTTGGACAGCGGGACGTTCAGCCCGTAGAGCGCGGCCGCCGCCAGCGCGGCCAGCATCGCGCCCGTTCTTTCGTCTTTCATGGCGGGCCTCCTTTCGGGCCGGGTGTCCCGTCCGGAGGGCGGGCGCGTCCATTGTACCGCGGCCGGCGCGGGGGCGCAAGTCACCTTCGGGGCGTTTTTAGGCCCAGGATGTAGCGCCGCATGTCCTCGATCCGCGTCGGGGCGCGCTCCGCGGCGGCCTCGGGGAAGGCATCGCAAAGCAGCCGATAGGTTTCGTAGAGCAGCGGCCGCTTGAGCCCGGCCCGCGCCAGCACGGCCTCGGAGGAGAACACATCCTCCGGGCTGCCGTCCGCGGCGATCTCCCCGTCGGCAAACACGATCACCCGCGCCGCAAAGCGGTAGGCAAAGTCCGCGTCATGGGTGGAGACCACCAGGGTCATGCCCTCCCGGTGCAACTGCGCCAGGGCCGCCTCCAGCCGGTCGGTGTTCCGCGGATCGAGGGACGCCGTGGGCTCGTCCAGCAGGATGACGTCGGGCCGCATCGCCAGGATGTCCGCGATGCTCACGCGCTTTTTTTCGCCCCCGCTCAGGTACTGGGGCGCGCGCCGCTCGTAGCCCTTGAGATCCATCCGCATCACGGCCTCGTCCACCCGCCGCCGCACCTCGTCCGCCGCAAGGCCCAGATTCATCGGCCCGAAGCTGATTTCGTCCTCCACGGTGCCGGCGATCATCTGGCTGTCGGGGTCCTGAAACACCACGCCCACCGCCTGGCGGAGGGCCAGAATGTCCTTTTTCGCGTCCGTGATTTCGCGCCCCCGGAGGAATATGCGGCCCTGCTGCGGGCGCAGGATGCGGTTGCAGCACAGAAAAAAAGGTGCTCTTGCCCGCGCCGTTGTTGCCCAGCACGGCCACGCGCTCCCCCCTGCCCACGCGGACGGATACGTCCTTCAGCGCGGGAATCCGGTGATCGTACGAATAGCGGATGTTCTCCAGGCGGAGCACTTCTTCCATGGGCGCACCTCAGCGAAACGCGCAATACAGCGCAATGGTCAGGGCCGCGACGGCAAGCGTGGCGGCCAGATGGGCGCGGGGGATCCCGCGCTTTTTTTCCAGAAAGCGGATTCCCGCGTCGTAGCACCGGCTCTCCATCGCGTCAAAATTGCGGTTGACCACCCGGTAGCTGCGGGACAGCAGGTTTGCGTAAATGCGCCCGGTGGTACGGTAGGCCGCGCGAAAGTCCGCGTAGCCGAGCCGACCCGCGGCGGCGTTTTTCATCGCGCCGTGCATCGCAAACAGGATGAAGATGTACCGGTAGACGAGGTACATGAGGTCAATCACCACGTCCGGACAGCGCGCGCGCCGCAATACGCCGATCAGCTCCGGCATCGGGGTGGTGAGGCAGATCAGGTACAGGCAGCTGACCGCGCCAAAGGCGCGGGCAATGACCAGCGCCGTCTGCGCCTGCGCTTCTGCGCGCACCGTCAGCCACGCGCCGAAGGCGGGGATGTTCACCGCGCCCGCCGGCCCGTCCGCCACCGAAAAGAGCAGCACCAGCGCGCCCATCATCAGAAACGAAACGGGAAGCGACAGAAAGCGCAGGTAGGCGCCGAGCCGGAGCCCGCCCGCCCAGACCGTCAGCACGAGGGCCGCCCCGGCAAGAAAAAGCCCCGGAACGGGGCTTCCGGAGGCGACGCACAGGCACATCAGCGCCAGCGCGGACCAGAACTTCAGGCCCGGATTGACCGTGTTCAGCCGGGAGGCCTGCGCCAGCGCGTCCACGGACAAAACGCTTTCATGCCCGTGCCGTGCGGCCGCGCCGAAGGCGGCGCCCGCCGCCGCGCTGAGCGGCACAAGAAGCGGCGGCGGCACCCGTCCGGAAAACAGGCACCAGACGACGGCCGCCGTCATGAGCGCGGTGATCATCCTTCACCTCATCCCGGGGCCGCACGGGTGGCCGCGCGGCCCCGGTTCATGCGTTTCTTACGGCGCGGCCGAGCCCCTGGGCGCGGCGGAGAACCTCTTCCGCGCCACCAGATACCCGAAGAAGTAGGCGATGATGCCCACGCCGATGCCCGTCTGCACGCAGAAAAAGAGGCTTTCGATTTCGCCGGGCAGTTCGCCGCCGATCATGTTCTCAAGCACGGGCGTGAACCAGGGGGTGTACGCCGCGCCGGTGACCTCCTCCACCATCTGGCTGCCCGCATCGTCGCTGCCGCCAAACTCCGCGCCCTTCAGAAACAGAGGCGGCAACAGGACGATCGCCAGGACCACGAGAATCAGGACGATGACCGTTTTCTTGCTGCTGTTCATCGCTCACGCGCCCTCCACAAACGAAATATCCCGGAGCTCCTCGGTGGCAAAGCTCTCAAGGCCCATCACGATCAGCACCGTCAGAATGCCCTCCACAATGGCCAGGGGGACCTGCGTGGGCGCAAACACGCCCAAGAACTTTGCGGCGCTGGCCGCCACGCCGCCCTCCGCGCTGGGATAGGCCAGCGCAAGCTGCACGCTGGTGACGCAGTAGGTGAAAAGATCGCCCAATGCCGCGGCCAGAAACACGTTGACCTTGCGGTTGACGCTCAGCTTCTTCCCCGCCTTGTACAAAAGCACGGTGAAGAGCGGGCCCGCGATGGCCATGCTGAAGGTGTTCGCGCCCAGCGTGGTCAGCCCGCCGTGGGCCAGCAACAGCGCCTGGAAGATCAGCACGATGATGCCCAGGACGCTCGTCGCCGACGCGCCGAAGAGGATTGCCGAAAGCCCGGTGCCCGTCATGTGGCTGCAGCTGCCCGTGACGGACGGAATCTTCAGCGAGGACAGCACGAATACGTACGCGCCGGACATCGCCAGCAGCATCAGCGTGCGCCGGCTCTTCTGGACCGTGTGCCGGATGCGGATGACGCCCGCCACCAGAAACGGCAGGCTCACCGCGCCCCAGGCCACACAGTGGCCCAGCGGCAGGTATCCCTCCATGATGTGCATCGCCCCGGCCGTCCACGAGAGGGAAAAGACGACCGCGAACGCAACCGCGAGACTCAGCGTCCACCGTTCCGATCTTGAATACCGCATTGCCCATCCGCCTCTTTTCAACGTCGGTATGATCCCCGAAACGGCGGCCGCGCCGCGGGCGCCGTTTCCCCGCACCAATGCATCACGCGCATAATATACTGTCAAGTATTAGTTTATACGATTCGGTATCAAATATCCGGCGCGGGCGACCCTGCGTTGACACGCGGCGGGGGTTTGGGTATATTGGTAGCGAGGAGCGTGGTTCGATGCATCGGGAGGACGTCGATTTCTGGAACGCGGCGGCGGATGGGCTGGCCTCGGAGCGGGCGGGGGCGCTGTCCGGCGCGGGCGCGGCGCGGTGGCGGGCGTTTCTGGGCGCGCTGCTGCCGCCGGAAAAGCCGCTGCGGGTGCTGGATATGGGCACCGGAAGCGGCTTTGCGGCAATTCTGGTGGCGGGGCTGGGTCATGCCGTCATTGGCGTCGACAGCGCCCCCGCGATGATTCAATGCGCCTACGAGGCGTCGCTGTCCCGAAAGCAGCGCATCGACTTCCGCGTCATGAACTGCCGGAGGATGGATTTTGAAGATGAGTCCTTCGACGCGGTGGTGGCCTGCGAGCTGTTCGGGCATTTGGACGAGCCGGAGCGGGCGCTGGCGGAGGGCAGGCGGCTTCTGAAAAAGGGCGGCCTGCTGGTTTCGCTGGACGCGGAGGGCGGTCTGGACGAAAGGGCGAGGGGACTGGGCTTTCTGCACATCCTGTCGCGGGAGGCGCGGGGGCTTGCCGCGCTGGGGGGCGGTGCGGCGCTGGTGTGCCTGACGGCGCGCAGGCCCGCCGCCGACGAGCAGGCCGCGATCCCGCAGGTCGCGCTCTTTGGCCGCCACATCCGGTTTTCCAGGCGGCAGGCGCAGCTGTACCAAAACTGGTTTCAGGCGCGGCCGCTCTCCTTTACGGAATACTCGGTGATGCACATGGTTTCACACCACGCGCGGGGCGTGCGCCCTTCGGACATCGCCGCGGCCCTCGTGATGCCGCCGCAGACGCTGACGGGCGTGCTCGCGCGGCTGGAGCGGGAGGGCCTCATCCGGCGGCAGACCAGCCGGGAGGACCACCGCAGCGCGCTCATCTTCCGCACCGAGCGCGGCGAGGCGCTGTTCCAGCCGCTGCACCGCCGGCTGCGCGACATCGAGGAAAGGGCGCTGTGCGCCTTTTCCCAGGAGGAGCTGTCCGCCCTCGCGCGGCTGGACGATCGGCTGCTGGAGGCGCTCCGGGCCGCCTTTGACGCGGAGGGCTGACCTTTTGCTCCGCGGTTGACATCCGGCGCTTTCTTTTGTAGAATAATAATCGTAGAAACTGGATCAGGTGCCCGCGCGTCACGCGCGGGAGAATAGGGAAGCCGGGTGAAAAACCCGCGCGGGATCGCCGCTGTAACGGCCCAATGCCCCTTGCCATTGCCACTGCGCGCTGCGCGGGAAGGCGCGAGGGAGAGGCCGAAGCCAGAAGACCTGCCCGATCCACATAGCCGCGGTTTCGCGGCAGATCACACCGTTAACGGGCTCTTATCGATGTGACATGGCGCAAGGCGGTTCCCGCCTTTTTTGCCGTGCCACGCCCTCCCCGTAACCGGGGAGGGCGTTTCTTTTGAGCGCGCGGCGGCATGGACGGAGCGGCGTACATGATGATTGCAATGGCGGGCGTGGACCACGAAACGGCCGGGATAGAGATTCGGGAGCGCTTTGCGCTCACAGACCAGGCGCGCGCCTCGGCGCTGGACGCCCTCAAGGCATCGGGCGGGGCGGAGGGCTACGCGCTGGTCAATACCTGCAACCGGACGGAGCTCTATCTCAGCCTGCGGGAAGGCGCGGAGGCGGACGCGGCCGCGCTGCTCCTGGGCGCGCTGGGGCTTTCCGGCGAGGAGAACCGCGGCCCCGTGCGGGTGCGCCGGGGGCGGGACGCGGCGCTGCACCTGATGCAGGTGGCGGCGGGGCTGTGCTCGCAGGTGCTGGGGGAGGACCAGATCCTCGCCCAGATCCGGTCGGCCGCCGAAGCCGCCCAGGCGTGCGGCGCGATGGACGCCGCCCTCAGCACGCTCTTCCGGCTGGCGCAGACCTGCGGGAAGCGGATCCGGTCGGAGCTCCGCTTCGTGCGGGCGGACGCCTCCGTCGCGGAGCGCGCCATCCGGGAGGCCGAGGCGCGCCTGGGCGGCCTGGCGGGAAGGCAGGCGCTGGTCATCGGCGGCGGCGCCATGGGCATGCTCACGACGGCCGCGCTCCTCGCCCGCGGGTGCCGCGTGACGGTGGCGCGCCGCACCCACCGGCCCAGGGACGGCGCCGAGGGGGAAGGCGCGCAGTTCGTGCCCTTTGACGCGTGGCCCGCCTGCGCGGCCCGGACGCCGCTCATCGTCAGCGCCACATCCAGCGCGCAGACCGTGGTGCGGGCGGCGCAGGTGGCGTGCCTCCCGGCGGCCGACCGGCTGTTTGTCGATCTTGCGATGCCGCGGGACATCGAGCTCGCGGTGGGCGCGCTGCCCGGCGCGACGCTGATCAACCTGGACGATCTGAAGCCCGACGGGCTGCGCGATCTGAACGTCTCCCAGATTCTGTCGGCGCGCCGCATCGCGGAGGAATACCTGGAGCGGTTTGAACGGTGGCACCTGGCGCGCAGCGCGGCCGGGGCGCCGCCCCGGTTCCCGATCTTCATCGACCTGTCGGGCCGGGACGTGGTGGTGGTGGGCGGCGGCCGGATCGCCGCCCGCAGGGTCAACGCCCTCCTCCCCTTCGGCGCCCGGATCACCGTCGTGGCCCCCCGGCTGGCGCCGGGGCTTCACCCGCTGGCGGAGCGGGGCGACATTTCGTGGATCTCCAGGGAATACCTGAAAAGCGACCTTGCGGGCGCGGCGATGGCCGTCGCGGTCACCTCCTCGCGCGAGGTGAACCGGCAGGTGGGCGAGGACGCGCGGGCGCTGGGCGTTCCGGTGAGCGTCGCCGACCGGCGGGACGAGTGCACCTTCTGGTTCCCGGCGGTGGTCCGCAGCGGGGATCTGGTGGCGGGGTTGGTGTCCGCCGGCGGCGACCATGCGCTGGTGAAGCGCGCGGCGCAGATGCTTCGGGATGGGGAGGTGCTGAAAGATGCGCAAAATTCGGATTGGCAGCCGTGACAGCGCGCTGGCCGTCCGCCAGTCCCGCATTGTGATGGACATGATCTCGGCCCGGTATCCGGACCTGTCGCTGGAGCTTATCACCATGAAGACCAGCGGCGACCGCATGCCGGAGGCGCCGCTGGACGGCATGGTCGGAAAGGGCCTTTTTACCCGGGAACTGGACGCCGCGCTGCGGGCCGGGCGGGTGGACATTTGCGTGCACTCCTTGAAGGATCTTCCGCTGGAGGACGACCCGGATCTGCCCCTGGCGGCGGTCTCCCCCCGGGCGGACCCCAGGGACGTACTGATCCTGCCGGCCGGCGCGCGGGAAGGCGGCGATGTGCGGGGGGATGTGGGCTGTTCCAGCCTCCGCCGGCGCGCGCAGCTTCAGGCGCTCTTTCCGGACTGGTCCGTCCGGCCGGTGCGCGGCAACATCCTGACCCGGCTCAGCAAGCTGGATTCGGGCGAATACGGCGCGCTGGTGCTGGCGGCGGCGGGCATTTTGCGGCTGGAGCTGTGGGCGCGGGTGAGCCGCGCGTTTTCGACGGAGGAGATGCTGCCCGCGGCCTGTCAGGGCATATTGGCGGTACAGGGCCGCGCGGGCGACGATCTGGCCTTTCTCGACGCGGTGCACGATGAGGACACCTGGCGCGCCGCGCGGGCCGAGCGCGCTTTTCTCCGGGCGACGGGCGGCGGCTGCTCCTCGCCCAACGCCGCCTATGCGCGATTTGAGGGCGGGCGCCTGGTGCTCGCGGGGTTCTACGTGCCGCCGGAGGGCCCGCCGGCGCGGGGCGAGGTCCAGGGCGCGCCCGGGGAGGCCGAGGCGCTGGGGCTATGCCTGGCGCGGGCGCTGAAGGGGGGCGGCGCGGTTGGCTGACGGGGGCTTTGTGACGCTGGTGGGCGCGGGCCCCGGCGATCCCGCGCTGATGACCCTGGGTGGCCGGGCGGCGCTCCAGGAAGCCGACGTGGTGCTCTACGACCACCTGGTGGGCGATGAGGTGCTGGCGATGATCCCGCCGGGCGCGGCGCGCGTCCCGGTGGGCAAGCGCAGCGGCCGGCACACCATGCCCCAGTCCGGGATCAACGGGCTGATCCTGGAATACGCCCTCGCCGGCAAGCGGGTGGTGCGGCTCAAGGGCGGGGACCCGTACCTCTTTGGCCGGGGCGCGGAGGAATTGGAGGCGCTCGCCGCCCGGGGCATTCCCTTCCGCGTCGTGCCGGGGGTCACCTCGGCCCTCGCGGCGCCCGCCTACGCGGGCATTCCGGTGACCCACCGGGACTATGCGTCCTCGCTGCACATCCTGACCGGGCACGCCCGGGCGGGCCGCGCGCCGGACATCGATTACGGCGCGCTTTCGCGCCTGGGCGGCACGCTGGTCTTTTTGATGGGCGTGTCGGCGCTTCAGGAAATTTCGGCGGGCCTGATGGCGGCGGGCATGCCGGGGGAAACCCCCGCCGCGCTGATCCATCGGGGCACCTGCCCGGAGCAGCGGGCGCTGACGGCCCCGCTCGGGGACATCGCGGCCCGGGCGCGGGCGGAGGGGATGGAGGCCCCCGCCGCGCTGGTGGTGGGGCGCGTGTGCGCCCTCGGCGACCGGTTTGACTTCACGCGCCATTTGCCGCTGTGGGGCAGGCGCTTCGTGGTGGCCAGCGCGGGGGCCGGAGGCCGCCTCGCGGCGCGGCTGCGGGCAGCGGGCGCGGCGGTGGACGAATGCGCGCTGATCGGAACGCGGCCGCTGCCCATGGACGCCGGGCGGCTTTGCGCCTACCAGTGGATCGCGCTGACCAGCGCCCGGGGCGCGGAGGCGCTCTTTGACGCGATGCGGACCCAGCGGGTGGATGTGCGCGCCCTCGCGGGCGTCCGGTTTGCCGCCGTGGGGCCGGAGACCGCCCGGGCCGTCGAGGCCCGCGGCGTCCTGGTGGACTACGTGCCGGCGGTGTATGACGGCGCGCACCTGGGCGAGGGATTGGCTCTGCGCATGCGGCCCGGCGAGCGCGCGCTGGTCGCCCGGGCGAGGGAGGGCGCGCCGGAGCTTTCCGAGGCGATGCGGCGGCGGGGCGCAGACTTGGACGAGTGGGCCGCC
Source organism: Christensenellales bacterium (assembly GCA_040768845.1). Classification (GTDB taxonomy): domain Bacteria; phylum Bacillota; class Clostridia; order Christensenellales; family Aristaeellaceae; genus JAEZHK01. Next base: position 244,528 of record JAXGME010000006.1, on the reverse strand, counting down.
TACGAGGCGCTGGACGCGGAGGCGGACGTGGAGCGCGTGCGCGAGGCGCTGAAAGCGGGGCGCTATCAGGCGGCGGCCTTCACAAGCGGCGCCTCCGTGGACGCCTTTGCCCGGCGCATGGCGGGCGCGGATCTTTCGGGGCTTCGGGCGGTATGCATCGGCGAAACCACCGCGGCGCGGGCCCGGGCCCACGGCATGGACGCGCTGGTCAGCCCGGTGTGCAATATCGAGGGCATGGCAAAGCTGATGGAATCGGAGGGAAGGACATGGACATGATCATCCGGCCCAGGCGGCTGCGGCGGGACGACGCGATGCGCCGCCTGGTGCGCGAAACCCGCCTCTCGGCCCATAGCCTGATCTACCCGCTGTTTGTGCGGGAGGGCCGGGGCGTGCGAGAGGCGATCGAGAGCCTGCCGGGGCAGGTTCGCTTCAGCCCCGACACCGTGGCCGAGGGCGTCGAATCGGCGATGGAGGCGGGCGTCGGGCTCTTTCTGCTCTTTGGCATACCGGACCGGAAGGACGCCGAGGGCAGCGGCGCCTGGGCGGAGGACGGCGTGGTGCAGCGGGCGCTTCGCGCGGTGAAGGCGCGCTGCCCCGGGGCGCGGCTGATCGCGGACGTCTGCCTTTGCGAGTACACCGACCACGGCCATTGCGGCGTGATCCGGGGCGGCGCGGTGGACAACGACGCCACGCTGCCGCTTCTCGCGCGGGCGGCGCTCTCCCACGCGCGGGCGGGGGCGGACGTCGTGGCGCCGTCGGACATGATGGACGGGCGCGTGGCGGCGATCCGCGCCGCGCTGGACGGCGCGGGGTATCCGGATACGCCGGTGATGAGCTACGCCGTCAAGTACGCCTCGGCCTTCTACGGGCCCTTCCGCGAGGCGGCGGGCTCCGCGCCCGCCTTCGGCGACCGGCGCGGCTATCAGATGGACCCGCACAACGTCCGCGAGGCGCGAAAGGAGGCCGCGCTGGACGAGGCCGAGGGCGCCGACATGCTGATTGTCAAACCCGCGCTGGCGTACCTGGACGTGGTGGCCCGGGTAGCGGAGCGCACCAACCTGCCCGTCGCGGCCTACAGCGTCAGCGGCGAGTACGCGATGGTCAAGGCGGCGGCCTCGATGGGGCTGATCGACGAATACCGCGTGATGTGCGAAAGCGCGGTGGCGGTCTACCGCGCCGGCGCCGGGATGCTCATCAGCTACTTTGCGCCGGAGATCGCCCGCGCGATCCGAAAGGGGGATATCGGATGAACCGGTCGGAAACGCTCTTTGAGCGCGCGGAGCGCGTGCTGCCCGGCGGGGTCAACAGCCCCGTCCGCGCCTTCCGCGCGGTGGGCGGGTCGCCCCGCTTCATCGCCTCCGCCGACGGCGCGGTGCTCCGCGACGCCGACGGGCGCGCCTATATCGACTACGTGGGCTCCTGGGGGCCGATGATCCTGGGGCACAACCACCCGGCCGTCCGCGAGGCGGTGGCCGCCGCGATCCCCAGGGGACTGAGCTTCGGCGCGCCCTGCGAGGACGAGGTGAACCTGGCCGAGCAGATCTGCCGCATGACGGGGGTGGAGATGGTGCGCATGGTGTCCTCGGGCACCGAGGCCGTGATGAGCGCGCTGCGCCTCGCCCGGGGCTTTACGGGAAGGGACAAGGTCATCAAATTTGAGGGCTGCTACCACGGGCACTGCGACGCCATGCTGGTCCGGGCCGGCTCCGGCGCGCTGACAGGCGGCGCCCCCGACAGCGCGGGCGTGCCCGAGGGCGCGGCACAAGATACGCTGACCGCCCAGTACAACGACCTTGACGGCGTAGGGCGGCTCTTTGCGGCGCACCGGGATGGCGTCGCCGCCGTCATCGTGGAGCCGGTGGCCGCCAACATGGGCGTGGTGCCGCCGGCGGCGGGGTTTCTCGCCGGGCTTCGCGCGCTGTGCGACCGGCATCGTGCGCTATTGATCTTTGACGAGGTGATCACCGGCTTCCGGCTGGCGCCAGGCGGCGCGCAGCAGGCTTACGGCGTCAGGGCGGACCTGGTGACCTATGGCAAGATCATCGGCGGCGGCATGCCGGTGGGCGCTTACGCCGGGCGGCGCGGGATCATGGAGCATGTCGCGCCGCTGGGGCGCGTGTACCAGGCGGGCACGCTGTCCGGAAACCCCGTGGCCATGGCGGCGGGGCTGGCGCAATTGAGGGCGCTGGAGGCCGACCCCGGGCTCTACGCGCGCATCGACGCGCTGGGCGCGCGCCTGGCCGCGGGGCTGAACCGGGTCGCGGCGGCGGCGGGGCGCCCGGCGGCCGTCACGCGGGTCGGGTCGCTGGTGTGCGCCTTCATGACCCCGGGCCCGGTGACGGGCTTCCGGGCGGCGAAGGCCTCCGACACGGGGGCCTACGCCCGCTACTTCCGCGCGATGCTGGACGCGGGCGTCTATTTGGCCCCCGCCCAGTTCGAGGCCATGTTCGTAAGCGCCGCCCACACCGAGGCCATGATCGACGAAACCGTCGAGGCCGCCTACCGCGCCTTCACGAGCACGGTGGTAAAGTAGCTCTGCTTTCCTTCGGGTTCAAAGGCGTCCGCGGGCGCGATCCGCTCCTCGGCCATGCCCAGGTTCTGGACCACCCAGCCCGGGCGGCCATGCCGGGCCAATTCGTCCCGCAGCGGCCCCAGGGCGCGCCCGGCCTTCATGACCACCACGTTGCCCTCCGGCAGCGGCGCGCCCGGCTCGTAACCGGGCAGCACCGTCAGCGCCTCCCGGCTCTCCGCCAGCGGCACTTGAAGGCGCGCCGCCATCGCGCACAGCGCCGGCACGCCGGGGATGACCTCGCATTCGTACCGGGGCCGGATCAGCGCCAGCAGGTAGCCGCTGGTGGCGTAGAGCAGCGGATCGCCCAGCACCGGGTAGGCGATGCGCGCCCCCTCGCGAAGGCGCGCCATCAGCGCCTCGGCGGCCTGCCGGTGGGCGGCGCGCCAGTCGCCCCGCTCCCCGCACATGGGCATGGGCAGGCGCAGCTTCTCCTTGCCGCGAATCCACGCCTCCGCGATTTTTTCCGCCGCGCCCTCGCCCGCGCCGGAATCTGGCAGCGCGATCAGATCGGCCGCCTCCAGCGCGCGCACGGCCTTCAGGGTCACCAGTTCCGGATCGCCGGGGCCGACGCCGACAAACGACAACATGCCTTTCCCTCCGTCGGCGGCCATTTTGGCCGCCCGAATCATGCCCGTCCCGCGCCGGAAAGCGCGTCCCGGATGTGGCGGACGAAGTGATCGCGCACGCCGCGGTACTCGCCCAGCCCCCGGAGCACGCACTCCACCGCGCAGCCCGCCCGCTCGAAGGCCGCCTTCCAGCTGTCCTGCCCGTCGCCGGCCATGTCGTTTTCGGCGTGGTCCCCGGCGACGATCATCAGCGGCATCAGCGTCACCCGGTTCGCGCCGAAGTCCGTCACGTGCCGGAGCGCGGTGTCAAGGTCCGGATAGCCCTCGACGGTGCCGATGAATACGTCCGCCCGGCCCATGTCCTTGAACACATAGTCCAGCGCGGCGTAGGCGGCGTCGGCAAAGTGGTCGCTGCCATGGCCCATCATGACGACGGCCGCGCCCGGCTCCGGGGGAGGCAGCTCCGGCGAAAGCTCCGAAACCAGCTGCTTCAGGTCCGCCGCTCGGCTGAGCAGCGGCGCGCCCACCCGAAAGGCGTTAAACCGCGCCCGGTAGGGCGCCAGGGCGGCCATCATCTTGTCGTACTCCCGACCGTTCATCACGTGGGTGGGCTGCACCGTGAGATCGCTGACGCCGTCGGCCAGAAGCCGTTCCATCGCCTGCGGCACGTTGTCAAGGAGGGTGCCGTCGCGTCGGCGGAGCTTTTCCAGCACCATCTGGCTGGTGAAGGCGCGGCGCACGTCGCGGTCCGGGAAGGCGTCCCGGACCGCGGCCTCAATGGCGCCGATGCCCGCCTCAAGGCGGTCCGGGTAGGTGGTGCCGAAGCTGACGACCAAAATGGCGGGCCGGCCCGCCTTCGTATCCGTCATGGGTTTTGCCCCTTTCAGCGGAAGGATCCGGCGCCGCGGACCCCCGCGCGCCGGCGTGCCGCCCCGGGGAGCGGCCCCTTCAGTGTACCATAAACCGCCCGGGCGCGCCACCGGATTTTGCCCCGCAGCCCACCCCGAAGCGCCGCGGGGAGCGTTTGCGCCGGCGTCCAAAAGCATGTATAATGACGGAGGATTGACCGCGAAACGCCGCGCGGGGGCCTGAAGCCTGCCCCGGGATCGCGTCGCAGGAGGATCGCCCGTGGACAGAGCATTGCACCCAAGGCTCAAACTGCTCCTTTCCGTCGTCTTCGGCGCGGGAATGATCATCCTCATCGCGTCGCTGATCCGGGGCGCGCTGCCGGACAGGCACTTCGCCTTCCCGGGGGCGCAGGCGGTTCGCGCGCTGACCGGCGCGGCCTACGAGATCCAGGACGGGCGAAGCGGCGCGCTTCCGCTGCCCGGGAACCTGGCGGAATTGCCGCCGCGATCGGCCGTGACGCTCACCGCCGAAATTGACGCGGACGACGCGGACTGCCTTCTGATCAAGACCGTGTATACGCAGCTTCGGCTCTACGAGAACGGGCAGCTGATTTACGCCTGCGGCCAGGCGGGGAGTTACCCGGATTTTCTGCTGGACCCCCCGACGGTTCTGGCCATCGTGCCGCTCATGGCGGTGGACGGCGTGCGGCAGCTGCGCTTTGAATACATATCCCCGACGCAGCGCGATGTGATGGCCCTGCCGGCGGTCTTTGTGGGCGACCGGTCCGCGCTGGTGATGAAGGTCTTTGACGCCAACGTGCCGTCGCTCGTGTTCGCGCTGCTCTTTTTGCTGATGGGCGCAATGCTGGCGCTGATGGGGCCGGTGTGCCGCCTGCCCAACCCGGCCGCGTTTTTCTGGCTGGGGATCTTCTCCCTCGCCACGGGCATATGGGTCTTTGCCGAGTGCGATCTGACGGCCCTGATGCTGCCCTATCCGTCGCTTTTGTACGTGCTGGCCTTTGGCAGCCTGTTCACGCTGGCGATTCCGCTCATGCGGTACGGGCGGGCGATTCTGGGCCCGCGCGGCGGCGCGCCGCTCGCGGCAGCGTCGCGGGTGCTCGCCCTGGCGGCGGCGGTGGCCTTTGCGCTGCAGCGCATGGGGCTTGTGGGGCTGTCCCGCAGCATGTACGTCTTTCACATCATCGAGCCACTGTCCGTCATCGTGTTCACCGCCTGTCTCATCCGGGAGGCGGTCCAATATCAAAGCAGGGTGGCGCGGCGCTTTGTGGTGCCCATCCTGGTGCTGACGGTGTCGGCGGTGCTGGAAGTGATCAACTATTCCGTCCGCTTCACCGATACGCTGTCCATCTTCTTTCAGACGGGCATGCTGGTCTTCATCCTGTCGCTGGGGGTGATCGGCGGCTGCTACGCGCGGGACGCGGTGCGCGCGGAAAAGGAGAAGGCCCGGCTTGAAATGGAGGTGACCGCATCCGGTCGGCTTTTGCAGATGCAGCGGGAGCAGTACGACCGCCTGGCGGAGGCGATTGAGGAGAACCGAAAGGCGCGGCACGATCTGCGGCACCGGCTCATGGCGCTCAGCGGCTATGCCGACGACGGGAACCTGGCGGGCGTCAGGCGGTACCTGGCCGGGATGATCGGCGCGCTGCCGCCCGGAACGGAGGCCCCGCTGTGCGAAAACCGCGCCGTGGACACCGTGGCCCGCCACCATAAGGCGCAGGCCGGGCAGCGGGACGTGCGGCTGGAGACGGCGCTGGCGATCCCGGAGGACACGGGCACCGTGCCCGCCACGGATCTTTGCGTCGTGGCGGGAAACCTGCTGGAGAACGCCATCGAAGCTTGCGAAGGGCTGGAGCGCGGCAGGCGGCTGATCCGCTTTGGAGCGGAGGTGCGGGGGGACTATCTCGTCATGAACATGGAAAACGGCTTTGACGGAAAGTGCGTTGAAAAGGGCGGCGTGTTCTTTTCCCGGAAGCGCGGCTTCGATTCGGAGGGCGTGGGCATCGCGTCGATCCGCGCGGTGGTGGAGCGGTACGGCGGGTACGCGGAGTTTGTCCCCAAGGGGGTCACGTTCGAATCGGCGGTGGTGGTGCGGCTGCACCGCCAGGCGCGCGCTGAAAAAACTGTTGACACAAGCGCGTAAATGTGCGATTCTGTTATAATTGGCTTTAGGAGAACGGAGGGGTGGCGTTGGATCAACCGATCAGGATTGCGGTCTGTGAGGATCAGGCGGAGGACATGAACTGCCTGACAGACCTGATTGACGGCAGCCTGACGGCCGCCCTGCGCGCCCATTCCATCGAGCGGTTCGAGTCCGGCGAGGCGCTGACGGCGGCGTTCCGGCCGGGCCTGTTCGATGTGGTGTTTCTCGACATGTACCTGGGCGGCATGACCGGCCTCGACGCCGCGCGGGTGATCCGGCGGGCGGACGCCGCCTGCCAGATCGTGTTTATCACGTTCAGCGGGGATTTCGCGCTGGAGAGCTACCAGGTGTGCGCGGCGCACTACCTGATCAAGCCCGTTTCGGAGGCGGACCTTTCGGAGGTGTGGGCCCGGTGTGCGCGGGACGGCCAGTGCCCCGCGCGGCAGATCACGCTGGTGGTGGACCGGAAGCGGCGGGACATTCCGCTGAAGGACATTCTCTACGTCGAGGTGGACAACAAGCTGTGCCGCGTCCACACGCCGGAGGGGGTGCTGACCGCGCGCCTGCCCATCGATCAGCTGACGATTCTGCTGCCGGAGGACGTCTTTTGCCGCTGTCACCGCGGCTACATCGTCAACTTTGACCAGGTGGACCATGTGGACGGCGATTTTGTCATGAAAAACGGGGACACCGTGTACATTCGCAGAAACGAGCTGGCGCGCATTCGGGAACGGTACTTTCAACACATCGCTCGGCGGGCCCGGGGCCCGGGCGGGGGCGCCGAAAGCCGCTGAAGCCGCAGAAGCCCGACGCGCCCCCGGCATGCCGGGGGCGCGTGGCGTTCGGGGCATCCTTTCAGGGGTGGTAGAACACCTTCTCCAGCTGGTAGGCGGTGCCGGTGGCCGGGTCGATTTCCATCACCATGACGTCCTTCATGTGCTCGTTCCAGCGGTCCACCACGGGGCTTTCGGCCTGGGTTTTGGCGGCAAAGGCCACGCCCTTTTCGGCCTCGTAGTAGCCGAAAAGCTCGTCGCCCACGCACCAGATGGTGTAGTTGTGGATGCCCGCCTCGTCCAGCAGTCGGGTCATCTCCGGCCAGATCTCGTCGTGCCGGCGGACGTACTCCGCCTTCATGCCCGGCAGAAGCCGGGCCTTCCACGCAAATCGTTCCATGATGGGGGTCCTCCTTACAGCGTTCTGGCGATGGCCAGCATGGCCTCCACCGTTTCCGGGGCCACGTCGGCCTGAAGGATGTGGGCCGGGGCCATCAGGTATCCGCCGGCGGCACCCAGCGCCCCGGCGTAGAAGCGCATGGTCTTTTCGATCTTGGCCGCGTCGCCCTCGGGCAGCAGCGCCTGCTGGTCGATGCCGCCGAAGAAGCGAATGCGCCCGCCGTACTTTTGCATCAGCTCTCCCGGGTCGGAGCCGGGCACCCCCGGCTGCACCGGGTTGTACACGTCGATGCCGATTTCGATGAAGTCGTCAATCAGCGGCGCGACGGCGCCGTCGCTGTGCATGATGATGATCAGCTCCGGGTTGATGGCGCGCAGCTTTTGGATCAGGCGGGCGTGGCGCGGCTTGAACATGCGCCGCCAGGCGTCCGGCGCGATCAGCGTGGACACCTGGCTGCCCAGGTCCTCGCCCAGCCAGATGGCGTCGACGCCCGCGCGCACCAGGTTTTCGGCCAGGCCCGTGGTGAAGGCCTCCACCTTGTCGTTGAGGGCGTCCACCCACTCCTCCTCGTCGGCCATGCCGTAGAGGTAGTCCTCGAGCCCCGTCAGGTGCCAGGCCATTTCAAACATGGAGATCTCGCAGTCGCCGATCACGAAGTAGTCCTTTTTGAAGCGCGCGATGTCCCGGACGGCATTTTTGATGCGCCCGGGCGCGTTGGGATCGGGCATCTGATAGCGCTCGACCTCCGCAACCGACGACACCCCCGCCAGCGGGCACTTGACCACCTCCACGTAAAGGGGCGTGGGCTTCATGTGCATGCCGAATTCGTTGGTGGTGATGTTGTCCCGCACGGTCTGGGGCGCAAAGCCCTCGGCCACCTGGCCGCCCACCACCACGCAGTCGCTGCCGAGGCGCGTGCGCAGCTCGTTGGCGGAGACGCGGTAGCTCAGGTCCTCGTAGTAGGACCAGGTGTAGTCGGGCGCGATGCCCAGCTTTTTGGAAAAGTGGTCGGTCAGGCTGCGGCACATGTCAAACTGGAAGGGTACGCGGTCGGGGACCCCGGGGAGCTTGCCAAAGGCCGTCAGCACTCGTTCTCTGGAATTCATAAAAACCTCCTATGGTGATATTTTGCCCCGGTATTCCGAGGGGGTTACGCCCACGGCGTTTTTGAACACGCGGCTGAAATAGAACTGGTTGGAAAACCCCGTCAGCGACGCGATGGTGCTGATCAGAAGGTCCTGCCGCTGCAAAAGCAGCCGCTTGGCCTTGGCGATGCGCACCGAGGCCAGAAATTCGTTGTAGGAGCAGTCCTTGTGCTGCCGGAAGATGCGGCTCAGGCGGGGCTGCGAGATGGAGAAGGCGCTGCAGATCTCGTGGATGGAGTTGTCCTCGGCGATGTGCTCGTCCACGTAGGCCTCAATGGCGCGCACCAGCCGCTCGGAGGGCGGAAGCGCGTGGTCCGGGTCGCTGCCCCCGTCCCGCTCGAGCCCGCCGTCGGAGCGCACCGCGCCGTCGTTTTCCAGCTTGGTGGCCAGCCTGTCCAGAAAGGGCAGGAAGGTGGACGGCGAAACGGGCTTGAGCAGGTAGTCCTCCACGCCGTAGACGAAGGAATCGCGGACGTACTTGAAGTCGTCATAGCCGCTGATCACCACCATCGTGCAGTGGGGCAGCGTTTCCGACACGTACTTGATCAGATCCAGCCCGCTGCCGCCGGGCATTTTGATGTCGGAAAACAGCACGTCCGGCCGGCAGTCCCCGATCAGCTGCTTGGCTTCCGAAACCAGGTAGGCCCGGCATACCACCTTGAAGGCGGGATTTTTGTCGATCATCCGGCTGGTGGAGTCGAGGATCGACGGCTCGTCGTCCACGAGCATGACCCGGTACAAATCACAACACCTTCCCATCGGGTAGAATTCGGAATTCGATGACGGAGCCGCCCTCGGGCCGGTTAAAGATGGCGTACTGAAAGCGTTCCTCGCCGTTGAGCAGGTATAGCCGCACCATCGTGCTGGCCAACCCCAGCCCGCGCATCTGCGCAAACTGGTCCACCGGAAACTCGGTGGGGGCGGCGAGACACCGGTCCACGGTTTCGCGCACGGTGCGGATCACCGCCTCGTCAAAGCCCGGGCCGTTGTCCGAAATGCGGACCACCGTGTCCCCGTCCTCAAAAGTCACCCTGACGTCCACCCGCACCTGCTCCCGCTCACCCAGGCCGTACTTGATGGCGTTTTCCACCAGCGGCTGGATGGTCAATTTGGGCATGCGCGTCTGAAGGCATTCCTTTTCCGCAAAAACCTCAAATTCGAGGCGGTGGCGGTAGCGCCCCTTCATCAGCGAAAGGTAGTCGCGCAGGTGGTCGATCTCATCCCGCATGCTCACGAGAATCGAGAAGTTGTTGGACGAGTAGCGCAGAAGATCGGACAGGCTGAAGCACGCGCCCGCCGCGCCCTCGGCGTCGCCGGATTCGCACATGTTGGCGATGGCGCCCAGCGTGTTGTTCAGAAAGTGCGGCCCGATGCGGGACTGCAATTCCTCCAGCAGCACCTTGCTCTGCACGCGCTCGATGGCCTTTTCCTTTTTGAAGGCGTCGGCCAGCCGGGATTTCATGGTGTTGAAGGCCTCGCTGAGCACCTCGGCCTCGTAGCTGCCCGACACGTATTCGAAGGGCGCGCCGAGGCTGTCCAGGCTGATCTTTTGCACCTGCCGCACCACGCGCTCCATGGGCCGCGTGATGTGCGCCACCACGAAGCGGAACGCCAGCGCCACGCCCACGCCCATCAAAAGCGCCAGCGCCAGCGCGATGGGCAGAATGCCCCGGAGCTGCTGGTAGACCACCGCCTTGGGCAGGATCAGCGCGGTCTTCCAGTCCGTATAGTTGGAGGCGGACACGCTCAAAAGCTCGTCCTCGGTTTCGATGCTGTCCGTCGGGTACCAGGCGGCGTTTTGCAGGATGGCGCTCAGGTAGGCATCCCGCTGTTCGGGTTCAAAGTTGGAGAGGAACAGGTGGCCGTCGCCGCTGACGATGGCGTAGCCGAGCCGGCCCGACCAGCTGTTGCGGTAGACGTTTCTCAGGTTCCGGGTGAGCATCTGCACCTCGACGTAGCCCAGCACCCGGTCGCCGTCGTGCACCGCCCGGAGCAGCGAAAAGAGCTGCTGCGGCTGGTTTTTGACCCACGGGTCGGCGAAGGGCCCCACCAGCACCTTGGAAGTGCCGCGGCGGTCGGCGTCGTGCCAGTAGCCGTCCGCCACCATGGCGCGGACCGCCGGGGTGGCCAGTTCGTTTCTGCCCACCACCACCGCGTTGCCGTTTTCCGCCAGCACCGCCACCCGGTAGACGCTGACGCGGTTGGCGTAGGCCCGGATCATGATGCTCCGCAGCGCGTCCCGCCAGAGGGCGGGGTCGGCGTCCTCGGCAATAAAGCGCATGGCGTCCCCAAAGCCGTCGGACAGCGTGACCGAGAGGGACAATTCGTCCATCGAGTGCACCATCGCGTCGATCTGGGCCGTGGTGCTCTCGCACAGCGAGGCCAGCCGCGCCTTTTCGGAGTTCATCAGCGTCACCACATTGTAGGCGTAGAAGACCACCGCGAAGGCGAGACAGAGCAGTTCCACCGCCACCATCAGCGCCAGAAACAGCCTGCGGGACATCATCAGCCGCTTTTTCACGACGCCCTCCTGTTTCCGGGTATTTCGAGGGGATTGTACCATACCCGAAGGCATGGCACAATCCCCTGGCGCTGACAGGCGGTGATCCGGGATCAGTAGTTGAAGTCGTCCACGTTGTCCTTGTCAAACACCAGCGCGGGCCCGAGGATGACCATCTTGTCCGCGATCTCGCGGTCGCCGAGGCGGCCGGCGGTGACGGTGGCGGAATCATCGGTGAGGGTGCCGGCGGCCATCTGGTAGCCGCACTGAACCGCCAGGTAGCCCAGATCCATGCAGTTCCACAGCACGCCGGCGTCCAGCGGGTTGGCGTCGTCCTTGATGTAGGACTTGAGGGCGTTGGGGGTGGCCAGGCCCGTCAGGGTGACGACGGCCGGATCGGGCTTGACGGAGGCCGCGTTGTACTGGGAGCCCAGGGCCGGGGTGGCCATGGAGGTCAGCGCGATGGCGGCCTGGAGCTGGTCGGCGTCGGGGCCCATGCGGCTGATCAGGATGCCGGCCTGGGTCTGGGTGGCGGTCTCGTCGGGGCCGGGGTAGTAGACGTCGGTGTCCTCGTTGTTCAGGACCATCCACTTAAAGTCGTCGGTGGCCAGCAGCGTCTTGATGTTCTCCAGCCAGGCCTGCTGGTTGGCGTCGGTCTTGGCGGAGGAGATGATGCCGATGTTGGCCGGCTTCTCCGGGCCGTAGCCCTTGGCCATCAGCTTGGCGGCGGTGCCTTCCACGAGGCCCTTGGCAACGCCGTCGGAGGCAACCTGGTTGACGAAGAGCGCTCGCGCGTCCGCCTGGGCGTCGGCGTCAAAGGTCAGCACCTTGATGCCCTTTTCCATGGCCTTTTTGAGGGTCGGCGCGATGGCGACGGGGTCGTTGGGCGACACGATGATCACGTTGACCTGCTGGGCGATCCAGCCTTCCAGGATGTCCACCTGCTTCTGGTTGGTGGCCTGGTCCTGAGAGGGGCCGTCGTAGAGGAATTCCACGACCTTGGCGTCCTTGTTCAGCTCGTCGATGGCCTCCTGGGCGCCCACCTTGCAGGCGTCAAAGTAGTTCTCGCCCTTGAACTTGGGCAGCATGGCGATCTTGACCGTGCCCTCAGCCAGCGCGCTGACGCCCGTCATGGCCAGCATACTCAGAAGGAGCGTGAACACCAGGATCCGGGACAGGGTTTTCTTCATGGATTTGTTCCCCTTTCGATATTCTTTCCGACGGTCTTCGCCGCCGAAAAATCATGCGTCCGCCGGCGCGCCGCCCTCGTGCTCCACCGGCACCTTGAGGATGCTGCTTTTGCGGGCCCGGACGTCGAAGATCGAGTAGCACACCAGGCTGATCACCAGAATCGTGCCCTGTACGATGGTCTGGGCGTCGATGGGGATCGACAGCACGTTGAGCCCGCTGTTGAGCACCGCGATGATCAGCGTCGCCAGAATCGTGCCCAGCATGTCGCCCCGGCCGCCCAGGATGCTGGTGCCGCCAAGCACCACCACCGTGACCACCTTGAGGCCCAGGCTGGTGCCGGCGTCGTACTTGATGGAGGTGAACCGCCCCAGCCAGATCAGCCCCGCGAGGGCGCACATGAGGCCGCTGAACAGGTAGATGCGCATCTTGATCCGGTCGGTATCGATGCCGCAGAAGCGGGTGGCGTTTTCGTTGAGGCCGATGCCGTAGAGCGCGCGCCCCAGCGCCGTGCGGTGCAGAAGGAACCAGAACACCAGGGCCAGCACCGCGAAGAACAGAATCTGCAGCGGCACGCCCGCCACGTCCGTGGTGCCCATCCACTGGCTCAGGTCGTAGGTGTAGACGCTGTCCCCGTGGGAAAGGCTCCGCGCCACGCCCATGTACAGGTACATCGTGGCCAGCGTGGTGACCAGCGGCGAGATCTTCACCTTCGCGATCAGAAGGCCGTTGAACAGGCCGCAGGCCGCGCCCACCAGCATCGTCACCAGCGCGCCGGCCGCGCCGCCGAACTTCAGCGCCGCCATGCCGCCCAGCATCGAGGCGAGCACCATCGTGGAGCCCACGGACAGGTCAATGCCGCCGGTGATGACGATCATGGTCATGGTCAGCGCCATCATGCCGATCTCCACGATGTTGCGCAGCATGACGCCGATCAGGTAGTCAAAGGACAGAAACACCGGGTTGAGAAGCGCGATGCCGAAAAACAGCGCCACCAGGATCAGAAACAGCGCGACGTTGAAATTGAACCGGAATTTGCGCTTCATGCCGCGCTCCTTTCCGCGATGCGCCCGGGGCCCTTGGCGCCGCCCATCTGCAGTTCCGAAACCACCACGGCGATGATGATGATGGCACCCATGATGGCGTCGGACCAGTCGGAGGAAATGCCCATGTAGTTGATGGCCGGCGCGATGACCGACAAGACCGCGCAGCCGATGACGGTGCCCAGCACCGTGCCGCTGCCGCCGCTGGTGGAGGTGCCGCCCAGAACCACCGCGGCGATGAAGGTCATCTCAAGTCCGGTGCCCATGGTGGTGGTCACCCGCTGGCCGGCGGTGGCGATGATGGTGGCCGTGATGCCGAACAGGCACCCCGCGATGGCGTAGCAGGCGATGACCACCCGGTTGACGTCAATGCCCGCCAGCCGCGCGGTGCCGGGGTTGTTGCCCACCGCGTAGACCTTTTTGGCGAAGCGGGAGTACTTCATGTAGAGAAGGGCCGATACCGCCACGATCAGCATCATCAGAGCGCTGGCGGGCACCAGGCCGAAGATCTTGGCCTTGAAGGCCAGCCAGGTGAAGGTGTCCGGCAGATCGTAGATGGAGCCTTCCACCACCAGCGGCAGCGCGCCGGAAAAGAGCTGCGCGGTGGCCAGCGTGGCCACGATGGCGGGGATGCGGAATTTTGTGATGAACAGCGCGTTCAAAAGGCTCAAAATGGCGCCGACGGCCATGGCCGCGGGCAGCAGCGCCCAGAGGCTCAGCCCCTTTTTGCCCAGGGCCGCAATGGTGAGGCACACCACCGAAATCAGCGAACCCGTGGATACGTCGATGTTGCCGGTGAGGATGATCAGGTTCATGCCGATGGCCGCGATCAGCACGTAGCTGAAGCGGCCCAGCATGTTCATGAGGTTGTTGAGGTCAAAAAACCCCTGGGCGAAGGATGCCAGCACGATCAGCATCAGCGCCAGGAACAGGGACAGGTACACTTCCGGCGTCATGCGAAGCCGCTTCATCAGGCGCTCACCTCCGTCTTGCAGGGCTTGTCCACCGGGGCCAGCGCGACGCTGAGGATTCTCTCCTGGGAGAATTCATCCCGGTTCAGGCAGCCCTCCACCGTGCCGTCCCGCATGATGTAGATGCGGTCGCACATGCCGATCAGCTCCGGCAGTTCGCTGGAGATCATGAGAATGGTCAGGCCCGAGGCCGCCATGCCGCTGATGATCTTGTGGATCTCCGCCTTGGCGCCCACGTCCACGCCGCGGGTGGGCTCGTCCAAAATCAGCAGCTTCGGCCCCAGCGCCAGCGCCTTGCTGACCGACACCTTCTGCTGGTTGCCGCCGGAAAGGTTGTTTACCAGAAAGTCGGTGTCCGGCGCCTTGATGCCCACGCGCTCGCGCATTTCCTCCGCCAGCGCGCACTCCTTGGCCCGGTCCATCACACCCAGGTGTGCGTTTTTCTCCAACTGGGGCATTACGATGTTGTCCTTGATGCTCATGTTGAGGATCACGCCGTACTTGCCGCGGTCCTCCGACACGTACACAAGGCCGCTGCCCATCGCCTCATGGTAGCTGGAAAACCGGACGGCTTTGCCCTCCAGCGTGACCGTGCCCTGGGAGAGCGGCGCAAAGCCGCACAGCGCCAGCGCCAGCTCCGTGCGGCCCGAGCCCGCGATGCCCGCGAAGCCCAGAATCTCGCCCTTCTTGATGAAAAAGTCGATGCCGTGCAGCAGCGTGCGGTCGCCCAGGCCCCGGGCGGAGAGGAGCGTTTCGCCGATCTCCACCTGCGCCTTGGGGTAGTAGCTGGTCATGCTGCGGCCCACCATGTCGGTCACCAGCTGGTCCTTGCAGGTATCCTCCACCGCGCGGGTGGAGATGTAGCGGCCGTCCCGGATGACGGTCACCCGGTCGCAGAGCTGGAAGATCTCCTCCAGCCGGTGGCTGATGTAGACGATGCTGACGCCCTCGGCCTTGAGCTCCCGGATGATGCCAAACAGCGCGTCCACCTCCTGCTGGGTCAGCGAGGCGGTGGGCTCGTCCAGAATCAGGATGCGGGAATGGAAGGTCAGTGCCTTGGCGATTTCCACCATCTGCTTCTGGGCCATGCCCAGGTTTTTGATCTTTTCGTTGCGGGGGATGTTCAGTCGGAGCCGGCGGAAGATGCCGTCCATTTCGCGGGCCATGGCGCGGTAGTCCAGCACCGTCATCGGGCCCAGCTTTTTGGTCTTTTCGCGCCCCAGGAACAGGTTTTCCAGCACCGTCATTTCCTCAAACAGGCTGGTCTCCTGGTAGATGATGGCAATCCCCTTTTCAAAGGCGTCCATGGGGCCGCTGATCCGGGCCTCCTGGCCGAAGAGCTCGATGGCCCCCTCGTCGGGCGCGTGCACGCCGGTGACGACCTTCATCAGCGTGGACTTGCCGGCGCCGTTTTCGCCGCAAATCGCATGAATTTCTCCCTGAAGGAGTTCGAAGTTCATATCGCTGAGCGCCACCACGCCGGGGAATGTTTTGACGATGCCCTTCAGGCGCAACGCCACTTGGCTCATGCAATCCCTCCCGCACGCGAAGAACGCCCTGTGCGGACGCCTTCACCATTTATGATTTAATTGTATGCAAAAAGGACGGAAGATCAATGCAAAATTGAGACGGATTTATTCATTTTTCAAATTGGATGTAAATGGCGGGCGCGCGGTCAGCGGGCGGCGCGGCCAAGGCGCATCCCGATTTTGAGCATCCGGAAGGTGCGCTCCAGCGCGTCGAGAAACAGCGCCTCCGCATGGTTCAGGGCGTCCTCTAGGGTCATCACGCCGTTTACCGCGGGTACGACGCCGGTCAGCCCTTCCGCATAAAAGCCTTCCGCGCCGGGCCCCATGCTCCCGACAACGGCGATCACCGGCACGGACGCGGCCCGGCAGCGCCGGGCGATGCCCACGGGCGCCTTGCCGTAGCGGACGGACTGGGCGTCCATGCGTCCCTCGCCGGTGAGCACCAGGTCGCAGCCGTCCAGCAGGCGGTCAAAATGGACGGCTTCCAGCACCGCGTCGATGCCCTTTCGCATCTGCGCGCCCAGCACCGCGCCCAGCGCCGCGCCCGCGCCGCCCGCCGCGCCCGCGCCGGGAAAGTTCAGCGCGCCGCGCCCGAAGTGCGCCTCCAGCAGCCGCTCGTAGCGCGCCATACCCGCCTCCAGCGCGGGAAAGAGCGCCGGGGTGACGCCCTTTTGGGGGCCGTACACCGCCGTCGCGCCGTCCGGACCGCACAGCGGGTTCGTCACGTCGCAGATCACGGTGATTTGGGCCTGGCCAAGCCGCGGGTCCAGCGACGAAAAATCCGCCCGCGCCGCGCGCACAAGGTCCCGTCCGCCGCCCTCGAGCGGCTCCCCGTCCATGGCGTAAAACCGCGCGCCCAGCGCCGACAGCATGCCCATGCCGCCGTCGTTGGTGGCGCTGCCGCCAATGCCCACGACAATGCCGCGCGCGCCCAAATCCAGCGCGCGGAGGATGAGCTCACCGGTCCCCCGCGAGGTGGCGGTCAGCGGGTCCGGCCTTCCGCCCATCAGCGGCAGGCCGGAGGCCTGGGCCATCTCCACGACGGCGGTTTCCCCGTCGTCAATCAGTCCGAACCGGGCATTCACGGGGTTTCCGTCCGGCCCGGTAACCCGCGCGAATTCCACGCGCCCGGGGCACGCGGCCAGAAGCGCGTCCACCGTACCCTCGCCGCCGTCCGCCATCGGCAAAAGCACCGTCTGCGCTTCAGGGAAGTGAAGCCGGCATACGCGGTCCATCATGCGCGCCATCGCAAGCGCGTCCAGCGATCCTTTGAACGAGTCCGGCGCAAAGAGAAACTTCATACGGTTGCTCCTTTCGGGCGCGGCGCGCCCGGGCACATCTTACCACGCGGCGCGCCCGGGGTAAAGAGGGGCGCAAAAAAACCCGCCGCGCGAGGCGGCGGGCTGTGAAGCGTATTCAGTTTTCGGGTTCCGTCCACTGACGGGTCTGGTTGCAGCTTCGCCCGGAAACAATCAACATCCCCCGCGAGGGGATGAACCGTCTGGGTCGCACGAATCGTGGTTAACCGGTTCTCCAGGGTCGGTCCTACGGGAATGACACTACTTCGCGTACCAGAAGGTGGGTTCGGTTGTCAACTGTTATCTATTTGCGAAACGGGCGAAGCAGACAACAACGGGTGTCACAAAATCCTCGGTGTTCAGTGAATCGCCCCTCCTTTTGAGCCTTATTTGTTCGTAACCCCTCGGCTCGTCTTTATTATAAGGCAAGCTGGCGGGTTTGTCAACCGCGATTTTGCCAGAGCGCGAAAAATGTAAAAATTTTGTCATTTTCATTGAAAAGGTAGAAATAACCGGGTGGCACGTCGAATTATTACATATGACAATCATGGCGGGGCCGCCGTGGAGCGCCCCGCCGTAGAGAGCGAGCGACGCGATGAATCCTCCGATGGTCTTTTCCGCGGTCTATCTGGTCCTGGCCGGGCTGGGCCCCGTGCTGGGATACTACGCCCTCCGGCCCGGTCCGAAGGACGCGGCCGGCCGCGTCCTGTGCGCGGCCGCGATCGGCCTGACGCTCTGGACGCTGGGCCTTTCGGTGGCTGTGGCCGCGCCCGGCGGACAGGCTGCGCCGTGGCTGCGGCTTGCCGGTTTCGGGCGCGTGGGTGCCTACGCCCTGACGGCGCATTTTGCGCTGATTCTGACCGGCGCCGGCCGCCGGTCGGAAAGATGGGCCCTGACCTTCATATACCTGTGCGCCGCCGCGCTGGCGTGCGCGCTCATGCTCCCGCCGGGCGCGGGAGCGTTTGGGGCTGCCGCTGACGCCCTGCTCCAGGCGTTCAAGCTGCTGACGGTGGGCTGGAGCGTGGCGCGGCTGATGCGGCGGGGGCGCGAGGGCGACCGGCCGGAGGCCTGCCGCGAAGCCCGGGTGCTCGCCCTTTTCACAGCCGCCGTCTTGCCCGGGGCCGCCTTTGACGCGCTCAACGGGGCGCGCTTTCACCTGCCGCTTCCGCCGCTGGAGCCGCTCCTGTTCCTGCTCCCGGCGGCGGGTGTGCTGCTGCGCGCCCGGAAGATTCCCCTGCGCGAGCCGTCCCTGCCTGGGCGCGGCGAGGCCATTCCGGACGACAGCCTGCGCCGCACGGCCTCCCGGGTCGCCGCCGCCGGTCTGATTTCCGGGGGCACCCTGCTGGTGGCGTTGGAGTGCCTGTGGAGGGCGGGCGAAACCTCCGCGCTGATCGTCCTGTCCGGCGCCGTTTTGGCGGCGCTCGGGGCCGCGCTGCTGGCCGCGGAGCGGCGCGGGAGCGGCTATGGACGCCTGGAGATGTTTCTGATCGCCGCGTCGCTGGCGGTGACGCCGCTCATCACCGTCGGCCGGGTTCCCCTGGGCGGGATGACGATCTGGGCGTTTCCGCTGATGCTGGTGGTCTGTGCGCTGGCGTTCAATTTCAACGGCCTTCTGGCGGCGGCGGCGGCGTCGCTCCTGTTCGGGCAGGCGTACCTATGGGGCGTCGCTCCGGCGGTGGGCGTGCTGGTGGACGGCCGGACCTACGCGGGCCGGAGCATTGTGGCGCTGACGGTGCTGGCGGCGGCGGAGTTTGCCCGCCGGATGTACCGGCGCCAGATCCGGGACAGCGCCGTCCAGGCGGAGATCCACGGGCTGATCAGCGCCATTGCCGGCAGCTTTTCGCAGGCGGACAGGCAGAACGCGCCGGAAAAGGTGCGCCAGCTGGTGGACCAGCTTTCGGAGTTCTACCAGACCCCGAACGCGCTGGTCTGCGCGGTGGAGGAGGACTTTGCCGAGCTGACCGGCATCCGCGTGGCCGGCGCCGGCCGGACGGATCCGCCGCCGGAATGCGTGGCGCGGTGCATCAGGCGCTGGGAGGCCTTCCGGCGGGAGCGCCTGCCCGAGGGCTCCGCCGAGGCGGCCGCGCGCCTGAACGGCCCCGGAGACCGGACGCGGATCAGAACCGACGGCTGGCTGATCGTGCCGTTTTTCATGGGCCTGAAGCCCGTGGCCTTCCTGTACGTCGAGGCAGGCCCCGGGGCGGACCCCTGGCGCGACGACCAGCTGGTGCCGCTGCCCTTCATCGCCCGGGTGCTGTCCGGCGCGATGGAGAAGCTGGGCAACGAGGCGCGCATCCAGTTTATGGCCTATTACGACGCGCTGACCCGGCTGCCCAACCGCCAGCTCTTCAGCGATCGCGCCGATCAGGCCATCCACCTGGCGCGGCGCAACAGCACCGCGCTGGCCGTGATGTTTCTGGACCTGGACTACTTCAAGTCCATCAACGACGCCATCGGCCACGAGGGCGGGGACAGCCTGATCCTGGAGGTCAGCCAGGCGCTGCGGGAAACCCTGCGCAAGACCGACACCATCGCCCGGTTCGGCGGGGACGAGTTTGTGATCCTCATCACCAACATCGCCGACGCGGACCACATTGCGCGGGTGGCGGACAAGGTGATGGAGATCTTCCACCGCCCCGTCCAGATTCGGGGCCAGGAGGTATTCATCACCGCCAGCGCCGGCGTTTCGGTATTCCCCGCCGACGGCGAGGATGCGCAGACCCTGATCAAGCACGCCGACATCGCCATGTACACCGCCAAGGAAAAGGGCAAAAACCAGTATGCCTTCTGCTCCGCCAACATGAAGGAGCGGGTGGAGTACCGGGTGAATTTGGCCAACAGCCTTTACCGCGCGCTGGAGCGGGGCGAATTGCGCGTGTACTACCAGCCGCAGGTCAACCTGTCCACCGGAAGGATCAGCGGTGTCGAGGCGCTTTTGCGCTGGGTCCACCCGAAGCTGGGCATGATTCCGCCGTCGGAGTTTATCCCGCTGGCGGAGCAGACCGGCCTCATCAATTCCATCGGCGCCTGGGTGCTTGAAACCGCCGCGCGGCAGGCGGCGGTGTGGAAGGCGCAGGGGCTGGGCGATCTTCGCGTGGCGGTGAACCTTTCGGTGGCGCAGATGCGGGCGCCCGGCCTCGTCCGGCAGGTGGCCGGCATCCTCAAAAGCGCGGGCGTTGACCCGGCGCAGGTGGAGCTGGAGATCACCGAGAGCACCAGCATGCGCGAGCCGGACTACATCATCGGCGTGCTCGGCGATCTGAAGGCGCTGGGCGTCACCCTGTCCATCGACGACTTCGGCACCGAGTATTCTTCGCTGAACCGGCTGAAGATTCTGCCGGTGGACCGGCTCAAAATGGACGTCCAGTTTGTGCGCGGCATTGACAAAAGCCCCAAGGACCGGGCCATCGCGGTGGTCATCATGGACCTGGCCAAGAGCCTGAACCTCAAGCTGGTGGCGGAGGGCGTGGAGACCCGGTCCCAGCTGGACTTCCTGAAAGAGCGGATGTGCGACGAGGTGCAGGGGTTTTACTACTACCGCCCCATGCCCGCCGACGAAGTGGAAAAGGTGCTGCGGGGCGCGCCGGCCGCGGAGGATTGAGCCGCCATGGCCGGCGAAAATGTTAATTTCCGCCGCCGGCGCTTGACAGGGCCGCGGCGGATGGTATAATCAAACCGTAAACCTGCGACGCGGGAGAGTACGCGCGATCATCCGATTTCCAGAGAGCCGCCGGCGGTGCGAGCGCGGCATGAGGATGCGGGCGGAATGGGCCGCGGAGGGCGGAGCGAGCGGCATGGCCGTGAGTATCCGACGGGAGCTTCACCCGTTATCCGCGAAGCGCATATGCTGGTATGCGAAACGAGCGGCCGATAAAAAGGCAACACGGGTGGCACCGCAGACGTCAAGTCTGTCCCATGAAAACTGGGACAGACTGTTTTTATTGCCCGCAACCGGCAAATATTATGGAGGAGGACGCCATCATGAAGCATGTGCCCTATCGCTACTATCTGCCGGAGGAAAAGGTGCCCCGGGCCTGGTACAACCTGCGCGCGGACATGCCGGTCAAGCCCGAGCCGCTGGTGAACCCCGGGACCGGGAAGCCCGTCGCCTTTGAAGACCTCACCCCGGTATTCTGCGACGAGCTGGTGCGCCAGGAGCTGGACGACGATACGGCGGAATTTCCGATCCCCCAGCCGATTTTGGACATGTACCGCATCTACCGGCCTTCGCCGATCGTCCGCGCCTACCGGCTGGAGGAGGCGCTGCAAACCCCCGCCCGCATCTACTACAAGTTTGAGGGCAACAACACCTCCGGCAGCCACAAGCTCAATTCCGCGCTGGCCCAGGCCTATTACGCCAAGGCCCAGGGCATGAAAGCCCTCACCACCGAAACCGGCGCGGGCCAGTGGGGCACGGCGCTGGCCGAAGCCTGCGCCGCCTTTGGGCTGGACCTGACGGTGTATATGGTGAAGGGTTCCTATAACCAGAAGCCCTACCGGAAAGACGTGATGCGCACCTTCGGGGCGAAGGTCATCGCCAGCCCCAGCGACACCACCAACGCCGGGCGCGCCATCCTGGAAAAAAACCCGGACACCACCGGCAGCCTGGGCTGCGCGATTTCGGAGGCGGTGGAAAAGGCCGTCACCACGCCGGACTGCCGCTACGTGCTGGGTTCGGTGCTGAACCAGGTGCTTTTGCACCAGTCGGTGATCGGGCTTGAAAGCTACGAGGCGCTGAAGGAATTTGGCGAATATCCGGACGTGGTCATCGGCTGCGCCGGCGGCGGCAGCAACCTGGGCGGGCTGATCGCGCCGTTCATGCGGGATACCCTCCGGGGCGACCGCAAGGGCACCCGCTTTGTGGCGGTGGAGCCCGCCTCCTGCCCATCCCTCACCCGGGGCCGGTTTGAGTACGATTTTTGCGATACCGGTAAGATCACGCCCATGGCCAAGATGTACACGCTGGGCGCGGAGTTCATCCCCTCGCCCAACCACGCCGGCGGCCTCCGCTACCACGGCATGTCGCCGATCATCTCCCGGCTGTATCACGACGGCTACCTGGAGGCGGTGGCCTACGAGCAGACCCAGGTGTTTGACGCGGCGGTGCAGTTCGCGCGGCTGGAGACCGTCCTGCCCGCGCCGGAGTCCTCCCACGCGATCCGCTGCGCCATGGACGAGGCGATCCGCTGCCGCGAGACCGGCGAGGAAAAGGTGATCCTCTTCGGGCTGACCGGCACCGGCTACTTCGACATGTCCGCCTACGCCAGCTATTTTGACGGCACCATGACCGACCGCGTGCCGGGAAACGACGAGATCTCGGCGCGGTAATCCGCAAAAGCGCCCGGAAGGCTCTGCCTTCCGGGCGCTTCTGCGCTTGTTGCTTACTTGCCGGCGGGGCTTTCCGGATGGTCGCCGAAGTGCATCAGAACGACCATCGGCTCCGTCCTGGATTCGTTGACGAAGGTGACGCCCGCCCTGGCGGCCGGCTCGGTCACGAAGTACTCGTCGCTGGTGAGCTGGCCGAAGCGGATCATGGACGGGGCGGACAGTTCGCTGCCGCCGATGGTGCCGTGGCCGCCCACGCAGATCAGGCCGTAGGCCACGCTGTCCCGGTAGGTGACGGAGCGGCCCGGTTCAATGGTCAGCCGCTTCGCGCCGGCGGAGGCGCACTTGTAGCAGATCCACTCCGCCATGTAGCCCTCATCCGCCATCGCCGAAGCGTCGCCCGCGGGGAGGGGCAGCATCAGCCGGTTGGAATAGAAGTCCGGGTCCACGTTGGTTTCCCAGTCGATGACCTCCATCAGGTAGTCGAAGTCGCCGATTTTGTCCTTCGGGCAGTTCTTCCAGAGCAGGTCCTCCGGCACCGCGTGGTCGTAGTAGAGCACGCTTTGGTACATGGCGTACACGTCGGAGGCGAACTGGGGCTCGTAGGTGCAAAGGCTCGCCGGCGCGTGCAGCACCCCCGGCGGCACGTCCCAGCCGGTGTCCACGCGGATCTTGTAGGCGCGGGACAGCTCCAGAAGGTGGTTGTCGCCCTTGATGAAGTCCTGGAGCGCCTTTTTCACCTGCTCCTTGGGCACGCCGGGGTTGATGCCGAAGAAGGTGAAGGGGAATTCCGCGCCGTAGTTGTTGTACTGGGCGGGAAAGAAGTACATTTCCGGCTTGCCGCTCTCGCCCACGAGGCCCGCGTGGGCGTCGTCGTGGTGGATGTGGTGGGGCAGCGGGCCCATGTTGTCGAAGAATTTCGAGAACATCGGCCAGCGGCCGTATTTGCCGTAGAGTGCCTCGCCGATGAAGCCGCCCTTCAGGTGGGCGACGGCATCGGTCAAAAGCGCCCTTTCCTTGCCGTCGGCGGTCACGATGTAGCTCAGGCCCTCGTCCTCCGGGGTGCCGGGGCCGTTGTCCGCGGGGGTGGTGGAGGAAAACCAGCGCTCGTCAATGCCGCCGCGGGAAAGGCCCAGCGAGAAGTAGTCGTCGGGATGCAGCCGGAGCCTTCTGCCCGGGCGGCAGAAGGAGCGCGGCACCCACGTCGGCGCGAGGCGCACAACGCCCCTGCCCTCGTCAATCGCCCTTTCGATGACCGATATTTTTCCCATGTCAAACCCTCCTTGCCGATAATGTCACTGCGTTTGCGAAAGCGCGCTCCGCGCGAACGCGCACACGCCGGAAAGCCGCGAGGGCCAGTCCTCGCGGCCGTCGTGCCAAAGCTCGGTGACGAAAAGGCCCACGCCCTGATCGAGGGCGGCCTTCGCGCCCCTCGGGAAGTCCACGTGGCCCTCGCCAAAGTCCAAGTCCCGGTAGACGCCGGGCCGGGTGTCCTTGAGGTGCATCGCCACCAGATGGCCGCGCCCGGAGAGAATGTCCCGGTACAGGTCGTGGCCGTATTGTACCGAGGCGTTGGTGAGGTTCCCGAGGTCCGGATACACGCCCAGATAGGGGGAATCCACGGCCCTCACAGCGGCCATGGCCTTTTCCACGGTGTCCATGAAGGGGGTTTCCATGGTTTCAAACCCGGTCAGAACGCCGTAGCGCGCGGCAAAGGCCACGCCCTTTTCCAGGTTTTCCAAAAACATCGTGCGCGTGTCCGGCCCGCCTTCTTCATAGTACACGTCGTAGCCCGCCAGCTGGATGATGCGGATGCCGGCGGCGTCGGCAAAGCGGACGGCCTTTTCAAAGATCTCCATGCCCCGGGCCCGGACGGCCGGGTCCCGGCTGCCCAGCGGGTACTTGCGGTGGCCGCTCAGGCACATGGTGCGAACGGGCAGGCCTTCCGCCCGCGCGGCGGCGAGGAGATTTTCCATCTCCGCGGCGGTCCAGTCGAGCCGCGCGAGGCGTTCGTCGGTTTCGTCGATCGAAATTTCCAGAAAGTCGTAGCCCGCGCGCCTGGCGGCGGCGAGGCGATCGCGCCAGGAAAGCGCCGGCGGGGTCGCCTTTTCATAGAGGCCCAGTCGTACGTCGGCCATATCAGCGCTCCAGTCTGCCCCATACGGGGGCCAGGGCGTCCACCACGGCGACAAAGCCGCGGTACTTGCGGTCGTAGATTTCCCTCAGCGCCGGGTTCGGGCGGTAGGCGCGGCTGACCTTTACCATCGCGCCGGCCGCGGAGGCCAGGTCCGGATACAGCCCGGCGGCCACGGCGGCGGTCATCGCCGCGCCCAGCGCGCCCAGCTCCTTGACCTCGATGGTCTCCACATCCATCCCCAGGATGTCCGCGAACATCTGCACCCACATGGGCGCGTTGGTGACGCCGCCGGCGAGGCGGATGGCCCTGGGCGCGCGGTCCCGGCTCTTCAAAAGCCGCTCGATGTGCAGCCGGTGGCCGAAAACGATGCCCTCGTACACCGCGCGCAGCATGTGGCTGCGGGTGTGGGCGGCGCTGACGTTGACGAAGGCCGCGCCGGCGCGGGGGTCGTCGCTGCCGCCATAGAGGTAGGGAAGGAACAGGATGTTGGCCTCGTCCGCGCCGACCGATTCCACCATTTCGTCCGCCACCTGGTAGAGCTTCCGGCCGCCCGCGGCCTCCTTCAGGAAGCTCTTGACAAACCACTCCTGGTTGGAGGCCGAGGTGGGGGAGCACTCCTCCACCAGGTACATGTCCGGCAGGCAATACAGCGAATTCATCTTCACGGAACCGTCCATGACCGGCTTTTTGGATACGTATTCGTTGATGCTCCAGGTGCCGGCGATCACCGCCAGGTAGGTGTCGTCCACCACGTTCATGCCGATGGCGCAGGCGTCGATGTCGAAAAGGCCCGCCGCCACGGGGGTGCCCGCGCCGAGGCCGGTGGCGGCGGCGCAGGAAGCCGTCACCTTGCCGCAGAACTGGGACGAGTACACCGTGGGCGGCAGCTTGTCCCGGATTTCCTCGAGGCCGAAGAGCTTCAGGATTTCGCCGTCGTAGGCGGCGGTGGCCAGGTTCACAAGGCTCGAGCCGGAGATGTCGGTGATTTCGGCAAAGGCCTCGCCGGTCATGCGGTAGCGCACGTAGTCCTTGACGCCGAAGATCCACTTCGTCCTTTCCAGCACCTCCGGCTGGTTTTGCTGAAACCACTTGATGAGCGCCACCGGCTGGGAGGCCAGCACGCTCTGGCAGGTGAGGGGAAAGGCCCTCTGGGCGGTGCCGTCCCGGTACCAGTCCTCCACAATTTTGTAGGCCCGGCTGTCGGTGGACACGATGCCCGGATGGGCGGGCTTCTCGTCCGCGCCCCACAGGTACAGGCCCTTGCCGTGGCCGGAGAAGGATACGCCCGCGATGTCCGCGGCGTCGACGCCGGAGGCGGCGATGGTCTCCCGGATTACTTCGCAGTTGGCCTGCCACAGAAGTTCCATGTCGCGCTCGGTATGGCCTACCCTGGGCGTCTCCATGGGGGTCATGCGGCTGGCGGACGCCACCGCCCGGCCGGTCTGATCAAACAGCACCGCCTTCGAGCTGGTGCCGCCGTTGTCGAGGCCCAACAAATATCGCATGGGGGCGCCTCCCTTCAATTTTACCGGGGCATGTCCGGATGGTTGGGGCCGAAGTGCTTGAGCAGCACCAGATCGTCAAAGCGGCTTTCGTTGACGAGGGTGACGCCGCGTTTCGCGGCGGGCTCGGACACGAAGTATTCGTCCGCGCTCTGCCGGCCGAAGCGCAGCATCACCGGCGCCTCCGCGTCAAACGCGCCGAACTTTCCGTGGCCCTGCACGAAGATGCAGCCGTAGGCGCAGCCGTCGGAGAGGGTGATCTTCTGGCCGGGGTACACCGTCAGCTCCTTCGCGCCGAAATACTCGTTGCCGTAAGAAACCCACTTTTCGATGTGGGCGTCGCTCTGCGAGGCCACGATCGGCGGACGGAAGTAGTGCTTTTTGTAGTGGGGATCGACGTTCTTCGGCCAGTCGAGCAGCGAGAAGATGTAGTCGATGTCGTCCTGCCTGTCGGGCGGGCATTCCTCCACCAGCATCCTGCGGGGGTAGATTTCGCCGGACACCACGTTTTCCTGGACGGAGTTGACGTCGCTGTTCCACTGGGGTTCGTAGGTGAGCACCGATGCGGGCGCGTGCACGACGCCGGCGGGGGTGTACCAGCCGGTGCCCAGCGTGACCCGGTAGGCGCGGGACAGCTCGGTGATGCGGGTGTCGCCCTTCAGGTAATTCCGCAGCCGATCCTTGACCTCCTCCGGATCGGTATCCGGGTCGTAGCCGAAGTAGGTGGCGTTCATTTCGCCGGTGTGGTTGTTGAGCTGCGGCGGGAAGTAATAGGACTCGGGCTTGCCCAGCTTGCCCACCCTGGCCGCGTGCTCAAACATCAGGTGCACGTGGTGAAACAGCGGGTTTTCAAAGTCGAAGAACTTGGAATACATCGGCCAGCCGCCGTATTTTTCCATCAGCTCCTTGCCGATAAGCGCTTCGCCCAGCACGTCCACCGCTTCCTTGAGCGTGAACTTCTCGTCGCTGTCGTAGGACACGGCCACGTAGCTCATGCCCTCGTCGGGCGCGGCCAGCGGGCCGTTCTGCGCGCGAATGACGGAGGAAAACCAGCGCTCCTTGATGGAGCCGCGCTCAATGCCCAGCGCGTAATAGTCGTCCGGGTGCAGCTTCAGCCGGCGGCCGGCCTTGCCGAACTGCCGGGGGACGAACACCGGGTTCAGGCGAAACACGCCGTCGCCTGCGGCCAGGGTTTTGCGGATCAACGCTTCATTGCTCATACTCTGTATATCCCCTTAAATATAATGATTGAACCGTTTGCGGCGCGCAAGCGGTCAGAGAACGCCCTTTTGCAGCGAAATGTTGGCGTAGCGGGCAGTGGTGGCGGTTTGAACGATTGCGAAGGCGGAGCGTGCCTCGTCGTAAAACGGCAGGCGGTCCGTGAAGGAGAACTTGGAAAAGGCGCGCTGAAAGTCCAGCTTGCCGAGGATGAGCGCGTATTCGTCCCAGATTTTCGGGACGGGCTCGGCGGGCAGGTTGCGCATCAGCCGCACGGGGTCGGGCACGAAGGTGTCCAGCGGGAAAAGCGGCAAAAGCGCGCGGAGAAGGTCCGGAATTTCGACGCCGTCCAGCCGGATCAGCCGCTTTGCCGAGGATTCGGCGGGAAAGTTGGCATCGGCCAGAATGAGGCGGTCGCCGTGCCCCATGTCCATCATGGTTTTGACAAGCTGGGAGGAGAGGATGACCGGAATGCCTTTGAGCATAGGCGCCTCCTGAAAGGGAAGCCGCCATGCGTCCGGCCGGCTTACGCGCAGCGTTTCGCATAGCGGCTTCGTCGTTACCCGCCCGAATCGGGCCGGGCGCTTACATAAACTGGTCCACGTTGTCCTTGGTCACCAGCACGAAGGGGATCATCACGTCGTCGTGTTCGACGGAGCCGGACTTGGCGCATTCGAGGGCCACGTCCACGCTGGTCGCGCCCTGGCCGGCCGCGTCCTGGAACACGGTGCAGTCGAGGCGGCTGTCCTTCACGGCCTGCAGCGCGTCGGCGATGGCGTCGATGCCGATGACGATGACCTGGTCTTTGCGGCCCGCGGCCTCAACGGCTTCCAGGGCGCCCATGGCCATGTCGTCGTTCTGGCAGATGATGGCGTCCAGGTCCTGGTAGGTGGTCAGCCAGTTCTCGGCCAGCGCCAGGGCCTCGGCGCGCTTCCAGTTGGCGGTCTGCTCCTGGAGCACTTCGATCTTGCTGCCGTTGAAGAGGTTCTCCTCGATGCCCTGCTTGCGGTAGATCTGCGGGGACACGCCGATGGGGCCCATCATGTAGCACACCTTGGCGTCTTCGGGCAATACGGTCTTGAGGAACTCGGCCTGGATCTTGCCGGCGTCCACGTCATCGGAGCCGACGTAGCAGGTGGCCTTGTCGGAGTTGTTGGTCAGCGTGTTGCACTCGACCACCGGGATGCCCGCGTCGATGAACATGTCCACGATGGGGGCGCTGCCCTCGACGTCCACGGCGTTGAGGATCACGGCGTCCACGCCCATGGTCTTCATGGCCTCGGCCTGTTCGAGCTGCTTGTTGATGTCGCCCTCGGCGTCCTGCATGAGCAGTTCCACTTCGGCGCCCAGCTCGGCGGCGCGGGCCACCATGGCGTCGGAGATCTTCTGGACGAAGGTGTCGGCGTTCTGCTTCATCAGGCCCGCGATCTTGTAGGTCTTGGTTTCGGCGCCCGCGGTGACCGCGAAGCTGCCCAGGATCAGGAGCGCGCACATCAGGATGGCTACCATTCGCTTCATGATTCGATTCCCTCCCAAGTGTTGATCAATTTACACCGCCGGTGTCCCGCTATTCCTTGCGCTTCGAGCGCATGTCCATCAGCACAGCGATCAGAATAATGGCGCCTTTGACGATCTGCTGGTAGAAGGACGACACGTTGAGAAGCGTCAGGGAGTTCGACAAAACGCCGATGATGATAAATCCGAGGATGGTTCCGGAGAGCGTTCCAATGCCGCCGGACATCGAGGTGCCGCCGATGGCGACCGCGGCGATGGCGTCCAGCTCGTAGCCGCTGCCGGCGGTGGGCTGGCCCGAGGAGATGCGCGCCGCCAGGATTACGCCCACGATGCCCGCCATCAGCGCGGAGATGATGTAGACCATCATTTCCACGAACTTTGTTTTGACGCCGGAGAGCTTGGTGGCGTTGCGGTTGCCGCCAAAGGCGTACACGTGGCGGCCGTAGGTGGTGTAATTGAGCACGATGCCCGCCACCACGCACACGACAAAGAGGATCCAGATGGGGATCGGGATGCCCAGAAAATCGCCCTTGCCAATGTTGAGAAAGTCTTTGTTCGTCACCGCGAAGGGCTTGCCGTCGGAAAACACCAGCGCAAAGCCGCGGCCGATGGTCTGGCCGGCCAGCGTGGCGATGAACGGCGGCAGCGAACAGTAGGCGATCATCACGCCGTTGAATACGCCGAACAGCACGCTGACCAGGATGCCCGTGAGCGCCGCCGCGTACCAGCTTGCGCCCTCAAGGAGCATGCTGCCCACCACGACGCCCGTCACGGCCACCAGCGAACCCACCGAAAGATCGATGCCGCCGGTCAGGATGACGAAGGTCAGGCCCACGGCGAGAATGCCGTTGAGCGACACCTGGCGCAGGATGTTGATGATGTTGCCGGAGGACAGAAACACCGGCGACACGATGGCCATTGCCACGACCATCAGCAGAATGAAGACCACCAGGCCCAGCAGGGTATACAGCCCCTTGAACTTGTTGCCGCCGGCGGCGGTCGCTTTCGGCTGCGACATTTTATGCTCCTCCCAACGCCAGTTTCAGAATATCTTCCTGCGAGGCCGCGGACACGTCGGTGAATTCACCGGTGATGCGTCCGCCCGCCATGACCAGGATGCGGTCGCTCATGCCGATCAGCTCCGGCATTTCCGAGGAGATCATGATGATCGCGATGCCGGACCGGGCCAGATCGACCATCATGTTGTAGATTTCGGCCTTGGCGCCCACGTCGATGCCCCGGGTGGGCTCGTCCAGGATCAGCACCTTCGGCTTGGACAGCAGGCACTTGGCCAGCACCACCTTTTGCTGGTTCCCGCCGGACAGCGTGCCCGCCAGGTCCTGGATGCCGTTCATCTTGACGGTCACCTGTCTTGTGATGCCGTCGACCAGCTCCCGCTCCCGGCGGTGGTTCATGAAGCCCGAGCGGCTGTACTGGTCCTCGTTCTGGATGGACACGTTTTCGCGGATGGACCGGCACAAAATCAGCCCCAGCGCCTTGCGGTCCTCGGAGGCCAGCGCAATGCGGTGGCGCTTGGCGTCCCTGGGGTGGCGGATGGCCACGGGCCGGCCGCCGACGGAGAGCTCGCCGGAATCCAGAGGATCGTAGCCCACCAGCGCCCGCATCACCTCGCTGCGGCCCGCGCCCACCAGGCCCGCAAAGCCCAGGATCTCGCCGGCCCGCACATCAAAGGAAATGTTTTCAAATACGCCCTTGCGGGTGAGCGCCTTGGCCGACAGCGCCACATCGCCCCTTTGGGCGCCGCTTCGCGGGTAGCCGCTGGAAAGCGCGCGGCCCACCATCATGGAGATGATCCGGTCCCGCGTGGCCTCGTCCCGCGTCAGACAGCCGATCATCTGGCCGTCCCGCAATACCGAGATGCGGTCGGACAGCTCGAACACTTCCTCCATGCGGTGGGAAATGTAGATGATGCCCACGCCGCTCTTTTTCAGAAGGCCGATGGTCTTGAAAAGCTCCCGCGTCTCCGTCTCCGACAGGGAGGAGGTGGGCTCGTCCATGATGATCACGCGGGCGTTGTAGGACACCGCCTTGATGATCTCCATCATCTGGATCTGGGCGATGGAGAGCTGGCTCATCTTCATGGAAGGGGACACGCGGTCCGCCATGTGGTATTCTTTCAGCAGCGCCTGCGCGCGGGCGTTCTGCGCCCTTCTGGAAATGAAGTGGGTGCGCCCCACCCGCGCCTCGCGGCCGACGAACACGTTCTCCGCCACCGTCATGGCGGGAATGGGGTTGAGTTCCTGATGGATCATGGTGATGCCCAGGTTCAGCGCGTCCCGGGCGCTCCGGATCTCCACGGGCTTGCCCTCGAACAGGATTTCGCCGCTGTCGCCGCGGTAGATGCCCATGATGATCTTCATCAGCGTCGACTTGCCCGCGCCGTTTTCGCCCATCAGCGCGTGCACCTCGCCGGCACGGACGGAAAAATCGACGCCGGAGAGGACGGGGACCCCGAAGAAGGCCTTGCTGACGTTTTTGACTTCCAGGACGCTCCTCTGCTCCGTCACTTCGCCTGCTCCTCTACGCGGCCGGTATCGGTGTGGATCGCGTAATGAGAGTGTAGAAGAAAAACATTTTTCTGTCAAGGTTTTTCTGGGCAACTAGATGAATTTGTGTAGTTTGACGGGGGATTCTGGCACCAAAACGCCGGGTTTTCAATAAAAACCTGTCCGGAAGCGGAAAAAAATACCTCCGGACGGCCGCAAAAGTCGGGCGGAGGCGCAAAAAAGTGTGGATTCACAGAAAAACACCGGAAAAACGTTATGCGCGCTACCAGTCCACCATGATCCAGTCCTCCGGCGCGTTGGCGGAGGTGGACTTGCGCACCACCAGCCGGGATTCCAGCTCCACCCTGCGGGGGGGCATCGGGTCGCCCTGCCGCTGGATGCGGGCCAGCAGAAGCCGCGCCGCCTCAATGCCCATGTGCCGCTTGCGGATGTGGATGGTGGACAGCGGCGTTTCCATGACGCTGGCGATGAACACGTCGTCGTAGCCGATCACCTTGATGTCGTCGGGTACGCGCCGGCCCGCCTCGCTGATGGCGCGCAGCGCGCCCACGCTCATCTGGTCGTTGGCGATAAACACGCCGTCGATGTCCGGCATCTGGCTCAGCAGCTCGCGCATGGCGGCGTAGCCGCTGCGGTGGGTGTAGTCGCCGTTGGCGATCATGCGCTCGTCCACCGCGAAGCCCGCGCCCTCCATCTCGTTTTTGAAGCCGGTGATGCGGTCCTGGGCCACGCGGGTGAAGATGGGGCCGGTGATGTGGCCGATCCTGCGGCAGCCCACGTCCAGCAGGTGCCTCGTCGCCTTTTCCGCGCCCTTGATGGAGTTGGTGTACACCGAATCCACGCCGTACTTGGAGAAGTCCGTCTCGATGGAAACCAGCGCCACCTTTTTCTGGTCGTCGGTCATGCGCAGGATCTTCTTCATCTGCAGCGGCTCAATGCTCTCCGGAAAGATGGAGGAGAACACGATGCCGTCCACCCGGCTGTGCACCAGGTGCGCCAGCCCCTCCATCACCCGCTCGATGCTGCCGAACTGGTCGTTGAGGCCGTTGGAGTCGATGATGATCATGTTGTAGCCGTTTTTGTTGAACACCTCAAACAGCCCCTTGATGACATAGGGGTAGAACAGTCCGCAGATGTCGGTGGCGATGACGCCGATGTTGCGGCTGTGACGGCTCTTCATGCTCTTGGCCACCGGATCGGGCCGGTAGTTGAGCTCCTGCACGGCGATGCGCACGCGCTTGGTCAGTTCCTCCGACACGAATTTGGACTGGTTGATCACGTTGGAAACGGTCGATATGGAAACGCCGGCGCGCTTGGCGACATCCTTGATGCTGACGATGGCGTCCCCCTCCTTCTATAAAACGTTTTTCCGCATGCATATGATTATCGGCCATTTTTCCGCCGTTGTCAAGATGCGGCGCGGAGCGCGAGGCGGGCGTGCCCTGACGGAGGTGATATATTCTATTATTAAAACAACTGATAACAATCGACAATGATGGACAATACAATGTAATTGGCATAGCCGATCTCTTCTGCAAGGGCAAAATCGTCGAAAGGCGATGATGCAAAGCATCGGTCTAAGGCGCGAAGGCGCCATGGCGGACATGCTGCCGGAAGCCGTATTGCCGCGGCTGGGCAGCTTTTTGTTTGTCCGTTGCGCGCCCCTGCCGCCGACCGACTCCGCAGATAAGCCCTGTGCGCAGGTTAAAGCGGCGCGCCGGGCCTTGCGCAGGGTCTCCCGTCCCGATTCGAAAGGAGGAGCCTCATGAGCAATCATCTGTGGCACGGCATTCTGTCCTTTTTCCTCGCGGTACTTTTGATGTCAACGGCGCTTCGGTGTGGCTGACCGCGCAGGCAGGGTCGCTGAAGAAGAACCAGAGCGGCGCGAACGGTTCGGCGTCCTTTACGGTGCCGGCGGGCACCTACAGCCTGAAGCTTAAAAAGGGCGGCATGCTGTACCAGGAAGTGATTCAGGTTCAGGGCGCGAGCCAGACCTGCAATGTGCCGATGTCCACGGTGACGGTCAACATCCCGTCCATTCCCGGCGTAATGGTGCGGCTGAGCGCGGGCGGGAGCGCGTCGCTGTCCGCCAGCGGCGTCACCGGGCAGGCGGTCTTCGCGGTATTCCAAAATCAGGAATTCCGGCTGAGTGTGACGAAGGACGCCATGGCCCACAAGGCGGACGTTTCCTGCGGGACGCAAGCGGTCGTCTACGATGTGCCGGTCTGCCGCATCATCGCCAACTTCCCCGGCATGAAG
The DNA here is from genome assembly GCA_040768845.1 of Christensenellales bacterium. Lineage (GTDB taxonomy): Bacteria > Bacillota > Clostridia > Christensenellales > Aristaeellaceae > JAEZHK01. The sequence continues at coordinate 211,050 of JAXGME010000006.1, read as the reverse complement.
GCCTCGCTGCTGGAGGCGAAGTTTGGCGGCGAACGGGTCGCAAGCAAGCGCAATATCAGCGACACCGGCGATCTCTACGTGTTCCAGAACACGCCCTATGACGTCAGCCTGGAGATTGGCGGGAACGCCTTCTCCTACCAGGGGCTGGATTGCCGCGTAAACAAACTGGTGCTGGGCGATGCCACGCTGACGGTCAACTTTCCCAGGGTGAAGAGCGTGAACGCGGTGCGGCTGGTGGGTGGCAAGACCTATTCGCAGGCCTACAAGGACGATTCCGCCACCTTCTCCGTGCCCAACGGCGTGTACCAGCTCCTGGTCAGGGAGGGCAGCATGGAGCACACCGCCACGGCATACGTGGTGGCGAGCAGCGTGTACAACGTGCCCATGACGACGCTGACGGTGAACTTTGCGGGCGTGTGCGCGCAGAACATGGCGGTGCTGGTGGATGGCGCGTGGTGATGGATACCGGCTGGTGCGGCAACACAAAGACCTTTGCCGTGTTTGATGGGCAGACCTACGGCGTCCGCGTCAGGCGCTACGCCATGGAGCACAACGAAACCGGCATTGCGGTCAGCGGAGACAGAACCTATCGCGTGCCCTTTACCAACCTGACGGTCAGCTTCCCCCGGCGCGTCCGGCGTCACGGTGGTTCTCGCCAAGGGCGGGACGGAGTTTGGCAGGGTGACCGGCGCGGCCGACAGCGCCCTGATCAGGTTCTTCAGGGACAACGAATACGACCTGAGCGCCGCCCAGGGCGACAAGACCCACACACCGTGCATTGCACCCTGGACAGTCGGACCTATAGCGTGCCGCTGGGCGATCTGGGCATCACCGCCGCCCGGGAGCCCGCTTTGATCACGCGGCTGATCACGGACAGGCTGGGGATCCGGGTTTCAACGCTGGTGTCGCTGCTTGCGCGGCTGCTGTACAGCCTGCTCTGACGAAGGCCCCGGCCCCCCCGGAATCGCCCTGAACCCGCCGCCGGCTTGATGCCGGCGGCGGGTTTGTGTCCGGAAAATTATGGCGGAAAGCGGGCACCTTCGGAAAATTTGCGCCGGGGCATTGACGGGGCGCGCCGCCGACCCTATAATGTGAAGCACGGAAACAGTTTAGCATATAAACTGTTTTCCCTACGAACGGAGGGAGCTTATGGAGCAACAGCGACAGCTGGCCGAGCGCTTTTTTACCGTTACCGGGGACATGCGCCGCTATCTGATGCAGTCCAAGCCCTTTGGCGGCATCACCCACAGCGAAATGCCCATCCTGCACCTGATTGAAGGGTGCGAAAGGCACGGGGAGCGCGCGTCGACCACGGGGTTGAGCGCCCGGATGGGCCTGTCGAAATCCTCGGTTTCGCAGACGCTGGGCACCATGGAGGAAAAGGGGTGGATACGCCGGTCGATTGACCCGGACAACCGGCGGCAGACGGTCATCGACCTGACGGACGAGGGCCGCCGGAAGATGCAGGAAATCTTCGAGGAGGGCGTCGAGCGGATCGGCAACATCCTGGAGAACATGGGCCGGGCGGACGCCGAGCGGTTTCTCGAGCTGATGGAGAAGTTTCTGGCCGGCGCAAAGATTGAATTTCAGCGGAAAGCGTGAGGGTGTATTGAAGAAACTGGCTGGCACCCTGGTCCCCTACACCGGCTATGTGCTGATCGCGGTGGCGCTTCTTTTCGTGCAGGCGATTTGCGATCTGACGCTGCCGGACTACATGTCCGACATCGTCAACACCGGTGTCATGGATTCAAACATCCCCTACATCTGGCAGATGGGCGGCAAGATGCTGCTGATCTCGCTGGCGAGCGCGGGGGCGTCGATCCTGGTGGGCTACATTGCGGCCTTCGTGGCGGCCAACGTGGCGGGCGATCTGCGCAGCCGCGTCTTTCAGAAGGTGGAGTCCTTTTCAAACGCGCAGTTTGACCGGTTTTCCACGGCGTCGCTCATCACCCGCACCACCAACGACGTGACGCAGGTGCAGACGCTTCTGGTGATGGCGATCCGCTTTGTGTTCTACGCGCCCATCATGGGCGTGGGCGGTGTGATCCACGCGGTGCAGAAGTCCGCTTCGATGACCTGGATCATCGCCATCGCGGTAATCTGCCTGATCGGGCTGATCCTGTTGCTGCTGGCGCTGGTCATGCCGCGGTTCATGTCCATTCAGAACCTTCTGGACCGCATCAACCGCGTCGCCCGGGAGAACCTGGAGGGCATGCTGGTCATCCGCGCGTTCAACACCCAGCGGTTTGAGGAGGCGCGCTTTGACAAGGCCAACGCGGATTTTGCGGGGACGAACCTCTTTGTCAACCGCGCGATGAGCGTGATGATGCCCGCGATGATGCTCATCATGAACCTGACCACGCTGACCATCGTATGGGTCGGCGCCCGGCAGGTGACCACCTTTGACATGAAGATCGGCGACATGATGGCGTACATGCAATACGCGATGCAGATCATCATGGCGTTCCTGTTCTTGGCGATGATGTTCATCCTGGTGCCCCGGGCCATCGTATCCAGCGACCGCATCCAGGAAGTGCTGGAGACAGAGCCCACCATCCTGGACCCGGAGCGGCCCGAGGCGTTTGCGGAACCCTTCGTCGGCGAGGTGCGCTTTGAGGATGTCTGCTTCCGCTACCCCGGCGGCGAGGACGACGTGCTCAGCGGCATTGACTTTACCGCGCGGCCCGGGACCACCACCGCCTTCATCGGCGCCACCGGCAGCGGCAAGTCCACGCTGATGAGCCTTCTGATGCGCTTTTATGATGTGACCGGCGGGCGCATCCTGGTCTCCGGGCGGGACATCCGGAGCGTGCGCCTTTCGGATCTTCGCGGAAAGATCGGCTACGTGCCGCAAAAGAGCGTGCTGTTCTCCGGCACGATCCGCTCCAACCTGGCCTATTCGGACCCGGCGATGCCCATGGACGCCGTCCGGCGCGCCGCGGCCATCGCCCAGGCGGCGGACTTCATCGAGGGAAAACCCGACGGCTACGAGGACCCCATCGCCCAGGGCGGCACCAATGTGTCCGGCGGCCAGAAGCAGAGGCTGTCCATCGGCCGCGCCATCGCCAAGGACGCCCCCATCTACGCCTTTGACGACAGTTTTTCCGCGCTGGACCTCAAGACCGACGCGCGGCTGCGCGAGGCGCTGGGCCGGGAGCTTGCGGGGGCGACGATCCTGATCGTGGCCCAGCGGGTGTCCACGGTGATGAACGCGGATCAGATCGTGGTGCTGGACGGCGGGCGGATCGTTGGCGTGGGTACCCACCGGGCGCTGCTGGAAAGCTGCCCGGTCTACCGTGAAATCGCCGCTTCGCAGCTCAGTGAGGAGGAATTGCTCAAATGAACGGGCGGCAGGAAAAGGGCACTCCGGCGCCCCGGATGCGGATGGGCCACGGCGGCCCCATGGCGGGCGGCGCGCCGCCCCAGAAGGCGAAGGACTTCGGGAAATCGCTCCGGACGCTGGCCGGACGGCTCGCGCCCTACCGGATCAGCATCCTCGCCGTGATGGTGTTCGCGGTGGCCTCCACGGTGTTCTCCATTGTCGGGCCCAAGCTGCTGGGCAAGGTGACCACCAAGCTGGTGGAGGGGCTCATCGCCTGGTACGCGGGCACGGGGCTTCTGACCGACATGGCCTACATTACCCGGATCCTCACCTGGATGGCCGCGCTGTACGTGGTTTCGGCGGTCTGCTCCTACGTGCAGGGCTACATCATGTCCGGCGTGGCCAACGATCTGACGTTTCGCCTGCGCCGCGATATCTCCGAAAAGATCAACCGCCTGCCGCTGGCCTACTTTGACCGGCTGACCCACGGCGAGGTGCTCTCCCGCATCACCAACGACGTGGACCTGGTCAACCAGACGCTCAACCAGAGCCTGACCCAACTGGTGACCTCCTTTGTGACGGTGGCGGGCATCCTGGGGATGATGCTTTCCATCAGCTGGCAGATGACGCTCCTGGCGCTCGTCGTACTGCCGGTGTCCGGCGCGGCGATGGTGTTCATCGTCCGGCGCTCCCAGGGCTACTTCGTGGCGCAGCAGCGCTACCTCGGCTCGCTCAACGGGCAGATCGAGGAGATGTACGGCGGCCACAACATCGTCCAGGCCTTCGGCGGCGAGGCGGAGGCCGCGCGCGCCTTTGAAAAGGACAACGAGGCGCTCCGGGGCACCGCCGCCAGGAGCCAGTTCATGTCCTCGGTCATGATGCCCGTGATGAACACCATCGGCAACTTCGGCTACGTGGCGGTGTGCGTACTGGGCGGGTATCTGGCGGTGAAAAAAGTGGTGGATATCGGCGACATCCAGTCCTTCATCCAGTACATGCGCTCCTTCACGCAGCCCATCGCCCAGCTGGCGTCCATTTCCAACACCATCCAGTCCACCGTCGCGGCGGCGGAGCGGGTGTTTGAATTCCTGGAGGAGCCGGAGGAGAGCCCGGACCCCAGCGCCGTCGACGCGGCGGAGCTCGCCCGCATCAAGGGCGAAGTGCGGTTTGACCACGTGCGCTTCGGCTACGATCCGGAGAACATCGTCATCCGGGACTTTTCCGCGCTGGCCAGGCCCGGCCAGAAGGTGGCCATCGTCGGCCCCACCGGCGCGGGCAAGACCACAATCGTCAAGCTGCTGATGCGGTTTTACGAGCTCAACGGGGGCCGCATCGAAATTGACGGCCGGGACAGCCGCGACTTCTCCCGCGCGCAGCTGCGCAGCCTCTTTGGCATGGTGCTGCAGGATACGTGGCTGTACAACGCCACCGTCATGGAAAACCTGCGCTACGGCAGCTTTGACGCCACCGACGAGGCCGTGATCGCCGCCGCCAAGGCCGCCCACTGCGACGAATTCATCCGCGCGCTGCCCGGCGGCTACAACATGATGATGAATGAAGAGTCCACCAACATCTCCCAGGGCCAGAAGCAGCTGTTCACCATCGCGCGCTCGATCCTGGCCGACCCGCGGATCCTGATCCTGGACGAGGCCACCTCCTCCGTGGACACCCGAACCGAGATCCTGATCCAGAAGGCGATGGACGAGCTCATGCGCGGCCGCACCAGCTTTGTAATCGCCCACCGGCTGTCCACCATCAAAAACGCCGACCTGATCCTGGTGATGCGGGACGGCGACGTGGTGGAGCAGGGGACCCACGAGGCGCTGTTGGCGGCGAAGGGCTTTTACGCGGACCTGTACAACGCCCAGTTTGACGAAGACGCACTGTTTGGCGAAGACAAGTAGCGAAAAGTATATAAGGAAGGGGAATTTTCATGGATACTGCCGCAACCCCCAAAAAATCCGGCGGAGCCACGCTCATTGCGCTGATCGTGCTGATCGCGCTGATCGCGGCGGCGGTCGGCGGCTACTTCGTGCTCCGGGATCGGAACACCCTCACCACCGACAACGTTAAGGTGGCGGCCGACCTGTATGCGATAACCCCCGCCGCGGCCGGCGAGCTTCGGCGGCTGATGGTGGCCAAGGGGGACGTCGTGACCAAGGACCAGATCATCGCCCAGGCGGAGAATACCGGCTACCTCAAGTCCCCGGTCAATGGGGAAATCGTTGAGTGCGACGTGGCCCAGGGGCAGATGGTTTCCCCGTCCACGGTGATCGCGATGGTGGCCGACACCCGCGATATCTACATACAGGCCAACATCGAGGAGACGGCGATCCGGCGCGTGCGCGCCGGGCAGGACGTCCGGGTCAGCCTGGACGCCTACCCCGGCCGCTCGTTTGCCGGCGTGGTGCGGGAGATTGACAAAATCACCCAGAACGCCATCTCCGGCAGCGCCATGAGCTACTCCACCAGCGGCACCTACACCAAGGTGACCCAGACCATTCCGGTGAAGATTGATCTGAGGGACAGGATCAGCCTGGGCGACCTGATCGGCACCAACGCGACCGTCACCATTCAGCTCGGCTGACGAAGGAGGAATAGGATATGATGAAACCCGAACGCAAGCGCGGAAACCCCGCCCTGACGGTGATCCTGGTTCTGATTGTGCTGGTTCTGGGCGTGGCGGGCGGCGTGCTGCTGACCCGCGGCATCGGCGGGATGATGGGCGATGCGGGCGTCGCCGCGCCGGCGGACTACGCGCCGGCGGACTACGCGGCCGCGCCGATGCCCACGCCCCGCGCGGAAAACCCCGCGGGCGAAGCCGTGCCCGGCGCGGCGGAGGATCGGGAAGACGCCGCCGCCGCGCCGGACGACGCGCAGGGCACCGTCTCCGGCGACGGCGCGCTGACCGCCCAGGACGGCGCGGACGTGCTGACCCCCGCCGCCGTCACCATCATTCAGCTGCCCGTCGAGGCGGGGGACGAGGTGCTCCGCGGCGACGTGCTGGCCCGCGTCGACGTGGACAAGCTGCGCGACACGCTGGGCGACCTGAAGGCGCGCCGCGACGACCAGGAAAAGGCGGTCAAGGCCCTCTCCGGCGACAAGGCCAACGAAACCGTGTATTCGCCGGTCAAGGGCCGCGTCAAGAAGGTGTACGCCGGCGAGGGCGAAGACGTGCAGACGGTCATCGGCCGGGACGGCGCGCTGGCGCTGATGTCCACCGACGGGCTGATGAGGGTCCGCTTCGCGCCGACGGACATGACGGGCGTCCGGGTCGGCGCCTCCGTGTCGGTGAAGGACGACCGCGGCAACGACTGGGATGGCCGCATCGCCTCCATCTCCGGCGCCACCGGCGAGATCACCGTCACCTTTACCGACAACGGCCCCGAGCTCGACAAGGACGTGTCCGTCTACCTGGGCGCGCTGATTGGCAGCGGCCCCGCCGAAATCAATTCGCCCCTCACCATCACCGCCACCGGCGGCACCGTGAACTCCGCCAAGTACATCAACAAGGAAAACGCCTCCGTCTCCAAGGGCACGGCGCTGTTCACCCTCAAGGATGTGCCCATCTCCGACGACTACAAGTCCGCACTGACCAGGCGCCAGGACATCCTGGACCAGATCGCCCAGGCGGAGCGCGTGCTGGACAGCGGCGAAATCATCGCGCCGGAGAGCGGCATCGTGGAGGTGGTGTATTCGAACATCACCAACGTGCCGCTGGGCAAGGATACCGCCATCCTCTCGCTGGCTTCCGATGAGAAGCTGGACATGGTCATCACCGTGGACGAGATGGACGTGGTGAAGCTGGCCGCCGGCCAGCGCGCCACCGTGACGGTCAACGCGCTGGGCGGGCAGGCGTTTTCCGGCAGCGTAAAGAAGATCGCCTTTGTCGGCAGGCTCGTGGGCGGCATCCCCATGTACGACGTCACCATCGAGATGGACAACGCCCCCGGCATGCGCGTGGGCATGAGCGGTTCCGCCACCATCGCCGTGGACTGATCCTCCGCCTTTGCGGAAAGCGGGGAAAAATACGGCACGGGTGTTAAACCCTGCAGAATTGTGGGTAATAACAAAGCGAGCCGGCCCAACGCCGGCGGATAACCCGGAACACACATTATGCGAAGGGATGGTTGAATTCATGAAGAAGTACGTTTGCTCCATTTGCGGTTATGTCTACGACGAGGCCGCCGGCGATCCGGACAACGGCATCGCCCCGGGCACCAAGTGGGAAAGCCTGCCGGAGGACTGGGTGTGCCCGCTGTGCGGCGCGTCCAAGAGCGAGTTTTCCGAAGAGTAAACCGGGGAGAGGTGGTCCGTAGGGCATGAAGTACGTTTGCTCGGTCTGCGGTTACATCTATGACGAGGCTGCGGGGGTGCCCGGGGCGGGCATCGCCCCGGGCACCCGGTGGGAGGATTTGCCGGAGGACTGGGTGTGCCCGCTGTGCGGCGCGCCCAAGGCGGAATTCCACCCGCTGACGGCCGCGCCGGCCGCGGCCGCGAAGCCCTCCGCCCCGAAGCCGCAAACGGCATCGGACACCCGCGACGACGGCGACTACCGGGCGCTGAACGCGCTGGAGAAGAGCGCGCTCTGCTCCAATCTGGCCCGCGGCTGCGAAAAGCAGTACAAGGCGCGGGAGGCCGCGCTGTACCGCGAACTGGCGGACTGGTTCAAGGCCGCCGCGCCGGCGGAGGAGGGCGGCTTTGACGCCCTTTTTGCGCTGGTCGAGGCCGACCTTGCCTCCGGCATTCCCGAGGCCCGCGCCGAAGCCACCGCCGCCGGAGACCGGGGCGCGCTGCGCGCGCTGGTCTGGGACGAAAAGGTGACCCGCATCCTCCGATCACTGCTCACCCGCTACCGGGACGGCGCGCCGCCGGAGGGTGTAAGCGTATTCGTCTGCACCATCTGCGGCTTTGTCTTTGTGGGAGACGCGCCGCCGGAAATCTGCCCGGTCTGCAAGGTTCCCGGGTGGAAATTCGAGAAAGTGGAAGGGAGGTAGCCATATGGTCGCCGTGCGAAACATCCGGCTGTGCACCAAGGACTGCCTTTGCCTGTACGTGTGCCCCACCGGCGCGACGGACACCGAGAACAGCGTGATCGATGCCGCGAAATGCACGGGCTGCGGCGTGTGCGCCGCGGCCTGCCCCTCCGGCGCCATATCGATGGTGCCGGAGGTCTATCCGCCCCAGCAGCCCAAGGCCGCGCCCGTCCTCAGGACGATGCGCGGGCTGATGCGCTCGAAGGCGCGCCAGGAGGCCGTGGCCGCGGGCCTTCCGGGCAGGCTGGCCGCCGCCATCGAAAAGTCCGGCCGCATCATGGCGGAGGACCTGATCCGCGAGGCGGGCTACATGCTGCCCCAGAGCGGCAACGCCCGGGAATTCTTAAAGTCGCTGCTCGACGCGCCCCAGGGGGAGGACTTCCCCCGGGATGCGGTCCGGGAGCTGCTGGACGCGATCAAGCCCAACGAGGAAACGGAGGAGAAACCCATGGAAAAGTGGAAATGCACGGTGTGCGGATACGTTCATGAGGGGCCGATGACCCCCGACTTCCGGTGCCCCCGCTGCAAGCAGCCCGCGTCCGCCTTTGTCCGGCTGGACGAGGCCCCGGCACCCGCCGTCAACAAGTACGCCGGCACCAAGACCGAGAAGAACCTTGAGGCCGCCTTCGCCGGCGAGAGCCAGGCCCGCAACAAGTACACCTACTTTGCCTCCGTCGCCAAGCGTGAGGGCTTCGAGCAGCTGTCGGAGATCTTCCTCAAGACCGCGGGCAACGAAAAAGAGCACGCCGAGATCTGGTTCAAGGAGCTGGGCCACCTGGGCACCACCGCCGAAAACCTCAAGGCCGCCGCGGAGGGCGAGCACTACGAGTGGACGGAGATGTACGAGAACTTCGCCAAGGACGCCGAAGCCGAGGGCTTTCCGGAGTTGGCCGCCCGCTTCCGCCGCGTCGCCGCCATCGAAAAGACCCACGAGGAGCGCTACCGCACCCTTTTGATGAACGTGGAGATGCAGCAGGTGTTTGAGAAGGCCGGCGAGGCCATCTGGGAATGCCGCGTCTGCGGCCATCTGGTGATGGGCAAGAAGGCGCCCGAGGTGTGCCCGGTGTGCCTGCACGCCCAGAGCTACTTTGAGATCCGCAAGGAAAACTACTGAACCCGGACGGCCACCGGCATTCGCGCGGGTTTTCCCGCGCGAATGCCTTTTGCGGGCATGCCCCACGCCCGCGCGCGGAAGAATGCTTGTATCAATCCAGGAGGGACTTCATGAAAAAGTATGACCTTGTGGTGGTGGGCAGCGGTTCGGGGCTGATGGTGCTGGAGGCGGCGCTGTCGGCGGGGCTAAGCTGCGCCATCGTCGAAAACGCAAAGTTTGGCGGTACCTGCCTGACCAAGGGCTGCATCCCCTCCAAGATGCTGGTGTATCCGGCGGACCTGATCCGCGAGGCCGGCGAGGCGGCGCGCGTCGGGCTGACGTTTTCGCCGCCCCAGGTGGACTGGGAAACGATCTCCGGGCGGATGTGGGGCCAGATCGGCCACAGCGAGGGCATCCTGAAGGGGCTCAAGGCCACGGAGGGGCTGGACGTATACCAGGGCGCCGGCTTCTTCACCGGCGAAAAGCGCATGGCCGTGCGGTACGAGGGCGGCGAGGTTTCCCCGGAGTTTACCGCCGATCGGTTTGTGCTGGCCGCGGGGGCGCACTCCTTTGTGCCGCCGGTAGAGGGCCTCGAGCGGGCCGGTTACGTGACGCCGGAAACCTTTTTCGGCCCAAAGTTTCCGAAAAAGCCCTGGAAGAGCCTCATCATCGTGGGCGGCGGCGCCATCGGCGCGGAATTCGCGCACATCTTCTCCGCCTTCGGCGCCCGGGTGACGCTGGTGGAGATGAAGGACCGCATCATCCCCACAGAGGAGGAGGAGATCAGCGCCTTCGTCCAGGCGCGGTTTGAGCAAACCGGCATCGACGTGCGGACCGGCGCGAAGGCGCTTTCGGCGGAAGCGGAGGGGGACCTCAAGGCCCTCGTCGTCGAGGACGCCGCCGGGGGGCGGGACAGGATCCTGGCCGAGGAGATCTTCATCGCCTCCGGCGTAAGGTCCAACGCGGATCTGCTCCAGGCGGACAGGGCGGGCATCGCCACCGACCGCCGGGGCTGGATCATCACCGACGAATACCTGGCGACGAACCGGCCGGGCGTCTATGCCATCGGCGACATCAACGGCAAGTTCCAGTTCCGGCACAAGGCCAACTACGAGGCGGGCATCCTGATCGGCAACCTCTTTGGCGGCGAAAAGAAGGCCGCCGCCTACAGTGCGGTGCCCTGGGCCATCTTCACCTGGCCTCAGGTGGGCCACGTGGGCCTGACCGAGCGGGAGGCGCGGGAGAAGGGCCTCAAAATTGGCGTGGCGCGCAACCGCTATTCCTCCGTGGCCGCCGGCATTTCGATGGGCTACAGCCCGAAGTCCGAGGACAACGGCTTTGCCAAGCTGATCCTGACCGAGGACATGCGCATCGTGGGCGCCCATGTGGTCGGCCCCTACGCCTCGATGCTGGTGCAGCCCTTCGTGTACCTGATCAACGCGGGCTGTCCCTGCCAGTCGAAGGAAAAGGGCCGGTGGCCCATGAAAAAGCGCGCGGCCGACGCCGACTGCCCCTTCCTGGGCAGCGTCCGGCCGGTGGCGGAGTCCATGGTCATTCACCCGTCGATGAACGAACTGGCCGCCTGGGCCCTGGAAGACGTGGACTGGGGCGAATAGCGCGCCCGGAAAGGAAGACCCGATGGCGAAGTATGCGATCTTTGCGTTTAACGGAAACCGCATGTGCTTCACCCACGCGCTGATCAATGCGCTCGACCTCGCCCAAAAGGGGCACGAGGCCCGCGTCATCATCGAGGGCGAGGCGGTGAAGCTGGTCAGGACGCTGACCGAGGCGGGCGACGAACTCTTTCAGAAGGCCCGGGACGCGGGGCTGATCGACGGCGCGTGCCGCGCCTGCTCCCACCAGATGGGCGTGCTGGCCTACAACGAGGCCTCCGGCATTGCGCTGCTGGGCGACATGCTGGGGCATCCCTCCTTTTCCGGCTACATCGAGAGGGGATACCAGATCATCACGATGTGACCGGCCGCCGATCCTTTCCCCGGCCGCCCGCTTCCCTTGCGGGCGGCCAGATTTAACACGAAAGGCCGTTGGAATCCCGCGGGCCCGGTGCTATAATGATCCGTCAACAGGGAAAGGACGGCGGGCCCGCGCCCGCGCGGAGGGGAAAAGGGGAAAATGAGCCAGTTTGGCCGCGTCAAACGGTTGCTGCTGGGCAAGGAACTCGGGAATGATCGGCTGTCCAGCGAAAAGCTGTCCAGACTGTGGGGCCTGCCGATCATGGCCAGCGACGCGCTGTCCTCGGTGGCCTACGCCGTGGAGGAAATTCTGATGGCGCTGGTGCCTGCGCTGGGCCTGGCCGCCACCCATTACGTGGGGCTGGTCAGCGTCCCGATTCTGGCGCTTCTGCTGGTGCTGGTGGTATCCTACACGCAGATCATCAACTACTACCCCAACGGCGGCGGCGCCTATGTGGTCTCCAAGGAGAACTTCGGGCGCGGCGCGTCGCTTTTGGCCGCGGCCTGCCTGATTGTGGACTACATCATGACGGTGGCCGTATCCATCAGCTCGTCCACCGCGGCCATCGTGGCGGCGTTTCCGTCGCTTTCGGGCCTGGAGGTGCCGATTTCGCTGGCGTGCATCGCGCTGATCACGCTGGTGAATCTGCGGGGCATCAGCGAATCCTCCCGGATCTTCGGCGTGCCCACCTACGCGTTTATCTTCGCGATGGCGGCGATGATCGTGACGGGCATCGTGCGCATCCTCCGGGGCGATCTGCCGCCGGTCGAGTACGGCGCGGCCCAGCTCGCCGGGCTGCCCACCACGGCGATGGGCGGCATCACGGTGTTTCTTTTTCTCCGGGCGTTTTCGTCGGGCTGCTCGGCGCTCTCGGGCGTGGAGGCGGTCTCCAACGCCATCCCCAGCTTCCGCCAGCCGTCCCAGCGCAACGCCCGGGACGTGCTGTTCATGCTGTGCGGGCTGTCGCTGTTTCTGTTTGGCGGGGCGAGCCTTCTGGCGGCCCACCTCAAGGTGGTGCCGGTGGCCGAAACCACCGTCATGTCGCAGATGGCCTCGGCGGTCTTTGGCGGCGGCTTCATGTACTACGCGCTGCAGTTCACCACATCGCTGATCCTTCTGCTGGCGGCCAACACCGCTTACAGCGGCCTGCCGGTGCTTTTGTCGCTTTTGTCCAAGGATCACTGCGTGCCCCACCAGTTCGGGCAGCGCGGCACCAAGCTGAGCTTCTCCAACGGCATCATGTTCATCTTCTTCGCCGCGGGCCTTCTGATCATCGCGTTCAACGCCGACACCCACCGGCTGATCCCCTTCTACGCGGTGGGCGTGTTCCTGTCCTTCACGCTGAGCCAGGCGGGCATTTTCATGCGCTGGATCCGCGAAAAAAAGCCCGGCTGGCAGTACAAGTCGGTCATCAACAGGGTGGGCGCGCTGGTCACCTGCGTGGGCACGGTGGTCGTGTTCATGACCAAATTTCTGGAGGGTGCCTGGCTTTTATTGCTGGTGGTGCCCGCAATCATGTGGTTCATGGAGGAAACGCGCCGCCATTACGAGCGGTTCTTCCGGGCGCTCAGCCTTGACGGCTACACCTATCGCTACCAGAGCGGCCACGGGGGCGACAAGCTGCCCTGCATCGTGCTGATCCACACCCTGAACCGCGCGGCGCTGAAAACCCTGGGCTGCGCGCTGGAGATCTCCTCCGACGTGACGCCGGTGCACATCTCCACCACGCCCAGGCACACCGAAAAGCTCTTGAAGGAGTGGGCGGACCTGGGCATCCCGATCCCGCTGATGGTGCTGAGCGCGCCCTACCGACAGATTCTGCCGCCGCTGGAAGAGTACCTCACCCGGCGGGAGGCCGCCATCGGCAAGGGGCAGACGCTGATGGTGGTGCTGACCAAGTTCGTGGGTTCCGGCTGGCGGGACGCGATCTACCACAACCAGACCACCTTTTTTCTCGAGCGAAGCCTGGTGCGCCATCGGAACATCGCCACCGTGCTGGTGCCCTACCTGTACAACCGCCCCTCCGGATCCGCCTGAGGGGCCGATTGTGCTGGCGCGGCGGGCGCCGCTCTGGTATAATGGGGGCGTGTCCCGCCCCGGGGCGCGGAGGGATCGCCCGGAAAAGGAGCCGAACGCATGGAATACGACAGCGCCTGTTATCAGGCTTACCTTGAAATACTGCGGGAGGAACTGGTGCCCGCGATGGGCTGCACGGAGCCGGTGTCCATCGCCTACTGCGCGGCGCTGGCCCGGCGCGCGCTGGGGGAGATGCCCCGCCTGGTGGAGGCGCGCCTCAGCGGCAATGTGATCAAAAACGTCAAGAGCGTCACGGTGCCGGGCACCGGCGGGCTGAAGGGAATCGCCGCGGCGGTGGCCGCCGGCGTGGTCGCCGGCAACCCGGACAAAAAGCTGGAGGTCATCGCCGCGCTGAACGACGAGGCGCGATCGCAGATCCGCGCGTTTCTCGACCGGGTGCCGGTCCGCGTCGTTCCGGCGGATACCGACCGCGCGCTGGAGGTGACGATCACCGTTTGGGGCGCGTCTTCCCGCGTCGCCGCCTGCGTGGCCGACAGGCACACCCGCCTGATCCTGCTGGAAAAGGACGGACAGACGCTGTTTTGCGAAGATGCCGCGCCCGAGGCCGCGCCCGAGGCCCACGATCCGCTGACCATGGACGGCATCTATGACTTTGCCGCCACAGCGCGCCTCGAGGACGTGAAGGACCTGATCGACCGCCAGATTGATCTGAACACCCGCATCGCCCAGGAGGGGCTCTCCGGCGAGTGGGGGGCGGGCGTCGGCAAAGTGCTTCTGGATTCCTGCGCCGACCTGCCCACCCGCGCCAAGGCCATGGCCGCCGCCGGGAGCGACGCCCGCATGGGCGGCTGCGCGCTGCCGGTGGTTATCAACGCCGGAAGCGGCAACCAGGGGCTGACGGTGTCCCTCCCGGTGATCACCTACGCCCGGGCGATGGGCGCCTCCGACGAGGCGCTGTGCCGGGCGCTGCTGCTGTCGAATCTGGTGTCCATCCACCAGCGCACCGGCATGGGCCGGCTGGGCGCCTTCTGCGGCGCGGTGTGCGCCGGGGCCGCGGCGGGCGCGGGCATTACCTACCTCAAAAACGGCGATTACGAGGCCGTATGCCGCACGGTGACCAACGCGCTGGCCATCACCAGCGGCATCGTCTGCGACGGCGCGAAGCCCTCCTGCGCCGCCAAGATCGCCGCCTCGGTGGACGCGGGGCTTCTGGGCGGGCGCATGGTGGAGGATGGGCGCGGCTTTGCGGCGGGCGAGGGCATCGTGTCGGAGGATATCGAAAACACGCTGTCCAACGTGGCGCGCCTGGGCAAGGACGGCATGCGGGAGACGGACCGCGAGATTCTGCGCATCATGGTGGAGTAGGCCCCGGGCAGCCGGATCGGCCGGGAGGGATGGAATGAAGCGCTTCTTGCCGCGCCTGGCGGCGCTGATGCTGGCGCTTGTGCTGGCGCTGGGCGCCTTTTGCCCGGCCCTGGCCGGGGACGACACCGACTGGGAGGATATCCTCTGGTGGTACGGCCTCCTCGCCGAGGAGAACCGGCCTGTGCTGGGCGCGCTGATCGATGAGGACGGCGCCTACGACGGCGTGGTGGAGGTGGGCATCTACCGCTTTCTCTACGGCGGTCTGCCCGGCAACTACATCACCAAGGCCGAGGCGCGCTCGCTGGGCTGGCCCGGTGGCGCGCTGGAGCCCTACGCCCCCGGCAAGTGCATCGGCGGCGACCGCTTCGGCAACTACGAGGGGCTTTTGCCGGAGGACGGCCGCTACGTCGAGTGCGACATCGACACCATGGAGGCCCCGAGCCGGGGCGCGAAGCGGCTGGTGATCGAGGAGGGCGGCGCGATCTATTATACCGAGGATCACTACGAAACCTTTACGCTTTTGTACGCGGGAGGGGATTGACATGCTTAGGGCGCGGATTGACTGCGCGCGGCTGACCGGGCGGGACGAGGCCCATGCCTACCTCGCCGTCGCGCTGTCCGACTGGGATTACCGCGGCCACAACCTGGACGCGCTCTACGACGTGCTGACCAGCCTGCCCGGGGAGATTCGGCTCACCGGCGCGGCGCGGGCGGAGGGCTACGCCCATAAGGCCCTCCGAGCCCTCCGGGACGCCGCCGCCCACAGCGATGGCCTTTCGCTGACGGAGGACGCCGGCGTCCGGATCGGCGCGTGTGTGTACATCCTGCGGGCGGAGGCCCGGAAAAACCTCGCAGGCACCCTCAGGCGCCTGGCGGAGATCGGTTACGAGGGCGTGGAGATGACCGGTTTTTTCGGCGCGGCGTCCGGGGCGCTTCGCACCATGCTGGAATCGGCGCCCATCGAGGCGCTGGGCGACCACATGCCGCTGGACGCGTTTTTGAAGGACCCGGAGGGCGCCGTGGCGGACCATCTGGCCATCGGCTGCCGCCGCATCGCCCTCGCCTGCCCGGAAGCGCGCATTTCGGCGGAGCCCTTTGACGCGCTGGCCCGGGCGTACGAGGACGCGGCGAAGATCTGTCTCGCCGCCGGCATCGCCCCCCTGTACCACAACCACGACTTTGACATGCGGGGAGAGGCGCCCTTTGCCGCGCGGATGCTGGACGCGGTGGGACTGCTCCGCTTCGAGCCGGATGTGGGCTGGATGGCCGTGGCGGGGCGGGACCCGGCGGCCTTTATCCGGCGGTACCGGGACAGGATTCCCGCCGTCCACATCAAGGATGTGGCGCGGAAGGAAAACGGGTTTTCCTTCCGCCCCGCCGGCTACGGCGGCGTAAACCTCCCCGCGCTCATGCCCGCCATCCTCGCCGCCGGCCCCGAGTGGCTGGTGGTGGACCACGACCACGCCTATGGCCGGGACCCCTTGCGCGACCTGGCGCTGAGCCGCGAATACCTGGAAACGCTGCTCTCGATTTCGCCCTGAAGGGCATGCTTAAAGGAGGCGCCCATGTACAATCCATCCCCAACCCGGTACGACGCCATGGAGTACCGCCGCTGCGGCGCAAGCGGACTTCTGCTGCCGGCGATTTCGCTGGGGCTTTGGCACAACTTTGGGGACATTACCCCCTTCGGAACCCAGCAGGCGATCCTTCGGCAGGCCTTTGACCTGGGCATCACCCACTTTGACCTGGCCAACAACTACGGCCCGCCCTACGGCGAGGCCGAGCGCAACTTCGGCCGGCACATGGAGCGGGACTGGCGGCCCCACCGGGACGAACTGGTCCTCTCCACCAAGGCGGGCTACGACATGTGGCCCGGCCCCTACGGCAACTTCGGCAGCCGGAAGTACCTGATTTCGAGCCTGGATCAGAGCCTGAAGCGCATGCGCGTCGACTACGTGGACATCTTCTACCACCACCGGCCCGACCCGGACACGCCGCTGGAGGA
The DNA here is from genome assembly GCA_040768845.1 of Christensenellales bacterium. Classification (GTDB taxonomy): domain Bacteria; phylum Bacillota; class Clostridia; order Christensenellales; family Aristaeellaceae; genus JAEZHK01. Next base: position 194,218 of record JAXGME010000006.1, on the reverse strand, counting down.
GACGATGGGCGCGCTGGACCACATCGTCCGCAGCGGCAGGGCGCTCTACGTGGGCATTTCCAACTACCCGGCCGACAGGGCCCGGGCGGCCATCGCCATGCTCCGGCAGATGGGCACGCCCCTCGTCATCCACCAGCCGCGCTATTCCATGCTGGACCGGTGGGTGGAGGATGGACTGACCGATCTTCTCCGGCGGGAAAGGGTGGGGATGATCGCCTTCGGCCCGCTGGCGGGCGGGGTGCTGACGGGCAAGTACCTGGGCGGCATCCCGGCGGACAGCCGCGCGGGCCACGATCCCCGCTACCTGAAGCCCGCCTCGATCACCGGGGACAAGCTGGAAAAGGTGCGCGGCCTGGCGGACATCGCCGCCGCGCGGGGGCAGAGCCTCGCCCAGCTGGCGCTCCAATGGGTGCTGCGGGACGATGTGGTGACCAGCGCCCTCATCGGCGCCTCCAGACCCGAGCAGGTGGCGGAAAACGTCCGCGCCCTCTCCGCCCCGCCCCTTGAGGCGGCGGAAATGGAGGCTGTCGAGCGCATCCTGGCGCAGGAATGACGAAAGCGGGGCCCGCGCGCGTCCGCGGGCCCCGCTTTTTGCCGGTCATTTCAGGTGACGTGGGGTGATGCGGTCGTACTTTTGCATCAGCTCGCGGTAGATGGCCCCGGTATGTATGGGGGCTTCGGCCCAGGGCGTCCGGCCCGGATCGGAAGCGGCTTCGCCCACTGCGGAGACGCCGTCGCACGCTCCGAAAACCTGCGGCGGCCGAAGGCTCACCCCCTCCCGCCGGGCGCGCCGGATCAGCTGAAACGTTCCGTTCATTGAACTCCTCCTTCCATTCTGGCCCGCTTCATCGTATGCGGCGCAACTTTTTTGTGTTTTCCAGTTATTGAACCCTTGCCATAAAGAGCGGATATGTTATAATAGAATAAGTGTATTACGCCCGAAAAAAGAGAGGCGGTCTTGATATGGCTAACGCCCGACCCGGCGGCCCTCGCCGCCCCGGCCTGGATTATTACGAATACAAGCGCCTGCACGAGCAGCGATTCCGGCAGGAAGCCGAAAAGGCTGCGGCCGTCAAACCTGCGCGTCCGGCCAGCGCTTCCCCCAAGCCGCAGCCTGCGCGGGAGGAAGCCGCGCCGGTTATCCCGGCCGCGCCGGCTGCGCCGGTGAAGGCGCCGGAAGACGAATTCTCGGCGCTGGATCTGCCGGAGGATGCGCTGGATCTGCCGGAGGACGAGGACGAGGCGCAGCCGGAGGAGAAAAAATCCCTCTTTGGCGGCATGAAAGCGCTGATGAAGGGCGTTGCCCGCCGCGTTCCGGAGGAGGACGAGGCGCCGGAGGAGGACGCCCACGCGGACTACCGCCCCCCCAAGGGCGGCCCGCAGCCCGCGCCGGCGGACGAGGCCGACGAGGATGAGGACCAGGACGAAGACGACCCGGACGCGCCCCAGATTGACAACCCCATCGGGGATGCGCTGAAAAAGGTCGGCGGGCTTTTGCGCAAGGCGCGCACCCGGCTGGCCGAGCGCCGGGGGGCCCCGGAAGCCGAGGAGGCCCCGGACGGCGGAGACGAGGATGAACCCGTGCCCGCGACGCCCGCCCCGGCGGCGGACGAACCGGTGCCTTCGCGCCGCATGCGCAAGGCCGCCCTGGCCCGGGAAGAAAAGGCGGAGCCGCCCATACTGGACATTGAATCGGTGGACGCGCGCGAGGTGGACGAACTGGTGTCCCAGCCCGGCACCACCGTGCATGCCGGCTTCTTCGAGGACGACCGGAAGGGTGCGCCCGAGCCGGAGCCCGTCGAAGCCGCCCCCGAACCGGACGAGGACGACGATGATGACGATGACCTGCCCGCCCCCCGGGGGACCAGGGTGTTTGGCTTTTTCAGCAAACTCCGCGCCCGCATCCAGGATGACCGGGACGATGAACCAACGCACGAATCGGCGCAGCCGGATGGGGAGGGCCAGTCCATGGAGGGAAACCATAAGGCGGCGCTGACGGAGCGCCTCTCCGAGGAGCTTGAGCGCGCGCCCTCGCTCTCCCGAAGGGAGCGCAAGGCGCTGGCCGCCGGCGGGGCGGTGCGCGCCTCCGCGCCGGCAGCTCCCGCGCCCGCGCCGGTTGCGGCGTCCGCGGCCCCCGCACCGGCAGCCCCCGCGCCCGCGCCGGCGAAGGACGTCTACGAGGTGGACGAGCCGACGCAGGAGTTCAGGCCGCTGCGCGCCCGGGCGCATCGCCCCGCGCCCGCGCCCGTGCGAGCGCCGGAGCCCGAACCGGAGGACGACTACGACTACGGCTACGACGAGGAGGACGAGGACGACGATCTGCCGGTGCGCCGCGCGCCCAGGCCGGCCCGGGAAAAGAAGCGCCGCGTCTATCAGGATGAGGACCTCGACGAAGAGGATTACGGCGACCGCTATGACGACTACGACGATTATGACGACTACGACGACTATGACGAAGACGACGACCGCTATGACGATGAGTACCACGTCAGCGGCGGGCGGCGCTTCCTGGGATTTTTGAAGGGGCTGGTGCTGCTGATCCTGCTGCTGGCCGTGTGCGTGCTGGCGCTGAGGCAATTGGAAGCCAGCCGGCTGATCTCGCTGGGCGGCCTGCGCGCGGCGGTGGGGCAGTTGAGCCTGATCCTGCCGGAGCCGGAGCCCACCGCCCTGATGGAGGGGACGCCGGAGCCGGAGCCCACCGCCCTGATGGAGGTGACGCCCGAGCCCACCCAGGCGGCGGACGCCGCCCAGGAGACGCCGGGCGCAGACATTGCCCAGACGGATGCGGCGCCGGACTCCGATACGCCCGGCTGAGGACCATTCTCTCGATTCCGGCAGCTTTGCTATGCCGGAATCGTTTTTAAGCGAGAGGGGAAAGCGGCATGAAGTACGTGGTGGCGCTGGACCAGGGGACCACCAGTTCCCGCGCGGTGCTGTTTGACGAAACCGGCGCGCTGGTGGCGGCCCACGGCATTGAGTTTGCGCAGCTCTATCCTGAGCCGGGCTGGGTCGAGCACGACCCGGAGGATATTCTGTCCACCCAGATCGACGCGCTGCGCGCGGTGGTCCGGGAAGCCGGGGTCGATCCCGGAGACATCGTGGCGGTGGGGGTCGCCAACCAGCGCGAAACCACGCTTTTGTGGGACCGCGCCTCCGGCCGGCCGCTGTACAACGCCATCGTGTGGCAATGCCGCCGCACCGCGCCGCTGGTGGAGCGGCTCAAGCAGGACGGCATGGGTTCGGTCATCCGCGACCATACCGGCCTCGTCGCGGACGCCTACTTCTCCGGCACCAAGCTGCAATGGCTGCTGGAGCACGTGGACGGCGCCCGGGCGCGGGCGGACGCGGGCGAACTGTGCTTCGGCACGGTGGATTCCTGGCTGGCCTACCACCTGACGAACGAGCGCGTGCACGTGACCGACGCCACCAACGCCGCCCGCACCATGCTCTTCAACATCTACGACCAGGAGTGGGACCCGCTCCTGCTCCGGGCCATGAACATCCCGCGGGCGCTCCTGCCCCGGGTGGTGGATTCCTCCGAAATCGTGGGCACGCTGCGCAGGGACATCCTGGGCGCCGAGATCCCGGTGGCGGCGCTGGCGGGGGATCAGCACGCCGCGCTTTTCGGGCAGGGCTGCTTTGCCTCCGGCATGGTCAAAAACACCTACGGCACCGGCTGCTTCCTGCTGATGAACACCGGTCTCAAGCCGGTCCGCTCCGGCAGCAACCTCATCACCACCATCGCCTGGCGCGTGGACGGCGTGCCCCGCTACGCGCTGGAGGGCTCGGTATTCATGGGCGGCGCCACCATCCAGTGGCTCCGGGACGAGCTGAAGATGATTGAAACCGCGGCCGACAGCGAGCGCTGCGCCCTTTCCGTGGCCGACAACGGCGGCGTGTATCTGGTGCCCGCCTTTACGGGCCTCGGCGCGCCCTACTGGGACATGTACGCCCGCGGCACCATCGTGGGGCTCACCCGCGGCGCCAACCGCAGCCACATCGTCCGCGCCGCGCTGGAGTCCATCGCCTTCCAGACCCGGGACGTGCTGGAGGCCATGATCCGCGACAGCGGCCTGAGGCCCGGCGTGCTGCGCGTCGACGGCGGCGCCAGCCGCAACAACTTCCTCATGCAGTTCCAGGCGAACCTCCTGGGCATCGAGGTGCTGCGGCCCATGGTCACAGAAACCACCGCCCTGGGCGCGGCGATGCTCGCCGCCCGCGCGGTGGGGCTGTGGGATACGGCCAAGCTGCAGACCATTTGGGCGCCGGAGAACCGATTCACCCCCGCCATTGATTCCTCCACCCGCGAGAGGCTCTGCACCCAGTGGGCCAGGGCCATCGAGCGCGCGAAAAACTGGGCGGAGCGGTGACGGACCCGGGGGGCCGCCTACACGGCCGCCCGGAAGCCCAGCGGCGCAAGAAAGCGCATCAGACCGGCCTGCCCGGCCGCGTCCGCCTTGTACACGCCGGCGTCCGCCAGCACGCGGGCACACTTGACGCTCAGCCCCTGCCGGATGGCGGCCACGGCCGCCTCCGGGGAGAGGCCTGCGCCGTGCTCCGCAACCAGCGCCTTTGCCCACTCGAAGTGCTTTTCAAGGGGCGAGCCCGCCTCCGGCGCGCAAAGCGGGGCTTCGCCGGTCAGGTACTTTTTGAGCGCGTCCAGTTCCGAGAGCAGCCGCCCCGGCAGGATGAAAAGCCCCATCGTTTCGATCAGGCCGATGTTCTCCTTCTTGATGTGGTGCAGGTCCGCGTGGGGGTGGAAGATGCCCAGCGGGTGGTCCTTTGAGGTGCGGTTGTTGCGGAGCAGCAGGTTCAGCACCCATTCGTCGCCCTCGCGCCGCAGGATGGGCGTGATGGTGTTGTGGGGCTGGTCGGTCTCGGCCAGGATGTCAAGGGCCGGGTCGGCGTGGACGCGCCAGGCGGCGAGAATCTTCTCCGCCAGGTCGATCATCGGCGCGGATTCGCGGCCCGTGAGCCGGATGCAGGTCATCGGCCAGTCCACCACCGCGGCGCGGATGGCCGGATCGGGGCACACGAGGGCCGTTCGCGCCCCAGCCTTGTCCATCGGAAAGGTGTACCGGCCGCCCTGGAAGTGGTCGTGGTTCAGGATGGAGCCGCCCACGATGGGCAGGTCCGCGTTGGCGCCCAGGAAGTAGTGGGGAAACTGGGATACGAATTCAAACAGCCGGATGAAGGTGCCCCGGGAGATCCTCATCGGCGTGTGCCGTTCGGACAGCACGATGCAGTGCTCGTTGTAGTACAGATAGGGTGAATACTGGAACCGCCAGGGTTCGCCCGCGAGGGTCAGCGGAATCATCCGGTGGTTCTGCCGCGCGGGGTAGCCCGCGCGGCCGGCGTAGCCGGGGTTTTCCACGCACAGAAGGCAGCGGGGGTAGCCCACCTGCGCCTTTTTGCGCTCGGCGGCGATGTCGCGGGGGTCTTTTTCGGGCTTGGAGAGGTTGATGGTGATCTCCAGCTCCCCCGCCGGCGACGGCGCGAAAAAGCGCACGTTCCGGGCGATCTGGTCCACACGGATGTAGTCCGACGCGCGGCACACGTGGTAGAACCAGTGGGTGGCGGCCTCGGGGCCCGCCTCCCGGTACAGCGTGGAGAACTTTGTGCGCACCTCCCAGGGCGATGGCGTGATCAGCCCGCAAAGCCGGGTTTCAAACCGCTCCCGTGCGCCGGCGGTGTCCTCGATCCGCCCCTGCGCCGCCGCGATTTCGCTCAGTTCCCGCACCAGCGGCGTGACCGTGGGCGCGATGGACGACGGTGCTCCGGCATCCGGCTGCGGCGCGTCCATGCCCATGGCGTCCAAAAGCAGGTTCTGGACGTAGAAGCGATCGTAGGAGGCCGTGAGGCCCGCGTTTTCGGCAAAATCAATCAGCCCGAGTATGGCGCGCGTCGCGCGGTTTTCCATCTTTATCCCCGCCCTTACGTTGCTGGGTATGATTTTACCACAGCCGCGCGGCCGTCACAAGCCCAGCGGGGCCGACTTGCGGATTTGTATGATATAATGAATGCGGAAGGGGAGTTTGCGCATGCGGATGAGGGATTGGCCGGAACTGGGCCGAAAGGTGAGCGCCATCGCGCTGGGATCGGCCCACTTCGGCGCGAAAATGCCGGAAGAGGTCGCCTATCAGGTGATGGACGCCTACATTGCGCTGGGCGGAAACGTGCTGGATACCGCCCGCGTCTACGGGGATTTTGACCTGGGCATTCCGGGCATCAGCGAAAAGACCATCGGCAAATGGCTCGCCGCCCGGAAAAACCGGGAGAGCCTGGTTTTGAGCACCAAGGGCGCGCACCCGCCCTGGGGGTATTTTCTGATTCCCAGGCTCGACCGGGCCAGCATCCTTGGCGATATGGAGGAGAGCCTCGAGGCGCTGGGCGTATCCGGGGTGGAATTGTACTACCTGCACCGGGACGACGAGAGCCGGCCGGTGGGCGACATTCTGGAATCGGTGAACATGCTCCTGGAGTCCGGCAAGGCGAAGCTCGTGGGCGCGTCCAACTGGCGGACCGCCCGCATCGAGGAGGCCAACGCCTACGCCGCCGCCCACGGCCTTGCGGGCTTCTCGGTCAACCAGCCCCAGTGGAGCCTCGCCTACCAGCACCACGTGGCGGACGAAACGCTGGTGCAGATGGACCGGGAGATGTACCGGATGCACCTGCGAACCGGCCTGGCCGCGATGCCCTATTCGTCCCAGGGACAGGGCTTTTTCACAAAGCTCTTTGAGCTGGGCGAGGAAGGGCTGCCGGAGGCGCTGAAGCGCGACTTCGTCAGCGAGGACAACGCCCGGCGCTACCGGGCCATCCTCAAGGTCCGCGAGGAAACCGGCCTGGGCGTGGGCGCCATCGCGCTGGCGTTTCTGACCGGGCAGAAGGACTTTTTTACGCTGCCCATCGTGGGCGTCAGCAGGGTCTCCCAGGTGCAGGCGCTGCGCGAGGCGGCCGACGCCCAGCTGCCGCCGGAGGCGATGCGCCATCTGACAGAGGCCGCCGGACTTGCCTAGTCGTCCGCGAAGCCTGATTTCCGCGCTATGGCTGGATCTTTTCCTGTCCGGCTGTGTCGCGCTCCGCTTGACGCAGCGCTGCTACGCCTGCGCTCCGGCTCCGTGCCGGGCAGAAAAATCTCTGCGCCCTATCATCGGTTCTTGGCCTTCGTGGACTACTAGCCGCGGGCTTTGACGCGCGCCGGGGGATTCTGGCGAATGACGGGATATTTTCTTTACCGATCCTGTCATATCTCCGCCTTTTCGGGCATAACCTGTACCGAAAGGGCGGATGATATTATGGAGAAGATCAAGCTCATGATGGCGGACGACAACCACGCGGTACTCAACCAGCTCTCCGAATTCTTCGGCAGGAAAGCGGACATCGAGATCGCCGGCTGCGCCCACGACGGCGTGGAAGCGCTGGCCTTGATCGAGAAGACGGCGCCCGACATACTGCTCCTGGACATCATCATGCCGCGGCTGGACGGCTTTGCGGTGCTGGAAGCGCTGGCCGGCGCCGGGCCCCGGGCCATCATGGTCACGGGCCTGGCGGGGGACGAATTCATCGGCCGCGCCATGCGGCTGGGCGCCAGCTACTACATGGTGAAGCCCGTGGACACCCAAGTGCTCTACGCCCGCATCAAGGAGGTCGCCGGCATGAAGGGCGACAGCCTGGCCGAGCCCAGAACGCCGCCCATGCGCTCCCGGGACGAGCAGGTGACGGGGCTGTTCCTCTCCATCGGCATCCCCGCCCACATCAAGGGCTATCAGTACCTGCGCGAGGCCGTGCGCATGGTGCTGGAAGACAGGGACCTTCTGGGCCGCATCACCAAGGAGCTGTACCCCGGCATCGCGCGGCACTTCGGCACCTCCGCCAGCAAGGTGGAGCGCGCCATGCGCCACGCCATCGAGGTGGCCTGGAGCCGCGGCCGGCTGGAGAGCGTCAACCGGCTCTACGGCTACAAGGTGTTCTCCGCCGAGGATAAGCCCACCAACGGCGAATTCATCGCGCTGGTGGCCGACAAGGTGGGCGCGCCCAGGAGCGACACCATCTCGGCCTGACGCTTTTCGCGGCGCGAGGGATGCCTTCCGGGCCTTGCATGAAAACCCGTACCGTCCGCGGCGCTTTTCAGGCGCCGCGGATTTTTATGCCGTTTTGCGGCGGCGCCTTGCCACCTGCCGGCTTTAATGAAGCGCGCCGCGCCCTTTCATGCCAGATGCGCCCGCGTCCCCCGCCGCGCTTCCACGCTTTTGAATTTTTGGCGGATTTTGGCGTCATTTGTCCGTTTTCCCATGCTTGCATTCATTTTTTTAGGAATTATTACATTCTGTCAGGGTGACCAATGGCACGCGGGCAGGAGCATCGTATACACAAAAATGATGTGCCGGTATTGACGAAGCATATTCGATATGCTATTATCAATAAAAAAGGCACGATAGCGCAGATGGAGGGAAGGAATCGTGAAAAGACTTGCGTCCCTGCTTCTTTGTATCCTTCTGGTGTTTGCTTCGACAAGCGCCCTGGCCTACACGCCCGGCGTGTACGTCGGCGAGGGAACGGGCAACAACGGGCCCGTGAAGGTAGAAGTGACCTTTGACGCGGACAGGATCACCTCCGTAAAGGTCGTCGAGCACAGCGAGACGGAGGGCCTTTTTGAGGCACCCGTCGAACGCATTCCCGCGGCGATTGTGGAAAACCAGTCGCTGGCGGTGGACACGGTGTCCGGCGCCACCTTCACCTCAAATGCCATCCTGACGGCGGTTGCGGATGCCGTCGCTCAGGCCGGCGGCGACGCGGAGGCGCTCAAGGCCGCGAAGGTTGAAGCCGCCGCGCCGAAAGAAGCGGTGGCCATGGACGCGGACGTCGTCGTGGTGGGCGGCGGCGGCGCGGGGCTGGCCGCGGCCATCACCGCCGCGGAGCAGGGCGCCAAGGTCGTCCTGGTCGAAAAGACCGCGGCCTACGGCGGCAACACCATCCTGTCGGGCGGCTACTACCAGGCGGCAATCGACGAACTGGCGCAGACCGTGGAGATGACCGAGAGCGAGAAGGAAGAAGTGTACCGCTATATTTCTCTCGAGCCCAAGGACGACCGCATGGCCGCCTGGCAGACGAAGGTGAAAGAGCAGTTTGAGGCGCATCTGGCTGCGGGCAAGACCTACCTCTTTGATTCGCCGGAGCTTCACATGATCCAGACCTACGACGGCGGCGATTACCTCGGAAATCCCGAACTGATCGAAATGATGTGCAACGCCGACGTGGACGCCTTCAACTGGCTGGCCGACATCGGCTTTGACTGGAAAAAGAGCGCCTTCCCCATCGTGGGTTCCATCTGGATTCGCTGCCACCAGTCGGAGAGCTACGCCAGCGGCAACGGCTTCATCAAGGTGCTTTCCAACCAGATCGAGGAGAAGAATCTGGACGTGACCACCGTGTTTGAGTGCCGCGCCGAATCGCTCATCACCGACGAAACCGGCCGGGTCACCGGGGTGACGGGCACCGGCACCGACGGCACGCCCTACACCTTCACCGCCTCCAAGGGCGTGGTTGTGGCCACCGGAGGCTTCAGCGCCAACGTCGAAATGCGCATGGAGTATGACGAGATCTGGGGCAACCTGAATGAATCCGTGCCCACCACCAACGCGCCCTCGATCACCGGCGACGGCATCGAGATGGTGAAAGCCATCGGCGCCAATCTCGTCGGCATGGGGCAGATTCAGCTGCTGCCCACGGCCGACCCGGTGACCGGGCAGACGAACAACGTCATCGGCGAAGGCACCAACATGTATGTCAACCAGGACGGCAAGCGGTTTGTGGATGAATCCTCCCGCCGCGACGTGCTCGCCAAGGCCATCCTGGAACAGCCCGGCCAGTACTGCTACATCATCTCTACCTTCCAGAACAGCCGCCTGGACGAGGAGTACAAGAACAACTACCACCTCTATTTGGACGACCTGATCGCCTCCGGCGCGGTTGTGAAGGGCGATACGCTGGAAGAGCTGGCCGAGAAGATCGGCGTGCCGGTGGAAACTTTCGTCGAGACCTGCACCAACTTCAACCAGTATGTGGCGGACGGCGAGGACCCGGAGTTCGGGCGCAAGGTATTCCCCTCGAACGCGGCGCTGGAGATGGAAGGCCCGTTCTACGCGTGCAAGCGCGCGCCGGCCGTGCACCACACGATGGGCGGCGTGGAAGTCAACACCGATAACGCCGTCCTGAAGGCCGACGGCACCGTGATCCCCGGCCTCTTCGCCGCGGGCGAAGTCACCGGCGGGTTCCACGGCTCCAACCGCCTGGGCGGCAACGCCGTCGCCGAGGCGATTGCCACCGGCCGCAACGCCGGCGCCAACGTGCTCAAGTAAACGAATCGGCTGCCTTCTTATCGCGCCGGCGCCTGAAAGCTTGCTTCAGGCGCCGGCGCATGGTATAATTCATATCATTTACCGGACAGAAGGAGCGATGTGCGATGCGGCTGGGCGCGCTGGAGGCCGGCGGCACCAAGATGGTGTGCTCGATCGGCGATGAAACCGGAAAGATCCTGGACAGGGCGAAATTCCCCACGCTGTCTCCGGCGGAAACGCTGCCGCCGATGATCGAATACTTCCAAAAGGCGGGCATCGAGGCGCTGGGCATCTCCAGCTTCGGCCCGCTGGACCTGAACCCGGATTCCCCCACCTACGGCTATGTGACCACCACGCCCAAGCCCGGCTGGGGCAACTGCCCGCTGTTGCCGGAGCTCAGGCGGGCGCTCAAGGTGCCGGTGGGCATCGATACCGACGTAGGCGGCGCGGCGCTGGCGGAATACCGCATGGGCGCGGCCCGGGGCCTCAAAAACTGCGTATATGTGACGGTGGGCACCGGCGTGGGCGCGGGCGTCGTGGCCGAGGGGCAGCTGCTTCACGGCATGGTGCACCCGGAGTGGGGGCACATGCTGCTCCGCCCCCATCCGAAAGACCCGATGCCCCGGGGCGTCTGCCCCTACCACGACGGCTGCCTCGAGGGGCTGGCCTGCGGCCCGGCCATCGACAGGCGCTGGGGCGTGCCTTCGCGGGAATTGCCGAAGGATCACATCGCCTGGGAGATCGAGGCCTATTACCTGGCGCAGTTCTGCGTGACGGCGCTGGTGGCCATCTCCACGGAGATGATCGTGCTGGGCGGCGGCATCATGCAGGAGGCCTTCCTGTTTCCGATGATCCGTGAAAAGACGCTGGCCATGCTCAACGGCTACGTGGCCGCCGACCGGGTGCTCCACCACATCGACCAGGTCATCGTGCCGCCGGGTCTGGGCATCCACAGCGGCGTCACCGGCGCGCTGATCCTGGCCGCCGAGGCGGCGGCGAGGCCGTGAGTCCGGGGTTGGACATGCATACAAAAAAGGCGGCCCGAAGGCCGCCCTTTTCGATGAGCTCGACTCAAGCTTCAACCGGGGCGCCGACGGGGCAAACCCCCGCGCACGCACCACAAGAAATACAGGTTTCGGCATCGATAACATACTTGCCGTCGCCCTGGGAAATCGCGCTGACAGGGCATTCACCCTCGCAGGCGCCACAGCTGATGCACTCATCGGTGATTACATAAGCCATGAAATAAATGCACCTCCTTATTTAAAAAGTGATTGTATTATAACACCGCCCCCGAACCAATGCAACTACTAATTTCGCCAGGAGGCCATATGAATTCGCAGATGGACGAGGCCCGGAAACTGCTGCAAAACCTGACGCCGCTCGTGGCCGACTGCGGCGCGCTGTGCGGGGCGGCTTGCTGCCGGCCGGACGAGGACGGCCAGGGCGGCGTGGCGCTGTTCCCCGGCGAGGCGGCGCTCTACCGCGGCGAACGGTGGGCGCGGGTGGAGCGGGGCGTGCTCTACTGCGGCGGAACCTGTCCCCGGGACGCGCGCCCGCTGGGCTGCCGCATCTTTCCGCTGACGCCCTGCCGCAAAAAGGACGGCCGCCTTTCGGTGCGCATCGACCGCCGTGCCTTTGCCATGTGCCCTCTGGCGCCCTCTGGCGTCCGGGCGCTGGACCCCGCCTTTGTGAACGCCGCCCTCCGGGCGCTTTTGCTGGTGGACGAAACGGACGAGGGCCGTGAATTTCTGAACCAATGGATTCGCCGGGAGCGCATATTTCGCCGCGCTGTTTTGTAATATTTCTTTGCGCGTTTGCCCATAATGAGGGAGAACAACGCGCAAAGGGGTGCTTTTTTTGCAGCATCGATGGAAAACGCAGCCGGCCCTGTGGGCCGCGGTGGCGCTGGTGATCCTCGTCGCGGCGGTGGTGACGCTGATCCTCCTCAACCGGCCCGAGGCTCGGGCGTATCAGGACGCCGTGCTGGTGTACGCGGGGGGGACGGCGCTTTGAGCGAGGCCGACAAGATCAAGCGGTACGCAAAGCTGGTGGAAGCGCGCACGCCGGGCAGCAAGCTCCTGCGGGACTGCTTCCGGGCGTTCTGGGTGGGCGGGCTGATCTGCGCCATCGGCCAGGCGATCACGATTTTCGGCAGCGAGGTGCTGCATCTCAACGTACTGGCGCTCGGCGCCTTCACGCCGTCGGTGCTGGTGTTTCTGGGTACGACGCTGACGGGCCTGGGCGTCTACGACCGGATTGGCGAATACGCGGGGGCGGGCTCCATCGTGCCCATCACGGGGTTTGCCAACTCCGTGGCCGCGCCGGCCATGGAGTTCCGGCGGGAGGGGCTGGTGCTGGGCCTGGGGGCGAAGCTTTTTTTGCTGGCCGGGCCGGTGATCGCCTATGGCGTGACCACGTCCATCCTCATCGGCGTCGTCTACTACGCGATCGGGCGGTGGTTTTCGTGAGGCGCGCGGGCCGGCGGACGCTCCGGTACGAAAGCGGACCCGTGCTGCGCGCCGCCGCGGCCGTGGTGGGCCCCAAGGAGGGTCAGGGGCCGCTGGGCGCGGATTTTGACGTGGTGCTGCCCGACGACCTTCTGGGCATGGCCTCCTGGGAGCAGGCGGAGAGCGAGATGCTCCGCCGCACGGTGGAGCTGTGCGCCTCCAAGGCGGGCATGACGACAAAGGCCGTGGACCTGATGCTGGCGGGGGACCTGCAGGACCAGATTACCGCCTCCGGCTTTGCCGCGCGGGCGCTGGGCATCCCGTTTTTCGGGCTGTACGGCGCGTGTTCCACCTTTATCGAGTCCGTTTTGCTGGGGGCCGCGCTGGTGGACGCGGGCTTTGCCGAAACGGCGGTCTGCGGTGCCTCCAGTCACTTCTGCGCGGCGGAGCGCCAGTACCGCTTTCCGCTGGAGCTGGGCAATCAGCGGCCGCCCTCCGCCCAGTGGACCGCCACCGCCGCCGGCGCGGCGCTGGTGGCCCGGGGCGAAGAAGGCCTGTGCCGCCTGACGTACGGCACGCCGGGCCGCATCGTGGACTATCAGATCAAGGACGCCAACCACATGGGCGCGGCGATGGCCCCGGCCGTGGCGGATACGATGACCGCCCACTTTGAGGATACGGGGCGCGGTCCGGAGGCGTACGACCACATCGTCACCGGGGATCTGGGCAGCATCGGCCGTCAGCTTCTGATGGACCTGATGGCCGAGCGGGGCATGCCCCTTTTTGCCGACCGGCTCAGCGACTGCGGCGCGTCGCTCTACGCGCCGGAGCAGGACGCCCACGCCGGCGGCAGCGGCTGCGGCTGCATCGCGTCGGTGCTGTCGGCCCATTTCCTGCCGATGCTCTCCGGCCCCTTCCGGAAAATTCTGGCGCTGGGCTCCGGCGCGATGCTCAGCCCCGCCACCACCCAGCAGGGGGAGAGCATTCCTTCAATATCCTACGCGGTCGCGCTGGAGGCGATGTAATGGACACGTTCTGGCTGTTTGTGCGGGTATTCCTCGTGGGGGGCGCGCTGTGCGCCGTCGGCGAGGTGCTGATCCTCAAAACAAAGCTTACCAGCGCCCGCATCCTGGTGCTTTACGTGGTGGCCGGCGCGATTCTGACCGCCCTGGGGCTTTACAAGCCGCTGGTGGACTTTGCCGCCGCCGGCGCCACCGTGCCGCTGACCGGTTTTGGCTATTCCCTGGCCATGGGCGCCATCGAAGCGGTGCGGGAAGCCGGACTCATCGGCGCGCTGACCGGAGGGCTGACAAGCACCGCCGCCGGCATCGCCACGGCAATCCTCTTCGGCATCATAAACGCCCTCCTTTTCAAGCCCGCGGCGAAGCCGTAGGCGCCCCGATCCCCCAGGCGGCCCCGCAAGGCGAGGGGCCGTTTTTTTGTGTTCTTAACGGGAACAGCGCCAAAACGCCGTGGCACGGCGAAAGGTTTTAACTTAAAATATTTTTAAATTAAAACGAATTGGGGGGAGCGGCGTGGACGAGGCGCAGCGGGCGCGGCTGAACGCCTTTCTCGTCGGGACGTTTAACCGCATCCTGACGCTGGAGGAGCGGGCGCTGGCCGGGCCGGGCAAGGGGCCGTCCGTGAGGGAGATGCACGTGATCGACGCGGCGGCGGCCCTCGAGGCCGCGGGCCGGAACACCATGGGCCAGGTGGCGGGGGCGCTGAACATCTCCATGGGCGCGCTGACCACCGCGGTGAACACGCTCATCCGCAAGGGATACCTGGCGCGGGGGGCGGACCCGGACGACCGGCGCGTGGTGCGCGTCTTTCCCACGGCGCTGGGCCGGGCGGCCAACGAACGGCACCGGGCCTTCCACCGCGACATGCTCCGGGCGGTGGAGGAGGCGCTGCCGGAGGAGGACATCAAGAGGCTGACCCTCGCGCTGGAGCGCCTGAAGGGGTTTTTGGATCAATACGCGGCGAAGGGATGAAGAGGATGCACATCGTTGTCGACAGCACCTGCGACATGACGCTGGAGGAGGCGCGGTCGCTGAATATTTCCGTGATGCTGCTGAAGGTGTTCTTCGGGGCGCAAGGGTACCGCGACAAGCTGGACCTGACGGGGGAGCGCTTTTTTGAAATGCTCGAAACCAGCCCCCGGATGCCCACCACCACGATGGTGACGCCCGAGGAATTCCTGGAGGAATTCGCACGCCATCCGAACGAAGAGATTCTGGTGATCACCATCTCGTCGCACCTGAGCGGCACAGGCCAGTCCGCCTGGGTGGCCAAGGCGCAGGCGGCGCGGGAGGATGTGTACGTGGTGGACAGCGGCTCCGCCACCATCGGCCACCTGATCCTGGCGCGCCACGCGGCGCGGCTGCGGGACGCGGGCAGGAACGCCGGGCAGATTCGCGACACCCTGGAAAGGCTCAAGCCGCGGCTGCGCGTTTTCGGGGCGGTGGACACGCTCAAATACCTGGTGAAGGGCGGGCGCCTGTCGGGCGCGGCGGGGACGCTGGGCACCATCCTGGCACTCAAGCCCATCATTCAGGTGCGCGACGGCGTGGTGACCAGCGTGGACAAGGCGCGGGGCGCCCGCGCCGCCCTCCGAAAGGTGACGCAGCTGGTCGAGCGCGAGCCGATTGACCCAAACCTGCCCGTGGCCTACGCCCACGCAGGGAACCTGGCGGCGCTCACGGCGCTCTCCGGCGCGGTGGGGATCGACGCGCCCGCCGCGTGGCTGGGCAGCGTGGTGGGCGCCCACGCGGGCCCCGGCGCGGTGGCGGTCGCCTACTTCACGAAGGCTTTTCCGTGAGGCACCGGAGCGCGGCCAGATGGGCGCCAAAGTTCAGCGGTGCCAGCCGGACCGCTTGGAGGAGCGCGCGCCGGGCCTTTGATGGCTGCCCCGCGCGGACGTAATGGGGCACCAGCTTGTCCAGCCGCGCGCTCAGCGCTTTGGGGTGCGCCGCGAGGTAGTCCCGATGGAGTTCGTTCAGCCGCTCCAGTCCGTCGACGCGGCTTCCGGCGTTGGTGGAAATGCGCGCGCCGCCGTCCACGTGGTACAGCGCCAGCGGTTCCTCCACCCAGTCCACCGCGTACCTTTGCGCGATGCGCAGCCAGAGCTCGTAGTCCTGGGCGGACTTCATCAGGGGGTCGAAGGGCCCCACGTCCGCCAGGCAGGATGCGCGGATCAGCGGAAAGGAGGTGGACCCGATGAAGTTTTCGAGGATCAGTCGGTCAAACACGCGGCCGCGGGCGGGCCAGGGCTTGCGCGGCCGGCGCGATCCGGCGCCGTCGTCCACCGTCCAGGCGCCGCAGCCGATCAGCGCATAGTCCGCGCCCCGCTCGTTCATCCGCCGCAGCTGCTTTTCCAGCTTTTCCGGAAGCCACTCGTCGTCGTCGTCAAGAAAGGCCAGATACGCGCCGCCCGCGCGGGCGATGCCGGTATTGCGGGCGGCGCAGGCGCCCCGGTTTGCCTCATGGCGCACGTACAGCACGCGGGGGTCGCCCGTTGCCTCCAGCATCCGGCGCACGTCCTCCCGCCCGGAAAAGTCCGCGGGGCTGTCGTCCACCACAATCAGTTCGATGGCCGGGTGGGTCTGGCCCAGCGCGCTCATCACGGCGCGCTTCAGGATGCGCGCATCCCGCCGGCAGGTGGGGATCACGACGCTGATCAAATCGTTCGGGTTCATGCGATCCTCTTTTCGGTTTCCGGATGTATGCGGCCATTATACCAGAAGCCGCGCCCCGCTTCAAGGCGATTGCGCGGGGCGGGGCGGTGTGCTATAATGGACAAAATGGAAAAACAGGCGCGAGGGCGGGCTGGGTGGGCGCGTTTCGCGCGAAGCGACGAGGAGGGCCCATGAGCACGCCAGCGGTAAGCGTCATCTTGCCCGTGTACAATGTGGAGCCCTATCTGGAGCGCTGCCTGAATTCGCTTCGGGCGCAGACTTTTTCCGATTTTGAGGCGATTGTCGTGGACGACGGCTCGCCCGACGGTTGCGGCGCGATCATCGACCGCTTCTCCCGGGAGGACGCGCGGTTCGTCCCGCTGCATCAGCAAAACGGCGGCGTGGGGAAGGCCCGGAACGAGGGCGTCGCCCGCGCCTCCGGGCGGTTTATCGCCTTTGTGGACCCGGATGATTTCGTCGGGCCGGACTATCTCCGGCACATGGTGGACGCCCAGAAAAAAAACGACGCCGACATGGTGCTCGCCCGGTACGTCTCCCTCAGCGAGCGCACGATGCGCACGGTGTGGAGCGTGCCCGGCGTGCCCCCCGCCTTTGTACCCAGGGCGGATTTTTGCGCGGCGCTGCCGGAGCTGTACGTCAAAAACCGCATCGGCACCCTGTATGCCAAGCTGTACAAGCGGGAACTGCTGGCGGAGGTCCGCTACCGCGAGAAGATCAAGATGCGCGGCGACGTGGTCTTCGTCACCGAAATTCTCTCTCGCGCCGCGAGCCTTGAAGTCATAGACGACAGTGACTATTTCTACGTCCGCTATGCCGCCCGGGGCATCACAAAGCAGGTGGACCCGGACCTCTACCTCACCCACATTGAGGTCAACCGCGCCGTCCGCGAGCGCATGGAGGCCTGCGGCTGGATGAGCGGGGCGATGGCGCGCATGATCGACAAGCGGTACGTCGACGCGGCCAGGCTGTGCGTGGCCTCCATCCGCAGCGGCCCGTGGACCCTCGAGGAAAAGGGCGCGTATGTGGACAGGATGCTCGCCCACCCCGAATACCGCGGGGCGATGGATCGCCTCCGGGCGGACTATCCCGCCCGGGCGGACGCGCTGATGCGCGACGGCCGGGGCGCGGAGCTGGTGCGGTATCTGGACAGCGAGGATCGCCTCAGGGCGCCGCTTCTTCGGGTCATGCGGCCGCTTGTCGCCCTGTGGGCGAGGCTGCGCCGCCCCGCCATCCCATAATCCAGGCGCAATCTTTACGGGATTGAAATGCTTTTTATCGTTTATCGTTAAAAATAATTTCCAAGCCAACACTTTTCGCTTGCAAAGTGGTAATATGTACATGGCCGACCATCAACCAGAACACGGAGAGCCGAGCGCCGTCACTGTGCCTTCGGGCGCTTCGACGCGGCTTGAGGGGGTGCCATCGATGGACGCAGATACACCCGCGCTGCTGATTGCAGACGATGTGGAGCACAATCGGGAAGTTCTGCGCGCGATGTTTTGCGGGCGCTATGAACTGCTGGAGGCTTGCGACGCGCCCGGCGCGCTGGAGCTGTTCGAACACAACAAAAACCGGATCGCGCTGGTCTTTTTGGCCATCGACCTGACGGGGATGGACGGCTTTCACATGCTCCGGGAGATGCACGCACGGGGGTACCTGCCCGGCGTTCCGGTGCTGATGATCGCCTCCGGCCTGTCCCCCGAGAGGGCGGCGGCCGCGTTCGGCCTGGGGGTTTCGGATTTTGTCGAGCAGCCCTTCAACGCGGAGATCGTCAGGCACCGCGTGCTGCGCCTGGCCCAGCGCGAGCGCGAGCGCGTCAGCATGGAGGAGCTGGTGGAGGCCAGAACCCACGAGATCCGCAACGCCAACCGGTACGCCATCGAGGCGCTGTCCACGATTGTGGAATTTCGCAACGGCGAAACGGCGCAGCACACCCGCAGGATCGCGCTGGTCGTGCGGCTTTTGTGTCAGGCGCTCTCCAAGCACTACGTGGACTACAACCTGACGGGCGCCATGATCGACGACATTGTGTGCGCCTCCGCGCTGCACGACGTGGGCATGATCGCGGTGCCGGAATCCATCCTGAACAAGCCGGACCGCCTCAGCGACGAGGAGTTTGAGATCATGAAGCGCCACACCCTTTACGGCGCGAAGGTCATCGAGCGCATCTCGGCCACAGGCGGCGAGCGCTTTTTCGCCTATTGCCGCGACATATGCGTGGGCCACCATGAGCGGTGGGACGGCAACGGTTACCCCCGCGGCGTCGCGGGGGACGATATTCCCATCTGGGCGCAGGTTGTGGCGCTGGCGGACGTGTACGAGGCGCTGACCAGCGAGCGCGTGTACAAGCCGCCCTTTACCCACGAACAGGCGCTGGCCATGATCGAGGCGGGCGACTGCGGCGCGTTCAATCCAAAGCTTTTGTTCACCCTGCGGCTGATCGAGGCGCGCCTGAAAGCCGCGCTGGACGAAATGACGCGAAGCGGCGATCCCGCGCCGGGCGACGCATCCGGCGATGCGCCGGATCATATTCCGTCCCGGATGCTCAAGCTCTTGGAGCACGAGCGCGAACAATACAAGACCTATGCGTCGCTCTCGGGCGAGGTGCTGATCGACTACGACTGCGGGCGGGATGTGCTGATCTTCTCCGGGCGGTTTTCCGACCACTTCGACGGCGAGACCGTGGTGGAGAATGCGGTGGGCGGCGAATCGGCGGACCGCTACCTGTATCCCGGAGACCGGGAGGTGCTGGAGGACGCGGTTCATGCCATTTCGCCGGAAACGCCCACCATCAAGGTGGATCTTCGGCTGCTCACCAAGCGCGGCTGGTATGAATGGTACGAGGTTGTCATCCGCACGCTGTGGTCCGGCGATGCGCCTGACCGGTGCATCCGCGCGCTGGGCAAGCTCACCAACATCGATCAGGCGGTGCGGGAGACCTGCCGCCTCAGGGAGCAGGCCACGCGCGACGTGCTGACCGGCCTTCTCAACCGCGTCGAAACCGAGCGCCGCATTACGCAGCGGCTGATGGAGGGTGACGAGGTGGGCGGCGCGCTGCTCTACATCGACATTGACGACTTCAAGGAGTTCAACGACACCCACGGCCACGGCTACGGCGACGATGTGCTGCGCATGATGGGCCGGGCCGTGCACACCAACATCCGGGAAACGGACATCGCCGGGCGCATCGGCGGCGACGAATTTGTGGTATACCTGGACCGGGTGCGCTCGGACGAGGGCATCATCGTCAACGTGGAACGGTTGATCTCCGTGATGCAGCAGGGGTTTTGCATCCGGTCGGAGCGAACGCCCATCTCGGTATCGGTGGGCGTCGCCCGATTCCCGCAGGACGGCGCGCGTTACGAAACGCTGCTTGAAAAGGCCGACCAGGCGATGTACTCCGCCAAGTACGGCGGCAAGGGGTCCTACGTGTTTTACACGCCGAACCCGCCCGCGCGGCCGTAGGTGCCTTAGCCCCCCTTGGGGCCGGGACGCTTCAAGGCCTCCCTGAGCGGCAGGCGGCTGCCGTCCGGATACTGGACGAGGGTGCTGTCCAGCGCCTGCCGGGTGCCCGCCTTGAAGTGTTCGACGTACTGCCGGCGCAGCGCGGCGCGCTCCGCCTCTTCTTCCGGGGTGAGCGCCCGCTCCCGGGCGAGGCGCGCCAGTTCGTTGATGCGCCGGGTCATTTCGGGGGTCATGGGTTCACGCTCCTTTGCGAATTCATTCAGTGCGCGGCCGCAAAGTCCGCCGCGCCGGGAGGGTACGATGATTCGGGGAAAATATCTGACTTCCGCCGACGATTGCGCGCAGGTCTTAGCGCTGCGCCAGGCGGTGGCCCGGGCCGAGGGCCTGAAGTCCGGCGAGGACTGCCATGACCGGATGGCCGTTTACGCGCTGGCGTTTGACGAGGACGGCGCGCCCGCCGGCGGCGGGCGGCTGTACCTGGACGAGGACCGCTTTGTGATCGGCTGCGTCGGCGTGCTGCCCGCGCGGCGCAAAAAGGGCCTGGGAGACCTCGTCATGCGGATGCTCATCTTTCGCGCGCAGGAATTGAACGCGCCGGCGGTGTGCGCGCTGGTCCGCCCCGGCGACGCGGCCTTCTACGCCCGCTACGGTTTTGCGCCCGAGGGCGAGGCGCGGGACGAATGGGGGCAGACGGGCCTTCTGATGCGCGTCGCGGCGGACGGGATCGCGCCCGCGGGCTGCGGCGGGCACGGGGCGTAGCGCGCCCGCAGGGGGATGGGTTAAAGCCGCCCGGCGCGTTTGCGCCGGGCGGCCCTTGATGCAGTCAACCCGCGGGAAGGCCTGCGCTACGCATTGGTGGGCTCCAGCAGGCCATAATCCCCGTCCTCGCGGCGGTACACCACGCTGTAGGTGTTCGTATCCTCGTTGAGGAACAGGTGGAAGTTGTGGCCCAGCATTTCCATCTGGGTGATGGCCTCGTCCACGCTGGTGGGCTTGACGCTGAAGCGCTTGGTGCGCACCACCTTGTGGGTCTCGGGGGCCTCGTCCACCGGCTCGGCCAGCTCCGGCACCTCAAAGGCTCCGGCCCGCAGCCGCTTTTCAATCTTGGTGCGGTGGCGGTGGATCTGGCGGACGATCTTGTCCATCACCTTGTCGAGGCAGGCGTTGGCCTCCGGCCCGGTTTCCTCGGCCCGCAGGAGCGAACCCGCCAGCAGAATCGTGATCTCCGCGGACTTGCGCGTGCCGTGCTCCTGGGAAAGGCGAACCTGGACCTCGGCGTCATCGCGCAGGTACTTGTCCAGCTTGCCGACCTTTTTTTCTATTTTGGCGCGCCATCCGTCGGAAATATCCAGGTTTCTGCCCGTAATTGAAATACGCATCGTTCAAGCCTCCCGAAATTTTATTTTACCGGATTGGGTGCGGGGATTATCGCCCATGGGCACCGCCTCCTCTCAGGGGGTATGATGGTATATTCTATATGGACGCCCGAAACTCCTTCCGAACATTAACTCTCTGTTACAGATTTTGCAGCTCCGACGCGGCCGCCCCGTCCAGCATCAGCTGCGCGTTGGGGTGGAAGCGCAGAATGGACGCAGGGCTGTCCGGCGATACCGGCCCCTTCGCCGCGCGGGCCACCGCGCCGGCTTTGTCCGCCCCGGTGGCGATGAGCAGCACCCGCCGGGCCTTCATGATGCCGCCGATGCCCAGGCTGATGGCCTCGCGGGGCATCTTTTCCGGGTCGTCAAACCAGCGGGCGTTGGCCTCCCGGGTGGAGTCGGTCAGCGTGACCACGTGGGTGCCCCAGGTGTAGTCCTCCGCGGGCTCGTTAAAGCCGATGTGGCCGTTGTGGCCGATGCCCAGAAGCTGCAGGTCGATGCCGCCCGCCGCCTCGATCATCCGGTCGTAGGCGCGGGCGTTTTCCGCCGGGTCGCCCAGGCCCGAGGGCACGTGGGTATTGTCCGGATGGATGGGAATGTGCCGGAACAGCTGCTCGTCCATAAAGCGGCGGTAGGCCTGGGGATGGTCGGGCGCCAGGCCCACGTACTCGTCCAGGTTGAAGGTGCGGGCGCGGGAGAAGTCGGCAAGCCCCCGCTGGGCCAGGTCGATGAGCGCCCGGTAGGTGGGAATGGGCGTGGAGCCGGTGGCCAGGCCCAGCACGCTGTCGGGCTTTTGGTAGAGCTGCGCGGCAAACACCATGGACGCGGCGGAGGCGACTTCCTCCGCGTTTCGGAACACGTAAATCTGCATGGCGGTACTCCTTTGTAAGCCTTCTGGTTTTAGGGGATGAGCGCGAGGCGCAGCGTATTCAGCGCGTGCTGGCAGCTGAGGGTGCGAATCCAGGACCGGTCGCCCAGAAACTGAAACCTTTGCGCATCGGCGACGCCGGGGCCGGCAAGGCCGATGAACACCGTGCCCACGGGCTTCTCCGCCGTGCCGCCGTCCGGCCCGGCAATGCCGGTGACGGAGAGCGCCCAGGTGGCGCCGGCGGCCGCGCGCGCGCCCAGCGCCATCTGCCGCGCGCAGGCCGCGCTGACGGCGCCGTCGGAATCCAGCACTTCCCGGGAAACACCCAGCGCGCGCACCTTGGCCTCGTTTGCATAGGTGACGTAGCCCGCCAGGAGCGCCCTGGAGGCGCCGGGGATGTCGGTGAGCATGGCAGACAGCCTTCCGCCGGTGCAGCTCTCCGCCAGCGCGAGGGTTTCGCCCCGGGCGATGAGCTTTTCCAGCACGACGCCCTGCATCGTCGCGTCGCGGCCCTCGGCGTACACGGCGTCGCCCAGGCGCCCGCGGATCTCGGCCTCCACCGGGTCCATCAGCGGGGCCAGGTCCGCGCCCGGCGCGCCGGAGGCGGTGAGCCGGGCCGTCACCTCGCCCGCGCCGCAGTACAGCGCCAGCGTGGGGTTCTGGCTGTGGAACAGGTCCAGCAGGATGGTTTCCACGTTGGATTCGCCCACGCCGAAGATGCGAAAGAACCGGGAGGAGAGGTTCATCTCCTGCCGGGCCAAAAGGTACGGCGCCAGCTGCTGTTCAAACATGTCCTTCAGTTCCCGCGGCGGCCCCGGCAGCACCGCCACCGCCTTGCCCTCCGCCTCCACGATGCAGCCGGGCGCGGTGCCCCGCCGGTTGGGCATCACGATGGCGCCCTCCGGAAAGTAGGCCTGCTTCAGGTTGTTCTCGGTCAGCGCCCGGTCCGGATGGATGCGCCGCATGCGCTCCGTCAGCGCGTCCATGCTGGGCTGATGAAGCCGCATGGCGAGGCCGAAGTGCTCCGCCACCATTTCCTTGGTCAGGTCGTCCTCGGTGGGGCCCAGGCCGCCGGTGGTGATGACCAGATCGCTTCGGGAGAGCGCGGTCGTAAGCGCCTCCCGGACGCGGGCGGGGTTGTCCCCCACGACGGTGTGGCGGTACACGGTCGCCCCCAGCTCCGAAAGCCGGCGCGACAGGTACTGGGCGTCGGTATTGGCCACCTGGCCCATGAGCAGTTCCGTTCCGACCGACAGGATCTCGCAGATCATTTTGTAAAGACCTCTTTATTTCGCAGAATGTAGAAAACGCAGGACGCCACCGAAAGCGCCACAGAACCCCACAAAAGCGCCTCGCCGGCCTGGGCGCACCAGGCGCCCAATACGGGGGCGAGCACCAGCATCGGGATGGCCACCATCTGCAGCGCCGTCTTGTACTTGCCCCACCTGTCTGCGGCGATCACGCGGCCCTTTGCGGTGGCCACCAGCCGGATGCCGGAAATGACAAATTCCCGCGCCAGGATGATCATCGCGGCCAGCCAGGGCGCGCGGCCCTGGGCCACCAGCAGGATGAGCGCCGCCATCACCAGGAGCTTATCCGCCATCGGGTCCATCAGACGGCCAAAGTCGGTCTCCTGGCCGTGCCGGCGGGCATACCAGCCGTCCATCCAGTCCGTCAGCGACGCGATGGCAAACGAAAGCGCCGCCAGCACCTGCATGAGGGGCGTGTTGACGCTGAGCAGCGCCACAAACGCCGGGATCAGCATCACCCGCAGGATGGTCAGCCGGTTGGGGAGGTTCATTGCACGGCCTCCCCGTCAAGATCATACTCGGACGCGCCGGTAATCTTCACCGGCACGTATTCGCCCGGCAAAAGCCTGCGGCGGGACCGGAAGCGGATCACGCCGTCCACCTCCGGCGCCTCCAGCCGGGAGCGGCCCAGGTAGCGGCCGCTTTCGAAGGATTCCACCAGCACTTCGCAGGTTTCGCCCACGCGCGCCCGGTTGATCTCGAGGGATATGCGCTGCTGCAGCCGCATCAGCCGGTCCAGCCGGTCCGTCTTGACGGCCTCGTCAATCTGGCCGGGCATCTCCGCGGCGGCGGTGCCCTCCTCCGGCGAATAGGCAAAGGCGCCCAGCCGGTCAAACCGGGCCCAGCGGACAAAATCCAGAAGCTCCTCAAACTGCGCCTCGGTTTCGCCGGGAAAGCCCACGATGAACGTGGTGCGCAAAAGAATGCCCCGGGCGCGGCAGGCGGCGATCCGGTCGCGGATCAGATCCGGGGAGCCCCGGCGGTTCATGCGGCGCAGCACCTCGCCGCTGATGTGCTGCAGCGGCAGGTCCAGATAGGCGCACACCTTGTCAAGGCCGGCAATGGCGTCCAAAAGCCCGTCGGTCACCGTGTCCGGGTAGCAGTACAGCGCCCGGAGCCAGTGCACGCCGTCGATCTCGCTCACCTTGCCCAGAAGCCCCGCCAGGTTCGTCTCCCCGGTTAGGTCGCTGCCGTAGCGGGAGGTGTCCTGGGCGATCAGCGTCAGCTCCGTCACGCCCCGGGCGGCAAGCTCCCGGCATTCCCGCAGGATCGATTCCGACGGGCGGGACTGATAGCTTCCCCGGATCAGCGGAATGGCGCAGTAGGCGCAGCGGTTGTCGCAGCCGTCGGAGATCTTGACGTAGGCGGAGTGGGCGGGGGTGGTCAGAACGCGCGGGCTGTCGAAGAAGCGGCCGCACTCGCCGGTGCGCAGCGGGCGCCCGCCGCGGAAGGCCTCCTCCAGGATCTCCGGCAGGTTCTGATATTCGGCCACGCCGAGCACCGCGTCCACCTCGGGCATGTCCTCCCGAATCTCCCGGCCGTAGCGCTGGGAAAGACAGCCGGTGACGATCAGCTTTTTCAGCCGGCCGCCGGCTTTGAAGCGGGCCATGTCCAAAATGGCGTCGATGGACTCCTCCTTGGCCGACTGGATAAAGCCGCAGGTGTTGACCAGGATCACGTCCGCCTCTTCGGGGTTGGCCACCACGCGGTAGCCGCGCCGGGTCAGGATGCCCAGCATCACTTCGCTGTCCACCCGGTTTTTCGAGCAGCCCAGCGACACGAGTCCCACCGTTCGTTCCATAAAATCTCCTTACGAATCGCCGAACATCAGCTTGAACTGTTCGCGCGAGATCAGTACGCTGCGGGGTTTTGCGCCGTCGGCCGGGCCGACGATGCCCCGTTTCTCCATTTCGTCGATCAGCCGGCCCGCCCGGGCGTAGCCCACCCGCAGCCGCCGCTGGATCATGCTGGTGGAGGCCTGGCCGGCCTCGATTACCATTTCCACGGCCTGGGGCAGCAGATCGTCGTATTCGTCCCGGGCGTCGTCCTTCTCGGCGTCGGACATGGCGGCGTTCTCCAGGTGCTCGATCACGTCCTCGTCGTAGGTGGCGTCGTGGCGCACCTTGATGTAGGATACGATGTCGTTCACCTCGTCGTCCGACACCCAGGCGCCCTGCACGCGGGCGGGCTTGTTGACGCCCGCCGGCGCAAACAGCATGTCGCCCCGTCCCAGCAGCTTCTCCGCGCCGCCCACGTCCAGGATGGTGCGGCTGTCCACCTGGGAGGCCACGGTGAAGGCGATGCGCGAGGGGATGTTGGCCTTGATGACGCCGGTGATGACGTTGACCGACGGCCGCTGCGTGGCGATGACCAGGTGGATGCCCGCCGCCCGGGCCAATTGCGCCAGGCGGCAGATGGAGTCCTCCACCTCGCCGGGGGCGACCATCATGAGGTCCGCCAATTCGTCGATGATGATCACGATCTGCGGCATGGGGGGCTCGTCCTCGGGCCGGTGCAGGTTGTAGCCCTTCATGTCGCGCACGCCCAATTCCGCAAACTTCTTGTAGCGCCCGCTCATCTCGGCCACGGCCCAGTCCAGGGCGCTGGCGGCCTTCTTGGGGTCGGTCACCACCGGCACCAGAAGGTGCGGGATGCCGTTGTAGCTGGACAGTTCCACCACCTTGGGGTCGATCATCATCAGCTTGACCTCGTCGGGGGTGGCGCGGTAGAGGATGGAGCACACGATGCAGTTGATGCACACCGACTTTCCCGAGCCCGTGGCGCCCGCGATCAGCACGTGGGGCATCTTGGCCAGATCGGACACGATGTAGCGGCCCGCGTTGTCGCGGCCCAGCGCCACCGCCAGGCGCGACGGGTGCTTGCGCGCCTCCTGGGATTCCAGCACATCCCGAAGCGGCACCACCTCGATGGTGTCGTTGGGCACCTCCACGCCCACCGCGGCCTTGCCGGGGATCGGCGCCTCGATGCGCACGCTGACCGCCGCCAGGTTGAGGGCGATGTCGTCCGCCAGCGCCGTGATGCGGCTCACCTTGATGCCCGCCGCCGGTGACAGCTCAAACCGCGTGACCGTGGGGCCGTGGGCAATGCCGATCAGCCGCGCGGCGATGCCGAAGCTGGCCAGCGTTTCGATCAGCTTCTTGGCCTTCAGCTCGTCGGCCTGCTCGCGGTTTTTTATCTGCGAGGGCTTGGCCGCGGTCAACAGGTCAATGGGCGGGTAGTTGTAGGCGTCCGGGTCCTCCGGCTGCTGCCGGGCCGGCTGGGGCGCCGGCTTTTTGGCCTTCTTGACCGAGGGCGCGATGATCACCGGCCGCTTTTCCTTGCGGGCCGCGGTGGGCTCGAAGGGCGGCTCCGGTTCGGCGTCCGGCCCGGGCGCGGGCTTGGCGGAGAAGTCGAGCGCCTCGTCCCCCAGCTTGACCTCCTGCCAGTCGCCGCCGGCAAACTCGGCCTGACCCCGGGTTTCATAGGGCGCGCTTTCGGCCACCTCGCGGCCGTCGGGCTGGGGCGGGAGCGGCTCCGGTTCCGGCCGGTAAAGCGGCTCCGGCTCCTGCACCCGCAGCTTCTCCGGCTTTGAGCCGGCGGGGCGGCGCTTTGCCAGGAAGTTGGGTACGTCCGGCGCCTCCGGGCCATCCTCCGCCGGGCGCACGCGGGGTTCGCCGGGCAGCGGATCGTCCGGGCGGATGCGCTCGATCACCATCCCGCCGTGGTCGGACGCGCCGCGCCGGGAAGGGGCCGTCCTGGGCAGATCCCAGTTCTCCAGATCGTCGCTGTCGGGCAGCTTGGGCCTGGACTTGGCGGTGCGGGGGTCGGCGGCCGCGGCCGCCCCGCCGGCGTAGACCGTGGGCACCACCATCGCCTGCTGACGCTCCAGGACCGCCTGGCGCTTCTCATCCGCCCGCTGACGCGCGTGCTCCACGTACTGGTCGTAGGACTGGCGCACGCGCCCGCCCAGCCGCCGGAGCGATATCCGCCGCAGCAGGATCAGGTCCGCCACCGCCAGGGTGCAGAGCACCACCACCGAGCCGAACACGCTTTTCTGAGCGATATACATGTGCACCGGCCACGAAAAAAGCGCGCCCAGCACGCCCGCGCCGCCCCGCTTGTAGCGGTAGGACTCCGCGATGAAGTTGCTGAAGCTGTCGATGCTGGTGGACGGATGCACCGAATCAAAGGCGTTGAGGTGCCAGACGGCACAGACGAGCAGCGGCAGCAGAAAGGACAGCGCCAGCCGCCCGGGCCGCACCCTGCGTTCACGGTTTGAAAAGACGGCCAGCGCGCCGGCCCAGATCACGATCAGCGGCACCAGAAGGTACAGCGACCCCGCGATGCCCCGCAGCACGCCCGTGACCGCCCGGGCCGCGTCGCCCTCGGCAAATGCAAAGTACGCGAGGAGAAGCCCGGCGCCGATCACCAGCACGCCCAGCACCTCGCGCAGAAAGCTCCTGTCCTCAGGAGGCTGGGGCGCCGGCGCGGCCTGGCGCGGCTTTGCCGCGCGCGGCGCGGCGGCCTTTGCCCCGCGTTTCTTGGTTGAACCCGATTTACCCGCCATCGAACCCTCCGAAACCCATCATTTCACTCATACAGTATACATCAGACCGCCGGCAAATTCAACGGCGCTGTTTTGCCGCGGCGCCCCGGGCTAGGCCATCAGCGGCGTCAGATCGCCGTCGTAAAGCACCGCCAGGCGGTGCAGCGCGCGGGTCAGGCACACGTAGAGGAGGCGCGCGGAGGCGGGGTCCGCCGGGTATTCGGCTTCGCCCGCGTCCGCCAGGATCACCGCGTCAAACTCCAGGCCCTTGACCGCCTGCGCGGGGGCCAGCATCAGGCCGGAGAGGGCCTCCGCCGCCTCCGCGCGAAGCAGCTTTGCGCCCAGATCCTCCGGGAGCGCCCCGAGAAGCGCTCGAAGCCGCGCCCCGTCCCGCCCGATCACCGCGATGGAGGCCATGCCCTCGGCCCGCCACGCGCGGGCGAGGTGCGTCACCGCCGATGCCAGCGCCGCCGTCCCGGGGGCCGCCCGCACCACCGGCGCGTCGCCGTGGCGCAGCACGGTCCGGGGCGGGGTCACGCCCGGTGCGGGGAAGCGGGAAAACACCCTTTCCGCCATCGCCATAATCTCCACGGTGCTGCGGTAGCTGATGGTCAGTTCCCGCCGGACGGCCTCGCGGAGGGCAGGCGGCTGACCCCAGTCGGTGAGACCGCCCGCGCCGACAGACTGCATCAGATCGCCCACGGCGGTACAGGTCGCATCCGGCGCCAGCCGTCGGAGCAGCGCAAATTCCAGCGCGCTGAAGTCCTGGGCTTCGTCGATCACCAGATGCCGCGCCTCCGGCCGCTTGACTTCGACCATGCGCAGCGCGATCAGCCCCAGCGCCGCCAGGTCGCCCCGAAGGATACGCCCCCTCTTTTCGACGCGCGCAAGCGCCCGGCCGCAGGCGGCGCAAAGCGCCCCGCCACCCGAGGCCGACTGAAACGCCAGCCAGGCGCGGTACACCCGGGCCGGGTCCGTGGGCGGGAAAGCCGCCATCTCCCGCTTCAGAAAGGGCTTCACCTCGGCCCGGGTCTGCGCGACCCGCTCGTCCAGGCTCTTATAGAGCATTCCCAGTTTCTCCCTGAGCACCGCGGGATCGGAGGCCGTGCGGCGAATTTTCTCCGCCCGCCGTGCGGCTTCGTCGGTCAGGTACTTTTCAATCGTTCCCGCCGCGCGCTTCGCCCGGGCGGACAGCTGCTTTTCAAACTCCTTCAGCCGCCGCGCCATGGGGAAGGGGGCCTCGTCCACCAGCAGGAAGCGGCGCAGTTCCGCGCGGCCGTAGAGCGGCACCGGTCCGAAGGCGATGTCCCGGTCCGCGAAGGACGCCTCATAGGACGCGAGCCATTCGTCAAGGCGCGCCTCGTTCTCCGGCGCGCCCATGGCGCGCCCGTCCGCCGCCCACGCCTCCGGCAGTTCCGCCGGCGGGGCCTCCGCGGCGGGCAGCGGCATCAGCGTCCGCAAAAAGCCCTCGAAGGTGGTCTGCCGCACGCGCTCCACGCCCAGGTCCGGCAGCACTCCCGCAATGAAGTTGAGAAACAGCGGGCTGGGGGCCAGAATCACCATCTGCTCGGGCGCAAGCTGCGGATGGGCGTACAGAAGGTAGGCGATGCGGTGCAGCGCCACGGTGGTCTTGCCGGAGCCGGGCGCGCCCTGCACCACCATGGACTTCTCCAGCGGGTGGCGGATCACCAGGTTCTGCTCGGACTGGATGGTGGTCACGATGTCCCGGAGGCGCTCCGACGTGCGCTCCGAAAGCACCTTCTGCAAAAGCGCGTCCGCGGTGGCCAGGTCCACGTCGAAGAGGCTGATCAGCTCGCCCTTTTCGATGCCGAATTGGCGCTTGAGGGTCAGCTCGCCCTCGATCACGCCGTCCGGCGCCTCGTAGCGCATAGGCCCGATCTGACCGGAATAGTAGAGGTTTGCCACCGGCGCGCGCCAGTCGGTGACCACGATGTCCAGGCTGTCGCTTTGCATCACGCCCCAGCGGCCGATGTAGTAGACGCGCCCGATGCCGCCTTCGGTGAAGTCGATCCGCGTAAAATAGGGGCGCTGGGCGGCGAGCGCCAGGCGCCGCGCCGTCTCCTCCGCGCGGGAAAAGAGCATTTCCCGCACGGGCAGCGCGTCCGGCAGGCTGCGCCTCGCCTCGGCCAGCGAGGCGGCGGCGCGGGCGCGTTCCTCGTCCGCACGGGCGCGCTCGCGGCGGATGATCGAAAGGGTGTCGGCGAGGTGCGCGCGCTCCTCCCGGAGCGCGGGGTGATCCTGCATGCCGGCCGCCTCCCGTCCCGTATGGATAAAACCGATGGAAACTTGATTATAGGCCGGACGCCCGCCTCTGATCAAGTTAAATTTTCGGGAAACGTGGACGCGCTTTTTCAGGCTTCGGTATAATGGAGCGGAGGTGAGGGCGATGACCAGAGGGCTGACGCACATCTACACCGGCGAGGGCAAGGGCAAGACCACGGCCGCCATGGGCCTGGCGCTGCGCGCGCTGGGCGCGGGGCTTCAGGTGCGCATCTTTCAGTTTATGAAAAACCAGCCCACGGGCGAAATGGCCTCGCTGGCAAAGCTCGCGCCGGGCATCCTGCGCCGGGCGGACTGCGACGTGCGCAAGTTCACCTGGGACATGACGCCCGCGGAGAAGGAAACCTGGGCCGAGGCGCAGCAGACGCTCTTTGACGAGGCCTGCGACGCCGCCTGTGACAAGGACGTGGATCTGGTGGTCCTGGACGAGGCGCTGGGCGCGGTGGGCGCGGGCGCCATCGGCGAGGATCAGCTTTTGTACCTGATCGGCCACAAGTACCGGGGCACGGAGCTGGTGATTACCGGGCGCGGTGCGAGCGAGCGGCTGATTGCCCTTGCCGACTACGTTACCGAAATGCGCATGCTGCGCCACCCGTACGCGGCGGGGATCCCGGCGCGCAAGGGCATCGAGTATTGACGGCGTTGACATTCCGCCCAAGTCCTGCTATCATTTTTAACGGATCGTTACCAAAGGGAGCGAACGCATGAATCTGCCAAACCTTCTCACCGCGCTGCGCATCGCGCTGATTCCGGTGTTCGTCCTGACCTACGAGCGCATCGCCCCCGCGGCGTCGCTGCTCATCTTTTTGTTGGCCAGCCTCACCGACTGTCTGGACGGATACCTCGCCCGCAAGTGGAACCAGATCACCTCCTTCGGCAAGCTGTTTGACCCGCTGGCGGATAAGCTTTTGCTGCTTTCGGTGCTGCTCTGCTTTGCGCGGAGCGGCCTTGTCCCCTGGTGGGTGATGATCGTGGTGGCGGTCAAGGAGCTTCTGATGATGACCGGCAGCATGTGGCTTTTGCGAAAGAGCGTGGTGGTGTCGGCCAACAACCTGGGCAAGGCGGCGACGGTTCTTTTCATCCTGGCGCTGACGTTTATCTTTCCCTGGCATCCCGACGGATGGATGACGGTGGCCGGTCGGGTGCTGCTCTACGCGGCGGTGGCGCTCTCGGTGGCGGCGCTTTTTGTGTACGCCCACGGCGCGCTGACGCGGCGGCAGAAGCAAGGTTAAAATTGATGCACCGCGATTGACGGCGCGGAAATTGCCGATTATAATGGCCGTATATCCCCATACCGCCGATGACGAAGAGGAGTAGGCGAAATCCCCCGCAAGAGAGGGCGGCCCGCCGGCTGCAAGACCGCCTCGGGAAGGGTTCGCGCGAAGGTCGCTTCGGAGGCTGCCGGGTGACAGTCAGCCCGCAGGGGTGCGCCCCTTACAGCGCCAGGAGGCGGCCTCGGCCGCAAAAAAGGTGGTACCGCGGAGCGATTCGCCCTTTATCGGGCATCGCTCTTTTCATTTGGAAAGGAGCGTCAGCGTGGAAAAGCAGTTTGAAATGGACAAGGTGTTCTCGCCGCAGGAGGTGGAGCAGCGGCTCTACAAGGAGTGGGAGGAGAGCGGCTACTTCACCGCCAGGCGCGTGCCGGGCAAGAAGCCCTTCGTCATCATGATGCCGCCGCCCAACATCACCGGGCAGCTGCACATGGGCCACGCGCTGGATACGTTGCCCCAGGACGCGCTGACCCGCTACCATCGCATGAAGGGCGATCCCACGCTGTGGCTGCCGGGCACCGACCACGCCTCCATCGCCACCGAGGTCAAGATTGTGGACGCCCTCAAAAAAGAGGGACTGACCAAACAGGATCTGGGCCGCGAGGAGTTTTTGCGCCGCGCGTGGCAGTGGAAAAGCGAGTACGGCGGGCGCATTACCCGCCAGCAGCGCCGCCTGGGCGCCAGCTGCGATTGGAGCCGCGAGCGCTTCACCATGGACGAGGGGCTCAACCGCGCGGTGGTGGAGGTGTTCGTGCGCCTCTACGAAAAGGGCCTCATCTACCGGGGCGACCGCATCATCAACTGGTGCCCGGTGTGCAAGACGGCGCTTTCTGACGCCGAGGTGGAGTACGGCGAGGTGAACGCCAGCCTGTGGCACATCCGCTACCCCGGCGAGGACGGGGGCTACGGCGTGGTGGTGGCCACCACCCGGCCGGAGACCATGCTGGGCGACACCGGCGTGGCCGTGAACCCCGGCGACGAGCGCTACACCGATCTGGTGGGCAAAAACGTGGTCCTTCCGCTGGTGGGGCGCAGTCTGCCCGTGGTGGCGGACGAATACGTGGACCCCGCCTTCGGCACCGGCGCGGTCAAGATGACCCCCGCCCACGACCCCAATGACTTTGAGGTGGCCCGGCGGCACGACCTGCCCGTCCTGCGCGTGCTCAACGACGACGGCACCATGAACGAGGCCGCCGGCCGCTTTCAGGGCATGACCCGGCAGCAGTGCCGCAAGGCGGTGCTGGAGGCGCTGGAGGCCGAAGGTCTGCTGGTTAAAACCGAGCCGCTCACCCACAACGTGGGCGCCTGCTACCGCTGCCACGACACGGTGGAGCCGCTGGTGTCCACCCAGTGGTTTGTGAAGATGAAGCCGCTGGCCGAGCCCGCCGTCCGGGTGGCGCAGACCGGCGAGCTCAAGTTTGTGCCGGAGCGGTTCACCAAGATCTACCTCAACTGGATGGAGAACATCCGGGACTGGTGCATCTCCCGCCAGCTGTGGTGGGGCCACCGCATCCCCGCCTACTACTGCGACGACTGCGGCGAGATGACCGTCGCCCGCACCGCGCCGGACAAGTGCCCCAAGTGCGGCGGGGCGCGCCTCCATCAGGACGAGGACGTGCTGGATACCTGGTTTTCCTCGGCACTGTGGCCATTTTCCACGCTGGGCTGGCCGGAGGAAACCGAGGACCTCAAATACTTCTATCCCACCAGCGTCATGCTGTCGGGGTACGACATCATCTTCTTCTGGGATGCCCGGATGATCTTCTCCGGCCTCGAGCAGATGGGAAGCCTCCCCTTTGACACCGTGGCGCTCCACGGCCTGGTGCGGGACGCCCAGGGCCGCAAGATGTCCAAGTCCCTGGGCAACGGCATCGATCCCCTGGAGGTGATCGATCAGTACGGCTGCGACGCGCTGCGCTTCTCGCTGGCCATGGGCGTGGCCCCCGGCGGCGACGTGCGCGTGTCCGGCGAAAAGTTCGAGGCCTTCCGCAACTTCGCCAACAAGGTGTGGAACGCCGCCCGCTTCGTGCTGATGAACCTCGCGGGCGAGGCGCCCGCGCCCCTGGCCGCAATCGACCCCGCGCTTCTCGAGGCGCCGGACCGCTGGATTCTGACCAAGTACCACCAGGCCATCCGCGGCGTGACCGCCGGGCTCGAAACCTACGACCTGGGCCTTTCGGCGCAGAAGATCTACGACTTCGCGTGGAGCGAATTCTGCGACTGGTACATCGAAATGGCCAAGCCCCGCCTGTCGGATGCGGCGGGCGCGCCGGTGGCCCGCGCGGTGCTCTACCACGTGCTGATCGGGCTTCTGAAGCTCCTGCATCCGTTTATGCCCTTCATCACCGATGAGGTGTACCACCACCTGCCGGGCGCGGATGGCTCCATCATGGTGTCCAGCTGGCCGGAGGCCGACGCCGCCCATGACTTCCCCGAGGACGAGGCCCGCATGGAGGGCGTGATGGACATCATCCGCGCCGTGCGCAACCTCCGCGCCGAGATGAACGTGGCCGCCGGCCGAAAGGCGCGGCTCATCGTCCGCCCCAGAGAGGGCGCGATCGACTGGGGGCGCGCCATCGCCGCTTCCGAAACCTACTTCCGGCGTCTGGCCTCCGTCAGCCAGCTGGAGATGATCGGCGACGCCGATCCGAACCCGGATAAGTCCGCCTCCGCTGTGACCGACGCCGGACAGCTGTTCATGCCGCTGGGCGATCTGGTGGACATCGACAAGGAATTGGCGCGGCTTGGCAAGGACCGCGACGCCACCGCCCGCGACATCGCCCGCGGCGAGGCGATGCTGAAAAATGAGGGCTTCCTCGCCAAGGCGCCCGCCCAACTGGTCGAAAATGAGCGGACAAAGCTGGAAACCTCTAAAAAGACGCTGGAAACCCTCGCCGCGCGCATTCAGGAGATCGAAGCGCTCCGTTAACGGAGCGGCGGACAGACCGCGCCCCGCGAGGGGCGCGACGTTCGTCGCGCAAACCCTCCGCAATGCCCCGATTATTCCAATCCCCGCGCCGCGCGAGGGGCGCGACGCGCAGGTTCAAGTCCCGTCGACCGCACCACAATCCGTCTCGAAAGAGACGGATTTTTCTTTGCTCAATTCAAAAACAGGCTGATTCTGCCTGAAATCAGCCTGTTTTTGCCGATATTTGCGTATTTACCCCGTCCGTCTCCGTCAAATTGGCATGGGTATCCCCTGGCTCTTTCT
Source organism: Christensenellales bacterium (assembly GCA_040768845.1). Lineage (GTDB taxonomy): Bacteria > Bacillota > Clostridia > Christensenellales > Aristaeellaceae > JAEZHK01. The sequence continues at coordinate 159,385 of JAXGME010000006.1, read as the reverse complement.
TCTGCGGATTGCTTCCATCATCCGGTGGATCAGCTTCTGCACCCCGCCGGCCAGCGTGATCGCCCGGCGGATGTCATAGGATGTGAACATCAGCGATGTTTCGGCTGCCACTTTTTCCTTTCCCCTGCACAGAAAGTAGTGCGCGCCGTCATAGAACTTGATCGTTCCGAAGGGATGCTCCGATACGCGGAACCGCTCCTTGAGCTTCTCTACGTTCCGCTTCACGAACACCATCACCCGCGCCGGGGCGCGCCTCACATGTCCGAATACGTGGTTGTGATCCGGCTGGGAAACATCGGGGATTTCCTGAAGTTTATACCGCGGGCTCCCGTACATCCTGACCGGCACGTACTTCGTGTCCGGCCCGAACTTCACCGTCTTGAACGTCCTTCCGTCCGTGCAGCGATTTGGGCAGGTTCGGCAGGCGGATTTCGTGCCGTAGACCGTGCCGTTCTTCTTCTCGCCCTGAAAGTTCATCACCCTTCCCATCGGGCAGGTGACGGTTCCGTCCGCGTGTCGGATAAAGCAGCTTACGACGCTCTCGTACTGAAGCTCTATCGAAATATCCGTGCCCTCATAGCACGCGGGAAGCACGCCGGCGTGCAGGCAGTCCCGGATATCCGAAGGATTTCGGCTGGCTCTTTTGGCTTCGGATATTTCCTGGGGCCGGTATTCAAGGTTCAAAACCCGCGCCTCCCGGTCGTACACCATCCCCACCTGCGGCGCGATGCCGTTCAGAAGGCAGGCTTCCACGTCCCTCGCGCTGGAGTAGCCCTTGTCCGCGACCGCCTCCACCGATTCGGCTCCCGTGTTCTCCATGGCGATCTCCGCCGTGGAGCACAGCTTGTTCATGTCGTTTCGGTCGTTCGTCACGTCAAACCCCAGGATCAGGTGGCTGTCCGCGTCCGTCGCCGCCTGAATGTTGTAGCACGCCCGCTTCCCGCCGTCCTTGGTCAACATCACCCGCGCGTCCGGATCGGTGTACAGAAGCTGCGTCTCGCCCGTCTTTTCCATCTCTTTCAGCGCGTCCTCGTGCTTTTTGATCCGCGCCCGGATCTCCGCGGGATCCGGCAGGTGCTTCGGGTCGATGTCCAGCGCGAACGCCTTGTCCAGCCGGCCCTGGTCAATCGCGTCCGCCTCGTCCAGCTCGGCAAGGTACGCATCCACCAGCCGAAGCTGCTCTTTGGCGTATTCCAGCTTCTTCCGGCTCAGCTCCACGCTCGTCGCCTGCTTCAGACTGTTCACCGCCTGAATCGGCGTCCCGTCCACGCACACCCGCGCGCCCCGCGTCAGCCCCATCTCCACGCACAGCCGCACGAACGCCCGCAAAAGATCCTTCAGCGCCTTTTTGTTGTCCTTCCGGAAGTCCGCGATCGTGTTGTGGTCGGGCGTAAGTTTCCCTAAAAGCCACCACAGCTCCAGGTTCCGCACGCACTCCCGCTCCAGCCGCCTCGACGAGCGGATCCGGTTCATGTGCCCGTAGATGTACAGCATCAGGAGGATCGCCGGGTCGTACCCCGGCCGCCCCGTCCCCTTCGGCTTCGACCGCACAAAGCCCATCTCTTCCAAATTCAGCTGCAATACGAACAGCCGGATGAACCGGATCGGGTTCTCCGGCGATATAAGCTCGTCCAGGCACTCCGGCAGATACGTCGCCTGCTCCGGTGCCCGCCCCTCGATGTACGGATGCGCCCGCATTGCTTCTCATCTCGCTTGCGTTATGCTTCTATCCCTATTATACTACATATATATCCATTTCCAAAGGAGTATTCCCATGGCAGTTCCATTGGCCCTGCGGGATAAGTACGACGCCGTCGCGCCCCTGATCTCGGCGTTCTGTGACGACCACTTGAATGACGAATACAAGGCGCTGTGCCTGCGCCTCTTGGAAAAGCTCTGCCGCAAGCGCCCCTCTCCGCTCCTTTCGGGCCGCGAGGAAACCTGGGCCGCCGGCATCGTGTACGCCATCGCCGCAAACAATTTCATCTTTGACAAAGAAAACCCTTACTACATGTCCGCGCGGGAGATCGCCGAGGAGTTTGACCTCTCCGCTGCCACCGCCGCAAACAAAGCCTCCGGAATCAGACGGATGTTTAACATCTCGTATCTCAACACCGAATGGCTGCTCAAAGAAAACGCGCAAGACAACCCCGCGGTGTGGATGCTCAACGTGGACGGTTTCATTGTCGATATCCGGGATATGCCCCTTCATATTCAAAAGTTGGCCTTTGACAAGGGCTTCATCCCGTATGTCCCCGGTGAAAACAGCCCGGAGGATAACTAAGCGCTCCGCTTGTCCGAAAATCTACCCGTTTCGAGACGGTCTGACCACAATCCGTCTCGAAAGAGACGGATTTTTCTTTGCTCAATTCAAAAACAGGCTGATTCTGCCTGAAATCAGCCTGTTTTTGCCGATATTTGCGTATTTACCCCGTCCGTCTCCGTCAAATTGGCATGGGTATCCCCTGGCTCTTTCTTCTGCGGATTGCTTCCATCATCCGGTGGATCAGCTTCTGCACCCCGCCGGCCAGCGTGATCGCCCGGCGGATGTCATAGGATGTGAACATCAGCGATGTTTCGGCTGCCACTTTTTCCTTTCCCCTGCACAGAAAGTAGTGCGCGCCGTCATAGAACTTGATCGTTCCGAAGGGATGCTCCGATACGCGGAACCGCTCCTTGAGCTTCTCTACGTTCCGCTTCACGAACACCATCACCCGCGCCGGGGCGCGCCTCACATGTCCGAATACGTGGTTGTGATCCGGCTGGGAAACATCGGGGATTTCCTGAAGTTTATACCGCGGGCTCCCGTACATCCTGACCGGCACGTACTTCGTGTCCGGCCCGAACTTCACCGTCTTGAACGTCCTTCCGTCCGTGCAGCGATTTGGGCAGGTTCGGCAGGCGGATTTCGTGCCGTAGACCGTGCCGTTCTTCTTCTCGCCCTGAAAGTTCATCACCCTTCCCATCGGGCAGGTGACGGTTCCGTCCGCGTGTCGGATAAAGCAGCTTACGACGCTCTCATACTGAAGCTCTATCGAAATATCCGTGCCCTCATAGCACGCGGGCAGCACGCCGGCGTGCAGGCAGTCCCGGATATCCGAAGGATTTCGGCTGGCTCTTTTGGCTTCGGATATTTCCTGGGACCGGTATTCAAGGTTCAAAACCCGCGCCTCCCGGTCGTACACCATCCCCACCTGCGGCGCGATTCCGTTCAGAAGGCAGGCTTCCACGTCCCTTGCGCTGGAGTAGCCCTTGTCCGCGACCGCCTCCACCGATTCGGCTCCCGTGTTCTCCATGGCGATCTTCGCCGTGGAGCACAGCTTATTCATGTCGTTTCGGTCGTTCGTCACGTCAAACCCCAGGATCAGGTGGCTGTCCGCGTCCGTCGCCGCCTGTATGTTGTAGCACGCCCGCTTCCCGCCGTCCTTGGTCAACATCACCCGCGCGTCCGGATCGGTGTACAGAAGCTGCGTCTCGCCCGTCTTTTCCATCTCTTTCAGCGCGTCCTCGTGCTTTTTGATCCGCGCCTTGAAACAGCCGGATGAACCGGATCGGGTTCTCCGGCGATATAAGCTCGTCCAGGCACTCCGGCAGATACGTCGCCTGCTCCGGTGCCTGTCCCTCGATGTACGGATGCGCCCGCATTGCTTCTCATCTCGCTTGCGTTTTCCGGATGAAACCATTATACTACACTCTGTCGGGAATGCCTGTCGACGACACAGGGGGGGCAATATGAAAGAGCGGCTGCTCACCAAGACTTTCTTCAAACGCAACCCGATGCGTGAAATCTCATCGGCGCGGTTCCAGTATTCTTTCTTGCTGAACCCTGGTTTTGAAAACGCCGCCCGCAATCTCATGCGGGAAAAGGGACTGGAAACCGACGCCATGCGCAGGGCGTACGACCTGATCAAAAATGAAGCCGATCCCGGAGTATTGCTTCGGCTGATGCGCAGCAATATTCCCGGAGCAAACAAGTCGCTTTTGATCCGCAGGCTGCTGAAAATCGAGGATGCGGTCCTGCCGGAGATTCAGCGCCGAATCCTCACCTCCGACGTGGATGTCTTCATAGAAAACGCGCTCCACTTCTTCGTCCGCGCCGAAACGGACTGCTCTGCATGGCTCCAAAGTCACTTCGACCAAATTCGGAATCCCTATGCCCAGTCCATGATCTGCCTCGCGTTGGGGTTTCGCGCTGGCCCCGACATCGTCCCCTGGATGATGTCGCAGTATGCATCCATGAAAGAGCGCTTCCCTTCCGAAACGCTCTCCGAAGGCCCTCTTCTTGCGCTTTATGAGCTTCATGCCCGTTTTGAGACGGTCTGACCAAGCGAAAACCCCTGAAAGCTCAATGTTTTCAGGGGTTTTCTTTTTGCAGGCGCCGCGCTTGTGGCGATGATTTTTCCGCCCGTGCGCTTTGCCCTGTTCATGCGCGATCCACCGACAGAGTTATTCATGGTTGACAACGCATAAAGCAATGGATATAATAACAATTGAAAAACAGCAATCGATTGCAGTTGCGAGGGTGGCCGCATGTCGACGATTTATGATATTTCCAGAAGACTCAATATCAGCCCCAGCACGGTGTCCCGGGCACTTCGCCCGAATACGCAGGTGAGCGCCAAAGTGCGCGAGCGCGTGAAAGACGAGGCCGAACGGATCGGATACCGGCCGAATCTGATCGCGAAGCAATTGAAGGTTCAGAAATCCAACCTTCTGGGGCTCCTGGTGGATGAAAAGTGGAACTGGTTTTCCTCATCGATCGCGGACGGGGTGCAGGCGGCCGCCCGCCGGCTGGGGTACAGCATTCTCGTATGGAATTCCGTGGGGAGCACCGACGAGCGCGCGGCGATGGAGCTGTTTTGCGCGATGCGCGCGGCGGGCGTTATCGTCGCAAGCACTGAAATGCTGGATGACCCCAAACCCCTTCTGGGGCAGGAGATTCCTTCCGTGTACATTTGCCGTGTGGCGGAAGAATGCGATACGGTGGTTCCGGACGACTATCACGCGGCGACATGCCTCGCGGAGTATTTGCTGGATCTGGGACACAGGGATATCGCGGTGATTCTTGGACCGCCCAATTCTTTTCATACGAGGGCCAGGGCGCAGGCTGTGCGGGATGTGATGCGGGCTTGGGGTGTATCGCTTCGGGATGACTGGGTGATTCAGCGGCAGAGCTGGCGCGTTGAGAACGGCTATGAGGTCGGCATGAAGCTGTTTGGGTGTTCGGAGCGTCCCACGGCGGTTTTGTCGCTCAACGACGCAATGGCCTACGGTGTGAACGACGCAGCCAGGGAACTTGGCTTGCGCGTGCCGGGGGATGTATCCATCGTTGGGCATGATGATCATGACATGGCCTTCCTGATGCGCCCACGTTTGACAACGTTTTCGCTGCCGCTCAACCGCATGGGCGAGCGGGCCGTCGAACTGCTGGTGGAGCGCATCGGCGACCCGGACCGCACGGTTCGGCACGATACGATTCTGGGCGAGATGTTCGTGCGCGATTCCTGCGCGCACGTGGGCGGCAGGTCTGTTTGATGCAAAGGAGGTCTCTCGTGCACACGCGCCGTTTTGGAGGGGTGTTTTGAAAGGGGGTATTGTTTTCCCAAAAACTGCAATCGATTGCAGCGGCGCGGGGCCCTTCAGGTACAATCTGGAATGGAAAAGGAGCGGTGGAGAATGAGAAAACTGTTTGCTCTGGTTCTGGCGTTGGCGATGGTGCTCTCCGCGGGGATTTGCGCGCAGGCGGAGAGCGGCGGGGCGGTAAAAGTCTGGGTTGGGAAAGAAGAGGGAACGTACGGCGGATACCTGTACAAGATGCGGGAGGACTTTACCGCCAAGACCGGTCTGACGGCAGAGTTCTACGAAATAACCGGCGACATGCATGAAACCCTCTTGCAGGAAATCATCGCCAACACCGGAGAGATCGACGTCTACGATACGGATCAACCCTGGATTCCCGAGTTCGCCACCTACGGCTTCTACACGCCGATCACGAAGTATGTCACCGAAGAGCAGCTTGCGGACTTCTACGATTCCGCCGTTCAGTCGGTCACATACAACGGTGAAATCTACGGTCTGCCCTACCAGATGCATGGTCCGCTGGTGTTCTACCGCAAGGACCTGATGGAAAAGGCCGACCAGCAGGTGCCCACCACCAACGAGGCGTACAGGAGCGTCGCGAAGGCGCTGACCGATACCGCCGCCGGCATCTACGGCACCGCGGTGGAAGGCAAGCAAAGCGCCGAGCCGGTCTCCCAGTTTACGGACCTCATCCTGCAGTTTGGCGGTAAGATTGTGGACGAGGACTGGAACATCCTGTTTGACAGCCAGCCGGTCCGGGATGCCTTCCAATACATGCTCGATATCATGGCGGACGGCTCCAGCCCCGCCGCGGCGGTTTCCTGGGACAACGAGGACGTACACAACATGTTCCTGCAGGGCAAACTGGCGATGGTGCGCAACTGGCCCTACATGTACGGAATGTCCAGGGACGCTTCCCTCTCGAACGTCGTGGACCTCGTTGGCGCCACCACCCAGCCGGTCACCAGCGCGGTCTGGAGCTGGAGCCTGGGCATTCCTTCCACCTCGAAAAATCCGGAGAACGCCTATAAGTTCATCGAGTGGGCCACCAGCTCCGACATTCTCGCCGGATACGCGGAGGAACAGTTCCAGTCCACCACCCGCGTCTCCGCCGTTGAAAAAGTGCTGGCGAGCGACAATCTGACCGACGCGGACAAGGAAGTCATCCGCGCGATGGGCAACAGCCTTGAAATCGGCATCGCGGTGGTGACCACCCCCAATTACGAAACGCTGCGCACGCTGATGGCGGAGTGCCTCTCCGGCATCATGAGCGGCCAGAAGACCATCGACGAGGCGGTGACCAAGTGCGCCGAAGACATGAACGCGGCCATGGATGAGCTCTATTCCGAAATGGAGGAGCTGGGCCTGCGCTAAAACCGGCACCAACGGGCGGGGGACGAAACACGGGGCCGTGCCCCCGCCCGTTGTGCGCTTTTTGCGGGCGCGCTTGGCCGCTGTTCAGGGAATCGACCGTAAGGAAGGGAACGCATATGTTCGAATCCAGAAACGCCCGATTGCGCAAAAGAACCCCGAAATGGCTGACGGGGCTTTTGCTGATCACCCCCGCGGCCGTCGCCATCGGGGTCACCATCCTCTATCCGATTGGCTGGTCGCTCGAGCTGAGCTTTATGTCAAACAAGAGCATCACCAGCGGCAGGATGGTGTTTGTCGGATTCAAAAACTACCTGTCCGTATTGCAGTCCAGCCAGTTCCACTCCGCGCTGATCAACACCTGCGGATTTGCGGCGACGACGGTCGTCATTGAGCTTGTGCTGGGCATGCTGGTGGCGGTACAGCTCAATAAGCGCCTGCCCGGCACCCAGTTGTTCCGCACGTCCTACATGCTGCCAATGATGATTGCCCCGATGGTGGCCTCTCTGATATGGCGGTGGATGTTTGTCGGCGAATACGGCATTCTCAACCACGCGCTCGCCGCGATCGGCATTGCCGGGCCGGAATGGCTTGCTCAGCCCATGTCCGCAAAGTGGGCGGTCATCATCACCGGCCTGTGGGGATCGCTGCCCTTCTCGATACTGGTTCTGTTGGCGGCGCTGACCGCGATTTCCGACGACTACATCGAGGCCGCCAGAATAGACGGCGCGAACAACTTCCAGATTTTCTGGCGCATCACAATCCATCTGGTGAAGCCCGCCATCCTGCAGGTGCTGGTCATCCGGATTGCGGACTCCTTCAAGCTGTACGACGCCGTCAAGGTGCTGACCGACGGCGGCCCGGCCAATGCAACCAATGTGATCACAACCTATCTCTATTCGCGAACCTTCGGGGACCTGCGATTCGGGGAAGGGACCGCGGGCTCCTTCCTTCTGACCATCTTTATCGCTCTCATCTCGCTGACGACGTTCAGGATGATGAGGCCCGGCAGCAAGGAGCGTGCGGCCCAGTGAAAAAGCGAGTCGGCTTCGGCACGGTGTTTTCCTACGGAATTCTGATCATTGTCTTTGTCTTTATGATCTTTCCGTTTTTCTGGTCCATCCTGACCAGCTTCAAAACGGAATCCCAGCTGTTCACCATACCGCCGCGGGTACTTCCCGATCCATGGGTGATCGACAATTACAGGGAAGTGTTCACAAGCCCGGATGTGAGCCTACCCCTTTACATGATCAACAGCCTGATCGTGTCGTCTGTCAGCACGCTGTGCGCGCTGGTGCTGAGCATCCCCGCGGCGTACGGCCTGGCCAAGTACGCCTCCAGGGCGAGCGGCGCCTTTCTGATCGTCATCATGCTGATCCGCATGATTCCGGGCATCGCCTTCAGCATTCCGTACTTCCTGATGATCCGGCAGATGGGCCTTTTTGACACCCGGGCGGCGCTGATTCTGACGGCCATTCCCGGCCAGCTGCTCATGGCCATTTGGCTGATGGAGGGGTCGTTCCGGGAGATTCCGCAGGAGCTGGAGGAGGCGGCGGAATTGGATGGCGTCGGCGTGATCCGGAAGATCGTGTCCATCGTCGTGCCCATTTCGCTGCCGATCATCGTCACGGTGGTTCTGTTCAACTTCATCGGCGTCTGGAACGAATTCATGCTCGCGTCCACGCTCGTCAGGACGGCCAGCAAGCGCACGCTGTCCGTGGGGATGTACGTATACCAGAATCAGTGGCGTACCTTCTGGGGGCAGGTGATGGCCTATGGCGTCATCTTTTCCGTTCCCGGAATTATCATCACGTATTTTTGTCAGAAAGGCCTTGTGTCCGGATTGACGTCCGGCGCGGTAAAGGCATAAACCGAGAGGAGACACAAAATGTCCGATTGCGCTGTAACACCCGGGAATGTGCGATTTGAAGGCGGGTTCTGGGGGGACAGAATTGACCTGGTGCTGGATAAGGCGCTGCCCTACCAGTGGGAAATCCTGAATGACCGCGTGGAGGGCGCGGTGCCCAGCCATGCCATTGAAAATTTCCGGATTGCCGCGGGGCTCAGCCGGGGGGAATACCACGGCATGGTTTTTCAGGACAGCGACGTTGGCAAATGGCTGGAGGCGGTTGGGTATGCGCTGATGATTCGCCCCAACCCCGAGCTCCAGCGCCTGGCGGACGAAACCATCGATCTCATCGAAAAAGCGCAGCAGCCGGATGGGTACCTGAACACCTATTACACCATCAAAGAACCGGGAAAGCGCTGGACGAACATCCGGGAAAGCCATGAAATGTACTGCGCGGGCCACATGATGGAGGCCGCGGTGGCGTACTTTCAGGCCACCGGAAAGCGCCGGCTGCTGGATGTGATGCTGCGCATGGCGCGCCATATCGACAGCGTGATCGGCCCGGAAGAAGGCAAGATGCATGCATTCCCCGGCCATCAGGAGATCGAGCTCGCCCTCGTCAAGATGTATGGCGTCACCGGGGAGAGGTTTCTGCTGAAGCTCGCCGATTACTTTCTTCGCCAGCGTGGAACCGAGCCCAACTACTTTGTGGAGGAGCGCGCGGGCCGGGAGGAAACCGCCTTCAAGGGGCTCGATCGGCGCTACTGGCAGAACCATAAGCCCATTCTGGAGCAGGAGGCGCTTGTCGGCCACGCGGTGCGTGCGCTGTACATGGCCACGGGCATGGCGATGGTGGCACGTGAAACCGGCGACGATCAGATGATCGCCGCGTGCGGCAGGCTCTTTGACAACCTGGTGCAAAAGCGCATGTACATCACCGGCGGGGCGGGGTCCAGCGACGTTGGCGAGGCATTTACGACCGATTACGACCTGCCCAACGACCGCGCCTACGCGGAAACCTGTGCCGCCATCGCGCTGTGCTTTTTTGCCCGCGCCATGCTGGGCATACGCCCGGACAGCCGGTACGCAGACGCTTTGGAGCGCGCCCTTTACAACGGCGCGCTGGCGGGTATTTCCCTTGACGGGCTGCATTTCTTCTACGTCAATCCGCTGGAAGTCGTCCCCGAACTGTGCGAGGAACGCGCGGACACGGCGCACGTGCTCCCGGTGCGGCCCAGCTGGTTCAGCTGTGCCTGCTGCCCGACAAACGTGGTGCGGCTGATGCTGTCGCTGGGGCAATACCTGTTCCAAGCGGAGGCCGGCCGCATATATGTCCACACCTACGCCGCCTGCTCGGCCGAGGTGCCGATGGGGGACGGGACCGTGCGCCTGAAGGTGAGCGGCAGCTATCCCTGGGACGGCGCGGTGCGGCTTTACCCCGGCGAAGGTGCCTATGCGCTGATGCTGCGCATCCCCGGTTGGGCCGAGGGCTACACCGTCCGCGTCGGCGGGGAAGCGGTCGGGGGCACGCTGGAGGACGGGTATTTCCGCCTGGAGAGGGCGTGGAAGGGCGTCGAATGCGTGGAGCTGGATCTGCCCATGCGCCCCCGGCGCGTCTACGCCAATCCGCTTCTGCGCGCGGACAACGGACAGGTGGCGGTCACATGCGGACCGCTCGTATACTGCCTGGAGGGCGCCGACAACGGCGCGGCGCTCGGTGCGCTGATTTTGCCGGAAGGCGCGGAGCTGGTCCGCCGGGAGCGCCCCGACAAGCTGGGCGGGATTGTGGAAATCTGCGCCCGCGGAGCGCGGGAGCGGGCCGACGCGGACATGCCGCTCTACGCATATGATCGGCCCGGCCGCGACCCGGCCGAGCTCGTATGGATTCCTTACTTTGCCTGGGCGAACCGGGGGATCAACGAAATGCGCGTATGGATCCGGAACAGGTAGACTGCGAGAGGGATGAAAAAATGCGCGTTCTGAAAAACGGCGCGTTCTGCGCGGGTTTTGACGAAGAAACGGGTTGCCTGACCTCTCTGAAGCTGGTAAACGATCCGCTTTCGACCGAGTACTGCGCCAACGAGGGCAATCTGACGTACCCGTCGTTTGCCGCCCGGGACGAGCGGCTGGGGGATGCGCGGCTGCGCGTCTTTGAAAACGGCGGCTTTACGCTGATGAATACCAGCCTGTCCGCGGACAACCGCCGGGTTTTCTTTGGCGAAAGGCGCGTGGAAACGCATTTTTCAGGCCCCTCCGCCCGCCCGGGTGGCATATGCGGCTTCGGGCTGACCCGCGTCGCCGAAATGGAGGAGGATGCGCTGCGGCTCGATTATACGCTGACAAATCCGGGGCCGGAGGCCGTGGAAATCGGTGAATTCTCGCTTTCGCTGATGACAAACACCGAGTTCGAGGGAATTTTTACGCGCCTGTATCCCGACGCGGAGGCGGATTGGCATGGCGTTCGCCAGCGCGTATGGCACGAACAGCGGCTTTTGCAGCATTTGAGCCTGTCCGGGCACAATTCCTATGTGCTGTTACGGCGGCCCAAGGGGGACTATCCGGCCGTATTGCTGCTGCCCGCCGGCGATACCGCCATCGAAACGGCCTATCAGATGGACCCCTCGATTGCCTCCCAATGGTCGTGCACGTTTGAGGGGCCGTACTATTTGAGCGCGTATGCCGCCGGCGCGCGGCGCGCCGAGGGCTGGGGCGCTCAGCGCGAAAAGCAGCGGTACTGGTTTGGCGGGATGACCTCCCTGATGCTGGCGCCCGGCGAGGAGCGCACCCTTTCCTTCCGCCTGATCGCGCTCCCGGGCGAGGAGGCGATGGAAAGGGAGATGCTGGCGGCCGGCAAGATGTGCCTTCGCGCCGTGCCCGGAATGGCCGCGCCGGAAAACGTTCCCATCTGGCTGGCGGTCCGATGCGCGCGGCCGGTCCGGCTGACCAGCCTGGACGGGGATCTGCGCATCGATGTCCTTCCCGAAAAAAACGGCGCGCAGCGCTTCCGGCTCAGGGCCGGCTGTCCGGGGCAAAAGCGGGTTCTTGCGCGCTTTGGCGGCCTGGAGAGCGTGCTTGCGTTTTATTTTACGCACGATCCGGCCCGGATGCTCGACCGCCGCGCGCGGTTCATCGCCCGACGGCAGATTCTCCGGAATTCCGATGATCCCTTTGAGCGGGACGGGCTGTTCTTTTCCTATGACAACACGTTTGACGCGCTCTTTCTCGCCGGAGATGAAAGCTGGCAGGTGGGCGGCGCGGATGAGCTTTGCCTTCCGCCGGCCATGTTTCTGGCGGAGAAAAATGTGCTGCGCCCCTGCCGCGATCAGATTGACGCGCTGGAGCGGTTTGTCCGGCGGGGCCTCTGGGGGAGCGGGCTTCAAAACCCGGAAACGTATGAGATCCGGCGCGGGCTGTATTGGGAGGCAAAGACGCCGTCGGACGCCGCCTACGGCGGAAAATGGGATGAGCGGACGAGTCGGACGACGACGCGGGCCTTCAACTACACGCTGCTCACCTGTTTTTTCAGCGCCATGCACCGCATTGCCAGGGTGTCCGATACGGAGCTCGGCGCGGAAAAATACCTTGAATGCGCCTACCGCACCTGTATGAAGGGATTTGAGGTGGGCGCGCTGAACGGGAACGGCGCGCCCGCCGGATCGGCGGTGGTGGATTTTGCCGGGGACCTGCGCCGCGCCGCCCCGGAATGGGGGCGGGCGCTCGACGCGCGCCTCAGGCGCATGGCGGATTTCAACGCGACGGTGGCCTACCCATACGGTTCCGAACTGTATACCGATCAGACGGCTCATGACAACGTGTACGCGCTGTTTCGGGCGTATGGGCACGCGGACCTTCTGCCCGCGCTTGTCGATGCCGTGCTGGCGCTCCGGGGCCGCCAGCCGGCGTGGTACCAGTACGGCAACGACAAGCGCGGCAACGTCTGCTGCTGGTACGCCACCCCGATGAACAGCCGCTTGCTGATGGACTGCTTTTTTGAGACGGGAAACCGCCGGGCGATGGAACTGGCCATGGGCGGCCTGTCCAGCTTTATGACGGTGGTGCAGGAAAACGGCGCGGCCCGGGGGTGGTTTACCTGGTGGCCGGACAGAACGGGCTTTGACGGCAGATCGCTTGACAGCGATATGGGCTTATTCGCGTATCTGCGCGCGGCGGCGGCGGTGGTATGCGAGGACCCGGACTTCGGCACGGTCGGCTATGGCTGCAGCGTGAAAAGGAACCGGAACGGATGGGCCGCCCGCATTCGCGACGGCGTGGGCCGCCGCCTGTGGGTGGAACGCCCCGGCGGCATGGTGCGGGTTTCCGGCGGAAGCATCCGCTGCGCGCGCTGGGATGAAAAGGCCGGAACGCTGACCATCGCGCTTTCAAACGCCCGGGCGGACGCCCGGGCGGAAGGCTTCGCGGACGCGCGCGTTTTGTTTACGGTAGAACCGCAGAGCCCGGCGGCGCGCTGAGGAAGAATCCTGCGCCGTTTGCGGCCCGCCGAAAGGTTCTGGCCCCGGGCGCGTCACGCGCCGTCCGGGGCCAGCTCATCGCGCACGCTTCGGTCGAAGATCTCGCCGAACCGGACGTGGTTTTTCATGAAGAGGGAGACCAGCGTGGGATCAAAGTGCGAACCGCTCCCTTCGGCGATGATTTCCACGCAGCGCTCGTGGGGGTACGCCGGCTTGTAGACGCGCTTTGACCGGAGCGCGTCGTATACGTCGGCGACGGCCATGATCCGCGCCGAGAGCGGAATGGCCTCGCCGGACAGGCCGTGCAGGTATCCGCTTCCGTTCCATTTCTCGTGGTGGTACCGGGCGATGTCCGTGCCCATGCGGATGAAGGCGTTGTTCGGGTAGTGCTTTTCGACGCTCATAAGCGTCTGGTAGCCGATTTCCACGTGGGTCTTCATGATCTCGAATTCCTCGGGCGTGAGCCGGGCGGGTTTGAGCAAAATGGAGTCCGGAATGCCGACCTTGCCGATGTCGTGCAGCGGGCTCGCCTTCACGATGTTTTCGGCAAAGTCGTCGTCTACCTCGCCCCGGTGGAGGGGGTGGGCCCGCAGCTTTTCGGCCAGCAGCCCGCAGTACTGGCCGGTGCGCTCGATGTGGGCGCCGGTGTCGTCGTCGCGGGACTCCGCGAGGCTGACCAGCGCGTAGATGGTGGCGAGCTGCACGGCGCTGATCTCCGACACCTTCTGGGACACCAGGAGCTCCAGCCCCTCGCTGTACTCCTTGAGCCGCCGCTCGGCGTCCTTTTCGGCGGTGATGTCCTGAATGGTGCCGTGGATGGAAACGGGCTCGCCGTGCTCGTCGCGCAGCAGGCGATAGCGCGTGTTGATCCACTTGATCCGCCCGTCGTCCAGCAGGATGCGGTACTGGTTTTCCCTCGGCACCACGCCGCGAAAGAGCGCCGCCGTGGTCTCGCGGACCGCGTTGAGATCGTCCGGATGGACCATTTTCATGTACCGTTCGACGCTCGATTCCTCGTCCGGGCGCACCTCGAGGATCTTGCGCATCGTATCCGACCAGGCGATCCTCTGGGTGCGGATGTCCAGGTCAAAGCTCCCAATCTTCGCGATTTCCTGGGCCTCCCGGCGGTTCATGTCGCTCTGGAACAGCTGCCGGTTCCGCGCCTCGATCTCCCGGGACACCTCGGCGTACCGGTTCATCATTTCGGAAACGAGGACCGTCTGGATGTGGTTGTCCACCTGTTTTGCGGCGCTTTCGAGCATCTCCCACACGTGGGCGTCCGACTGGCAGACGGCGAGATCCGGATTTAAGCCGTTATTCCGGAACATTTTACTTCCCCCCGATAAAGAAGCTGAACCCCACCCGCTGCAGCGAACGCAGGCGGCGGATGATCGCGCGGCGCGCCTCCTCGGTGTGGATTAGGCTCCCGTGCTGCGGCGCGATGAGCGAAACATCCAGCCGCTCGATGGTGTCCAGCGCGTAGTGCAGCGATTCGACGGAGTTCATGATGTTCTGGTGGAAGTCCACGATGCCGGTCATCGGGCACTTCAGGCCGCTGCGTTTGCAGATCTGCTGCGGCTCACAGTCCTCGCATTCGCCGGTGACGCGGGTGTAGAGACTCCAGCCCGAATCGTAGCTTCCGAAGATATCGCTGCTGAAGAGCACCTTTGACTGGGTGTCGTAGGTGATGAAGCTCCCCGGGGAATGGGCGTAGGGCGTGCGGTAGAAGCGAAGCTGCCGTCCGCTGGCAAAGGTGTACTGCATGCCGATCCGTTCGATGCACGTCAGCCGGGAGCGCACGGAATAGTAGTGGATGAAGTGGTTGTTCTGGCTGTGCGAGATGATTTCGAGGCCGGGGTTTCGGATCAGGGATTCAAAGTGAGGGATGCTCCCGCACAGGTCCGGGTCATAGTGCTGATAGATCAGCCGGCGGATGTGGTCGGGCTTTGTGCCGGTGCGCAGGATCTTCAGCATGACCGTGCTGAAGTCGTTGCGGCTGCCACCGTCGATGAGGACCGCCTCGTCTCCTTCTGTGACGAGGTAGGGATTGCAGTGCAGACCATACTCGTTGTCCGCATAACCCACCCAGTATACGCCATGCGCGATCCGGATGTACTCTTTGAGGTCCAGGCTTTCGGTCGCCACCTCAGCAGCCCCTTTCGTAAGCGCGGGATTCCGCCTGACGCTTTATGCTCCATTATAGCACGTTTCCGCCCCTTTGCCACCGGCATTGGGGCGCGCGAACGCGCACCCCAAAAAGTCCCGAAATCGGAACGGGGTGTCTGGAAAAAGCGTCCAATGCGCAAAAGGCCGATATGGGTGAGAAGGAGCGGTATGCAATGAAAAGAGCGGTTTCGACGTTTGGGATGGCGCTGGTGGTTTTTCTCGCGGTCGCGATGACGGGGGCGGCGCTGGCGGAGGCCGTGCCCGCCCCGGACGCGGCGGTTTCCGGGCTGGTGCTGGTGGGGGATTTGCCAAAGGACGCGATCCTCGAGGAGAACACCGTCGACGCGGCGGGCAACTACCGCGAGGTGCTGCTGACGACAGACGGCGCGATCTTTATCCTGACCGCCCGTCAGGCCGTGGGCGGGGACTATCCCATGGAGATGCCGGTGGAGGACTTCATCCGGGCGTACTTCGCGCTGAATTCCGCACCGGCGCTGGAGGCGGTCGAGGCCGAGCCGGTGGCGGCCTATCCCACCCAGCGGGTGCGCTTTGAGACGGGGGAGAACGAGGACTCCGCGGTCCACGACGTCGTGCTGATCCGCACGGACGCCTGGTACTTCGTCTTTGAGGCGCGCACCGGCGTCGATATCTACGGGGGCTACTCCGACGGCTACGCGGAGGGGGACGTGGCGGATCTGGTGGACGGATGGGTCGAGTCGCTGGACCTGTTTGACGCGGAGGCCGGCGCGTAGGGCGCCTCCCGAGCGTAAAAGCCGCCCCCGGCATGCGCCGGGGGCGGCTTTTACGGGCGCGGCGGGCGGCCGCGGGTTCAGTCCACCAGCGGATGCACCCGATGGGGGGGAATCTCGATCGCGCCGCGCTCCGGGTTTTCGAGGCGGGCATAGGCTTCGGCGGACAGTTCCCAGCGGATGGGCACCCTGGCGCCGGGGCAGCGGATCATCAGGATGTGGCTGAAGGGGCCCTCAATGTGGTCCAGCAGCGTCCAGCTCAGCCGGTTGACGCCGCGGCCCTCCGGCGCGGCCACAATCTGCTTTGCCCGGACGCCCGCCCAGGCCGCGCCCTCCGGCACCGGGTCCAGCGTGTCAAGGGCGCAGCCCCAGTCCGGCACAGTCAGGCGGTTCGGCCCCGCCTTCTCCGCCCGCGCCACGTTCTTGCAGCCGGTCATCACCGCGGCGGCGCGGGTGACGGGGTGGTCGAACAGCGCCCGCCGCGGCCCGGCGGCACTGACGCGGCCATCCTCCATGACGGCGATCCGGTCGCACATGCGGAAGGCTTCGTCCCGGTTGTGCGATACCATCAGCGCCGTGCCGGGAAAGTCCCGCAGCGCCTCCAGCACCTCGCGCTCCAGCTGCCAGCGCAGGTGGCTGTCCAGCGCGGAGAAGGGCTCGTCCATCAGCACGAGGCGCGGCTCCGACGCCAGCATCCGCGCCAGCGCCACCCGCTGGCGCTGCCCGCCCGAGAGCTGCGCCGGATACAACCCCCGCTGCTCCGTCAGGTGCATCCGCGCGATCCAGTCCAGCGCGCGGCCGCGCCTGAGGGGCCGGGGGGCGCGGCTCAGCGCGCACAGCACGTTTTCCTCCACCGTCATGTTGGGAAACAGCGCGTAGTGCTGGAACATCAGCCCCACGCGGCGATCCCGGGGCGAGCGGTTGATCTTCCGGCCGGAATCAAACAGCACCTCGCCATCCACCTCGATGCGCCCCTCGTCCGGGGTGACGATGCCTGCGATGGCCTTCAGCGCCATGCTCTTGCCGGAGCCCGACGCGCCCAGAAGCGCACACCGCTCGTCGCCGGCCTCGAGCGAGAGATTCAGCGTAAAGCGCCCCAGCGCCTTGCGGATCCGTACGGAAAGCATGCCCTTCCCCCTTGCGCGTCAGGCGACGCGGCGCTTTTCCAGCAGGTTGACCGCCACCATCACCGTCAGCGAGATGACGAGGTTGACCCCCACCCAGAAAAAAGCCTCCGCGTCCTGCCCGATCTGCCAGAAATAGGCCACCGACGTGGAGATGGTGGCGGTGCGCCCCGCGATGTAGCCCGACACCATGCTGGTGGCGCCGTATTCTCCCAGCCCCCGGGCGAAGGACAGTACCGCCCCCGCCAGCAGCGCGTCGCGGCAGTTGGGCAGCAGCACGCGCCAGAAGAGGTAGCCGTCGCCAAGGCCCAGCGTTTGTCCGGCGTAGAGCATGTCGCGGTCAAAGGCGTCGAAGGCGGCGCGCACCGTGCGGTACATCAGCGGAAAGGTGACGATGCTTACCGCGATCACCGAGGCCTGCCAGCGCATGGTGATCGTCCAGTCAAACCAGGCCTTGGCCAGCGCGCCCACGGGGCCCTTCGGCCCCAGGGTGACCAGGATGAAAAAACCGATCACCGTGGGCGGCAGCACCAGCGGCAGCGTGAGGATCGTATCCAGCACGCCCTTTAAAAGCCGCGGCGCGCGGGCGATGCGGTGGGCCGCCCAGATGCCGCCGAAAAACGTCAGAAGGGTGGAGATCGCCGAGATCCGGAGCGAATTCCACAGCGGAAACCAGTTCATGCCCAGCCCTCCCTTTTGGTTGATTGTAGCGCATTCGGAGGGCCGTGTCAAACCACCGCGTCCCCGGGCAAATTTTGACCGCCCGGGTGGACAATCCCCACTTGCCGGGCGTATAATGAACGATAATTGCAGTTTCCGCGGTGCTTTTTGGATGGGAAGGCGGCCCGCGGGCGGAGGAAGATGCATGGGCCAATCGGATTTGCGGGGAAGGCTGTTCCGGGGCGTATTGGTGGCGGGCGCCGCGCTGGCGGTGGCGTGCATCGTGGGCAACGCCGTCGCGGGCTTTCCCTTTGAGACGGACCTGAAGTGGATCGCGCTCTTTGTCATCGCCGTGACCGCCTTCTTTCTGACAAAAAACGCGCGCCTCGCGGAGAACGTCAAGTTTTGCGTGTTCCTGTTTCTGATTTTTGCGTTTGTTCCCTTCGCGTTTATCGATTCCGGCGGCAGCGACAACAACGCCGTCGGCTATTCGCTCCTGCTGCTGATCGTGCAGATCTACCTCTTTGACGGCTGGAAGCGCATATTTCTGTCGGTTTCGCTGATCGTCATGTTCACGGCGATGCGCGTGGTGGAGCACCGCTTTCCGCAGGTCATCACCCGGTATCCGGCCGAGGTGCAGTACGTCGACCGGATGATTCAGATCCCGCTTCTGATGGTCGCGCTCTTTCTCATTGTGCTGCGGTTCACCCGGGCGTATGAGCAGGCCAACCGCAAGCTGGATATCCTGGCGAAGTACGACGAATTGACGGGCCTTTACAACCGCCGGATGTTTGACAGCACGGTCAACGAGGCCTTCCGGAAGGGCGCGGAAGGCACCTATCTGGCGCTGATCGATCTCAACAACTTCAAAAAGGTCAACGACAACTGCGGCCACCTGGTGGGGGACCGCCTGCTCAAGGCGCTGGCCGATCTGCTGCGCAGGCACTTTGACATGGAACACCACGCCGTCAGCCGCTGGGGCGGCGACGAGTTTGCCGTCGTCTTTCACGGCGACCGGGCGGATTTGACCGGGCGGATCGAGCGCATCCGGACAGAATTCAGGGCGCTGGCCGTCACCTGCGAAAGGAGCGCCGGCGTCACCATCGGCATCGTGTCCTTTGCGGACTATGACACCGTCGGGCAAATGTTCGCGGCCGCGGACAGCAGGCTCTACGAGCTCAAGCGCGGCGAAAAGCCGGCGTAACGCCCCGCATGTTGTGGATGTCATAGGGTTGAGACACCATATGTTGTTGTTTCACCGGGCCTGAAAGCTGGTATATAGCTGGAGTATCCCATTACCGGTGAAAGCAGGTCCAGGCATGTTCATCACAAAACGCGACGGCGCCCGGGAGCACTACGATCCGAACAAGATTACCGCGGCCATGGAAAAAGCGTTCATCAGCGTGGGGCAGGCGCCCGAAGGGGCGCTTGCTCTTTTGCTTTCGGACGTGGAGGAGAGCCTCCGGGGAATCGCCCCGGTGACGGTGGAGGCCATCCAGGACGCGGTGGAGCGCGCGCTGATGGCGCGGGGCTACTACCCTGTGGCCAAGGGCTACATTCTCTACCGCGAGGAGCGGTCCAAAAACCGCGCCGCAGGGCGCGCGCTGGCCTCCGCCGTGGGCGCGGAGGGGCTGGACGGGGTGCTCGCCCGCGTCGCCAAGGACTTTCGCGGCGAGGAATACGCGCTGGGGCGGCTTTTTTCCAAGTACCAGTCCTTTGAAAAGGGGGACATGGGCGCGGAGGCGCGGCTGGCGGCGCTGATCCGGGCCGCGGCGGAGCTGACCACCCAGGAGGCGCCCCGGTGGGAGTTCGTCGCGGGCCGCCTGCGCGCGTTCCAGTTCCACCGCGCGCTGCGGGAGGAGACGCGCCGCCGGAATATTTCCGGGCTCTACGAAAAGCTGCGCTACCTGACGGACGAGGGCCTTTACGGCCCCTACATCCTGGAAAATTACAGCCGCCGGGAGATCGAGGCGTGCGAAGCGTTCCTCGATCCGTCCCGGGATGATCTTTTTACCTTTTCGGGGCTGGATCTGCTGCTGGGCCGCTACGTGATCCGCACCCGGGGACACGTGCCGCTGGAATCGCCCCAGGAGATGTTCCTGGGCATCGCGCTGCACCTGGCGATGGAAGAAAAGAAGGACCGCCTAAGCTGGGTCAAGCGGTTTTACGATCTTCTGAGCCAGCTGCAGCTGACCATGGCCACCCCCACCCTCTCCAACGCCCGCAAGCCCTTTCACCAGCTTTCCAGCTGCTTTATCGACGCGGTGCCCGACAGCCTCGAGGGCATCTACCATTCCATCGACAGCTTCGCCAAGGTGTCGAAGTTCGGCGGCGGCATGGGGCTGTACTTCGGCAAGGTGCGCGCCACCGGCAGCGCCATCCGGGGCTTTGAGGGCGCGGCGGGCGGCGTGATCCGCTGGATCAAGCTGGTGAACGACACCTGCGTGGCGGTGGACCAGCTGGGGGTGCGCCAGGGCGCGGTGGCGGTGTACCTGGACGCCTGGCATCGGGACCTGCCGGAGTTTTTGCAGCTGCGCACCAACAACGGCGACGACCGCATGAAGGCCCACGACGTGTTCCCCGGCGTGTGCTACCCGGATCTGTTCTGGAAGATGGCCCGGGAGAACCTGGACCAGAGCTGGTATCTGATGTGCCCCCACGATATCCTGACGGTGAAGGGCTATTCCCTGGAGGACGCTTACGGCGAGGAATGGGAGGCGCGCTACCGCGACTGCGTGCGGGACGAGCGCATCAAGAAGCGGGAGATCCCCCTCAAGGAGCTGGTGCGGCTGATCCTGAAATCCGCGGTGGAGACAGGCACCCCCTTCGCCTTCAACCGGGACACCGTCAACCGCCTGAACCCCAACCCCCACGCGGGCATGATCTACTGCTCGAACCTGTGCACCGAGATCGCCCAGAACATGCGGGGCGCGGAATTCGTCAGCCGGGAGATTCGCGAGGAGAACGGCGAAACGGTGGTGGTCACCACCACGCGGCCGGGGGACTTTGTGGTGTGCAACCTGGCCAGCCTGTCGCTGGGCACGCTGCCGGTGGAGGATGAGGATGCCCTGAGCGCGGTGATTTCCACCGCCGTCCGCGCCCTCGACAACGTCATCGACCTCAATTTCTACCCGGTGGCCTACGCGCGCCTCACCAACCGGCGCTACCGCGCCATTGGCCTCGGGGTGCACGGCTACCACCACATGCTGGCCCGGCGCGGCATCCCCTGGGAGAGCGAAAAGCACCTGGCCTTTGCCGACGGGGTGTTTGAGCGGATCAACTGGCTGACCATCGCCGCCAGCCGCCGCCTGGCGGCGGAGAAGGGCGCTTACCCGCTCTTTGCCGGCAGCGACTGGCAGACGGGCGCCTACTTTGAAAAGCGGGGCTACGATTCCGAAGCGTGGCGCGCGCTGGCCCGGGATGTGGCGCGGGACGGCCTTCGCAACGCCTACCTGCTGGCCGTCGCGCCCACCAGTTCCACCAGCATCCTGGCGGGCACCACCGCCGGCATCGACCCGGTCATGAGCCGCTTCTACCTGGAGGAGAAAAAGGGCACGATCCTGCCCCGGGTCGCGCCGGAACTGTCCATGGAAACCTACTGGTACTATAAGGGCGCCCACACCATCGACCAGAGCTGGTCGGTCCGGGCCGCGGGCGTCCGGCAGCGCCACATCGACCAGGCCCAGAGCCTGAACCTCTACGTCACCAGCGAGCACACCTTCCGGCAGGTGCTGGAGCTGTACATCGCCGCCTGGGCGGCGGGGGTCAAGACGGTCTACTACATCCGCGGCAAGGCTTTGGAAGTGGAAGCCTGCGACAGCTGCGCATCCTGAGGAGGCAACGGCATGGCGACGCTCACGAAAAAACCCCTGTTCAACCCCGAGGGCGACCCTTCGGTGGTGGCCCGCCGCATGATCGGCGGCAACACCACCAATCTCAACGACTTCAACAACCTCCGCTATCCCTGGGTCAGCGACTGGTACCGCCAGGCGATGAACAACTTCTGGATCCCCGAGGAGATCAACCTGAACCCGGACGTCAAGGACTACCCCAAGCTGCCCCCGGCGGAGCGCCAGGCCTACGACAAGATTCTGAGCTTCCTGGTGTTCCTCGATTCCATTCAGACCGCCAACCTGCCCGCCGTGGGCGAATACGTGACCGCCAACGAGGTCAACCTGTGCCTCACCATCCAGAGCTTTCAGGAGTGCGTGCACAGCCAGAGCTACAGCTACATGCTGGACACCATCTGCAGCCCCGAGGAGCGGGACCAAATCCTCTACCAGTGGAAGACCGACGGGCACCTCCTCAAGCGCAACACCTTCATCGGGGATCTGTACAACGCCTTCCAGCGGGATCGGGATGAATTCACCTTCCTCAAAGTGCTGGTGGCCAACTACATCCTGGAGGGCATTTACTTCTACAGCGGGTTCATGTTCTTTTACAACCTGGGCCGCAACGGCAAAATGCCCGGCAGCGTGCAGGAGATCCGCTACATCAACCGGGATGAGAATACCCACCTGTGGCTGTTCCGCAACATCCTCAAGGAGCTGCAGCGGGAAAGGCCGGAGATCTTCACCCCGGAGCGGGTGGAGATCCTTAGGGAGATGATCGCCGAGGGCGTGCGCCAGGAGATCGCCTGGGGCGAGTATGTGATCGGCGACCGCATCCAGGGGCTGACGGGGGGCATGGTGAGCGACTACATCAAGTACCTGGGCAACCTGCGCTGCCAGGGGCTGGGCTTCGAACCCCTCTTTGAAGGCTACGACCGGGAGCCGGAGAGCATGGCCTGGGTCAGCCAGTACGCCAACGCCAACCTGGTCAAGACCGACTTTTTCGAGGCCCGCAGCAGCGCCTACGCCAAGAGCACCGCAATGGTGGACGACCTGTAGGCCGCCGCGAAGCCCCGCCTCATCGGCTGATGTGCAGAAAGTTGCCCAGCGTCTTCGTCACGTCGGACACGCAGGCGAAGGTGTCGGGGAACCCGGAGAGGATCTCGGTCATGCGGGTGATCTGGTGCTTGTTGACCACGCAGATCAGAAGCGCCTTCTTCTGGTGGGAATAGCCGCCCTCGGCGCTGACGATGGTCACGCTGTGCTTCAGTTTTTCGATCAGCACCCGCGCGATCTCCTCCGGGTGGGCGGTGACGATCTCCACCCTCAGCGCCGCCTCGCCGCCCTTCAAGATGCTGTCGCTGACCCTGGAGGTGATGAAGCTGTACAGGATTGACAGGATGACCGCCTCAATGTTGAAATTGTACACGAAGTAGGAGATCAGCGCCACGGCGGTATTCAGCACAAAGATGATGCGCACCATGGAATACTCCGGCCGCTTCTTGTGCACGTAGGCGGCGACAAAGTCCGTGCCGCCGGTGGAGCCGCCCCGGCGGATGGCCGCGCCGTAGATCAGGCCGTTCACCGCGCCGGAGGCGACGGGGGCCAGCAGCGTGCTGCGGCCGTCGCCGGTGAAGTAGATGAACCGGGATACGTCCACCACCGTCTGAAGCGCGAGCATCGCGCCGGAGAACACCACCACGAACACCAGCGTCTTCAGCGTGAAGCGGCGGCCGACCGCGAAAAAGCAGAACACCGCCAGCGGCAGGTTGATGATCAGCGACATGTAGCCGATGCTGAAGTGGAAAAGGTACTGCACCATCGTCGCCAGGCCGTTGATGCCCGCGGGCGCGAAGGCATTGTGCAGGATAAAAACCTGATAGTTCAGCGCCATCAGCGCCGCCAGGACCGCGAGGATCAGGTAATCGGCCGCGAGGCGGCGCGTGCCGGGCTTTGGCATGGACATCTTCCTTTCGCTGGGGCCAGGTGCATTATAGCACCCGCCGGCCGCAGATGACAATAGCCGGCGCCGGAGGCCGTTGACAGATGCCGTATAATGAGATCGGAACGGTGTATACAACGGCGGGAGGATGGCAGGATGGATCATTCGGAAGCGGCCCGCGCCCTTTTCGGGCAGGGCTACAACTGCGCCCAGGCGGTGTTCGCCGCCTTCTGCGACGAGACCGGCATGGATATGGAGACGGCGCTGCGCCTTTCCTCCTCCTTTGGCGGCGGCATGGGCCGGCTGCGGGAGGTGTGCGGCGCGGTGAGCGCCATGTTCATGGTGGCGGGGCTGGCCTGCGGCTACGCCGACCCGGAGGACGGCGAGGCCAAGGCGGAGCACTACCGGCTGATCCAGTCGCTGGGGAAGGCCTTTGCGGAGAAAAACGGCTCGATCATCTGCCGGGAGCTTCTGGATCTTCCGGCTGGGGCGGACGACCCCGTCCCCGCGGCGCGCACGCCGGGCTATTACGCGGCGCGGCCCTGCGCGGACCTGGTGGCCTCCGCGGCGGAGATGACGGACGAACTGCTCCGGGCGCGGGACGCCCGGATTCCGCCCGCGTAGGGCGAAAAGGCGCCGCCCGGATCGGCCGATCCGGGCGGCGCCTTTTCGCGGGGGGAGGCGTCACAGCCGCTGGACGGCGCCCTCCTCCAGGGATTTCAAAATGGCCAGGGTGATCCGCAGTACATCGCGGCTCTCCTGGGGCGTGACCGGGGCGCTCGCGCCGGTGCGGATGGCTTCGAGGAAGCCCTCGATCTCCCCGGCGAACATGTCCTTCTGCTCCGCCGAGAGGGGCTCGACCGCCTCGCTGCCGGCGGGGTAGAAGTTGAAGTCAAAGCCCCGCTCGCCGTCCTTGATGTTGTGGCCCGCGGTCAGCTGATAGCTGAGCGTGCCCTTGTCGCCGGAGCCGCGGAACTCGATGGAGAAGGGGAAGTTGCCGCTCATGGCGACGGAGGTTTCCACCACCGCCTTCTGGCCGGAGGCCCATGTGAGGCAGGTAGACACGTGGTCCCAGCAGCCGGAGGGGCTCTTCCAGCCGGTGGCGTACACCGTTTCGGGCATGCCGAAGAGGGTGTAGAGAAAATCGATGTCGTGGATGTTCATATCGTACAGGCCGCCGCCGCTGACGGCGGGATCGTCGCGCCAGGCGGACCAGCCCGGCGCCTGGGCCAGGCGCTTTTCGTAGATCATGCGCACGGGGCCCAGCTTGCCCGCGTCCACCATTTTCTTGATTTCCATGAACTCCGGCCACCAGCGCGCCACCTGGGCCACCATGAAGCGCACGCCGCCTTTCTCCGCCGCGGCCAGCATGCGCTCCAGCGAGGGAAGGTCAAAGGTGACCGGCTTTTCGCACAGCACGTGGCAGCCGGCTTCCGCCGCCTCGATGGCAAAGGCCTCGTGGGTGTCGGTGGGCGTGCACACGTCCACCACGTCGATCTTCTCATGGGCCAACGCGTCCTTGAGCGTGGTGTAGGCGCGGCAGCCCTCGCCCGCGGCCGCGAGACCCTTTTCGTTCGAGGCAACGCTGCGGTTGATCACCGCCACCACCTTCGCGTCCTTGAGGCCTTTGATGGCCGCGATGTGCGCAAGGCCGATGTAGCCGGATCCGACGACGGCAATGTTCATCTTGCAACCTCCTTAGCTGACTCCTTATTGGATGGATAGAATCGTGTCGAGGGACAGCCGGGCGTTTGTGATAGACTGGTAGGGGAACGCCCGGTAGTTGGGCAGAAATTCCACGGTCACGTAGTCGTCATAGCCGACGGAGCCGAGGGCCCCCATCACGGCGCGGTAGTCCACGTCGCCGGCCAAGAGGTCCACAAAGGCGCCAAGACCCGCCTGGTCGGCCCGGTAGTCGCAGAAGTGTACTTTTTTGATGCGCGGACCGAGGATCTCGATCCACTGGTCCGGGTAGCCGATGTAGACGATGTTGCCCACGTCAAAGTAGGCGCCCACGGCGGGAGAGCCGATCTCGTCCAGGAAGCGGCGCATCTCGAGGGGCGACAGCAGGAACTTGTTCCACACGTTCTCCACCGCGATGGCCACGCCCGCGGCCCGGGCCAGGGGCGCCAGCGCCGAAAGGGCGCGCTGGGCGTTTTCGTAGGCGCGGTCATAGCGCACCACGCCCTGGGCAAAGGGCGCGCCCACCCAGCCGGGCACCACCAAAATGGTGTCCGCGCCCAGGGCGGCGGCGCAGTCAATCTGCTTTTTGACGATGTCCATGGCGGATCGGGTCTCCGCCGGGTCGTCCCCGGCCAGGTTGTGGCTCCACAGGTTCCAGGCGCCTACGGAGGGGATTTCGAGGCCCAGGTCCTCCGCGGTGCGGCGGATTTCGGCCAGATCCCGGTCGGTGGACGCCATGGAAAGGGAGCCCGCGTCGGTCAGCACCGGCTCGATGCCGTCGTAGCCGGCCTTTTTGGCCTGTGACGCGGCCTGGCGGATGTCCACGTCCTGCGCGAAGCTGAAGAAGCTGACGCCCGTCTTCATGGATGTACCCTCCCGTCTTACTTGCGCCGGGTCAGATTCTGAATGTTGCTGAGCACCACCGCCACCACGATGATAAGGCCCGTGATGACGATCTTGATGTAGGCGTCCACGCCCAGAATGTCCAGCGCGTTGGAGATGATGCCGATCAAAAGGCAGCCGAGGAACGCGCCCAGCACCGTGCCGCGCCCGCCCTCGAAGGTGACGCCGCCGATGACCGCCGCCACCAGCGCGTTCAGCTCGTAGCCCGATCCGGCGTTGGCGGTGATGGCGTTGAGCCGCGCCGCGAAGATCAGCCCCGCGATGGATACAATCGCGCCGGAGATGCCGTAGGTGACGACCTTGTAAAGGTCCACGTTGATGCCCGACAGGTAGGCGTTTTTCTCGTTGCCGCCGATGGCGACGATCCTGCGGCCGAACCGGGTGCGCTCCAGCAGGAAGTACACCATGAAGCATACGATGATCATGAAGATGACCATCAGCGGCAGAAAGCCGCCCAGCTTGATGGTGCGCATGAAATCCAGCCGGTTCTGGAACTGGAGGAACGACCCGCCCGCGATCAGAAGCGATATGCCGTAGAACACCTGGCTGGTGCCCAGGGTGATGATCAGCGGCATGCAGCGGGATTTGGCGATGATGATGCCGTTAAACAGGCCGCAGGCCACGGCGATGCCCACGCCCGCCAGAAGCGCCGTAAGCATGTTGCCGCCCTTCATCAGAACCGTGGCCACCACCACGGCGGAGAGGGTCATCATGCTGCCGATGGACAGGTCAATGCCGCCGCTGATGAGCAGCATGGACATGGCCATGGTCAATACGCCCAGCACCGCGATCTGCTGAAAGATGGCGATGACGTTGTTCAGCGTGATGAATTTTGGGTTGATGATGCCCACCACCGCCACCAGCAGGATGATGACGATGCCCAGCAGAAGCCGTTGGTCCAGTTTCCACGCCTTACTCATTGCCCTTTACCCCCAGCGCCTCTTTGATGATGGTTTGCTCGTTGATGTCCGCGCCCGAAAGCTCCCGCTTGATCGCCCCGTCCCGCACCACCAGCACCCGGTCGCTCATGGAGATGAGCTCCGGCAGGTCCGACGAGATCATCAGAATCGCGTTGCCCGCCTTGGCCAGCTCGGTCATCTGCTTGTAGAACTCGGCCTTGGCGTTGACGTCGATGCCCCGGGTGGGCTCGTCGAAGATGTAGAAGGACTGCCGGGCGTAGAGCCATTTGCCCAGCACCACCTTCTGCTGGTTGCCGCCGGAGAGGTTCACCGCCGCCTGCATCAGCGAGGGCGTCTTGATCCGGAGGCTTTCCACCACGGGCTTCACCTGGGGCGCCAGGGCCCGGAAGTTGTAGTAGGGGCGGGGCCGCATGGCCCCCAGGCCCACCATCAGCGTATTTTCCAGCACGCTGGCGTTCAGGTTCAGCCCCAGGCGCTGCCGGTCCTCGGTGATGTGGGCAAAGCCCGCCCGGATGCCGTCCTTGGGGGAGCGCAGGCGCAGGGGCCGGCCCTCGGCCGCAACCCGGCCGGAATGGAAGCCGTCCGCCCCGGAGATCGCCCGGGCGATCTCGGTGCGCCCGGAGCCCACCATGCCAAACATGCCCAGGATCTCGCCGCGGCGCACGTCGAAGCTGACCGGATGGGCGTCCTTTGTCAGTTTCAGATCCCGGACCTCGATCATCGCCTCGCCGATGGGGCATCTCTCCCGCTGGTAGAACATGTCCACCGGGCGTCCCACCATGTCGGAGGTAATGTCGTCCAGCGAGCAGTCGCGCGCGGCGTTGGCGTAGGTGCGGATCACCGAGCCGTCCCGGATGACGGTGATCCGGTCCGCGATGCGCACGACCTCCTTCAGGAAATGGGATATGTAGATGATGCTGATGCCCCGGCGGCTCATGGCGCCCACCAGGTCCAGCACCTTGCCCGCGTCCTCGACGTTAAACATCGAGGTGGGCTCGTCCATGATCAGGATGCGGGAGCGGTTCATCAGCGCCTTCAGGATCTTGACAAACTGCTGGTTGGAAACGGACATGTTTTCGATGGTTTCCAGCGGGTCGATGTCGATGTGGTACTGGTCCATCAGACTGCGCACCTCGCGCAGCATGCCCGAAAAGTCGGACACGAAGCCAAAGCGGGTGCGCTCCTTGCCGACGAAGATGTTTTCCACCGCGTTCATTGTGGGCACCAGATCGTTTTCCTGGTAGACGATCTCGATCCCCAGTCGGCTGGAGAGCGCCGGCGTCAGGGCCTTGTACTCCCGTCCGTCGATCAGGATCGAGCCGGAAGTGGGCGCGTGGGCGCCGGAGAGGATCTTCATCAGCGTGGACTTGCCCGCGCCGTTTTCGCCGACCAGGCAATGCACCTCGCCCTCGAACACGTCAAAACTCATGCTGTTCAGCGCGCGCACGCCGGGGAATTCCTTCACGATGCCCCGCATCTCAATGACCGGCCTGTCGCCGCGGGCAGGCGCCTCAATGCTCATCGCACATACCCCATTCATCTCGAGATAGAAACCGCCGTGCCCCGCCGGCGCGGGGCACGGCAGGCGAATGGCGCTTACGCGCCGTAGACGTATTCGTAGGCGCCCGCAAAGTCGGACCAGTCGATCCACTTGGAGAGATCGTCGCCCGCCACGGGGATGATCGGCAGGCTCTGGAACTTGGGATCCGGGGTCTTGCCGTCCACCACGTACTCGTAGAGGTTCTTGAAGGTCTGGATGCCCTGGATGGACACGGGCGCCGTCATGTTGGCGGCCTCGATGCCGTCCTCCAGGAACTTGTAGGCGTCCGGCGAGCCGCCGGTGGACACGACGGGGATGTCCGTCAGCCCGGCCATCTGCAGCGCCTGGTAGCAGCCCTGGGCAATCTGGTCGTTGTTGGCGAAGATGCAGTTGAACTCGGTGCCCGAGTTGATGAAGTTCTGGGTCAGGTTCAGGCCGTCCTCGGTGGACCAGGCGTCGGAGTTGGAAAGGCCCACCATCTCGATCTTGCCCGCAAAGTCCTCGAGGGCCTTGTCCACGCCCACCTTGTAGGCTTCAAACACGCCGCCGCCCACGGCGCCCGCGCAGTAGAACACCTTGGGGTTCTCCACGTTGCTCGACAGCCACTCGATGGCCGCGTAGCCGATGTCGCCGTACAGGCAGCCCACGGAGGCCACGTACTGCTCCGGCTGGCAGACGCCGGCCACATCGATGTTCTCCACGGTGATGGGAATGCCCGCCTCGTTGGCCATGGTGACCAGCTGCGCGCCCTGCTCCGGCGAAATGGGGAAGATGGAGATGCCGTCCACGCCCTGCTGGATCAGCGATTCCATTGCGGAGACGGACTTGGCGATGTCGTTCTGGGAGTCCAGCACCACCACGTCCACGCCGAACTGCTGGGCCGCGTACTCAAAGGACTTGGAGGAATACTCGTTCCAGATGTCGCTCATCTGATAGGCGATGTAGCCGAAGGTGAGCTGCTTCTCGGCGGACGCGACGGTGAATGCCGCCAAAATGAGCATCAGCGCGATCAGGATGGACAGAAACTTCTTGGCCATGGAATCCCCTCCTCATTTTTATGGACCGTGCGGGTCCGGGCCCACGCCCGGGGAGAAACCTTCGCGCGCCTCAGACGATGCCCTTGGCGTGCAGAAAATCAAAGGAATCCTTGACCGCCTGGTTCGCGGTGGCCAGGTCGCCCGGCTTCTTGGGGTTCATGGTGTAGTCCGCGGTAAACTCGACCTCGATGGAGAAGGGGCCGAAAAAGCCGCTGTCGTTCATGTAGCCGATGAAGCCGGTCAGGTCCAGATCGCCGGAGCCGACGGCGGGGAAGTTCCATTTGTCGTCCAGGCCCACCTTGTCCTTCAGGTGCACGTAGTTGACGCCCGAAAGGCAGGTCTTGATCTCGTCGTTGGGCACCTTGCCGCCGTAGAACACCACGTTGGCGGTGTCGTAGTTGATGCCCACCCGGTCGGAACCCACGCCCTTCACGACGGCCAGCAGCTTCTCCCCGGTGCCGTATTCGCCGTGCACCTCTATGCCCAGCTTCAGATCGTACTTTTCGAGGTCCGGCACCAGCGCCCGGATGTTTGCGATCAGCACGTCGTCGGTAAACTTCTCGTCCTTGCCGAAGTGGGCCTCGCCCGTGGAGGAGATGATCCACTTCGCGCCGAAGCGGTGCGCCAGCGCCATGTTGGCGCGGAAGTCGTTCAGCCGTTCGGCGTCCGTCAGGTTGCAGTGGCCGCTGACCGCGATGCAGGTCAGGCCCAGCGCCTTCAGCTTGTCCTCGACGCGCCGGAGCTGCGCTTCGTCGTGATCGGGCATGATGTGCTCCGTCCAGTCGCGGACGGCCGTCAGTTCCACGTACCGGAAGCCCGCCCCGGCAATGCCCTCGAGCGCCTCGTCCACCGAAAAGCCGTGATAGGTGTTGGTACTGACCGCGACGATGTTCTTCATAATGCCCTCCCCGTTTGATGATGTGATTCGGACAAAACCAGGTGGAAGGAGTTTGTTAACCCGACGAATTTATTCTACGTCAAATTATATCAAAACGGATTTTGCTTGTCAATCAAGGTTGTCGCCCCGCACAGTCAAAAATATGCGGCGGCACACGCCCCTTCGGATGTGTCGGCGGGGGGCCTTTTTTGCGGCGCGCTTGGGATTTGGCGTCCGGCGGTGCGTGAGGGGGGCGAAAGGTGTTTATACTGATAAACTGTAGGGAAATCATGAAAGCCATGGGGACGGAGGCGCGCGCATGAGCGAGACGGATACGAAGGACAAGCGGCCTGAGGACAACATCACCGAAGTGAATACCGGCGAGCGCCGAAGCGGCCCGCCGCCCAAACCCGCCCCGGGCGGCGCGCCCGCAAACGGCAGGCCCGACAGCAGCTGGCGCTGGATCGCGGCGTTTTTTGTGCTGACGTTTCTTTTTAACGTGCTGACGACGTTTCTGATGTCCGGCAACAAGGTGCAGATCGAGTACAGCCAGTTCGTGGAGCTGGTGAAGAGCGGCAGCGTCAAGACCGTGCAGATCGACGACGATCAGCTGCTGCTGACGCTCAAGGACGGCGTGGACATGAGCGAGGTCCGAAAGATCCTGGATACCGGGGCCGAAGGAAGCGCCGTCGCCTCCGGGGATCAGCCGGACAGCGTCTATTATGCGGGGCTGGTGGACGATCCGTCCCTCACGCAGCTGCTGCTGGACAACGGCGTGTCCTTCTACAAGCCCATCGACCGCTCCACGCCCATCGTGGACTTCATCGGCACCTGGGTGATGCCGGTGGTGCTTCTGTACTTTCTGTTCCATTTCCTGGGCAAGGGCATGGCGGGGCGCGCGGGGGGCGGCATCCTGGGCGTGGGCAAATCCCGGGCCAAGATGTACGACATGCAGACCGCCACGGGCGTCACCTTTGCCGACGTGGCGGGGCAGGACGAGGCCAAGGAGAGCCTGATGGAGATCGTGGACTTTTTGCACGATCCGCAGAAGTACCAGCGCATCGGCGCCAAGCAGCCCCGGGGCGCGCTGCTGGTGGGCCCGCCGGGCACCGGCAAGACGCTTCTGGCCAAGGCCGTGGCCGGCGAGGCAAAGGTGCCGTTTTTCTCCCTCAGCGGCTCGGAATTCGTGGAAATGTTCGTGGGCGTCGGCGCCAGCCGCGTGCGCGATCTGTTCGACCAGGCGAAGAAGGCGGCGCCGGCCATCATCTTCATCGATGAAATCGACGCCATCGGCAAGTCCCGCGACAATCAGGTGGGCGGAAACGACGAGCGCGAGCAGACCCTGAACCAGCTCCTGGCCGAGATGGACGGTTTTGACGGCTCCAAGGGCGTGGTGGTGCTGGCGGCCACCAACCGCCCGGAAACGCTGGATAAGGCGCTTCTGCGCCCCGGCCGCTTTGACCGCCGGGTGATCGTGGAGAAGCCCGACCTGATTGGCCGGGAGGCGATTCTCAAGGTGCACGCCGCGAAGGTCCAGATGGGGCCGAACGTCGACCTGCACGAGATCGCGCTGGCCACCAGCGGTGCCACCGGCGCGGACCTGGCCAACATGATCAACGAGGGCGCGCTCCGCGCGGTGCGCATGGGCCGCGACGCCGTGGCCCAGGAGGACCTGATGGAGGCCGTGGAGGTTGTGATCGCGGGCAAGGAAAAGAAGGACCGCATCATGAACGCCAAGGAAAAGCGCATGGTGGCCTTCCACGAGGTGGGCCACGCGCTGACCAGCGCGCTGCAAAAGGACAGCCAGCCGGTGCAGAAGATCACCATCGTACCCCGCACCATGGGCTCTTTGGGCTACACCATGCAGATGCCCGAGGAGGAGCGCTATCTGCTGACCAGGAGCGAGCTGCTGGCGCAGATCACCACCATGCTGGGCGGCCGCGCCGCCGAGATCGTGGTGTTCGGCGAGGCGTCTACCGGCGCCTCCAACGACATCGAGCGCGCCACGCGCCTGGCCCGCAGCATGGTGACCCAGTACGGCATGTCGGAAAAGTTCGGCATGATGGGGCTGGAGAGCGTCGAAAACCGCTACCTGGACGGGCGCAACGTGCCCACCTGCTCCGAGGCCACCGGCGCCGCCATCGACGAGGAGGTGCGCGGCATCATCGGGGCGTGCTTCGAAAGCGCCGAGGCGCTGCTCAAGGCCAACCGCGATGCGCTGGACCGCATCGCCGGGTACCTGATCGAAAAGGAAACCATCTCCGGTGAGACCTTCATGAAGATGCTGAAGGCGGCGTAAGCGGGGAACGGATTTGTGGGGCGCCTGCGAAAGCGGGCGCCTTTTTACAGCGCCGCCGCAAGGGCCAGTACCGCGGCCAGCGCCAGAAACGCGGCGACGTACATCATCCGCACCGTCCGGGCAATATCGCGCCTTTCGGGCGAACGGAGGTCGTCGCCGATGGCAGGCTTTTCCACCGGTGTGCCAAAGTACAGGTGGGTGCCCCCCAATCGGATGCCCAGCGCGCCCGCCGCCGCGGCCTCGCTCCAGGCGCAGTTGGGGCTCAAGTGGTTTTTGTGGTCGCGCCGGACGGTCTTCAGCGCGCGCCGGCCGTCAAGCCCGGTCAGAAGCGCCGCCGCCGAGAGCAGAAGCGCCGTCAGCCGCGCGGGAACGTAGTTCAGAAGATCATCCAGCCTCGCGCCGGCCCAGCCGATGTCCCGGTACTTTTCGTTCAGGTAGCCCACCATCGAGTCCAGCGTGGAGGCGGCCTTGAAGCCCATCAGGAGCACCGGCCCGCCCAGCGCCGCGTAGACAATGGGCGAAATCACGCCGTCGGTGGTGTTCTCCGCCACGGTTTCCACCGCGGCGCGGATGATATCGGGCTCGGAAAGCTCCGCCGTATCCCGCCCGACGATGCGTGAAACGCGCCTTCGCCCGGCCTCAAGCCCGTTTTCCAGCGCCCTTTCCACGCCCCGGGCTTCGTCCGCCAGGTTCCGCGCCGAAAGGCCCAGCCAGTCGATCACCGCCATGCCGCAGAAAAGGGGCCACCGCCCCAGCCGGGAGAGCCCCCAGAGGGCAAAGGCCGTGACCGCCATCGTCAGCAGCACCGTGGCGGCGGCGAGGACCACCGCCGAGGCGCGCAGGTTGCCGCCCCGGGCGCGAAGCCGATCTTCCAGCCATGCGATAAACCGCCCGATGAGGCGCACCGGGTGGGGGAACCACTCCGGGTCGCCGATCAGAAGGTCCAGAAAGAAGCCCGCCGCCAGCGCCAGCAGGTGATCCGGCATCACGCATCCCCCCGCAGGATTTTGTGGATGAGGTCCATGTCGAGGCCGGCGCGCACCACGGCGGCCAGCCGGTCAAGCTCCCGCTCGCGGAATTCGTCCATCGTCAGCGCCGGGCCGCCGGAAGCGGCGAGGCCCTTTTGCCGCCGGACATGGTCCACCAGCGCCCGGGTGAGGTGGCCGTTGTCAAACAGCCCGTGCAGGTAGCTGCCCAGCACGTTGCCTCCGGGGTTGCGCAGGCCGTCGACGCCCGGCCGGGTGGTCAGGCGCAGCCAGGGCACCGCCTCCGGACCCGGCGCGTTGATGCCGGCGTGAATCTCGTAGCCGTCCACCGCCGCGCCGTCGACGGCGTCCAGCCAGCACCCGCCGCCCGCCACCGCGCCCGACGCCTGCACCGTGGTCTTTTCCGGGAGGAAGGTGACGTCCATATCCAGAAGGCCCAGCCCCGCGGCTTCCCGCACCCGGGATTCCACGCCCGTCGGGTCGCGCAGCGCGCCCGCCAGCATCTGGTAGCCGCCGCACACCCCCACCACCAGCCCGCCCGCCCGGGCGTGGCGCACGATGGCCCCGTCGATGCCCCGGGCCTTGAGCGCCATCAGGTCCTCGATGGTGTTTTTGGTGCCCGGAAGGATGATGATGTCCGCGCCCGCAAGCTCGCCCGCCCGCCCGGCGTAGCGCACCCGCACGCCCTCCTGCAGCGACAGCGCCTGAAAGTCGGTGAAATTGGAAATGTGGGGCAGACGCACCACCGCCACGTCCACCTCGCCCGCACCGGACACCCTGCCGAACCGTTCGGTGACGCTGTCCTCATCCTCCAGGTCCAGGTCCACCCAGGGCACGACGCCCGCCACCGGCACGCCGGTCAGGTCCTCCAGCATCCGAAGCCCCGGCGCGAGGATCTCGCGGTCGCCGCGGAACTTGTTGATGATGGTGCCCTTCACCCGGGCGCGCTCGGCGTCCGTCAAAAGCAGAATCGTCCCGTAGAGCGACGCGAACACGCCCCCCAGGTTGATGTCCCCCACCAGCAATACCGGCGCGTCCGCCGCCTCGGCCATCGCCATGTTGACGATGTCGCCCGCCCGGAGGTTGATCTCCGCCGGGCTGCCCGCGCCCTCGAGGATGACAAAGTCCACCGAGGCCTCCAGCGCCGCGTAGTGCTCGCGCACCAATCGCGCGAGCTTCGGCTTAAAGTGGTGGTACTCCATCGCCGTCATGTTGCCCGCGGGGCGGCCGCCCACAATCACCTGGCTTCGGCGGTCGGAGGTGGGCTTTAAAAGCACGGGGTTCATCAGCACGCTGGGCTCGATGCCCGCCGCCTGGGCCTGCAGCACCTGCGCCCGGCCCATCTCCAGCCCCTCCCGGGTGGCAAAGGAGTTGAGCGCCATGTTCTGGGCCTTGAAGGGCGCGACGCGGTACCCGTCCTGCCGGAGGATGCGCAGCAGCGCCGCGCAGATAAGGCTCTTGCCCACTGAGGAGCCGGTTCCCTGGATCATCAGACACTTGCCGCGCATGCCGTCACTCCTTCGGTCTTTGGATCATGATCACGCGGATGCCCCGCTCGAGGGCGGGGATCACCTTGTCGGCCACGCCGCCTGCCGCGCCGGAATCCTTGGACACCAGGGCGCGAATGGCCCAGGCGTCGTACAGCGCCGCGTTCAGCGCCCGGGGAAACGGCCCCTGCATGGCGATCACATGGCCCGGCGGCAGCCCCAGCGCCTGACATTGGGCGACGACCGCCGCGTCGGGCAGCACCCGCGCGTAGAGCCGTTCGGCGGGCAGCGCCGAACAGTATGCCCCCAGCGTGTGGCTGCCGGTGGTCAAAAGGATGTTGCCCGCCGTTTCCCGGAGCGCTCCGGCCGCCTCGGCCGGGCCGGACACCCATTCCACGGCATCCGCCCAGTCCGCGCCGCCGTCGCCGGGGCGGGTGTGGCGGACGAGGCGCGCGCCTGCCGCCCGGCAGGCGTCGCGGATGTTCTCCGTCGCCCGGATTGCGAAGGGGTGGGTGGCGTCGATCACCAGGTCCGGCGCTTCGCGTCGGAGCATTTCGCCCATTTCCGCCGCGTCCATCGGCCGGGCGTACGCCCGGGCGCCGGGGGGCAGAAGCCGCAGGGCGTACTCGCCGGTCACGCAGACGGCCACGTCGTCCCCCGCGGCGAGGCGCGCCTCGGCCAGCGCGCGCCCCTCCGCCGTGCCGCCGAAGATCACAACCTTCATGACATCGCCCTTTCCAGCGCCCGAAGAAGCCGCGCGTTTTCCGCTTCCGTCCGCACGGCCAGCCGCAAAAAGCGGTCCGGCAGCCCAAAGGAGGCGCACCGGCGCACCAGGATGCCCTCGCCCTCGAGCGCCGCCGCGATGCTGTCCGCGGGCCGGCCGAAGTCGCATAAAAGAAAGTTGGCCCGGGAGGGTGCAACCTTTGCGCCCAGCGCCGCAAGGCGCGCGGTGAGGGCCCGGCGCCGCCCGTCGTTTGTGCGCCGGTCCTGACGGATCGCCTCCAGGTGCTCCGGCAGCACCCGGGCTACGGCCGCGGCGAAGGCGTTCAGCGACCAGGGCGCGGCCAGGGTGGCAAGGCGCGCCACTTCCTCGGGCGGGGCGATCAGGTAGCCCAGCCGCACGCCGGGAACGGCCAGCGCCTTGGTGAGGGAGCCCAGCGCCATCAGCCCGGGCATTTCGGCCGCCCGGTCCCGCACGCTCTCCTCGGGGCAGAAGTCGATGAACGCCTCGTCCACCGCCAGAACGCCGCCCGCGTCCGCCACGGCCGCCGCCAGCGAAAGCACCCGGCCCCGGGGCAGCGCCTCTCCGGTGGGGTTGTTGGGGTTTCCGAGGAAGGCCAGATCGCCCGGGCGCACGGCCTCCGGCGCATCAAAGGGCGCCGCTTCCCGGCCCGCGGCCCGCGCCCGGCGCGCGTATTCGCCAAAGGCGGGCGAGCGCGTCAGCACCCGGCCGGACCCGGCGCGGCAGGCGATGTCGATGGCCTCGATGCCCCCCGCGGTGGGCAAAAGGCACTCCGGCGGCACCCCGGCGTAGGCCGCCAGCCCCGCCCGGGCGGCGCGCATATCGGGGTCCGGATAAAAGCGCGCCTCGTCCAGCGCCCCGGCCATCGCCCGCCTTACCCAGTCCGGCGGGCCTTCGGGCCGGAGGTTGGCGGAAAAGTCCAGCCACGCCTCCGGTGGCCCGCTCCGCCACACGTTGCCGCCGTGGATCATGGCCACAGCCTCCCGATCAACTCCGGATGGGACGCGAAGTGCAGGTGCGGAAACCCGGCAAGGGTGTTCTCCCGCTCGTACCCGCAGGACCAGACCCGGTCCGGCGCGCCCGCCTTGACCACCCGGAAGGCGCAGGGGACCTCGGCAAGGGGCTGGGCCACCGCGTGGTGAAACTCGTGGGCGGGGAAGGTGAGCCCCGTCCGGTCGGTGACGTTGACGTAGCCGAAGCGCTGGAGCCGGTCGGTCATGCGGCAGGCGATGGGGAAAAAGCCCGCCATCGCCCGGCCGTCGATATTCCGGCACAGGTACATCAGCCCGCCGCACTCGGCGTAGCAGCGAAGGCCGCCCTCGAGCGCCCGGCGGACGCTCCCGCGCATGGTGCGGTTGGCCTCGAGCCCCTCGGAAAACACCTCCGGAAAGCCGCCGCCCAGGTACAGGCCGTCCAGCCCCTCCGGCAGGCGCTCGTCGTGAAGGGGCGAAAAGTACACAAGGTCCATGCCCGCTTTTGCCAGCATCCGGAGGTTCTCCTCGTAGTAGAAGCTGAAGGCCTCGTCCCGCGCCACACCCAGCCGGTAGCCCCTCCGGTCGGGGATGGCCTTGCGGCGGCCGGAAACGGGCGGCGCGGCGGCCGCGAGGCGCGTCAGCGCGTCCAGGTCCACCGTCTCCCGCGCCAGGCGCGCGGAGCGCTCGATCTGGCCCTCAATTTCGGGCGTTTCTCCGGCGGGCACCAGCCCAAGGTGCCGGCTGGCGAGGGCGAGGGCCGCGTCCTTTTGCAGATAGCCCAGGCAGGGAAGCAGCGCGTACCGCTCCACCGCCGCGCGCACCAGGTCGTAGTGCGCGCGGGAGGACACCCGGTTGACCAGCACCCCGGCGATGCGGCTGTTCCGCCGAAAGCGCCGGAACCCCAGCGCCGTGGCCGCCGCGCTGGCTGCGCCGCCCGACGCGTCCACCACGAGGACCGCGCTCGTTTGGGTGTCCGCCGCCATGCGCCAGGTGGAGCAGGCAAAATCGGCGGAATTCATGCCGTCGTAGTAGCCCATCACGCCCTCGATCACGGCGATGTCCGAGCGCTCCTCGCCGGCGCAGAGCACCGCCCGGAACGTGGCGGCATCCGTAAGGTGGGCGTCCAGGTTGTCCGACGGATGGCCGCAGGCGAGGCGGTGAAAGCCGGGGTCGATGTAGTCCGGCCCCACCTTGAAGGGGGCGACCGAAAGCCCCCGCTGCCGGAGCGCCGCCATCACCGCCAGCGTCACGGTGGTCTTGCCGCAGCCGCTCATCGTACCCGCGATCAGAATCCTCAAGGGCGTGCCCCCTTTATGCCGTACATCAGCGCGTTGACGATGGCCGCGGCCACCGGGCTTCCGCCCCGCCGCCCCGCCGCGACGATGGCGGGAATGCCGCTTTTCATCAGCGCCTCCTTGGCCTCCACCACGTTTACAAACCCCACCGGCACGCCGACGGCGGCCACGTCCGGCCGCGGGCCGGTGGCCACCAGCGGCGCGAGAAACGTGGGCGCGTTGCCGCATACGAAGAGCCGGGGCCCCGTCAGCGCCAGCGCCCGCTCCATCGAAACCGTCGCCCGGGTGACGCGGCGCGCGGCGGCCTCCGCCGCCACGTCCGCCTCCGCCATAAAGCACACGGCCTTTATGCCAAGGCGCGCCGCGGCGGCCTTGTTGATCCCCGCCAGCGCCATGTTGGTGTCGGTCACCACCAGTGCGCCCCGCCGGAGCATGTCCCGCATCTGCAAAACCACCCCCGGGGTGAACCGAAGGCTTTCGGCAAAGGAGAAGTCCGCCGTGGCGTGGATCACCCGCTTGACGATGGGAGCGGTCTCCTCCGGCAGCGGAAAGGGAAGTTCCGCCTCGATGATCTCCATGCTCCGCCGCTCAATCTCCATCGGCTCCATGGGCTGCGCCTCCTTTTTGCCACCGTCGCTTGTCGCCGCGGAGCCGGCGGCTCGCGCCCGCCGTTCCGGCCTCGCTCAGAAATACCGTGTCGATCTCCACCGCGCCGAAAACCCGCGCCTCGCAGTAGTCCGCCGCCGCGTCGGCCAGCAGGTCCCACACCGCGGCGTACCCCGCCGAGCGGATCGCAAGATCCATCGCGTCGGTGGTGGGGCCGGCATATACCTTTTCGACCAGACCGCGGGGCGCGCCCATCCGCGCCAGCGCGCAGATCACCGCCTCCCGCCGGGCGTCGGCGCAGCGGTTGTGGGTCTGCATCACCCCTGCCGCCACCTTCACCAGCTTGCCGGGATGCCCGGCCACCAGCAGCCGGGAAAACCCGAGGCGCGCGGCCTCGTCCAGCGCGAAGCCCACAAAATTGCTCATCTGCGCGGTGGGCACCCCCGGGAAAAAGCGGCCGAGCGCCGCCTCCCCCTGGCTGCCGAAGGCGAGCGCCAGCGCCGAAATGCCCCGGCCCCGGCGGACGGACAGCTCCAGCGCCACCGTTTCCTTCAGCGCTTCCTCGCTCATGGGGCGCACCACCCCCGTGGTGCCCAGAACGGAAAGACCGCCCGTTATGCCGAGCCGGGGGTTGAAGGTCTTTTCCGCCAGCAATCCGCCTCCGGGGATCGATACGGTGACCCGCGCGGCCCGCGCGCCGATGGCGCCGCGCACCGCGCGCTCGATCATCGCCCGGGGCCCCGGGTTGATCGCCGCCTCGCCGGGCGGCAGCTTCAGCCCCGGCCCGGAAATGGTGCCCACGCCCTCGCCGGCCAGAAAGCGGATCGGCCCGTCGGCGGGGCCGGGCTCCACCCGCGCGCGCACCTCGCAGCCGTCGGTGATGTCCGGGTCATCCCCCGCGTCCTTGATGACGCCGCACCAGAAGTCGCCGCGGGGCCAAACCTCCGGCCGGAAGGCGCGCCCGTCCGGCAGCAGGATCTCCACCCGGGGCGGGCATTCGCCTTCCTGCCGCCACACACAGCTGGCCAGCGCCGCGGCGGCCGCGCAGGCGCCGGTGGTGAAACCCTCTCTCACAGATGGTACCCCCGGGGGGTGACGAGCCGTCCGTCCCGGAGGACGGTCTGGCTGCTGCCGACGATCACGGTGGTGAACATGTCCACCCGCTCGTCCGGAAGCGCCGCCAGGGTCAAAATCTTCCGCGTCTCGCCGGCCCGCGCGATGTTTCGCACCCAGCCGCAGGGGGTGTCCCCGGAGCGGTGGCGAAGCAGGATGTGCGCCGCCCGCGCAAGGTGGTCCGTCCGGGCGCGGCTGGCGGGGTTGTAGATGGCCAGCGGAAAGTCCCCCGCCGCCGCCGCGGTGAGCCGCCGCTCGATGACGTCCCAGGGAGTCAGAAGGTCCGACAGGCTGACGACGGCCAGATCGCCCGCGAGCGGCGCGCCCAGCGCCGCCGAGGCCGCCAGCGCCGCCGTGACCCCCGGCACGATTTCCACTTTGTCCTCCGCGCCGGCCAGTTCCAGAACCAGGCTGGCCATGCCGTAGACCGATGCGTCCCCCGAGCACACCAGCGCGACGGTCTTGCCCGCCCGGGCGAGGCGGACCGCCTCGCGGCAGCGCTCGACCTCGCCCGTCATGCCGTTTTCAAAGACCGGCGTATTTGGAAACTCCGCCCGGATCAGGTCGACGTAGGCCGAATAGCCCACCAGCGCGTCGGCCCGGGCAATCGCCTCCGTCGCGGCGGCGGTGCGGTGCGCGCATCCGCCGGGGCCCAGCCCCACCACGTAAATCATGTGTCCTCCTCGCCGGCCAGCGCCAGCGCAATGCCCTCGTATTTCGTCTTGCCCACCAGGAGCCGCCCGCGGGCGGCGAGGATTGCCGCGCGCTCGCACACGTTGTCCACGCCCACGGTCTCCGCCACGAATTCGGACCGGGCGAAGCGGCCCGGCGCGCCCCAAAGCGCCTCCGCCGGATAGGTCAGAAGCGGCAGGCGGTATTTTTCACAAAATTCCAGAAACGCCGGCTCCGCCGCCTTGCGGTCAATGGTGGCCAGCGCGCGCACCGAGAGAAGCGAAACCCCCGCGGTCCGCAGAAACTCCAGCGCCCGCGCTTCAAAAAGGGCGCTGTCCACACCCCTTCGGCAGCCCGCGCCCAGGATCAGCGTCCGGGGGCGGAGGGTGAGGGTCACCGGAAAGGGCGGCTTGAGCAGGCGCTCGGTGATCATCACGCCCACTTCCCGCCCGGCGAGGGCCGCGGCGGACACCGCCCGGATCGCCTCCGGGTTCTCGATGGCGCAGTCGTTTGCCACCGCCCAGCTGTCGATGGCGGGAAGGCCGCGGGCGTCCGTCGCGGTGGTGATCACCGCTTCCGCGCCGGTCTTCTCCGCGATGGCGCGGGCCAGGGCGTTGGCGCCGCCGATGTGGCCGGAGAGGAGGGGGATCACGTGGCGGCCCAGATCGTCCATCACGAGCACGGCAGGGTCGGTGATTTTGGACTTGACATGGGGGGCCACGGCGCGCACCGCGATGCCCGCCGCACCGATGAAGAGCAGCGCGTCGCTTTCGTGAAAAGCCGCCGCCGCCCAGTCCATCACCCGCGCCGGCCGCTCCACAGGCACGCCCAGCGCCCCGCTCCAGGCCGCGCCCCGGTCGGTGAAGGCCGCCGCCCGCAGCCTCACGGGCGCGCCTTTCGACAGCCGTGGGCAAAGGACGGGTCGTAGAGCTTTGAAAGGGCGTATTCGCTCCCCAGGAAATCCCCCACCAGCACCAGCGCGGTCTTTGTAATCCCCCGGCCGATTTCCGGCAGGTTCGCCAGCGTGCCGCGCAACACCGCCTGGTCCGGCCAGCTGGCCCGGTACACGAGGGCGGCGGGGGTTTCGGGCGGATAGCCGCCCCGGATCAGCTCGGACGCGAGATCCGGCAGCATGCCGGCGCTGAGGAAGAGCACCATCGTAGCCCGGTGGACGGCCAGCGCGCGGAGGCTCTCCCGCTCCGGTACCGGCGTCCGCCCTGCCATGCGGGTGAGGATCACCGTCTGGGATACCTCCGGCAGCGTGTACTCCGCCGGAATGGCCGCCGCC
Organism: Christensenellales bacterium; assembly: GCA_040768845.1. Classification (GTDB taxonomy): domain Bacteria; phylum Bacillota; class Clostridia; order Christensenellales; family Aristaeellaceae; genus JAEZHK01. The sequence continues at coordinate 117,223 of JAXGME010000006.1, read as the reverse complement.
GCCGCGGCAAAGGAGCTGACGCCCGGCACCACCTGGTAGGCAAGGCCCAGTTCGTCCAGCGCGTCCATCTGCTCCCGGATCGCGCCGTAGAGGGACGGATCGCCCGTGTGCAGCCGCACCACCGCCCGATCGGCCCCGTCTCGCCGGGCCATCGCGCGGATCACCTCCGGAAGGGTCATGGAGGCGCTGTTCAGAATCTCGCAGCCTTCGGGGCAGCTTTTGAGCAGCGCGGGGTTCACCAGCGAGCCGGCGTAGACCACCAGGTCGGCCCGCTGAAGGAGCGCCTGGCCCCGGACGGTGATCAGATCCTCCGCCCCCGGCCCGGCCCCGACAAAGTAGATCATGGCGTTCCCTCCCAGTCGGCGGAAAAGAGGATCACGGGGTTCTGGGCGCGGAACAGGTGGTACGCCCCCGCGCGCGTGAGGTTGCTGACCGCCACCTGCGCCGCCTCCGGGTTCTTCCAGCCGGAGAGGCGCCGCGTCAGGCGCTCCGCGCTCTCCAGCGTCACCGCGGCGGCCACCAGCCTCAGCGGCGGGCCCAGGCCCTCCAGATGGGCGATGATGTCCTCCATCGCCCCGCCGCTGCCGCCCAGGAACACGTGGGTGGGGGCGGGAAGGCCCGAGAGCGCCTCTGGCGCCTCCCCGGAGACGGGCGTCAGGTTGGTGGCGAAGAACCTGGCCGCGTTTTCGCGGATGAGCCCGAGGGCCGCCGCTTCCCGCTCGACGGCGTAGACCGCGCCCTCCGGGCACTGGCGGGCGCACTCCACCGACACGCTGCCGGTGCCCGCGCCCACGTCCCACACCACCGAATCCGGCCGGAGCGCCAGGGCGGCCACGGCGAGCCGGCGGATCTCCCGCTTGGTCATGGGCGTTTTGCCGCGGATGAATTCGTCATCCGGGATGCCCACCGGCGGCAGGCCGGGGGCGGGGCGGGGGTTTCGCACCCGCGCCACGCACAGCGGATCGAAGGATCCCCCCTCGATCTGCTCCGGCGTCCCCGAAACGAGCCGCGCTTCCGGGTAGCCGAGGCGTTCGCCCACCGCCACCGTCACGTCCGCGATGCCGCTCTCCCGGAGCACGGCGCTCAGCCAGGCGGGGCCGCGCAGCGCGTCGCAGAACAGGAAGGTGCGCTCATGGGTGCGCACGGCGTGGGCCAGGCGGCTGGGGGAGAGGTCCCGCCCGTGGGCGCTCAAAACCGCCGCGCCCTGAAAGCTCTCCTTCAGCGCGGCGCAGAAGGCCCCGAGGGCCCCCACGCCCGGCACCACCTCGAGGGCCTCCCGGCCGAAGGCCGCCTCCAGGGCGGGCAGGAGGCTGAACAGCGCCGGATCGCCCGACACCAGCACGGCCACCCTGGCCCCCGCGCCCCGCCGGGCGCGCATGTCCGCAAGCGCCGCGGAAAGGGGCGTGAGCGGCGCCCGCTTTTCCCCCGCCAGCGCGGCGTGCCGGTCCGCCGCATAGACGACGTCCGCCCGGGCGATCGCACGGACCGCCTCGCCGGTCAGCCCCTCCGGCGCGCCCGGCCCCGCGCCCACCACCGCGATCCTTTCCATATGGCCCTCCGACAAAAAAACGCCTCCCTGCGCGCGCAAGGAGGCCCATCGATTCACATTCTTCCACTCTACGCCAAAGAGCGTAGCCGCTGATGCGACTTCGGCATGGCGTTCTCCGTTGCCCGAGAACTATCCGACTTGAGAGCAGGCAGGTCTCCTGACTGATGACCGGCGGCGCGCCGCCCCGGGGGACGCCTTCTCGGGCGCATCGCCCAATGGCATCCGTCCCCGCGCTTGTCAAACACAGTAATGGCCGTTGTACCGGATTCGGACCGGTTTCCCTCTTCGCCCGCCGGGGCAGCCCCGGCGAAAGCCATGCTCCGTCTATTCGGTTGTCCCTCGCATTATCGCACATGCGCGGGGCAAAGTCAATGCGCCCGGAAAAAACCGGATCAGCCCTCGAAGGCGCCTTTGCCGCCCGGATCCGGATACGCCTCCAGCTTCACGGGGTTGGAAAGGGTGCCGATGCCCTCGATCTCCACCTCCACCGCGTCGCCCGGCGCGATGCGGCCCACCCCGGAGGGGGTGCCGGTGAGGATCACGTCGCCGGGCAGCAGGGTCATGACGGCGCTCAGGTATTCGATCAGGTACTCCACGCCAAAGAGCAGGTTCCGGGTGTTGGAGCGCTGCCGCACCCGGCCGTTGAGCCGCGTTTCGATGGCGAGGGCACCGGGGTGCAGGCCGGTTTCGATCCAGGGCCCCAGCGGCAGAAAGGTGTCAAAGCCCTTGCCGATGGTCCACTGCCCGTCAGGCGGCTGATGGTCCCGCGCGGACACGTCGTTGGCGCAGCACAGGCCCGCCACGTGCCGGAGCGCCTGGTTCCGGGGCACGTGCCGGGCGGGCAGGCCGATGACGACGGCCAGCTCCCCTTCATACTCCACGTGCCGGGAGATCAGCGGGCAGGCGATCGGCGCGCCGTGGGCGACGAGAGCCGTGGGCGGCTTCATGAAGATCACCGGGGATTCCGGCGTCCGGGCGTTTGATTCGCGGATGTGGTCCACGTAGTTCAGCCCGGCGCACAATATCTTGCCCGGGCTGACCGGCGGCACGAGGACGGCGGGATCGAAGCCGAGCTGTTCGCCGGTGGTCCGGGCCATGCCTGCGAGGGCGCCGTCCGGATGGAGAAACGGGTCGCCCGGCAGGACATTCAGCACGCCCCCGCGGGACAGGATTGCGTGGACGATGCGGCCGCCGTCCCGCACGCGAACATAGCGCATGGTAAACCTCCTGTTCTTTTGAAAAAACGCGGACCGCTAGCGGAAGTACCGCTCAAGGCCCGGGGCCACGTCGCCCCGGTCGTCAAAGGCGACCTGGATGCCCCGCGCTTCGACGGTGAGGCCGGGGATGCGCTCCGCCTGGCCGATCAGGTTTTCCGAGATCAGAAAGCCGCCCATGCACAGGGTGTTCTTCAGCCACACGGCGCGGATGCCCAGCGAGGGATCGCCCTCGACGATGGTGTGGATGGCCATGCGCAGCGCGCTGCGGTCGTCGGGCAGCACCGGCGGAATCTTCATGCTGGCCACCTCGTGGCTGGTGATGCCGTTGGGGTAGGTGTCCTCAAAGCGCATCTTGTCAAAGAGCCTGCGGGTGGTGATGTCGGCGTTGCCCACGCCGGTGGCGTTGTGGTGGGAGGCGTCGGTCAGATCCAGCGCCACGATGCGCTCGGCAAAGGGGCGCGAGGCCCCCATCACCGCGGAGCGGCCGGTGACATTGGGGTCCATACTGGCGCCGGAAATGTCCTTGCCGATCTCGCTGAGCACCAAAAGGTCGATCTTTTCAAAGGGGATGCGGGGGACGAGGGCCTTGGCTTCCTCCAGGAGCAGCGCGTCCTCCTCGTCAAAGTGCTCGCCGGGTACCGCCGTCAGGCTCCAGGTGCCGTGGGAGGCGTCCTCGAGGATCGCGAGGCCAAAGAGCACCTTGCCGGTGGCCAGCACCGCCTCCGCGATTTCCCAGATGTTGCGGGCCATGTGGGGAAAACCCTGCATATGGCAGATGTTGGCGCCGTACTGTTTGCCGCAGCCGATGGCCAGCATTTTGATAAGGCCGCTCTCGTGCCGCCCGCGAAAGTCCGTGTGGGGCTTGACGCGCCCCACCGGCACGATCCAGTCGGCCGCGGCGGCGTGGGCGTCGATGCGCACCGGCAGGCCGTGGGGCGTGACGCCCACCTGCACCGTTTCCATCGAGGAGACGACGGGCACGCCCATCGCCTCCTCGGTGATGCCGTAGCCGGCCAGGAGGTCCCGCTGGCCTTCGGCGGTGGCGCCGCCATGGCTGCCCATGGCGGGGAAGATAAAGGGTTTTGCGCCGCGGGCCAGCAATTCCCGTGCCACCGAGCGCACAATTTCATCGTGGTTGGAAATGCCGCGGCTGCCCGCCGCGATGGCCACCACGTCGCCCGGACGCACCCGGTCCGCCGCGCGGCGGCGGGCGATGGTATCCGCCACGGCGTCCGGCACGTCCGTCCGCGTGATTTTGCCCCGCCGGATCGCATAGCGCACGCTGGCGAAGACCGGGATTTCCACATCCCGAAGGAGCGTGTCAAAGATGCTCATGGATGCCCTCCGGATCATAAAATGGCTGGGTCGGGCTCAGGCCTCGATCAGGTATTCGTCGGCGTTCATGCCGCGCTCCCGGCACACGCGCCGGATCTCCGCGAGGGTGGCCTCGCCGATGGGGATGCCCTCCCGGAGGGCGCGCGCCATGTGTTCGGCTTCCTTTTCGCCGTGGGTGTAGATGCGCATCTGGCCGTCCTGCCTTTGCGAGGCGCGCAGCGTTTCCAGGTATTCGGAGAAGCGCTTCTCCAGCGCGGCCTTGTCGTCGGTCAGCATGCCGTAGTCCACGGCGGTGAACACGTGGCAGCAATCCTCCACGTCGTTTTTCGCGCGCACGAAGTTGCTGGTCACGCCGCCGGACAGGATGCCCGTCATCAGCTCCACCAGCACGGAAAGCCCGTAGCCCTTGTGCCCGCTCATCTTCTCGCCCGCGCCGCCCAGCGGCAAAAGCCCGCCCCGGCCCGTGCCCCGGTTTTTCACGAATCCCTGGGCGCTGGTGTTGACGTTGCCGTTTTCGTCCACCGCCCAGCCGGGGGGAAGGGGCTCGCCGTTCTTGGCGTAGACCTCCATCTTGCCGGCGGTGACTACGCTGGTGGACATGTCCAGGTGGAAGAAGGTGGGGCTGGCCGGCATGGTGACGGCGATGGGGTTGGTGCCCAGCAGGGGCTGCCGGCCGAAGGTGGGCACCACCAGCGCCTGGGTGTTGGTCATGGACATGCCCAGAAGGCCCTGCTTCGCGGCCATCATCGAATAGTAGCCCGCGATGCCGTAGTGGTTGGAATTGCGCACCAGTGCCATGCCGTACCCGGTTTTTTTGGCCTTTTCGATGGCGGCGGTCATCGCACGGTAGGCGGCAATCTGGCCCATGCCGGCGCCCGCGTCCATCACCACGCTCAGCGGGGTTTCCTTGACCACGGTGAGGGGCGCCTTTAGTTTAATGCGTCCGATGCTGATGCCGTAGGGGTACAATACCAGCCGCTGCACGCCGTGGGATTCGATGCCCATCAGGTCGCTGGTGAGCAGCACGTCCGCGATGATCCAGCTCTCCTCGTCGGTATAGCCGAAGCGGCGGAAGACCTCCTCGGTCATCCGGCGCACCGGCTCGTAGCGGTAACGCCTGTGTTCGGTCATGTCGCATTCCTCCTTTGGGAAGGTGGATCAGTTAATGAAGCCGCCCTCGGCCAGCGCCATGCGGATGCGCTCCTTTTCGGGCTCCGAGATGTGGCAGATGGGGTTTCTCGGGTAGCCGCCGTCGCGGCCCAGCAGCTTCAGCGCGTACTTGATGCGGATGGGGAACTGGGGCCCGCCGATGGCCTGCCACGTCTTGTACATCCGGTTTTGCAGCACGAGGGCGCGGGTATTGTCGCCCGATCGGACGGCCTGCCACATGTCCACGCAGATTTCCGGGAACACGGTGAGGATGGCGGAGATCGCGCCGTCGGCGCCCAGCTCGTAGGTGGAGTACAGCATGTCGTCGGTGGCGCTGAAGATAAGGCCCTCCCGGCCGCACTCCATCTTCATGGCGTAGAAGGCCGCGATGCCGCCGCAGCTCTGCTTGATGCCCACCACGCCCGGGATCTCCGCCAGCATCCGCTTGAAGAGGGCGGGGGTGATGGTGTTCTGCGGCACCACGTTGTAGATCACAATGGGCAGATCCACCGCGTTTGCGATGGTGCGGTAGTAGTTCAGGTTGCCCTCGTCGTCGGGCACCAGCACATTATAGGAAACGGGGGTCACCATCAGCGCGTCGGCGCCCGCCGCCCGCGCCCTTTGGGCCGCGGAAACCGCCGCCAGGCCGCTGTTGCGGATGACGCCGGCCACCACCGCCACGCCGGGCGCGTGCTTTTTCACCAGTTCCACCGCGCGGCCCAGCTCGTCGTCGGTCAGCGCGGCGCCCTCGCCGGTGCTGCCGCCGGGGCTGATGCCGTCCACGCCCGCCCTCGCGAGCAGTTTGATCTCCCGGATCAGAAGCGCCTCGTCCATCTGGTCATCCTGGGTAAACGGCGTGATCAGCGGCGCGATGATGCCGCCGAGCGTACACTTCGCCATAATGAATCCCTCCTGAATTGATCGGACATGGCCGGAAACGATTGTAGGGCGTCAGACAATTTATATGATATGCCAATCCTTCGGCCTTGTCAATAGCGCGCCGATCAACATTTTATATTCAATCAGGGGGCGAAAAGCATAAATATATACGTATGAATTGCAGCGATAAGCGGACAGTGCGCGTTTTAAGACGTTGATAAATTGTTTATTTCGGTTGACAGGCGGAATTGAGTATGATATATTCACTATGACGTCAGACAATTATGCTTGGGAGGCTGAATTCCATGACGAAAAAGGAAAAATTCGGACGCATCCTTTTGCCGCTGGTGACGCCCTACAAGGCGAACGAGGAAGTGGACTACGACCGCTACGCGGAGCTGATTGAGTACCTGATCGAAAAGGACCTTTGCGACACCTTCATCGTGACCGGCACCACCGGCGAGGCATCGCTTCTGACGTTTGAGGAGCGCGCGAAGCTGTATGAAACGGCGGTCAGGGCGGTGGCCGGCCGAAAGCCCGTCATCGCGGGCACGGGCTGCGCCTCCACCAAGGAGACCATCGCGCTGACAAAGCGCGCGGCGGACGCGGGCATCGACACGATGCTGATCGTGGTGCCCTTCTACAATAAGCCCACCCAGGAGGGCATCTTCAACCACTACAAGGCTGTGGCCGAGTCCACGGACGCGGACATCATCCTGTACAACATTCCCATCTTCGTGGGCGTCAACCTGGAGCCGGAAACGGTGGGGCGGCTGGCCCCGATCCGGAATATCATCGGCATCAAGGACGAGGCCGGCGTCAATCCCACCCAGGTCACCGACTACTGTCTGGCCGCCCAGGCGGCCGATCCGGACTTTTTGATCTACAACGGCGACGACGTGATGCTGCTGCCCACCATCGTGCAGGGCGCCATCGGCATCGTCAGCGGCGGCGCCCACGTGTTCGGCCACGAGATCCGCGCGATCTTTGACGCCTTCGCCGCCGGCGAAAACGAAAGGGCCCGGGATCTGTTCATCCCGCTGTACAGGTTTTGCAAGGCCTGCGGCCAGAACGGCCGCCTGCTGCCCAACTCCATCATGCGTCCCGCGATCGAGCTGGTCACCGGCGTCAAGGTGGGCCCGGCCCGCGGGCCGCTGGCTCCGATCACCCCCGAGGAGACGGAGGTGCTCAAGGCGGTGCTCAAGGATATCGGCAAGCTGTAATCTGCCATCATGCCGCAGGTTTTCTGCGCGCAGTGCGCGCTGGGAGAGTTGACAGTCAAAAGGAGGTACCCCCATGAAGCGAATTGCGTCCATCGCCCTGGCCATCGTCCTCGCGCTCGCGCTCACGTTCGGCGCGTCGGCGCAGGAAGTCGTCAAGATTGCCTTCACGGATGCCCCGACGCTTTCCATCGGCGACATGACCATCTACCATCCCTCGTACGCCGCGATGCTGGCCTTTAAGGGCAGCTTCGAGAAGTACACCGCCGGGCGCTACGCCGTGGAGCTGTACCCCTTCGGCACGCTGGGCGACGCGGCGTCCAACCTGGAGCAGATGCTCACCGGCACCCTCGAGGGCGCGACGCCCGCCGACGGCGCGCTGGCGCCCTTCTACGGCAACATTCAGGTGTTCTCCATCCCGTACCTGTTTGACAGCGCGCTGACCGCCTACGACGTGCTGGACGGCGCCTTCGGTCAGAAGCTCTTTGACGACATGGCCGAGGTTTCCGGCCTGCGCGTCATCGGCTCCTACGACAACGGCGGCTACCGCAACTTCTCCAACAGCGTGCGCACGGTCAAGACCGCCGCGGACATGGCAGGCCTCAAGATCCGCACGATGGACATCCCCGTGCACATGGAAATTGTCAAGGCGCTGGGCGCCACGCCCACGCCGGTGGCGTTTCTGGAGCTGTACAGCGCGCTGCAGACCAAGGTGGTGGACGGCCAGGAGAATTCGGCCATCACGATGTTGGGCGCGTCGCTGGACGAAGTGCAAAAGTACGTGACGCTGGACGGCCACCTGCTGGGCATGGCGTTCCTCACGGTCAGCGAGGCATGGTACCAGGGCCTCAGCGACGAGGATAAGGAAGCCTGCCTGAAGGCCGGGCGCGAGGCCTCCATCGCGGCGCGGGGCACCGTGCGCTTTGCCGAATCCACCGCCATCGCCAAGCTGGTCGAGGAGGGTGTGGAAGTCTACACCCCCACCGCCGAGGAGCTTGAAACCTTCAAGATCGCGCAGGAGCCCGCCATCGCCTGGCTGAAGGCCAATATCGACGCCGGCCTGGTGGACGAGCTGCTGGAACTGGTCGCCTCCGGCAGCGTCGGCACCGGCGTGCCGCCCGCCGCCAAGTAACCGCAGGGCGGGACGTTCCCCGCACAGGCCGCGGGGAACGTCCCGCCTTCCATGCGGCGAATCGAGTAGGAGGGATACGCGTTGAATTCCATCGCCAAGGGCTATCTCAAGCTGATGGGCGCGCTGGACCGCGTCGTCAAATGGTTTTCCATCCTCATGGCGTTTGCGATGGCCGCGGTCGTCGTGCTTCAGGTGGCCTCCCGGATGATGCCCTGGTTTCCCACCCCGCCCTGGACGGAGGAACTGGCCCGCTACCTGATGCTGTACATGGCTTTTGTCGCCGCCAGCGCAGGCATCAAGCGCTGGAACAACATCGGCGTGGATTTTTTTCTCAACCGCATGCCGCCCCGCGTGAAGCACTTTGTGGAAGTGGCCATTGAGGTGCTGGTGCTGGTGTTTTTGGTGTACCTGACCTACCTGAGCGCCACGGTGTTCCCCAAGGTCAGCATGCGGCAGAAGAGCGCTACCATGGGGTTTCCGATGTTTGTGCCGCAGTTTGCCATCATTTTGGGCAGCGCGCTGATGAGCCTGCAGATGATCGGCGTCATCCTGCGCAGATTTCTGAAGGAGGGGACGCAGGATGTTTGAGTTTCTGATCGCCACCGCCCTTTTGATCTTTCTGATCCTGGTGGGCATGCCCATCGCCTTTTCGATCGGCGGCACCACGCTGCTCTATATCCTGATGACAAACCCCATCAACGTGGCCGCGATCCCGCTCAGGATGTTCTCCGGCGTCAACTCGTTCACGCTGATGGCGCTGCCGCTTTTCATGCTGGCGGCGGAGATCATGATCGCCTCCAAGATTTCCACAAAGCTGTTTGACTTCGTGCGGCTGGGCGTGGGCAAGTACCGGGGCGGCCTGGCCTACGTAAACATCCTGGCTAGCACCATCATGGGCAGCCTGTCCGGCGCGGCGCTTTCCGACATCGCGGGCATGGGCCAGGTGGAGATCGAGGCCATGAAGGAGGACGGCTATGAATCGTCCTTCGCCTGCGCGGTCACCGCGGGGTCGTCCATCCAGAGCCCGCTGATCCCGCCCAGCAACATCGCCATCCTCTACGCCGGCGTCATGTCCCTGTCGGTGGGCGCGGTGCTGTACGCGGGCTTTGTGCCCGGCATCCTGATCGCGCTGGCGCAGATGACCTACATCAAGCTCAACGCCAAGAAGCTCAACCTGCCCAAGCACGAGAAGATCTACACCAAGGCGGAGCGGCGCGACTACATCACCAACGGCCTCATCGCCATGATCATGCCGGTCATCATCCTGCTGAGCATCACCCTGGGGCTGAGCACACCCACCGAGGCGGCGGGGCTGGCGGTGCTTTACGCGCTGGTCATCGGCCTGGTGGTGTTCCGCAACATCGACTTCGCGAAGCTGACCCGCGCGCTTTGGACCACCGCGCAGAACGCGGGAAACCTGTTTCTGATCATCGCGCTGTCCTCGGTATTCGCCTGGGCCATCGGCATCGAAAAGATTCCCGACCACCTGTCGGCCATGCTGATGAACGTCACCGACAACCCCTACGTGCTGCTTCTGATCGTCAACTTCATCCTCATCATCGTGGGCATGTGGATGGAAACGGGCGCGGCCATCATGCTCTTTGCGCCGATCCTGGCGCCCATCGCCTACAAGATGGGCATCGAACCGGTGCACTTCGCCGTGGTCATGCTGGTCAACCTGACCGTGGGGCTCATCACCCCGCCGGTGGGCGTGGTGCTCTACGCCACCGCCGCCGTGGGCAAGGAGAAGTTTGAAAACGTGGTGAAGGCCACCATGCCCTTTATCGTCATCGGCTTTGTGGTGGTGGCCGTCGTCACCTTTATTCCGGAACTGGTGCTGTTCATACCGCGGCTGCTGGGCTTTGTCTGACGGCGCGGGCGATCCGAAAAAAATGGCCGGGCGCTTCCGATGTTCGGAAGCGCCCGGCTTTGCCGCGGGACGGCCTGGTAGTCCACGAAGCCTGAGAACCGATGATAGGGCGCAGAGATTTTTCTGCCCGGCACGGAGCCGGAGCGCAGGCGCAGGAGCGCTGCGTCAAGCGGAGAGCGCCCCAGCCTGTCAGGAAAAGATCCAGCCATGGCGCGGAAATCAGGTTTCGCTAGTCCCGCTTCATGGTGAGCTCGGCCATGTCGTTGCTGGCGGTGCGCAGGTGGTCGCGCATGGTGCGGGCGGCCGCCCGGACGTCGTGGGCGCGCAGCTGCCGGAGGATCTCCTGGTGGGGCCCGTAGGTGTTTTTGTGCAGCGAAGGCAGCCGCATGATGGCGTAGCGAAAGACCATCATCTGCTTTTGGATGTAGTCGTTGATCTCGATCATGAAGCGGTTGTGGGTTTCCGCAAAGAGCACATGGTGAAATTCCTGATCCAGCTCGGCCAGGCGGCGGAAGTTTTCGGCGTTGCCCATCAGGGAGGCGAATTCCTCGATGTTGCGCGCGAGGACGGCCAGCGCGCGGTCGCTGATGGTGGCCGCGATGGACTCGACGGCGTGGACCTCGAGGCACGCGCGCACGTCCACCAGGTCCATGTAGCGCACCTTCTGCTCGTCAAACCAGCGCATGCCCATATCGCCGTCGCCGGCGACGAGGGGGCTGGAGACGAAGGCGCCGCGCCCGGGCTTGATGGTGACGTAGCCGCGCGCCTGCAAAACCCGGTAGGCCTCGCGCAGCGACGAGCGGGCCACGCCCAGCCGGTTGCAAAGCTCGTACTCGGTGGGGAGCTTGCTGTCAAAGCCCAGCCCCTCCGTGCGGATCAAATCGAGGATGCGCTCGACGATCTGGTTTACCACCGACGCGTGCTTGATTGGTTCCATCGCTCATCCTCTGCTTCCCGACGGTCATTTGGTCTGATGTCATACTTATAAAATTATACCATACCCGAAAAAACGTGCAAAGGAAAGGATGTTAATTTTCTTCCCTGTCAGACCGCACGCCCGGTTGCCGGGTGCCGGGGAAGTGGGAACGCGCAAACGGACGCCCGGCCGCCGCGCTAGGCGACGATGGTGAACACCTTGTCCAGAAAGTAGTTGGCGATGCCCATGGCGTCGCCGGAGGGGCCGGAGCGCGTAAAGTCGATGGTGACGTTGCGCATCAGCATGCGGCCGCCGTTTTCCTCGGGGAAGGAGCGCAGCTTGCGGAGGAACGCGCTGCCCAGGCATTCGATGCCGCCGCCGATCACGATGCGCTTGATGCCGGTGAGGCAGATGGCGCTGTAGATGCCGCGGAACAGCTTTTCGGCGATATCGTCCAGCACGGCGGAGACGGCCGGGTGGCCCTTTTCGTAGGCGTTGCCGATCCACTCCAGCGTCAGCGGTTCGGTACGCTCGCCCTCGGGCAGGACGCCGCGCACCTCGCCGATGATGGTGTCCACGTTGACGTACTGCTCCAGGCAGCCCCGGTTGCCGCACACGCAGCGCCGGCCCCGGGCGTTGATGGTCACGTGGCCGATCTCGCCCGCGGTTTCCTCCGCGCCCAGAAACAGGTCCCCGCCGCAGAGGATGCCCGCGCCGACGCCGTCCCGGACGTAGATGTACATCAGGTCCGCCACATCCGCGCCCAGCGCGTCCAGCGCCTTTTTTTCCGCGTAGGCGTGGGCCATGGAGGAATTGCCAAAGAACATGGGCACGTTGATTTCGCGCTCCAGCTGCGCCATCACCGCGCGGGAGAACGATACGTGCAGCGCCGACAGCGAGTAGGCGTCCTTCTCCTGCACGAAGATGCCGGGCGAGACCACGCAAAGGGCGATCGCCCGGGCCGGGTCAAACAGGCGGGACTGGGAAAGGGCGTTGCGGATCAGCGCCGCGTAATCGCCTCCGGTGTCCGGGTTTCCGTCGGATTCGGTGTCCTCAAACCCGCCGTACTGGTCGGAGGCGTGGGGGACAAAAAGCTCCTCCATCGGCCGGATGTCCAGGTCGTACAGCGAAAGGCGCGCGCCCCAGCGGTTCAGCGAAATCACCGGAAGCTGGCGGCTCTCCGGGCGGACGCGCAGGTTGATGGGCTTGCGGCCGATGTTGTCCGTCTTGGCGGGCCCGGTTTCGACGATCAGGCCCATCCGCACCAGCTCGTCCACCAGCGCTGAAACCGTCGCGGTGCTCAGCCCGGTCGAGCGGGAGAGCTGCACCCGGGTCATCTCGCGTCTGCGGTGCAGATCCAGAAAGATGCGCTTCATATTTTCTTCCTTGATCGCCAACTGGGCCGGCGGCTTTTCGCCGCTCATCAGACCGCCCGGTAGATACTTCATGGGTGTCGTCAATCCTCTCTCGGATCGGTGCAACCGCACAGATCTGTTCGGCAGGGAATCAAAGACATTATAGTACACGGCGCCCAAGAATGCCATAGACTTTGCAGAGAAACAATTTTTTCTCAACGGCCGCGTTTTTTTTGCACGCCTGATTGACAAGCGCGCCGGATGGTGCCATAATATACCCGTATTCGTTCGACGGTCGTATTAATATGCACAATTCCCGAAAATGCGATGTGGGGGGATCGATTATGGACATGGTATCCACGCTCAGGGGCTCCTATTTTGAAGAGGTGTTCCCGAAGGGATGGGACATCGAGCGCATCAAGTCCTGCGTCTCCAATCCGCCGGAGCGCTATGCCGAGGCGCAGCCCTTCTGGAACGAGGGTTTTAAGCCCGTCGTGTGCGAAAGCGCGGAGGCGTTTGGCGCGTATATGGGCCACGAGATGGCGATGCAGATCCGGCTGACGAAGGAGGCGGGGCGCAAGCTCATCATGATCCTCCCGGTGGGGCCGATGGGCATGTATAAGTGGACGGTATATTTCCTTCGGGAATGGAATGTCGATTGCGCCCACGTACATACCTTTAATATGGATGAATGGAGCGACGAAACCGGCAGCACGCTGCCGGCGCAGGACCCGGCCGCGTTCCAGAACGCGATGATCGAGGCGTTTTTCAAGCCCCTGGGCGCGCTGACGGTGCCGGAGAGCCAGCGCAACTTCGCCACAAAGGACAACCTGCCCACCTACGCCGGCAAGATCGCCGCGCTCAAGGCCGAGGGCGCCCGGCAGGTATTGGTCTACGGCATCGGCCGCATGTGCCACATCGCGTTCTGGGAACCCCACTTCGCGCTGGAGTACGCCTCCGACGAGGAATGGAAAAAGGCCACCCACCGCCTGGGCGCGCGGCTGCACCCCTTCACCATCGAACAGAACGCCATCACCAGCTTCCGCAGCGCGTGGCCGCTGATCCCGTGTTACGCCAACACCGTGGGCCCGGCGCTTCTGTTTTCATCGGATTACGCCATCGGCGGCGCCGACGGCGTATTTGACCGCGGCATGCAGTGGCAGGGCATGAGCTTCTGGATGACGCTGCGCTACGGCCCGACCCGCTTCGTGACCTCCAGCTACATCCCCACGCTGCCCGGAAAGCTCTTCTTCCTCCGGGCGCTGGCCGGCCCCCTCTGCGCCGACACCAACTGACATTTCAACCGCCTGTGGAAAGGATGAGGCGTCCGTGAGTGAACAGCGTCCCGCCCTTTTGGAAATGAGAGGCATCACCAAGGCGTTCCCGGGCGTACTGGCGCTCAACAAAGTCGATCTCGCCATCCGCGCGGGCACCGTGCTCGCGCTGGTGGGGGAGAACGGCGCGGGAAAGTCCACGCTGATGAAGGTCCTCTCCGGTGTGTACCGGATGGACGAGGGGCAGATCTTCCTGGACGGCAAGCCCGTCGAGGTCGAAAGCCCCCTCGCCTCTCAGCACCTGGGCATCTCCATTATCTATCAGGAATTCAACCTTCTCAACAATATGTCCGTGGCTGAAAACATCTTTGTGGGCCGCGAGCCGAAAACCCGCGCCGGGTTTGTGGACAAGCGCGCCCAGCGCGCCGAGGCGCGCAGGCTGCTCGAAGAAGTGGGCCTTGCCATTGACCCGGACACCCGGGTGCAAAGGCTGTCCACCGCCCAAAAGCAGATGATCGAGGTGGCCAAGGCGCTCTCCTTCAACGCGCGCATCATCATCATGGACGAGCCCACCTCCTCGCTGACCGACCGCGAGACGGACACGCTTCTGGGCATCATCCGCAAGCTGCGGGACAGGGGCGTGGCGATCGTATTCATCTCCCACAGAATGAACGAAATCTTCGAGATCTCCGATGAGATCGCCGTCATGCGCGACGGGGAAATGATGGAAAAGATGGCCACCGGCCAGGTCACCGAGCAGGATGTGATCGCCGCCATGGTGGGCCGGGAGGTCAGGAACCTCTTCGTGAAGGAGACCGTGCCCATCGGCCCCGTGGCGCTGGAAGTCAAGAACCTTTCCACCCGGAACTTCCTGTCGGACATCTCCTTTTCCGTGCATTCCGGCGAGATCCTGGGGTTTGCGGGCCTGGTGGGCGCGGGGCGCAGCGAGGTCATGCGGGCGCTCGTGGGCATTGACCCGCGGGAGGCGGGCGAGATCCTTGTGGACGGCCGCAGGGTGGCCATCCGCTCCACGGTGGACGCGCTTCGGTGCGGCATCGGCTTTGTGCCGGAGGACCGCAAGGAGCAGGGCCTGGTGCTGGGCATGTCCGTCAAGCGCAACGTGACGCTGGCGGCGCTGAAAAAGGTGGCCCGGGGCTGGCTGATCGACCGCGGCTCGGAGGACCGCCTGACGGACCGGTACATTGAATCGCTGCGCGTCAAGACCCCTTCCCGCGAGCAGCGGGTGGTCAACCTGTCGGGCGGCAACCAGCAAAAGGTGGTCATCGCCAAATGGATGGCGACGAACCCCAAGATTCTGATTCTGGACGAGCCCACCCGCGGCATCGACGTGGGCGCGAAGAAGGAAATCCACGCGCTGATGAGCGAACTGGCGGGGCAGGGTGTCGCCATCATTATGATCTCTTCGGAACTGCCCGAGATCCTGGGCATGAGCGACCGCATCGTCGTGATGCATGAGGGCAGGATCAAGGGCGTGCTCGACCGCGGGGACGCGAGTCAGACAGCCATCATGAAGATGGCGGTATCCTAACGGGAGGGTGGAAGGACATGACGCAAAAGGCGAGTCTTAATCCGGGCAAAAAGCTGGTCAAGCAGTCCTCGACGGTCTCGATTTTTCTGATTCTGGTGGTGATGTGCGCGATCATGGCGGCCGTGTCGCCCGCGTTCATCAAGATCACCAACATCCTCTCCACCGCGCGCTCGTTTTCCGCCATTGCCGTCGCCGGCATCGGCGTCAGCATGATCATCATCACCGGCGGCATCGACCTTTCCATCGGCTCGGCCTACGGCCTGGCGGGCGTGATCGCGGCCATGATGGTGGTGTCCGGCGCGCCGCTGCCGCTGGGCATCGCCGGGGGCGTCCTGATGGGCGCCGTGGTGGGCCTGGTCAACGGCCTGATGGTGGTGTACCTCAAGCTGCCGCCCTTTATCGCCACCATGGGCACCATGCAGATTGCCCGCGGCGTCTGCTACATTCTCACCCAGGGGTATCCCGTGACCGGCCTGCCGACGGAGTTCACCGTGCTGGGCCAGGGCTACATTCTGGGCATCCCGGTGCCGATCTGGATCATGGTGCTGATGGCGGCGGTGTTCGCGGTGTTTCTCAACATGACCACCACCGGCCGCAGGATCTTCGCGCTGGGCGGCAACGAGGAGGCCACCCGCATTTCGGGCATCAACACGCGGCGGCTGAAGGTGCTGGTGTACACGCTGGGCGCGGCGCTGGCCGGCGTGGCGGGCATCATCACCGCCTCTAAGCTGGGCGTGGGGCAGCCCACCGCCGGCATCGGCTTTGAGATGGACGCCATCGCGGCGGTGGTCATCGGCGGCGCGTCGCTCTCCGGCGGCGAGGGCACCGTCACCGGCACCATCATCGGCGCGGCGATCATCGGCGTACTGCGAAACGCGCTGGTGCTGCTCTCCGTCGATTCCTACTGGCAGACGCTGATCATCGGCTGCGTGATCATCCTGGCCGTCACCATCGATCAGCTGCGCAAAGGGAGGAAGTGACCCCGAAACCCCTTCCGGTCAAGGCCGGAGGAGAAGATAAGGAGGATGCAACCATGAGGAGGACCCTATCCATTCTGCTCGCGCTGCTACTTGCACTGACCGTGCTTCCCGCCCTGGCCGACGAGGACATCACGATCGTAGGCATCGGCCAACAGCTTGGCAACGTGGTATTCCTCGATGCCGAAAAGGGCATCAAGGCCGCCGGCGAGGAGCTGGGCATTACCACCCAGTGGCAGTCCCCGCTGCGTGCCGAGGCCGAACTCCAGAACGAGATCATGAACAACCTGATCGATCTGGGCGTGGACGGCATCGCCATCTCCTGCACCACCGGCGACGCCCTCAAAGACGTCATCGACCGCGCCATCGCCGCGGGCATCAAGGTGTCCTGCTACGATGTGGACTCCCCCAACTCTGATCGCCTGTTCTACGCCGGCACCGAAAACTACAAGGCCGGCTACACCTGCGGCGAGTATATCATTGACCTGTTCAAGGATTCCGGGCTTGAAAAGGTGCGCGTGGCGCAGCTGGAGGGCATCCCCGGCGCCAACGACATCGAGGCCCGCAAGCAGGGCTTTGCCGATGCCATCGCGGGCACCAACATCGAAGTGGTCTACTCCTACGCCTGCGACGACAACGTGGACCAGGCCATCGAGGGCGTGGAGGCCTACACCCGCGCCGAGGGCGACAACATCAACGCCTGGTTCATGGCCGGCGGCTGGCCCTACACCGTGTCGCCCAGCGCCATGCCGGAGACCAACGCCTGGAAGCTGGCGGACCCGGCCCGCAAGATCGTGACCGTGGACATCTTTGCCGAAACCACCCCCGCCTTCTTCGAAATGGGCGTTCTGGATGTCGCGGTGGGCCAGAGCTTCTACGAGATGGGCTATCAGTCCGTCATGAATCTCTACAAGCTGATCAAGGGCGAAACCATCGACGCGCCCTACGACGAGGCCATCGGCGGCCCCTTCATCAACACGGGCGTGCAGGTTGCCACCATCGACAACTGGAAGGATGTCATTTCCCAGGGCTAACGCGCCGCGCCGGTCGCTCCCGCCCTGGGACGGGGGCGGCCGGTTCATTATCTTAGGGCGGAGGAAGCGCCATGAAGAGCCTGATCGGCAAAGCCTTTTTCGATACCCGGCTCCAGGACGTGCCGGACCGCCCGGTTTCCGGTCATAGGGTGCGCGTGCGCGTTCACGCCTGCGGCGTGTGCGGCACGGACCTGCACTTTCTCCGGGACAGCGCCGACTGGATCGCGCTGGGCCACGAGATCGCCGCCGAGGTGGCGGAGGTCGGCCCGGAGGTCACCCGCGTCCGTCCGGGCGACCGGGTGATCGTTGAGGATGTGACCATGTGCGGCGCCTGCGAGGCCTGCAAAACCGGCCGCTACGACCTGTGCCGCAACCCCTACCGGCTGGACGGGCAGGGCGGCATGGCGGACCAGATGGTCGTCCACGAAAACATGCTGAACCGCTTTGAGGGCATCGATTGGGTGACCGCGTCCATGACGGAGCCGCTGGCCGTGGCGATCAGCTGTGTGGAAAAGCTGAACCTGCCGCCCATGGGCTCGCTTTTGATCTACGGCATGGGGGCCATTGGCCTTCTCAGCGCCGCCTACGCCAAGGTGCGCGGCGCGGCGCGGGTGGACATGGTGGCCCGGGACCCGTCGAGCCTGCGCAACGCACGCGCGGCCGAGGCGGCCCGTGCGCTGGGCGCGGACGGGATCTTCTACACCCAAGGCGGCGGTCCGATGCCCGGCGAAGGGATCTACGACGCCGCCCTGGTGGCCGCGTCGCCCGCCCTGGCGGCCGACGCGCTGGCGCGCGTGCGGTACGGCGCGAGCGCGCTGGTGGCAGGCATTACCCTTTCCGGGGGCGCCCTTTCCAGCATTGATGTCAACCACATGGTCATGAACAAGAAATCGCTGATCACCTCCCTCGCGGAGCCGGCGGTCAACTTTCCGCTGTCGCTCCGGCTGATCGGGCAGGGCAGGATCGACGTCGCGGCCATCATCACCCACCGGCTGGCGCTTCACGAGGCCGGGCGGCTCGAGGCGCTCTACGGCCGGGACGCGGGCGCGATCAAGACGGTCATGCTCTGCGGCTGAGCCCGGAAAACACTTCTTTGTTTGAATTCATCCGCGAGGTGAATGTGCATGGACAAAAAGCGTCGGCCCGACTTTTCCAATCTGGCGGCGGTGCTGGAGCGCCGCGCGCCCGGCCGCCCCACGCTGTTCGAGTACTTTCTGAACGAGCGGCTCTACACCCGCTTCAGCGGCATCGAGGAGCGCGCCGCCTCCGGCCACTACGCCGCCTCCGCGCGGCTGGCCAGAGCCTTCATGGCCGCGGGCTACGATTACGTGACGCTCTCCTGCCCCTGGGTCTTTCCCTCGTCCCAGCCGGACGAACTGCTCTCGTCGCGCTCGCTCAATCACCCGGCGGTGATCGCGGACCGCGCGTCCTTTGACCGCTACCCGTGGCCGGATCTCGCCGGCATGGACTTTTCCTACGTGGACCGCCTGGCGGAGGAATTGCCCGGCGGCATGGGCATCGTGATGGCCGCGCCCGACGGCATTCTGGAAACGGCCACCGCCCTCATCGGATATGACAACCTGTGTTTGATGTTCTACGATGATGAAGAACTCATAGGGGATATCTTCGCGCGCATCGGGGACATCATTCTTTCTTTCTATAAAAAAGCGCTGACGCTGAAGGGCGTGCGGGCGATTCTGTGCAACGACGACTGGGGCTTCCATTCGCAGACGCTGATCGCGCCCGCGCAGCTGAGGACGTACGTATTCCCCTGGTACAAAGAATGCTGCCGCCTGGCCCACGCCGGCGGGCAGTACGCCATTCTCCATTCCTGCGGCGCGTACCGGGAGATTCTCGAGGACATCGTCGGCATGGGCTTTGACGCGCGCCACTCCTACGAGGACAAGATCGTGCCGGTGGAGGAGGCGTACCGCGAGTACGCCGGGCGCATCGCGGTGCTGGGCGGCATCGACGTGGACTATCTTTGCCGGAAAACCCCGGAGGAAATCCGGGCCCGGGCGGAGAATCTCTTATCACTCACGGGAAGCAGGGGCTACGCGCTGGGTTCCGGAAACTCGATCCCCGCCTATGTGCCGGACGAGAACTACCTGGCGATGACCGGCGCCGCCCTGGGCTAACACACGCAACGGAGGGATGCACATGGAATCCTTTATGACCAAGGCGGCCAAGGTGGACACAATCCTCGCCCGCGCGCCCAAGATGGACAAGGCGCTGCGCGTCGAGAAGGCGGAATTTCTCGCCCGGCAGAAGACCGTGATGGACGGCCTCGCGAAGCTGGGCGCGGACTGCGGCATCGTCTATTCCGACGAACACTACTGCGGCGATGTGCCCTACCTGGGGGGCTGCACCAACCTTTCCATCGAACCCATCGCCGGCATTTTGGGGCCCGGGGGCTTCCACATTCTGGCGGGGCTCGAGGGCGGCTATGTGGCGGAGCAGCTGGGCTACCGCTCCGGCGCGGCCATCCACAAGGTGGAGATGCTCAAGCTGGCCGACGAGGAGTACCCCATCGACGCCGAGCGCGTGGAGGATGTGCTCGTCCAGGCGGTGGGGCGCATGCCCAAAACCATCGGCCTTCTCACCCCGCGGGAGGTGCTGCCCGTCAGCGTGTACGAGTACTTCTGCGGCCTGGTGGGCGAGGAGAACGTGGTGGACTGCCAGGAGGTCTACTTCAAGGCCAAGTACGAAAAGTCCGACCGGGAGATCGAGCTCACCCGGCAGGCCGCCTGGATCGCCGACGCGATGATCGAGGGCATGCTGGCGGTGCTGGAACCCGGCATGCTGGAAACGCAGGTGTCCCAGTGGGGCTACCTGATCGGCCAGGCGCTGGGGTCCGAGGGCTTTGGCTTTGACGTGATGGTGACCAGCGGCGAGGCCAACCGCACGCTGATCGGCAAGGCGCTCAACCGGGTCATTCAGGAGGGCGACTACGTGCACCTGGGCGTCGCGCCCAAGTGCGACGGGCTGACCGCCTGCGAGCGCTGCACCGTGGTCGCCACGCTGGACCCGGCCCGGATCACGGAGGATCAGAAGTACTGGATTGACTTTGTGGAGGGCGCCTACCACGTGGGGCTCGAGGCCTACCGCCGCGTCGCCTGGGAAAACCTGCCCGCCCGGTTCCAGGAGCAGGCGCTGGTGAGCTACTTCAAAAACCGCGAGGAGGCCGTGTGCCAGCGGCTGGGCAAAAAGATTGACCTCACGCGCCAGAAGCCCTACACCGGCACCCACAACGGCGGCTACACCGAGTGCCAGGAGTTTTACGGCGCCATTACGCTGGCGAGCGACGAGCCGCTGGGCGTCCAGATCGTCACCATGCTGGACGTGGCCATCCGCGGCATCGGCAACCATTGGAACGACGTGGTCATCCCGGGGCTGGACTACGTGCTGGTGGAAAAGACGCTGGCCAAGATGGGCGCGGAAGTGGAAGTGCTCAACCGCCTGCCGGTCAACCTGCAGCACATGGTGGGCCGCGTGGTCTACTGACAACACCAAGGAAGGAGATCGTTTGGGACATGAAGGTATTGGGAATTGGATGTCATCCGGATGATTTGGAGATCGCGTGCTACGGCACCCTGGCGAAGTACGTGAAGCTGGGCCATGAGGTCGCGGTATGCCACATCGCCAACGGGAATCTGGGCCATGTCCAGATCATGCCGGAAGAGCTCAGGGAGATCCGCTGGAAGGAGGCGGACGACGCGGCCAGGGTGATCGGCGCCGCGCACTACGCCATCGACATTCCCGACCTCTATGTCACGGCCGAGAATGATGAACTGGTCCGGAAACTGGCCGGGGTGATCCGGGACGTGCAGCCGGATCTGATCATCACCCACAACGACCATGACTACATGAACGACCACATGCAGGCCTATCAGGCGACGCTGCGCGCCTCCTTCGGCGCCAGCATTCCCCACTACGACATGGCGTCCGGCAAGGCGGTCGCGGGCGTGACCCCGATCTACCACATGGACACCGTGGCGGGCACCGGCTTTATCCCCACCGAGTACGTGGACATCTCCGACGTCATTGACCTCAAGCTGGAGGCGCTTTCCTGCCACGAGAGCCAGATCCGCTGGATGCTGGAGCACGACCACATCGACTTTCTGGAGTTCACCCGCACCTGCTCCCGCGTGCGGGGCTTCCAATCCGGCGTGGACTATGCGGAGGGCTTCCGTCCCAACCACAACTACCTGCGCATGACCACGAAACGGCTTTTGCCCTGATGAAATCCGGGAAGGAGAAACGAGTATGAACGACATTGCCCTTGAGCGGAACGATTCCATTGGCGCGAAGCTCTCCAGATTCACCAAGGAATACGCCATCGTGGTCGCGATCGTGCTTCTGATGATCATCTTCACGCTGACGTCGCCCTACTTTCTCACCTACAGCAACCTGCGCAACATCCTGGCGCAGACGGTGCCCATCGCCGTGGTGTGCATCGGCCAGGCGCTGATCGTCACCACCGGGGAATTTGACCTGTCGCTGGGCCAGAACGTGTGCCTTACCTCCTGCGTGATGGCGTACCTGATCAAGTTCGCGGGCTTCAACCCGTGGATCGCGATCTTCTGCGCGATTTTGGTGGGCACGGCGGTGGGCATGTCAAACGGCGTACTGATCGCCTACGCGCGCATCCCCTGCTTCATCGTGACGCTGGGCTTCCAGATGATCGCCAAGGGCCTTTCCAAGATCATCACCAACGCCTCGCCGATTCCCGGCATGCCCAAGGAGATCCAGTTCATCGGCCGCGGCTTCATCGGCGGCACGGCCTGGGGCGTGCCTGTCAGCGTGGTAATCATGCTGGCGCTGTACCTGCTGTTCATGTTCCTCACCCAGAAGACCAAGTTCGGTCGCAGCCTCTACGCGATGGGCGGCAGCCAGGAAGCCGCCTACTTCGCGGGCATCGACGTGAAGATGTACCGCATGCTGGTATACACCATTGCGGGGCTTCTGTGCGGCGTCAGCAGCGTGATTCTGGTCACCCGGCTGGACAGCGCGGCCCTCACCAACGGCAACCTCTACGAGTTCGACGCGATGATCTCCTGCATCCTGGGCGGCATCAGCCTGGCCGGCGGCCGCGGCAAGATTATCCAGGCGCTGTTCGGCGCGATCTTCCTGATGCTGTTCTTCAACGGCATGACCATGCTCAACGTCAACCCCTTCGTGCAGGACGTGCTCAAGGGCGTGGTCATGATCGGCGCGGTGGCGCTGGACGTGATCCGCAACCGGACCAAATAGGCGCGTAGGGAGGCGTTATCCTTGGGCGATATCATTCTGGAACTGAAAAACATCTCCAAGAGCTTCCCGGGCGTCAAGGCGCTGGACGACGTGTCCTTCGCCATTGAGCGCGGCACCGTGCACGCGCTGGTGGGCGAAAACGGCGCGGGCAAGTCCACGCTGATCAAGATTCTGGCGGGCATCTACCACCCGGAGGCGGGCGAGGTGCTGCTGGACGGAAAGCTCGAAACGTTCAAGGCCCCCATCGATTCCCAGATGAAGGGCATCAGCGTCGTCCACCAGGAGCTGAAGCTCTCCGAAACGCTGACGGTGGCCGAAAACGTGTTCCTGGGGAACCTCTTGTACAAAAACCACCTGGTGGATTGGAAGGGCATGCGCCTGCGCGCGGCGGAGCTATTGCGCAAGCTGGGCATTCCGCTGGACGTCAACGCGCCGGTTTCCGCCCTGTCCGTGGCGCAAAAACAGATGGTGGAGATCTGCAAGGCCATCAACCGCAACTGCAAAGTGCTGATCATGGACGAGCCCTCCGCCACGCTGACCGACAAGGAGCAGACCATCATGTTCCAGACGGTCCGGCAGCTGCGCAGCCAGGGCGTGACCATCATCTACATCTCCCACCGGATGGAGGAGATCTTTGACCTGGCCGACAACGTGACCGTGCTCCGGGACGGGCACCACATCGCGACGGTGCCGGTATCCACCGTGGACCGCACGAAGCTGGTGTCCATGATGGTGGGCCGCGAGGTCAAGACGGAATACCCGCGCTCGGGCGTCGAGCCGGGGCCGGTGGTACTGGAGGCCCGGGACATCCGGCGCAAGAACGTGCTCAAGGGCATCAGCTTCACGCTGCGCCGGGGCGAAATTCTGGGCATCGCGGGGCTGGTGGGCGCCGGGCGCACCGAGCTGGTGCGGGCCGTGCTGGGCATTGACAGGCCCGATTCCGGCGAGGTGCTGCTGGAGGGCAAGCCCGTCAAAATCCAGAGCTTCCGCCAGGCCATCGCCAAGGGGCTGGGCCTGGTGCCGGAGGACCGCAAAAAGCAGGGCCTGGTGCAGATTGCCACCGTGCAGAACAACATCTGCATGGTCAACATGGACTCGGTGTCCCGCCGGGGCGTGATGGACAGAAAGCTCGAGCGGCGCTTCAGCCGCGAGTACGTGGAAAAGCTCAAAATCTTCACGCCTTCCATTACCACCGAAACCCAGTACCTCTCCGGCGGCAACCAGCAGAAGGTGGTCATCGCCAAGTGGCTTCTGGCCAACAGCCAGATCATCGTGCTGGACGAGCCCACCCGGGGCATTGACGTGGGCGCCAAGAGCGAAATCTACAACCTCATCACCCGTCTGGTGCGCGAGGGCAAGTCGGTGATCATGATCTCGTCGGAGCTGCCCGAGGTGGTGGGCATGAGCGACCGAATTCTCGTCATCCACGAGGGCCACGAAGTTGGCATGATGAACCGCGAGGAAGCCTCCCAGGAGGCCATCATGGCGCTTTGCGTGTAGCCCCCCCACACGCGACCCCGCCGCGCGGACGCGGCAAACTATATTGGGAGGTAGGATCCATGAAGCTCAGGAAACTGGTATCCCTCTTTCTGGTGCTGATCCTGGCGCTGGGCGTCTTCTCCGTCGCCCTGGCCGACTCCGGCGACAAGCCCTGGGCGGGCAAGAAGCTGGGTGTGGCGCACATCACCATGTACGACGAGTGGTGCAAGGCCGTCTACGACGAGTTCATGGCGCAGGCCCCCGAGATGGGCTTTGGCGAGATCAACATCCAGGACGGCAACCTGAACGCCGAAACCCAGCAAAAGCAGGTGGAGGACTTCATCACCCAGGGCTACGACGCCATCCTGATCGATCCGGTCAACTCCGACGGCATCGTGCCCGCCCTGGAGCAGGCCGGCGCCGCCAACATCCCGGTGTTTGCCTTTGACAGCGGCTCCAGCTACGACAAGCTGGTCACCCACGTCGCCTGGGACCATGCCCAGACCGGCGTGCTGACGGCCGAGTGGATCGCCGACTACGCCAAGGAAAACCTGGACGGCAAAGTCCGGATCGGCGTGCTGGCGATGCTCAACGCCGTGCACACCAAGGTTCGCTCCGAGGCGTTTGTGGCCAAGCTGGAGGAGCTCATGGGCGCCGAGAACATCGAGTGGGTGTTCAACCAGGACTTCGGCGAAACCCGTGAATCCGCCGCCAACATCGTCACCAACAACATCGCCAAGCCCATCGACGTGATCTGGGGCGCGGTGGACAACGCCGCCCAGGGCGCCGTGACCGCGCTGGAGCTGGCCGGCAACACCGGCACCATCGTGGTGTCCGCGGGCGCGTGGGGCGCCGAGCCGTTCAACATGATCAACGAGGGCAACCCCTACTACAAGATGTGCGTGGGCGTGTCTCCCGCCAACATCGTCAAGCTGTCGCTGGAATCCGTGCAGGCCTACTTCGAGGGCAAGGAAGTGCCCAAGACCCAGAATATCGAGCTGTCCGTCATCGACGGCAGCAACATTGCGGACTACATGAAGTACGTCGGCTAATGACTTTCGCAGGGGGCGGCGGCCGGGTGCCGCCGCCCCATTGCGCGTGAAAACGGAGGTATGCGATCATGAGCCAGTCCATCCTGAAGATTCCGAGGGAGGAATACGACCTGCGCATCGCAAGCGTCCAGAAATCGATGCGCGAAAAGGGCATAGACCTCTTGGTGACCCACGCCTGCGGCTGCGAATCCGCCACCGTCCGGTAT
Organism: Christensenellales bacterium; assembly: GCA_040768845.1. Classification (GTDB taxonomy): domain Bacteria; phylum Bacillota; class Clostridia; order Christensenellales; family Aristaeellaceae; genus JAEZHK01. The sequence goes on along the minus strand of JAXGME010000006.1, from coordinate 91,777 downwards.
CTGACCGACTTCTGGGCGGTGTTTGACTTTGTCGGCGTGCTGGTGCCCGCCGAGGGCAAGCCCATCCTGCTGACCGGCGGCCCGGAGTCCTTCGATTTTGCGGTGCAGTTTGCCCGGATCGACGACGTGCGGGTGCACCCCCTCTATGTGGAAACCAGCGCGCCGGAGTGGGATAAGCCCGTGAATCCCTGGAACTTCCGCATGATTCTGGACGAGCTGCGGGCGCGCATGCCCATCAAAACCATCGGCATCGCCAACGTCAACACGCTGCCCCACGTGGTCTACGCCGACATCGAGGCCGGCGCGGACGGCGCGGCCATCGTGCCCGCGGAGGACATCATCATGGACCTGCGCGCCGTCAAGAGCAAAAATGAAATCCGCCTCATCCGGGAGGCCTGCCGCATCACCGAGGAGGCCGTCCGGTCCGCGGTGGATGCCGCCCGGCCCGGCATGCGGGAGTGGGAGCTGGAGGCCCTCTGGCGCGGCAAGATCTACGAAATGGGCGCGGAGGGCACCGGATATCCGGTGTGGGTCACGTCGGGGCCCAGCACCTATCAGAGCCTCTGCAAGTCCACCGATCGGCCGCTGGCGATGGATTCCATGGTGCAGCTGTCGCTGGGCGCCAAGTACAGCGGCTACTGCGGCAACATCGGCCGCGCGCTGATCCTCGGCAAGCTTCCCGACCGCCACATGGACATGATCCGGATTGCCCACGACTGCATGGAGGAAACCATCGGCATCATGGGCCCCGGCGTGCCCTTCGCCCGGGTGTACGATGCGTTCCAGGCGCGGCTGGAAAAGCACGGCCTTTCCGGCACGTCGCTGTACGGCCCCGCCCACTCCACCGGGCTTCAGGAGTGTGAGGACCCCTGGGTGGACAACCGCACCGGCCGGATTCTCGCGCCCGACATGGTGTTCAACATCGACATCTGGATCGCCGACCACACCTATGGCGTGCGCATCGAGGACTGCGTGCTGGTCACCGAAAGCGGCCTCGAACAGCTGACCACCTGGCGCAGGGAGCCGATTGTCATCGCCTGAAGGGAGGGAACCGCGATGGAGGACTACCGGGCGATGCTCGTTCGCCTGGCGTCGGAGCTGATCCGCATTCCTACGGTCAACTTCCCGCCCGACGGCGACGAAGGGCCGGGCCAGGCGCATCTGATGGGATTTTACGGGGCCATGGGCCTTGAGATCGACCGCTTTTCGCCGGCGGATCTGCCGGAATACCCCGCGCACCCGGCGTTTCTGCCGAGAAACCTTGCGGGCCGGGAGAACCTGGTGGGCACCTGGCGCGGCAGCGGCGGCGGGAAGTCGGTGCTCATCACCGGCCACATGGACGTGGTGCCCATCGAGCCGCTGCCCTGGACGGTCACGCAGCCCTTTGAGCCAAAGCTTCTGGACGGCAGGCTCTACGGGCGCGGCAGCGCCGACATGAAGGGCGGACTCGCCGCCGCCGCGGTGGCGGTGCGCATGCTGAAGGACGAGGGCTTTTCCCCCCGCGGCGACGTGATCCTCGAAAGCGTGGTGGACGAGGAGTACGCCGGCGCCAACGGCACCATCGCGTCGCGCCTCAAGGGGATCAACGCGGATTTCGCCATCGTGCCGGAGGCCAGCGGGCTGGATATATGCCCTGCCTCGGTGGGGGGCATGGTGTTTACGATCTCGATGCGGGGCGTGGCGGGTATGCCCTATACCGGCGAGGAGATCCCGAACCTCGCCTACGATCTGGGCGACCTGATCGGCCTGATCCGCGATTTCAGCAACCACCGCATGGCCACCGCGCCCAAGCCGCCCCTCTGGGCGGGCACGGTGCAAGGCGCGCAGGTGGTGATCACCAAGGTCAAGGCGGGCGAGGCCTACGAAAGCGGGCAGCTGTCCGCGCCGATCGACGCCTGGGTGGAACTGGTGGTGCAATCCTACCCCGGCGAGGAAGCCGAAAAGCTGGAGCGGGAACTGAACGGTTTTCTGCGCGCGCGCTTCCGCGACCCGGAGATTCTCAAAATTGAGCCCAAGTACCACTACTGCCGGCCGGCGGCCACGGACCCGGACCACCCCGGCGTCGCGGCGCTTGCCGGCGCGCTGGCGGCCTACGCGCCGCCGAAGGTGTGCGGCGCGATGTTCTCCTGCGACATGTTTGCGCTGACCGAGCTGGGCGGCATCCCGTCGGCGGTGTTCGGCCCGGTGGGCGGGCGCCTCCACGGCCCGGACGAATGGGTGGATGTGGACAGCCTCGAAACCGTGGCGCAGACGCTGGCGGATTTCATCCGCCGCTGGTGCGCCTGAAAATACCGGATGAACCGGAGGGGACCAATGGAAAAGCGCGTGCTGTCCCAGAACCTCTTGATGTGCACCCTGATCGCCATGCTGGGGGCGACGGCCACGTCGCTGTCCAGCCTGTTTGCCCGCATGGCCGAGGCGGTGGGGCTTCCGCCCTCCGGCGTGGGCGTGTTTGTATCGGTCTACATGGTGGGCTCCGGCGTGAGCGTGTTCTTCGCGGGCCCGCTGGCGGACCGTCTGGGCAAGCGGCGGATCGTGGCTTGCGGCGCGCTGCTAATGGCGCTGGGCCTCTCTGGCGTCGCGGCCCCGCTGGGCGCGGCGGCCACTTTTGTCGGGCTTTTTGTACTGGGCGTGGGCTTTGGCCCGGCGGAGTCGATGGGCAGCGCGCTTCTCGCCGACGAAAACGGCACGCGCGCCACCCTGTGGATGAACCTCTCGCAGATCGGCTTTGGCATCGGCGCCATCGTCGCGCCGGCGCTGATTGCGCGGCATCTTTCGGGCGGCGGCGGGTACCGCGGCGTGTTCGCCCTCTGCGCCGCCCTGTCCTTCGCGCTGTTTCTGGCGATCTGGCTGGGTGGCCGGGGCCAAAGCGCGCGCGTGAACCCGGAGAGCGGGATCAACAGCTTTGCGCTGCTCAAAAACCGGACGTTTCTGCGCTACGTGCTGCTCATTTTCCTGTACATGGGGTACGAGTCCGTGGCCCCGGCGTACCTGAAGCAGTTCTTCCTGGACAGGGGCGCGGACGAGGCGCTGGCGACGCTGACGATTTCGCTTTTCTGGGCGTCGATGCTGGTGAGCCGGCTGATCGGCGCGTTTCTGGGCGGACGGGAGCTGTTCTCCATCCGTTTTTTTACGCTGTTTGTGATCGCCGGCGTCCTTGTAACGCTGCTGGCGCCCAATAGCGCCCTTCGCATCGCGGGGGTGGTGATCTTCGGCTTTGGCTGCGGTCCGGTGTGGACGATGATCTTCGTACTGGCCTCCCGGGTATTTCCGGACCGCAGCGGCGCGGCCTGCGGCGTGACGATGCTGTTTTCCACCGCCGGCGGCGCGGTGTTTCCCTCGCTGATCGGCGCCTGGGTGGGCGACGCCCGGACGACGCTTCTGCTGTGCGTCGCCATCGCGGCCCTGGTGGTGGCGGTGGCGTCGGCCGCGGCGCGCCCCGCGCGCGCCGCCGGATAAGCGGCGCGGACGTAAAAAAATCCGCCCCTCGCGTGCTCGGCGTCCCCAAAGTTCGACAGTATGGTATACTGGAAGGACTATGGGGGCGCTTTTTGCGGCGGAAGGGCCGAGTGCCGGGCGCCCGGAGGGGAATGGATGTTCAGGCGCTTTTTTGTCTACTTTGACCGGTACCGGAAATACCTCTACGGCAGCGTCGTCTGCGTCGTGCTGGAGACGGCCTTCGAGCTGGTGATCCCCATGATCATGGCGTCCATCATCGATGTGGGCGTGACCAGCCGGGACGGGCGGTACGTGCTGACGCATAGCCTTTTCATGGTGGCCTGCGCGCTGGTGAGCCTTGTCCTGGGGCTGATGTACGCCCGGTTCGCGGCGCTGGCAGGGCAGGGCTTTGGCGCGGAGCTGCGCAAGGCGGAGTACAAAAAGGTGCAGGCGCTGTCCTTTGCCGGCCTGGATCATTTTGGCACGCCCTCCCTCATCACCCGGCTCACCGGCGATGTCACCATCCTGCAAAACGCCATCGTCAACGGCATCCGCCCGCTGGTGCGCGGCCCGGTGATGCTGGCGATGGCGCTTATGATGACGCTGATCATCAGCCCCCGGCTGGCGGTGGTGTTTCTGGTGGCCATCCCGGTGCTGGCGGCGGCGCTTGTCGCCATCCTTCTGAAGCTGCGCCCCATGTACGGCGGCATGCAAAGGGCGCTGGACCGGGTCAACGCCGTCGTCCAGGAAAACCTGATCGCCATCCGCACGGTGAAGTCCTACGTCAAGGGGGACAGCGAGCGGCAGAAGTTCGGCGAGGTCAACGAGGCGTTCCGGGCGTCCTCCGAGGGCGCGTTCCACTACGCGGTGATGAATATGCCGGCCTTCCAGCTGGTCATGTACGCCACGATCCTGCTGATCCTGTGGTTTGGCGGCGGCTTTATCCAGACCGGCACCATGCAGGTGGGCCAGCTGACCGGGTTTCTCAGCTATGTGCTGCAGATTTTGAATTCGCTGATGATGATCTCCAGCGTGTTTCTGATGCTCAGCCGGTCCATGACGTCCGCCGGCCGCATCCTGGAGGTGCTGGACGAGCCGGAGACCATCGTGGACGGCCCCTGGGGCGGCCGCGTGGCGCGGGGGGACATTGCCTTTGAGCACGTCTTCTTCAAGTACCGGGAGACGGCACGGGCGTTCGTGCTGTCGGACATCTGTCTTGAGATCCGCGCGGGCGAAACGGTGGGTATCATCGGCGGCACGGGGGCGGCCAAGTCCTCTCTGGTGCAGCTGATTCCCCGGCTGTACGATGTATCGCGGGGCAGCCTCAAGGTGGACGGCCGCGACGTGCGCGATTACGCCGTCGCCCATCTGCGGGACGCCGTGGGCATGGTGCTGCAGAAGAACACGCTCTTTTCCGGCACCATCCGCGAAAACCTTTTGTGGGGCAACGAGCACGCCACCCAGGACGAGCTGGACTGGGCCTGCCGCATCGCCTGCGCGGACGAATTCCTCTCGAAGCTGCCGGAGGGCTACGATACGGACCTGGGCCAGGGCGGCGTGAATGTGTCCGGCGGGCAGAAGCAGCGGCTGTGCATCGCCCGGGCGCTTCTCAAGCGCCCCCGGGTGCTGATCCTGGACGATTCCACCAGCGCGGTGGACACCGCCACCGAATCGACGATCCGCGCCCGCCTTCAGGCCGAGCTCGGGGATGTGACCAAGATCATCATCACTCAGCGGATCAGCGCCATTGAGCACGCCGATAAGATCATCGTGCTGGAGGGCGGCAGGATTACCGCCACGGGGACCCACCGGGAGCTGCTGGGGAAGAGCGACGTCTACCGGGACATCTGCGCGCTGCAGCGGAAGGGGGCGATGGCATGATGGGGCGCGCCAGGGGCGCATCGCGCGAGCGGCCCCGGGATATCCGAAAGCCGCTGCGGCTCATGTGGCGGTACACGCGGGGGCACCTGCCCGCGCTTTCGGTCATCGCGCTGATGGTGGTTGTCAGCGCGGGGGCCAACGTGTTCGGCACGTATCTTCTGAAGCCCGCGGTGAACGATTACATCCTGCCGGGGGACATCCCCGGGCTGGCGCGGTTCCTCGCGTTCATGGGCGCGGTGTACCTGGTCGGCGTGGTCGCCTCCTATGGCTACACCCAGATGATGGTGAAGGTGGCGCAGCGGATTATCCGGGAGATCCGGGACGATCTCTTCGGCAAGCTGCAGAAGCTGCCCATCCGCTTTTTTGACGAGAGAACCCACGGCGAGCTGATGAGCCGCTTCACAAACGACATCGATACCATCGCCGAGGCCTTCAACAACAGCTTCACCGTGCTGATCCAGAGCTTCGTGGTCATCACCGGCACGGTGTTGGCGATGCTGCTGCTCAATATCCGGCTGACCGCGGTGGTGATGGTCACCTTTGTGGGCATGTACCTGTTCATCCGCGCCAGCGGCCGGAAGAGCCGCGTCTACTTTGCCCGGCAGCAGCAGCACATGGGTAGCCTCAACGGATTTCTGGAGGAGATGGTGGAGGGCCAGAAGGTGGTCAAGGTCTTTGGCCACGAGGGAAAGGACTTTGAGGAATTCGAGCGCCGCAACGAACGGCTGAGGGACGCCGCCGCCAGCGCGATGACCTATTCGGGCACGCTGATCCCGGTGGTGGTCAGCATCTCCTACTTCAACTACGCCCTCGCCGCCTGCGTCGGCGCGTTTTTCGCCATCGCCGGCATGGTGGACCTGGGCGGCCTGACGTCCTTTCTGGTGTACGTGCGCCAGACGGCCATGCCCGTCAACCAGTTCTCGCAACAGGTGAACTTTATCATGGCGGCGCTGTCCGGCGCGGAGCGGATCTACGAAATCATGGAAGAGCCGGAGGAACTGGACAGGGGCACCGTGACCCTGACCCGCGCCGAGCCGGGGCCGGACGGCGCGCTGCGCCCCTGCGACGCGCCCTGCGGCGGCTGGGCGTGGCGGCGGAGCGCGCCCGGCGGGGAAGCGCTGGTGCCGCTCCGGGGCGACGTGCGCTTTCATCACGTGACGTTTGGCTACAAGCCGGGCCGCCCCGTCCTGAAGGGGGTGGACCTGTACGCCAAGCCCGGCCAGAAGATCGCCTTCGTGGGTTCCACCGGGGCGGGCAAGACCACCGTCGCCAACCTGATCAACCGCTTCTACGATGTGACCGGCGGCAGCATCACCTACGACGGCATCGACATCCGCGACATCAAAAAGGACGACCTCCGGCGCTCCGTCGCCGTGGTGCTGCAGGATACGAACCTGTTCACCGGTACGATCGCCGAGAACATCGCCTACGGCAACCCCTGCGCCGACCGGGCCGCCATCGAGGAAGCGGCGCGGCTGGCCAACGCGGATTCCTTCATCCGGCGCCTGCCGGACGGCTACGATACGATGCTCACCGGCAACGGAGCCAACCTGAGCCAGGGGCAGCGGCAGCTGCTCGCCATCGCCCGGGCCGCGGTTTCCGGCCCGCCGGTGCTGATCCTGGACGAGGCTACCAGCTCCGTGGACACCCACACCGAAAAGCTGATCGAAACGGGTATGGACCGGCTGATGGAGAATCGGACCGTGTTTGTAATCGCCCACAGGCTCTCCACGGTCCGCAACGCCAAGGCGATCATCGTGATGGAGAACGGCGAGATCCTAGAGCGCGGCAGCCACGAGGAACTGGTGCACCTCAAGGGGCGGTACTACCAGCTGTACACCGGGCAGTACGAGCTGTCCTGACGGACTGCGCCCGCGGGCCGTTCGGCGCCGCAGGCACAAAAACGCCCGATGCGGAAAAGCGGCGCGGCAGACCGTGCGATTTGAATTTTCTGCCGCGAAAATGGCTTGACAAGAAGCATTCGATACGATATAATAGTCAGGCATTCGGGGTTATAGCTCAGTTGGTTAGAGCGTTACGTTGACATCGTAAAGGTCGATGGTTCGAGCCCATTTAACCCCACCATAGCAATTGCTCAATACTGTGCGGTATTGGGCATTTTTATTGTCCAAAATGCACGGTTTTCATCTGCCGTGCGGACTGCGCACAGTGGATTTATGGGCGATTTGAATGCTTCTGATTCACATACGGTTATACATGACGTGAAAACCTGCCGATTCCCCACAAGGTTCCCAATAGGCAAGCCTTCAAACGCCCGTAGAACAAGAGTTTTTACCGCTCTTTCGCCCCTTCTTTCCCCACATGCCGGCCAATCCGTTCATACCTGCCGCGCATAATTTCCCCCACTTTCTGTATCTGCTTGGGTTGGGTGTGGATATAATTCTTCGCGGTGGTGTTAAAATTGGCGTGTCCCGCCGTGTCTTGCATCAGTTTGGGCGCGACGCCCTCCGCGTACATGGCGGTGATGTAGGTATGACGCGCCTCGTAGGGAATCATACCGTGTACGTCTATGGTAGCCTTGATGCGCTCCCACATGCGTTTTTGCGCCATTTCCGTCAAAGGCTTCCCGGCATGCTTGCCGTCTCGCTGGAGGATGAATCCTCCTTTACCCAAAGGCTCAAGCAAGGCAAGCAATTGCGGGTCAAGCGGATGCAGCCGAACGCCTGCTTCCGTCTTGGTTCCCTTCTCATGGGGCTGGTTGTGGACAAACACAATGTTCCGCTCAATGTGGATCAAGCCATTCTCAACGTCGATATCCTCCCAGCGAAGGCCGCGAATCTCGCATGGCCGCATGTCGGTATACATCAGAAGTGCCATGAAGATTCTATCATTGCCTTCCTCCAGCGTGGGAATGTTGCGGATGATGTCGGCCACATTCTCATCGGATATCACATTGCGCGCTTCCTTCCGTGTTGCGGGGTTAAACAGGCGCGTTGATGTTGCGGGATTCTTGGTTATCAAGCCATCCTCCAGCGCCGACGCGAATATCTGCTTCACCTTGTTCCACTGGTCGCGCACGGTGGATTTCGCCATATGTGCGCGGTCGTTCAAAAACTGCTGAACGTCCTGCGTCGTGATTTCGTCCACATACCGCCCTTGAAAAGCTGGAATGATGTGCTTGTTAATCTGGCTTTTATAGACGGGGCGAACTGTCGGTTCAAGATGTGGTTCAGCGAACACCTTGTACCAATGCTGCGCGTAGTCCTCAAACAAAACGCGCTTCACACCAATGGCTACAGGGGCACTTTCCGATACCGGATTCAGATACTCCGCATTGATCCGGCAAACGGCGGATGTGAATTCCGCCAGAGTGTTCCCGGTGGCCCAACGATAGGTGGGTTTTCCGGCTATATCTCGCCCCACTTCAATCCGTTGCTGAAATCTGCTACCCATTCCGTCGGTCACTCCTTTCGGTATGACACCAAACGGTAGGCTTATACCTGGATATGTCGGGTTTTCAAGATGCGCAATTTGGCGATGCAATTGCTCGACAAAACTTGCGAGACACGTCAATAATTGTGTTACCTCGGGGAGCCGATTAAGCAACATCCCGTAAATATCAGTATAAGCATTTTGGCACAAATAGTCAACTTTACAATCCGACCGGTTTTTAAACTCTGCTGTATTCACATTTTCCCTCCATAGTTTCTTCTGATAATTTACAAATTGCTATGTATTGTGCTATAATTGTTTTGAAAGGTATGGTGATATGAATGCCCGCAAAAAAGAAACCCGTTGAGGTGTCCGAAAAGCCAAAGATGAAGCGTGGTTTTCGCTCAATCGAAGAGCGCATTGCGGAGATTGATAAGAAAATTGCCTTCCACACCAAAGCGATTGAAACGCTTGAGGCTAAGAAGGCAAAAGTCGGAACTGCCCGACGTTCCCGCAAGATGACTTACGCGAAAGTGCTGGCCGAGTTAAAGGCTTCCGGTAAGACCCCGGAAGAGATTATGGAACTTCTAAAGCAAGAGATGGAATAAGCAAAGGGCCTAATAGTAGGCCCTTTTATATTGCTTAATCCCGCATAATCGGTACTATTTTAAACTCTCAAATTATTTGCTAGATGTCGCATGCGACAGAACTCTTTATAACAGAAAAAGTATTATAAAGTATAAATTTTAACTTATAATTTGATTGGGATGATTAACAATTTATAATTAATCTGTAGGTTACATTGCTGGTTATTGCGAATTCAATGGCGGCTTCGGATGCCCCCGATAGGGAGGACTGTAGTGCGAGCGTTTGATTCTCTTTGAATTTTCTAAGTTCACCGATGTATTTTTCTAATGCAGCCACATTGGCCGCTGTCTGATCAGCAAGATTGGCGGATGCAATATTCCAAATCGGCATAATCCCACCCGAATTCGTTGTTTGTAGTAGCAAAACGGGTTGATAATCTTTGCTTAATGCGGTATACTGCTAGGCGGGTGATGGAATATCGCATTAAGGGTGGGATTAATGTGGGAGATGCGTTGCTGTACTGTCCTCGCTGCGGATTCTATTTTTTTGAGGGAGAGAATATCTGCGAGAAGTGTGGGTGTACTGAACTTAGGCCTACCGGTAGAAATCGGGCGGCAGATGGCGAAATCTATACTAAAGAATATAAAGAATGGAGCGAAGCATTCGAGTCAAACGTCATCGAAAAAGATCCGATGTACAGTCCCGCCATTCGGCAAATGGTCATTAACAAAATTGAGACGAATTACAAGATTGCTAACGGGCTTGCCTGCCCTAAATGCGGGCATGACAAGTTTCAGATGGTGCCTAGGAAGTGGAGCCTACTCGCTGGTTTTATGACTAACAAGGTAGATAAAGTTTGTGAAAGATGCAAGACTAGGTTCTAATTCGCTTTCTCTGCGAGGCGAAATGCCTCTTTGTAAAAATACAAAGTCTCTGGTTCAACTATAGCGTTTCCCAAAAAAGCAGGCAGCGCTTGACAAGGGTGAGAAAATAGGATAGAGGCGAAAGAGAAATGAGAATGTTGCATAACGAAGCGCGGGAACTGGCGGTGGAAGCATACAAGGCAACGCATGATGCGAAGGCAGTTGCGAGGGATTTTCAAATCAGCAAGTGGACCGTGTATCATATGGCGGAGAGGAAACGAGCCACGGGTTCTGTCGCGCTCCGACTGCATAACCGCGGGCGAAAATCTGTTGTCAGCCCTAAAGAGAGACAACAGATTCGTGAATCCATTGAGAAGCAACCGGATCTGACATTAGCCGAGATCAAGGAAAAGCTCCAACTTTCGGCCAGTATTGCCACCATTCAAAGGGTCGTGGTTGCACTGGGATTCAGGATAAAGAAGAAATCTCTTCATGCATCCGAACAGGAGCGTCCCCGATGTGCAGGACAAACGTACAGAGTGGAGAGAATCCCTGACGCCCGACATGGTCAATCACCTCGTCTTTCTTGATGAAAGCGGCGTCAACATTGACTTGACGCGGCGATACGGTCGTGCGCGGTCAAACTGCCGGGTTGTCGATTCGACACCATTGAATACGCCGCGCACGCAAACGGTGCTTGCGGCGATTCGAGTGGATGGCACAATCATTCCAACCACCTATGAAGGCGGAACGACTGGGGATGTTTTTGTCAATTACCTGAAAGACACGTTGCTGCCCGCGCTGAGGCCGGGAGACATCATTATCATGGACAACTTGAGATCACATCATGTTGCGAGGGTTGCTCAGGTGCTCGCTGACAGCGGCCATGAGGCACTGTATCTGCCACCTTATGTTTTCGGTAAAATAGGGAACGAGCAAAAGGGCGCCAAAAGTGAGCAGCGGCGAGTGGCAATGAAAAGAGCCATTGTCAGCACCCCGAAGATGCGCTACCCTTAGTTTGCAAGGACTAAGGAGGTAGCAGAAAGGTGCTAAGAATGGCTCAGATACAGTATATCAAAGACCAGTACGAAAATGAAGAGGTCAGTTTGCGCGAGATTTCTCGCAAGACGGGGCACAGCTTCGAGACGGTACGAAAATACGCCTACCAGGAGGACTGGCGTGAAGATCGGCTGCCGGATGTCGAGCCCAAGAGTTATCCGGTGCTGGAAGATTATATCCCCATCATCGACCAGTGGCTGGAAGCGGACCGCAAAGTGCCCAGAAAGCAGCGCCACACATCGAAGCGGATCTATGACCGGCTGCGGGAGGAGCATGGCTTTGCGGGCAGCTATTCCAGCGTGAAGCGGTATGTGCGGAAAAAGAAGTACGTCGTAAGGGCAAAGGAGAGCGGGTATCTTCCGCTGGCGCATCCGCTGGGCAGCGGGCAGGTAGACTTCGGAGAAGCGCTGGGGTATGACGCGTCCGGACGGGAAATCCGTTTCTACGCGTTGACGATTTCCTTTCCCAACTCGAACAAGGGGTACACGCAGGCATTCCCGTCGCAGAATCAGGAGTGTCTGCTGGAAGGAATGAAGCGCATCTTTGAGCATATCGGAGGTGTTCCGCCCCTGCTGCGCTTTGACAATATGTCCACGGCGGTCGTCCGGATTCAGCAGGACGGCGAACGCGTTCTGACAGATGGTTTCGGGAGGTTTATGCTCCACTACCGTTTTCAGGCGGAGTTCTGCAATCCGGCCTCCGGAAACGAGAAGGGCAACGTTGAAAACAAGGTCGGGTATAGCCGGCGCAACGCCTTTGTCCCGGTGCCCACCATTCTTTCGTTCGACGAGTTCAACGAAACGCTCTGGGCATGGTGCGAGAAGGACGCCCAGCGGCTGCACTACAGGCACAATATTCCCATTCAGGAGCTCTGGAAGGAGGATGAGAAACAGCTGCTGAAGCTTCCCGCGTACCCGTACACCGTGTTCCGTTATGCCGCGCTTACCGTGAGCAAGACCGGATTTGCGGCAATTGACACCAACAGGTATGGGCTCTCGCCGCTGCTTTGCGGGCAGACGGTGCAGGCGAAGATCTTCTACGACCATGTGGAGTTCTTCCATGACCACAAGCCGGTTGGAACATACCGCCGCAGTTACAGGGAGGGTGAGGAGGTCTATGACTGGACGCAGTATGTGACCACGCTTTGCAGGAAGCCCGGCGCGATTGAGCACACGCGATTCTTTCGACAAATGCCGGAGCAATGGCAGTCCTATCTGTCGCGCACGCAGGGAAAAGAACGCAAAAGCGCCTTGCGGTTGCTCAAGGAGATCGTGGACGACGGGAACGCTTTTCTCTGCGACGACGCCCTGGAACTCGCCGCCTCCAATGGACGGACGGACGCGGACAGCCTGCGCCAGTGCTACTACATGATTGCCAAGAAAGAGTATCGTCCCGATCCGCTGAAGCTCAGTTCCGGCCCCATGCTCAACTACGATCCCAGCCTCACCGTCTACGACAGCCTGACGGGAGGTGGAGCGCGTGTCTGACCGGATTGAGCAGATGATGCGGCAAGTGAAGCTTGGCGGCATGGCAAAGGGCTGGCGGTCTGTCGACTGCGAGAACGCGGAGCAGTATGTGACGGATCTTCTCAAGCTGGAATTGCAGGAGCGAGAGGCAAACCGCATGAACCGCATGGTGAAAATCGCCGGGTTTCGTGTGCTGAAAACGCTGGACGACTTCGTGTGGAGCGCCGCCATTGAACTTCCCTGCGGACTGACGCGGGAATCCATGACTGACCTTCGCTTCCTGGCGCCCAGGGAGAACCTGATTTTCCTTGGAACCGTTGGAACCGGCAAGACGCATCTGGCTACTGCCATTGCGTTGAAAGCCTGCCAGGAAGGACGGCGCGCCCGTTTCTTCACCGCCGCCGAGTTGGCCAACACCCTCTTGGAGAAGAGCACGAAAGGAACGCTGAACAGCTTTCTCGGGGCACTCAAAAAGACCGAACTCATTGTGATTGATGAAATCGGCTTTGTCCCTCTGCACAAGGATTCCGCGGAACTTCTGTTTCAGGTGATTTCAGATTGCTACGAGCGTAAGAGCCTGATCATTACATCCAATCTGGAGTTCTCCCAGTGGAATACCGTCTTTGGCGACAACCGACTGACGGCGGCCTTGGTTGACAGACTCATTCACCACAGTCACATTGTGATCTTCTCCGGCGAAAGCTTTCGCCTTACGCAATCGCTGAATCGCCAGAGAGGACGCAACTGATTCGCGACTCCCCGGAATTTTTCGCTCAAGGGGTTGACATGGAGCCTCTGGCGGCGCGGCAGCCAGCCTTGCCGCCATCCCCGCACCCGCCATCCGGATCGGCGGGCACTGGACTGGCGCCCAGTCAGGCTACCACCCCGCCCACTCCATGTAAACCCCGCGAAAATTTCCTGCGCTCGTCCTTCCCCATTACGACATCCCGCCAGGCACCCACCCATTGAGCACGGCAGGTTTGTCTCTGGAACTTGGGGCTCCAAAATGTGAGCGTTGGGGCTCCGGACACTTGCAAAAGGGCTCGCTCTGTTCGTGCACTTAATTGTGTGCATTGGGGCTCCCGCCGTCTCGCTCACATCCCTCAACGTGGTGCTGATGGTGCTCACCTTTTTGGAGCCCTTTTGTTCACTTTTTTGCTTGACAAACACACTGCCGAGGTCGTGCGCGAAATTTTTCAGATGTGCATCGGAGACTAACTATTAAAAGTCAAGCCCATAAGAGGTGATTTAGTGAACTTTTCTACCTAACCCCGCCGCCCTTGACAAACAGCGTTCAAATGCTCAGATATCCACGGCGAGGGGGATGGAGGGAATAGCAAAGCAAGCGCAGCACGCCCTCGCACAAACAATGGTAGCATTTGAACGCTTCGGTTTGTCAAGGGTACGCTTCGCCGGCTCCGTGGAACCCGAGGCGGCTCAGGTTCCGAAGAGAATAGCGAGGTTACGCCGCAGGCCGATATGCCTCACCGGAGTTCTGGATGGCGAAGATCACGCGGACGAGCTTCTTGGCGGCGTGGGAAACGGCGACGTTGTAATGTTTCCCTTCGGCACGTTTCTTCGCGAGGTACGCAGCGAATGTCGGATCCCATTGACAAACGTACTTTGCGGCATTGAACAGCGCGTACCGAAGATAACGCGAACCACGTTTCTCCATGTGCGCGTAAGCATTGTTCAGCTGACCGGATTGGTACGTGGAAGGAGAAAGCCCAGCGTAAGCAAGGATCTTATCCGGCGAATCGAACCGGGAGAAGTCGCCGATTTCTGCAAGGATCATCGCGCCCATGCGGTAGCTGATTCCCTTGATCGTCAGGATAGGCGGAGCCAGTTCATCCAGGATTTGCTTGATCTCTGCTTCCACCTCGTCGATCTCAGCGGTCAGTTCGTGGATCAGGCGAATCGTATGCCGAAGCTCCATCGACTTGGCGGGCATGACGGAGCCGATGGATCGACGGGCGGCGTCGCGAAGTTCCGTCGCCTTTGCCTTTGCGTAGTGTCCTCTGGACTTGCTTTCCAGCAGGTTCGTCAGGCGTGTCAGATGTAAGGGGGCGATCTGCTTTGCGCCCGGATATTCGGACAGCAGCGCGTAAACGGAAGCCATATGTAGCGTGGGTACGAGCTTCTCAAGCTCGGGAAAAAGGATGGTGACAAGACGGGAAACGGACTGCTTCAGCCTGGCGCGCTCCGCAACCTTGTTAAACCTGTACCTTGTGAGTGACTTCAGTTCTTCGCTGTGGTATGATGTACGCGTGTAGGGCTTGCGGACTACACCGGACATCATCATGGCGGCAATGGTACGGGCATCCACGCGGTCGGTCTTGGTTTTGCGAAGGCTGAGGCTCTTCCTGAAAAGGTTCGTGTGGAGCGGGTTGATGACATAGGGGGAGTGTCCCCGCGAGTGTGTAAATGGATAATCTCATGGGGCCAAGATCATACTAAAACCGCTTTTACTCGTGCGCAGGATAGGGCCACGTTGGAGAACGACCCGAGCGTCGCACGAGGTTTGGCGGGGCGGCGAGGGGGAACTCGTCGCCTTCTTGCCGCCCCGGAAAACCAAAGCGGAAAACTCCGGGGCGGCGGGGCAGCGCCCCGCATTACCCAATCTGGCGGATGTCCAGACGGTCGGGGAAGAACATCATCAGCTGTCCCATTATAACACCCCAATCGCGCACCGGCATCGTCCATTTTTTGGTAATCTCTTGGATCGACAGATAGATCGATTTGCGGATCGAATCGTCGGTCGGATAGACGGACTTGGTCTTGGTGAACTTGCGAAGCATCCGGTGGAATCCCTCCACTGCGTTGGTCGTGTAGATCAGCCTGCGGACCTCCTGGGGGTATTTGAAGTACGTAGACAGCTCCGCCCAGTTCGCGTCCCAGGACTTGAGGATTTGCGGGTATTTCGTTCCCCAAACCTCCCGAAAATGCTCAAGCTGGTATTCCGCGTCCTCCAGCGTCGGCGCGCCATATACCTTCTTTAAGTCCGCCATCACGGCTTTGAGGTCTTTGTATGGCACAAACTTTGTAGAGTTTCTGATCTGGTGAATCACGCACAGCTGCTGTTCCGTCCGGGGAAACACCGTCGAGATCGCCTCCGAAAACCCGCTCAGATTGTCCCGGCAGGCAATCAGAATGTCCTTTACCCCGCGGTTTTTCAGCTCATTGCATACCGTCGTCCAGAAACTCGCACTCTCGTTTTCCGACATCCAGATCCCCAGGATCTCTTTCTTCCCCTCCAGGTTGATCCCCAGCACTGAGTATACACATTTGTTGATCACCCGCCCATCCTTCCTTACCTTGAACACGATCCCATCCAGGAACACGATCGGGTACACCGCGTCCAGCCCTCTGGCCTGCCATTCCGCTACCTGTGGCATGACCTTGTCCGTGATCCGGCTGATCAGACTCGCGGATGCCTCCACTCCATAGATGTCCCGCAGATGATCTTCGATGTCCCGATTGCTCATCCCCTTCGCGTACATCCCGATCACGCGGCTCTCCAGATCCTCCGTCTTTGTTTGCCGCTTCTCGATTACCTGCGGTTCAAAGCTCCCGTTCCGATCCCGCGGTACGCTGATCTCCAGTTCCCCGTATTCCGATTTCACCGTCTTTTTCCCGTACCCGTTTCGGCTGTTTCCACTTCGATCGCCCTGGTTGCTGTGCTTTTCGTACCCCAGGTGCTCGTCCATCTCCCCTTCCAGCATCGCCTGGATCGTTCCCTGAAACAGCGACTTCAGCAGTGCCTGCACATCCCTCATGTCTTTGCACTCTTCCGCCAGTAATCCCACCAGTTCCTTCTCTCGCTCGCTCATGTCAACATCTCCTTCTTTATTTGGAGATTATTGCCATTTACACGGTTCGCTATACAGCCTCGACATAGGTGGTCAGACCTTTGTCAAGCAGAAACCCCAGTATGTTGTAGCTGTAGTGACCGGTGGCTTCGAGCCCTACTTTTACTTTGCTCAAATCGCGTGCTACAGATTTGATCCTTTGGAAGAGCAGGTCGAACCCGTCCATGTTATTGGCCACGGTGAACACCTCGGCGAGCACTTCACCCTCAGCGGAAATGATGTAGCAGTCGTGTTTATCCTTGGCGATGTCGATTCCAACGCAGATCATGGCGATCCCTCCACGGTTTATTCTGATGCTGCTTAGGACCACAGGGCTCTTTGCGCTTGTAACCTCGTTCCACATAAACCGTCTGGCGGTATCTAACTGATTAACAAACTGGCAAAGGGGCTGTGGTTGGAGCCTCCGTTAAACCATCCAGTGGTAGGAACGAATCACCGATCCACAGCATCCCAAGCATTGTAGCACACCTCCGGAGAGAGGCTAAACACTACTCTTATATAATACGAGGAATGGGAACCAAAGCTATAGCGCTTGCGTTAAGAGAGCGGGGACTTGACCGTCCGAGCATTCACCGCCTCAAACGCGAGGGGAAGGCGCTGCCGAATTACAAATTTCCGAATAATCACTGGAGCGCTTCCAACATAGCCGACATATTGGCAAACAGGGAGTATCTTGGAATTGCAACCCTGAGCAAGGTTACGGTGAAGTCCTACAAGGATAAGACGCACATATACCGCCCTGTTGAGGATTGGATGATATTTGAGGGCGCTCACCCAGCCATTATCGAGCAAGAAACGTTTGATGTCGTTCAGCGCATCCGAGACGGGCGCAGGCGGCAGACAAAGCTCGGCGATATGGGCGTTTTGAATGGCAGGCTTTATTGCGAAGACTGCGGCAGCAAACTTCATATCAAGCGTCGGGCAAGCGGTGGGAAGGCGCAGTACGTTTACTACATTTGCAGACAGAGCCGATCAAATTCGGACGGCTTTGGCAACTGCACACCGCATTCAATCCGCAAAGAGGTCGCCGAGCGCCTTGTGCTCTCCGACATCCAGCGTGTGTTCGCCCTGGCAAAGGATAGCGAAGCCCACTTTGTCGAATTGGTCAGCAGGCAATCTCGGAAGGAGACTGAAAAAAGTGTGCGCAAAGCGAAGGCAGAATGCGCCAAAGCCGAAACCCGCATTCGGCAACTCGACGACATCATCGCCCAGATTTACGAGGATAAGGTTGGCGGCGAACTCAGTGCTGAGCGATTCGCCAAGATGCTCGAAAAATACGAACGAGAGCAAGCAGAACTGAATGCAAGATTGGACGAGCTTCGGCCCATGCTCGAACGAGCGGAAGAAGAAACACAAAACGTTGAGCGATTTATGCGGCTTGTCAGAACATATACGGAAATCGAAGCCCTGACCGCTGACGTTGTAAGCGAATTCATTGAACGGATTGAGGTGGGTGAGACGGTGGTTGTGAAGCCCCGTAGGTTCAGTCACTGGAAAGACGAAAAGCGGCAGAACATCCGGATTGTGTACAACTACATCGGCGCTGTGCCGCAAGAGGACAAAGTGGTAAAAACGACAACAAAAGAGAAAACGATAACCGCAACATGAAGGTGTGAACTTTAAAAAGGTTCACACCGTTTTTTTTAGCCGTTGGGTCATTGTCCATAAGGCGTTTATACGGATGTTCCCTTTACGGCGCTAACGAACCCGGTGATGAAGGCGATTGTGGATAATCAGAACAAGCGGCTTCGCTTTTCGGAGGAGATGAATAAGAAGTTCATTGATCTGGAAATCAATGGCGGCGGCTTTCAGCAGATCGCCGATGTACTGGGCGCGCTCCTGGAAAAGTGCGTGCTGGTCACCGACGCCTCGTTTTATGTGCTGGCCATGTCGGCCGGCGCGCTTCCGGAGGAGTGGCTGCACACCGATGCGCATGGCCGGTGTAAGCTCTTGCGCGAGGGCTGGAGGAACGATGGCGAAGATCGCTACCGAGCGGGCGATTATTTTATCACCTGCAAGGAGGTGATCGTGCGCAAACGCCTGAGAGGGTACGTGCTGTCCGCGGCCGACGCGCGACAGGACGATGAATATAAGAATATCGCGCTTAATCACGCGGCGACGAGCATTGCCCTGGAGTTTTCCAAGCTGAAATCAATGGAAGACGAGTGGCAGCTGCTGAACAACAACCTGTTTCTGGATCTGATGCTGAAGAACGTGGCTTCCGAAGAAGAAGCATCTGCCCGCGCAAACGGGCTGAACTGGCCGCGCATGCCGCTGACGCTGGCGGTTCTGGATCTGGTTCGGTTTGAAAAAAGTGTGCGCGGCAAGAGCGAGTCAGAAATCCAAGAGTTAAAGGAAGCGGTTGCGTCAATTGTGCATGATGTACTCCGCGATGCGAGTTTCCCCGCCGTACTCGCGGTGACCAGCGACTTGTTCAACTGCCCGCTCCCCTGGGATTGCGATCCGGGTGAGGTCCGCAGGATTCTTAATACCGCAATGGAACGCATCGAAACCGAATGCGGATTCATGTCCAGGGCCGCCGTGTCTCAGAAGATCGGTTGTTTGATCGACATGCCTGCGGCGCAGAGGGAGTGCCGGGACGCGATGCGAATCGACAAACAAGCGTCGAGTCAGAGTGTGGTGTTTATAAGGTTTTGTAGGCTCATCTACGACTTTCAAGACCAGCGCCTTCAACCACTCGGCCATCTCTCCAAGATAAAAAACAAGCATAAGCTATTATAGCAGGGATCCGGGGCGAGGTCAATGGTGAAAATGGGGTTTTGGTAGGTTCGATCGGAGGTCTTCGGGCTGTTTTGGTGGCTTGAGACGGATTTCGAGGGAGGCAGGGCTTCGGCATCCCTGATCTGGGATCAGACGTATGGGGAAAATTGGGCGCAAAGACCGCGATACTTTGCATCCCCTCCTCAATCATGCTTCGCCGCGAACGGTTCAACGGTGGGTCCCAAATTCATACGGAAGACCGTATTGGTCCAGCAGCGCAAGGATCTCCTCCCGCTCCCGGCATTTGTGCCCGACGCAGGCGCCGACGTGCACCTTTTCGACGCCTTCCGATTTCAGCCGCTCCATCTTCTCTTGCATGCCCGCATTTTGGGTGCGGTCGACGCCGCAGCCGCCGCAGTCGAAAAACGCGGCCAGCTCCGGCCGGTTTCCCGCGTACTGGGCGAAGCTCGCCAGGTCATGGTTGTAGGCCTTGAAGCAGGCGGCGCCGGTGCACACGTCCATGGACTTCCGGCAGTGCAGGATCGCGATCTTCATGGCATTGCCCTTTCTCCGCCCGAAGGGCGGTATGCGATGTGGAGATTGGAGAACTCGTCCCGGAACACCGCTGCCTTCACGCCGTAGAGGCTCCGGATCAGGCCGGGCGTCAGCACTTTCTCCGGGCGGCCCTGGGCGACGACGGCGCCGCGGTCGAGGGCGTAAAGGCGGTCGCAGTACATCGCGGCAATGTTCAGATCGTGGAACGCCGCGACGACGGTGACGTCCAGCCGCTTCACCACGTCCAGCAGCTGAAGCTGGTACTTGATGTCCAGGTGGTTGGTGGGCTCGTCCAGGACGAGGACCCTGGGCTGCTGCGCCAGTGCCCGCGCCAGAATGATGCGCTGCTGTTCGCCGCCGGACAGCGTAGAGAAATCCCGCCCGGCAAAGTCCTGCATGCCCACACGCATGAGCGCTGCGTCCGCGATGTCGTAATCCGCCTTGGTATCGCGCTCCATGGTTCGCTTGTGAGGCGACCGGCCCATCAGCACGATATCCCGCACGGTGAACTCGAAGCTGAAATGGTTCTGCTGCGCCACGACGGCCAGTTTCTTCGCGCTCTCGCGGATGCTCATCTCGGAGAGCGGTTCGCCACCCAGGAAGACTGCGCCATGCTCCGGCTTCAGCACCCGGTAGACGCACTTGAGCAGCGTGCTTTTGCCGCTGCCGTTGGGGCCAATGATGCCCACGAATTCTCCGGACCGCACGATGAGGTCGATGCCCTTGAGGATCGGGCAATGCCCTAGCGAGATGGCGATGCCCCTGGTTTCGACGTTCATTTACCTGCCCTCCCCGAAGCCGTAGGATTTCCGGAGCAGCAGGTAGATGAAGCAGGGCGCGCCTATGGCGGAGATCAGGATGCCGATGGGCACCTCGCTCCTGGGGATCACCAGGCGGCAGGCCACGTCCGCCCAGATCAGAAAGATCGCGCCCGCCAACGCGGACAGCGGCAAGAGCCTTTTGTGGTCTGTGCCGAACAGCATCCGGACGACGTGGGGCACGATCAGGCCCACGAAGCCGATCATGCCCGCGCAGTACACTGACATGCCCACCATCAAGGCGCAAATCACCAGATACCCGTTGCGGGAGCGGGCGAGGTCGCACCCCAGTGTGAGCGCCGCCTCATCCCCCAGCAGCATCAGGTTCAGGATGCGGCTCTGGGCGATGAAAAACAGCGTGGCCGCTAGGTTCACCGGCAGGATGACCGCGATGTTCTCCCACTTGGCGCCAGCGAGGCTGCCCATCAGCCAGAAGGTGATGGTCTGCATGCCGTTCCGGTCGCCGTAGAGGTAGACAATGAAGTTGGAGAGCGCCGAGCACACGGCGCCCAGCGCCATGCCGCCCAGCAGCAGCCGGATGGAATTGGATCGCCCGCCGATGCCGGAGATCAACTGCACCAGCAGCGACGCGCCGAACGCGCCCGCAAAGGCGCACAGGCCGATGGCGTTCGTGCCCAGGTGAGTTGCAACGCCCAGCATCACCGCCGCTGTCGCGCCCAACGACGCGCCGGAGGACACGCCCAGGATGTAGGGGTCGGCCAAGGGATTTCGAACGATGGCCTGCATGACGCACCCGGAGATCGCCAGCCCAATGCCCACTGCCATCGCCAGCACGATCCTGGGCAGGCGGATGAGCCACACGATGTCGTGCAGCCGGCCTTCGCCGTAGAGCGCGGCGTCGCCCAGCCCGAAGAGCCGGTGGAAGATTACGCCGTACACCTCGCCCACATGCAGCTTGACGGAGCCGAATGTCACGGCGGCCAGCGTGGACAGGATCAGCCCGGCGAGGAGCATGGCGGCCGCGATCCACCAGGCCGGTTTTCTGCGAAAAAGGCCGCGCCCTGCGGCTGCGCTTTCCGTTTGCATGGGCAATCATCTCCGGTACTTCGCGGGGCGCGCCGGGCGGCGTGCCCCGCTGGTGTGTTTTCTATTGGTACAGCGAGGGGTAGAGCGCCTTGGCAAAGGTCTTGATGCCGTCCAGCGTCCTTAGGCCGCTGCAGTAGATCTCCGACAGGTTGAGCGCGTGAACGTTTCCATTCTTGACCGCCTTGAGGCTGGCAAACTCCGGCTTGTCCACGATGGATGCGACCGCCTGTTCCGGCGTCACGAAGCCCTCGTACCAGACCATCAGGATGATGTCCGGGTCGGCGGCGATCAGGTCCTCCGCGCCGATGTTTTCGCTCGACTCCGCGCCGACGGCCAGCTTCGCGCCCACCTTCAGCGCGATGTCGCCGCCCAGCGTGGTGGCACCGTACACGCGGTAGGAGTCGCTCTCGTCTTCCAGCACCGCCACCGACAGCGGTTCCACGCCCGATTCCTTGACGTAGGCCTGAACCTTGTCGATCTCGGCCGTCATCTCGTCCACCAGCGCCTGCGCCGCATCCTCCACGTGGAAGATCCGGCCGATGGTCAGAATGTCCTGCATCTCATAATCGATCATGCGGGGGAACTCGGCGGCCTTGCCCATGGCGGAGCTGTTCAGCGCCATGTAAGTGCCGACGCCGCGCTCGTGCCAGAAGCCCACGTCGCCAAACCGGTCTTCGGCGAAGACGGAGTACCAGCCCAAGATGAAGTCCGGGTTCAGCGCGACCACGTCCTCCTTGGAGGGCCTCTCCTGCTGATAGGTGATCTTGGCGAACTCGTCCTTCAGGTCTTCGGCGATCGCGCCGTCAAGGCCGAAGGCGAGCACGATCCTGTCCGCGAGGCCGAGTTTCAGCATGATCTCGAGGTTGTTCTGGTAGGCGACCAGCACGCGCTCCGGCGCCTTGGTGAAGGTGTACTCCACCTTCTCGTGGGCGTAGTTGTAGGTCTCGATGGTCACGGGCTCGTAGCCGTCCGATTGGGCGAGGGCGGGCAGCGCGGAGAGGGTCAGGATTAGCGCCAGCAGGATGCCAAGGGTCTTTCTCCAGGTCTTCATGGGGTTTTCCTCCTTTATGATTGAATGTCCGATGTCTTTGGATGCGCGTTCGCGCCTCCTTTGGGGCCGATCAGACCGGTGATTTCGCCGCGCGCGAACGCGAGGCTCACGTCGAAGCGGCAGTCCCGGCCGCCGTAGCCAGCGTACCCTGATCCAAGGATGCGTTTTTTCACGGTCTACCGCTCCAATCTTCCGCCTGTGAGGCGGTGGATTTCGTCGCACACCTGCCCCGCCAGCGTCAGATCGTGGGTGATCAAAAGGTAGGCCGTGCCGTTGAGGCGCTGGTATTCCTTGAGGTAATACAGGATCTGCGCCTGGGAGATCACGTCCAGCATGCTCGTGGGCTCGTCCAGCACGATCAGATCGGGCTTCAGCGTCAGCACCCTGGACAGCGCCGCCCGCTGAAGCTCGCCCCCGCTCAACTGGCGGGGCAGCCGGGAGAGATGCTCCTCATGAAGGCCGAAGCGTCCGACGTCTTCAAGCAGGCGCGGCCTTGAAAAGCGCTCGCCCATCAGGCGGTAAGGCTCCCGCAGGCTGCTGACCAGCGGCAGCTCTGGGTTGAAGGAGACCTCCGGGTGCTGAAATAAAATCTGGATGCGGCCGCGCAGCCTGCCCCGGACCGGGTAGACCAGCGCCCTGTCCTCCCAAAATAGCGCGCCGGAGGTGGGCTTCAAAAGCCCGGCGAGCATCTTGCCCAGCGTGGATTTTCCGCTTCCACTGTCGCCAGTGAGCCCGATGGTCTTCCCGGCGGGGATGGAGAGGGTGACATCCTCCACCGCTGCGAGGCGCCCTCCGCCCCGGCTCCCCGCGGAAAATACCTTGCCCAGGCGCTCAGCCCGCATCAGCATACAGCCAGCACCTCACAAGATGGCCGCCCAGATCCGCCATTGGGGGCGTTTCCCGGCAGCGCGGCCCGGCCTGCGGGCAGCGGCTTAAATACCGGCAGCCCGACCGGTACGTGCCGTCGCCGTGGGCGGGGGCAAAGCCGGGATCGAAGTGCAGCCCGTTTTCCGGCAGCGCCGCGATGAGCGCCCGGGTATAGGGGTGCAGCGGGCAGGCAAAGAGCGCTTCCGTGGGCGCTTCCTCCAGAAGCCCCGCGGCGTACAGCACGCCGATGCGGTCGCTGATGCGGCGGGCGAAGTTCAGGTCGTGGGTAACGCACAGCATCGCCTGGCCGGCGAGGCTTTGAAAGCAGGAGATCACCTGGCCGATCCGGGTCTGGTCCAGCCCCTTGGTGGGCTCGTCCGCCAGGATCAGCCGGGCGCCGGCGGAGATGCCCGTCGCCAGCAGCGCGCGCTGGCGCATGCCGCCGCTGAGCGTGTGGGGGTGGCTGCGGGCGAGCGCCTCCTCGCGCCCCAGATGAAAGCGCCGGAGCAATTCCACCGCCCGCGCCGAAGCCTGCTTTCGGGGGAGCCCCTTGTGCTCCATCAGCGGCTCGCCCACCTGAAAGCCCACCGTGAGCAGCGGGTTCATGCCGTTTCCGCTGCCCTGCGGGACGTAGGAGATCTGGCCGCCGCGGATCGCGTTCAGGCGCTCGCGGGGACAGCCGATCAACTCCTCTCCCTCGAAGCGGATGCTACCCGAAACCTGTGCGCCCTTGGGCGCGAGCTGCAATATCGCCAGCAGCAGCACGCTCTTGCCGCTGCCCGTCTCGCCCACCACCGTCATCTTCTCCCCGGGCGCGACGCGCAGAGAGACGTCCTCCACCGCCTGCACGCCGCTCCCGGCGGAAAATCGGACCGAGACGCCCTCAATCTCCAGCAAGGCTTTTCACTTCGCTTTCTGTCCGTAATAGCCCACCAGCATGAAGCCCGCCACCGCCAGCGTGATCAGCGCGATGGGCGGCACGTACCACCAGAACTGGTTGCGCAAGATACTGTTGCGAAAAAAGGCAAAGTGCAGGATGCTCCCCCAGCTCTTTTCGCCGTAGGTGCCCAGGCCCAGAAAGCTCAGGCCCGCCTCGGTCATCATGGCGGAGGAAACCGCCAGCGCGCCGCGGGTGAGCAGGATGTCCTTCAGGTTGGGCAGCAGGTGCTTGAAGAGGATGACCCCGTCCCGGACGCCCATCGCCCGCTCGATCTGGACAAAGGGCTGCTCCTTGAGCTGCATGACCACCGCGCGCAGGATCCGGGCGGTACCCGTCCAGGCGGTGAGGGAGATCGCCAGGATCAGGCTCCACATGCCGGGGTCCAGGTAGGCCATCAGAAGCACCGTCAGCGGCAGCGAGGGCACCGCCATCGCCACGTCCGTGACGGCGGAAATCACCCGGTCCGCCCACCCGCCATAATAGCCGGAGACCAGCGCCAGCACCGCCCCGGCAAACGTCACGATTCCCGCGGTCAAGACGCCGATCAACAGCGAAACACGCGTGCCGTAGACCAACTCGCTGAAGATGTCCTGCCCCAGGTCGTTGGTGCCCAGCAGGTGCGCAGGCGACGGCGCGAGGTAGGGAATCATCATGGCGTTGGGGTCGTAGGGGGCGATGCTGCCGGCCAGCAACGCCACCACCACAAAGAGCAGGATGAGAATCCCGCCGGCGAGCACCGGCAGGTTGACGCGGCGCGGTTTACGCATAGCGGTCCTCCCGGCGAAGGGTCGGGTCGGCCAGCGCGTTCACAAAATCGCCCAGCCAGTTGGCGCCCACGACGCACAGCGCCGAGAGCAGGAAGCAGAACTGGGCCGTCGGGAAATCCCGCACCTGCACGGCGTTATACATCAGCGTGCCCATGCCCTTCCAGCCGAAGACAACCTCTACGATCATCGAGCCGGACAAGAGAAACCCCATCTGCATGCAAAAGGAGGTCAGGTAGGGCGGCAGCGCGTTTCGGAGCACGTGCCGGAACAGTAGCTTCCGGTCGGAAAGTCCCTTGGAGAGCGCGGTGACGGCATACTCCTCCCCGCGGATGCGGGAGATTGCGCTCTTCATCAGGAGAAAATCCCCCGCGGTTCGGAACAGCACCAGGCAGATCAACGGCAGCGCCATGTGGTGCGCGATGCTGGCGGCGCGGGCCCACCCGGTCAGCCCCATCGACACCATGCCGTTGATCGGGAAGATGCGCAGCCGGTAGGAGAACACGATCAAAAGGACCAGGCACAGGCAGTTAGTCGGGATGGCGTTCAAGGCAAGGAAGATGGGCATCGCGGCTCTATCGAACCGGCCGCCCACCTCCCAACCCGCGAGAACGCCCAGCACCGCGCCCAAAAGGCCTGAGAGGATCCAAACCGGAACGGACAAGAGAAGCGTCCACCGCGCGGCCTCAAATACGTTTTCAAGCACCGGGCGCTGGTTGGCGTAGGAGATCCCAAAGTCCAGCGTCAGGATGCTCTTTAGATACTTCGCATACTGCGCGGGAACCGCATCGTTCAGGCCAAACTTCTCCACCAGGCGTTCGAGCTCCGCCGGATCGTTCTCTATGAGGTAGTAGTACTCCTCCTGGCCCACGAGGTGGATCACCGGGTCCCCCGGCATCGCGTGGATCAGGATGAAGCTGACGGTGATGATGACGTACATCGTCATCAGCGCGACGCCCGTCCGCTTCAGGATGTGCGTGCGCATGCTACTTGGTCTTCAACTCAAACCAGGTCGTGGGGTTTACGACGCCCCAGGAGGGGTAGTTCCGCCAGCCGGCGTACTTGTCGGTCCGGTAGGGGAAGAAGGCGGTCTCCCAGCACAGCGCCTGCGCGTACATCCTGTCGGAGAACAGCTTCTGCAGCTTCCGGGCGTTCTCGATGTAGAGACCGTCGTTCACCGCCTGGGTCATCCCGTAGTAGGCGGCGGTGAATGCCTCGTCGTGCACGGTGCCCCACAACCAGGAGGTCTGCCCCGCCGGAAGCTCCGACATGAAGTAGCGGAACGCGGTGGAATAGGCCGCCATGCCGGAGGTGGTCAGCGTGATGGACAGGTCGTAGGCCCCTTCGGTGATGTTTTTCTCCCACACCTCGCTGTTGACGATGGTATCCTTGTCCAGGTGGTTTTTGACGCCCACCGCGGTCAGGCTGTTCATGATCACATCCGCGATGCGCATGCGCAGATCCATGCTGGCGTTGTACTGCGGCGTGACCACCAGGTCCATCGGGGCGCCGTCGGGCAGGTCGCGCCAGCCGTCCCCGTCCGCGTCCGCGTAGCCTGCCTCGTCCAGCATGGCCTTGGCCTTCTCCACGTCGTATTCCAGCTTGGCCAGCGTTTCATCGTAGCCCTTGCAGGAGGGCGGGATGATCCCACGGCCGGGGATCTGGCCGTATTCGCCGTTGATCGTGGCGGCCAGCAGCGGATAGTTCCAGGCGTAGGCGAGCGCCTGCCGGAAGGCCTCGTCGCTGCCCGGCGCGCGCTCCTTGCCGTATTCGAGTTGGTAGCAGCCGGAGAAGTCGCTCTTGCCCGGGTCGATGTCGGGGTTTTCCATCACCAGGTCGATGATCGAGGCGTCGATGGGGTTGGCGTAGTTGAACATGCAGTCGATCTCGCCATTCAGCATGGCCATGACGAGGGTATCCTCGCCCGAATAGGTCTGAAGCGTCACACTGTCCACGGTGAGCTCACCAAGAAACGCGTTCTGGGGCACGGCCTCGTAATAGGAGGTCTGCGCCTCCTTGTCAAATGAGACCAGCTTGTAGGGGCCGGAGCCGACGGCTGCGTCCTCGCCGGCATAGCCGTCGATGTCTTCCACGCCCTGCCAGATGTGCTTGGGATACACGCAGGCGTTGTTCATGCAGGAGGAGTTCAGCCAGTAATAGGCGTCAGGCTGATCGAAGGTCAGAAGCCCCGCACCGTCCGCTGTCTTTTCGATTTTGATCAGGTGCTGCAGCGTGGACACCTTGCGCACGTCCCGCATGTACTGAAATGTGAATTCAATGTCGTCCCAGGTGACCGGCTGGCCGTCGTGCCACACTGCGTCCAGCGGGAAGGTGAAGGCGATGGAGGTTCCGTCCGCGGAGATCTCAAAGGACTTCCAGAAGTAGGGCTTGAGTAGGTTGTCCGCGTCGCGGTAGACAAAATTGCTCTGCGTCAGGCCGTTGTAGTTCATGCGGCCGAAGGCGTCCTTCTGGGTCAGGGCGTTGAAGGTGTTGTTCGGGGCTGTGGTGCCGATGCGCAGATTGGCGACGTGGCCGCCGGAGCCTTCTGCAAAAGCGCCTCCGGAGCCGAGAGCGGCGATCAGGATGAGCGTCAGGGCCAGCAGCAAACCGAGTTGCCTTTTCATGGGTCTACCTCCTCGCGTCATCTGGATGGAAAACGTATCAAACGCCGAGACCCGCAGGAGGCTGTATAGCGAACCGTGTAAATGGCAATAATCTCCAAATAAAGAAGGAGATGTTGACATGAGCGAGCGAGAGAAGGAACTGGTGGGATTACTGGCGGAAGAGTGCAAAGACATGAGGGATGTGCAGGCACTGCTGAAGTCGCTGTTTCAGGGAACGATCCAGGCGATGCTGGAAGGGGAGATGGACGAGCACCTGGGGTACGAAAAGCACAGCAACCAGGGCGATCGAAGTGGAAACAGCCGAAACGGGTACGGGAAAAAGACGGTGAAATCGGAATACGGGGAACTGGAGATCAGCGTACCGCGGGATCGGAACGGGAGCTTTGAACCGCAGGTAATCGAGAAGCGGCAAACAAAGACGGAGGATCTGGAGAGCCGCGTGATCGGGATGTACGCGAAGGGGATGAGCAATCGGGACATCGAAGATCATCTGCGGGACATCTATGGAGTGGAGGCATCCGCGAGTCTGATCAGCCGGATCACGGACAAGGTCATGCCACAGGTAGCGGAATGGCAGGCCAGAGGGCTGGACGCGGTGTACCCGATCGTGTTCCTGGATGGGATCGTGTTCAAGGTAAGGAAGGATGGGCGGGTGATCAACAAATGTGTATACTCAGTGCTGGGGATCAACCTGGAGGGGAAGAAAGAGATCCTGGGGATCTGGATGTCGGAAAACGAGAGTGCGAGTTTCTGGACGACGGTATGCAATGAGCTGAAAAACCGCGGGGTAAAGGACATTCTGATTGCCTGCCGGGACAATCTGAGCGGGTTTTCGGAGGCGATCTCGACGGTGTTTCCCCGGACGGAACAGCAGCTGTGCGTGATTCACCAGATCAGAAACTCTACAAAGTTTGTGCCATACAAAGACCTCAAAGCCGTGATGGCGGACTTAAAGAAGGTATATGGCGCGCCGACGCTGGAGGACGCGGAATACCAGCTTGAGCATTTTCGGGAGGTTTGGGGAACGAAATACCCGCAAATCCTCAAGTCCTGGGACGCGAACTGGGCGGAGCTGTCTACGTACTTCAAATACCCCCAGGAGGTCCGCAGGCTGATCTACACGACCAACGCAGTGGAGGGATTCCACCGGATGCTTCGCAAGTTCACCAAGACCAAGTCCGTCTATCCGACCGACGATTCGATCCGCAAATCGATCTATCTGTCGATCCAAGAGATTACCAAAAAATGGACGATGCCGGTGCGCGATTGGGGTGTTATAATGGGACAGCTGATGATGTTCTTCCCCGACCGTCTGGACATCCGCCAGATTGGGTAATGCGGGGCGCTGCCCCGCCGCCCCGGAGTTTTCCGCTTTGGTTTTCCGGGGCGGCAAGAAGGCGACGAGTTCCCCCTCGCCGCCCCGCCAAACCTCGTGCGACGCTCGGGTCGTTCTCCAACGTGGCCCTATCCTGCGCACGAGTAAAAGCGGTTTTAGTATGATCTTGGCCCCATGAGATTATCCATTTACACACTCGCGGGGACACTCCCACCCGCAGCCGGAAAATCCGCCCGAAAAAAAGTGCTCTCGAAAACGAGAGCACAACGCGCATTTCGGGACAGGCAACCCAGCCAAACCCTTACGGTTATGCCCACTTTCCCATCGAAAATGAACATACGAGATTGATAAGGCAGGTCTCCTGACTCGAAGTCATCCGCCCGGATCCCCTTCCCGCTTGCGCAGTGGATCATGATCCGTTTGTCCTTCTTACAGTAGCGAGGGCTGCGCCGATTCGCACGGCATTCTCTTTTGAGGCTCGGCGGGTTCACCGCGTTGCCACCCTATCCTCAGTATTCAATTGAGTACAGTATAGGTGCGCAACCCGAAGCTGTCAATAGGGTATTCTGTTTTTCGACCGCACCGGGGGAAACACTAGTGGTTCGTCCACTACAGAATCTGCGCTTTCGTCGGTTCTTTTCGCCTCCGGCGGTGTCGCTCTCCGCTTGAAATACCTCCAGTATTCCGGAACGTCAACCCTTTTCCGGACAAAAAACTAAGCAGTGATCATGCAGCCACTTGAATGTATGAGCTTAGCGCATCCATGGGGGAAAGATAACCAAGGGACTTCTGAATCCTCTTTCGGTTGTAGAATCGCTCAATGAAATCGAACACTGCTTGGCGCGCCTGCTCCCGGGTATGGAAATGCGCGTGGTAAACCGCCTCTTTCTTTAGGATCGAGTGGAAGCGCTCATGCCAGGCGTTATCACCCGGTCGCCCGACTCTGGAAAAGCTCTGCCGCCAACCAAGCGAGGCGATCAGCGTCATGACTTCCTCGGAGGTATACTGACTCCCACGGTCTGAATGAAACACCGTCCCGGGCGGCAGCCGCCAGCGCTTTCGCGCCGCGTTGATCGTATCTACCACAAGCGCTCTGGACATATTGTCCGATTGCATCTCCGCCAGAATCACCTTGCTCTGGATATCCTTGATCGTGCACAGGTATTCGAAGCCCTCGTCTGTGGGGATGCAGCTGATATCGCTCGTGATTGCCTGAAACGGCTCGTTGATCGTCATGCCCCGCACCAGATTCGGATACCCCTCTCCCCGCGCTTTCCGACTGTCCGTCAAACTGCGCTGACAGCGCAGGTGGATCGAGTGTAATCCTCGTTTCCGCATGATCCTCTTCACTTTCCGAAAACTCGATCTTTGGCCTTCAAGCCGCCTCCTGCCGCTGATTCGATCCGCCCCATATGTGCCTCCGCTTTCCAGAAAGATTGCCTCTACCCGATCTCGGTAGGCCTTTTCGCGCTTTGCACGCATATCCCGCGTCCCCAGCCAGCCGTAATACCCGCTGGTCGATACCTCCAGAAACTTCGCCCACCTTGCCACAGGATGCCGGGTAAATATGTGCACGAAGTTCGGACGGAATGCGCATCAAAATCGGTAGAGATTGGACACGGTCGTCGTGCCCGTTGTGCATGATAACGTCGATTTGCCTCAAGGTGCCTTCGGCGCCCTAAGGGCTTTGCCTTCAGACTCCCGCAGTTTTTTGCTCTGGTTTTCCAGGAGGACAGCGCGCTGCAGCGCGGGACAGTAAGCGAAAAATGGTAGCACAGTGCTGTTACTCGTAAAAACCCTCCGCATTTAGGGAATCCCTTGAAATCATGGGTTTCAAGGGGCTTTTTTGATTTTGGCGGGCTGCTCGGCAGACGGCTGCCCAGCTTGAAGCAGGGGCGGCATCCAACGCCGATGGTGTGTGCGGTCTAATTTTGCCGAAAAAGAAACCGGTTCTCTACGATTATACCCAATAAGCAAAGAACATAGCATTAACTATATGGAAATAATATGCATTAAATCCAATATCTATATAGAATAATAGAGCGATATGACGTATTATAAATCACGTGTTGACAACAGACCGCAAAGCTGCTATGCTGCTTATGTGGGAACGGTACCATGAAGTTCCGCACAGATGCGGCTGGGAAAAATCGGTGAAGCGAGGGTTCGTTAGAATAGATGCCCTTAAATGCGAGGTTTTTTGCCGTAAATTTGTGCATGATGTGCATGGGATCGGTTTCTAGACTATAGCGTACTAAGGAGTGGGGAGTATGGTATTTGACACGAGCAAAATGAGCACCGTTGACCTGTCTCATAAGGTGTATCCGATGAAGGATCCGGTATCCCCCGACGACATTGCCCGCGCGGTGGCGGAAGAAGCGCTGGTGTGGCCGCTGTTCGAATACGGTTCCTATGTGGATGATTCGGTGGCGCAGGTCATCAAAATGAAGACCCACGTCAAAACCCACATCGAGACGCCCTGGCACCTGAACCACGCAGGCCGAAAACTCAGCGATTATCAGCCGGAGCAGTTCTTCGGCCGCATGGTCAGGCTGTATTTTGATGTGGCCCCCGGCACGCTGATCACCCGCGACATGGTGGAAAAAGCCGACGGCGGCAAGCTGCGCAAGGGCGACATCGTGGTTGTACACACCAGCGTGGACGAAACGCTCAAGCAGGACGAATTCCACTCCCAGGTTCAAATGCCGATGATCTCGCTGGAATTTGCGGAGTATGTGATCGCGAAGGGCGTCAAACTGTGGGGACAGGATAATTCCGTGGACGTAGGCTGGTGGATGGAGAAGGACGGCAAGAAGGACCGCGCCCATGACATAATGCTTCGCAACGACATTCCGCTTCTGGAGATGATGACCAACCTGAAGGCACTGACCCAGGACGTGTCCTTTCTGATCGCGTTGCCGGGCCTGATGAAGGTCGAAGGCATCGATGCTTCGCCTGCGCAGGTTGTGGCACTGGAGGGGTTTGAAGTCATCTGACGAATGTCGCGCCATTTCCGAGTATAAACCGGACGGCCGGCCGGTTTATCAATATCAATACGGAGGTAGACATTTATGAAACGGTTCTTCCTGGTATTCCTTGCGATGACGCTCATTGCGGCGATGTCCTTTGGGGCGTTGGCGGAAGACAAGCCGACGATCGCCTACGTCACCCGGGAGATGGGTGACGACGCGGGCCAGATCATGGTGGAATCCTCCATTCGCGCCGCGCTGGAAGCGGCGGGCGTCGAGTACGCCCTGATGACGGTCAACACCATCAAGGACGTATCCGAGCAGGCCAACCTGATTGAAGAAGCGGCGACCATGGGCGTCGACGGCATCATCGTCAACCCCAACGACGGCTCTACGAGCCTTGAGGCCATCAAGTTCGCCACCGACAAGGGCATTCCCGTGGTCATCGTGGACGGACGCCTTGACAGCGGCTTTGAGAGCTACTACGTAACCCAGGTCGGCGCAGCCAATGACACCGCCGGCAAGCAGGCCGCCGAGATCCTGACCACGCTGCGCCCCGAAGGTGGCAAATACATCGCCGTCCGCGGCGTCAACGGTTCGGTGGTTCTGGACACCCGAACCGATGCTTTCATTGCCGCGCTTGAGGAAAGCAACTGGGAATGTGTCGGTGACATGAACAACGAAACCTCGGACAACGACGGCGCCATGAAGGTTGTCGAGAACATGCTGGCCGCTGCGGGCTACGATGTGGACATCGTCTTTGTCTCCGCCGACAGCTGGTTCCCCGGCATCGCGCAGTGTCTGGAGGATGCCAACCTGACCGACCAGATCAAGCTTGTGGGCGTGGACGCCTCCAAGGTGGGCCTTGGCTACATGCAGTCCGGCCTTTGCATCGGCGAGGCGCAGGTTGATCTGGGCGCCGTCGGCCGCACCGCGGCTGAAATCGTGGTCAGCATCGTCAATGGCGAGAAGACCGCCGCAGACTTTGAGCCGATCACCGGCGTCGATACCGTGATCGTCTACGAGGCCGACATCGAGACCGCGCTGGAAAAGGCGTTCTGATCGGGGCAGCCAATTCAGACCGAGGGCCGTCCGGGGAGGGGGGCAATCACCGCGCCTTCCCCGGACGGCTGTGGTCAAGTCGCAATGGTGGGAGTGTACGTTTCATGAAAGCGAAGAGACTCATCATCTGGCCGGTGACCGCTGCGATCATCGCAGTCCTGTGCGTGGCGGTACCCAAATTCTCCGCATCCGCAAACATCCTCAACGTGCTCCGCCAAAGTTCTTACGCCATCATCCCGGCAACGGCGCTGACGATGGTCATCATTACGTCGGGCATCAACCTTTCCCTGGGCGGGGTAATGTCGCTGGCCGGCGTGCTGGGCGCCATGATGGTCAATCAGGGCATGCCCATCTGGCTGATGTTTGCGCTGATCGCGCTGATCGGCATTGCCTGCGGCGTCATTAACGGATACTTGATTTCCGCAATGCGTCTGCCGGCGTTTATCTGCACCTATACCGTCGGACAGATTATGGCGGGCATCGCGATGCTGATCTGCAACGCCAAGGCCGTCCGGTTGACCACCCCGCAGCTGATTGATTTGGGCAACATGAGAATCAGCGAAGTGCCGCTGATCATTCCCATTGCCCTTTTCTTTGCGGCGGCCGCGTACTTTCTTTTGCACAGGACGCCCTTTGGCATCCGCATCTTCGCGCTGGGGAACAACGAAACCATCCTCCGTCAGGAGGGGATCAACGTGGTCTTTCTGCAGATCGCGGTCTACGCGATCAGCTGCCTGTTCGCCGCCATGGCCGGCATTTTGCTGATGGCCCGCCTTGGTTCCGGTTCACCCGTGCAGGGCGAGGACTATACGCTGACCTGTATCGCCGCCTGCGTCATCGGCGGTGTCAATATGGCCGGCGGATACGGCAACATTCCCAACACGATCATCGGGGCCGTGGTCATCAGCGTGCTGCGCAACGTGCTGAACCTTTTGCAGGTGGACAACAACCTGCAGTCGGTCATTCTGGGCGCCCTGATCATCTCGCTCGTTGGCCTCAGCGCGGCCATGCGCGCTCGGGGGGAAAAGGCGATGCTCAGATACTGAGCCCCTTGCGAGAAGCACGGCGCGAACGCGCCGCCGTCCCCGGCAGCGGGACACGATTTACTCCCCGGGCGCGGCGCCCATGGCCGTTGGGGCGCGCCAGCCTTTGGGGCAGACATACGCGGAGGGTAGATGCATGAAAAAAGCGGCGCGTGGTGTCACGACCTTTTTTTCCGGGAATATGGCAATCCTGTACTTTCTTGTAACCTTATGCTTTTCGGTGATGTTCCTTCCAAACTTTGCCAACATCAACAACATCAACGCGCTGATCCGTCAGGCACCCGTTCCGATTATTCGGGCGCTGGCTTCGTGCTTCATTCTGGTGCTGGCCAACGTGGATCTTTCGCTGGGGTACATTGTGGGCTTTGTCAGCGTCGCGATGGGCATGATGCTGGACGCAGGCCTCGACCCGACGGCGGTCATCCTGCTGGGGCTTCTGATCGGGGCGGCCTTTGGGCTTCTGAACGGTTTGCTGGTCTCGGCGATCAACGTGCCGTCCTTTATCGTGACGCTGGGCAGCGGGTACATTGCCTACGGCCTGTGCCTTGTGATCAGCGGCGGCAAGCAGTACTCAAACCTGAACACATCCTTTCTCGCCTTTGCACGGACCCGGCTTTTTGGGTATCCGTTGGCGGTCTATTACGCGATTATTCTCACGCTGATTGTGATGCTCATCTTTCAGAAGACCATCTACGGACGCACGCTTCAGTCCATGGGGCTCAACCCCCGCGCGACGTACCTTTCGGGCCTGCGCACCCGGTCGACGCTTTTGTCCTCCTTTGTGGTGGCGGCGGTTCTCTCCGCGTTTGCCGCGGTGCTTCTGACGGTTCGCACCAATGTGGCGCAGCAGTCGCTGGGCGGGCTGGGCGATTTCACCTTTGAGGGAGTCACCGCCTGCGTTCTGGGCGGCACCAGCCTCAGCGGCGGCGTGGTCAATGTGCCGGGGGTTTTCTTTGCGGCGCTGACCATCATGCTTATAGAGAACATCATCACCATCCTGAACATCAACCGGTACTTCTATCAACCGGTGCTGGGCATTATCATCCTGTTCGCGGTGCTGGTGGACAGCCTGAAGAGCAAAAGGAGCCACTGATCGATATGAAGCCGAAACTTGTGGATATGGCGGGCATCAAGAAGTACATATTTGACCGGAGCGGTAAGCCCGTGCGCGGCACCGACGTGCTCATCCTGAACGACGTGTGGTTTGACCTGTATGCCGGCGAAGTCAACGTCCTTCTGGGGGAAAACGGCGCGGGCAAGTCCACGCTGATGAAGATCCTCGCCGGGGAGATCCCCCACGACGCGGGCGAAATGCGCATTCAGCAAAAGGCCGAGCACTTCAAAAACCCCAAGGAAGCGCGGGCGCGGGGCGTGACATTTATTCATCAGGAGCTGAACCTTTGCACCAATCTGACGGTGGCGCAAAACATCTACATGGGCCGGGAGTACACGAAAAAAGGTCTTGTCGTCGATTACAAGACGATGCGCGAAAAAAGTCAGGCGCTGATTGAGTCGCTGGGCTTTGACATCGACGTATCCAGCCGGCTGGGCCAACTCTCCACCGCGCAGCAGCAGGTGGTGGAAATCGCCAAGGCCTTGTCCTATCGGTCAAAGATTCTCATCATGGACGAGCCCACCGCCAGCCTGACAAGCCAGGAAATCAACCAACTGTTCAGCCTCGTCCGGAAGATGCGGGACGAGGGCATGGGCATTATCTTCATTTCCCATCGGATGGACGAGGTCGAAACCATTGCAGACCGCGTCACCGTCATGAAAGACGGCGCCACTGTCGGCATCATGACGCGCGAGGAATTTACTGCGGAAAAAGCCGTGCAGATGATGGTGGGGCGCACACTCACGCAGATCTACCGCCGCACCCACACGGCCGGTGCAGAAAAAGTGCTGGAGGTCAAAAATTTCCGGGTCGGCCCCAGGACGGTGCCTTTTGACCTGCACCTTCGGCGCGGGGAAATTCTGGGCATTGGCGGCCTGGTGGGCGCAGGACGCACGGAGTTTGCCAAGGCGGTATTCGGCGCGCGGCCCTACGGCGGCGGCGAGGTGCTGCTTAACGGAAAGCCGCTCATGAACAGAAGCCCGGAAAAGTGCATCGGCGCGGGGCTGATCTACCTGTCGGAAGACCGCAAGAGCGAAGGGTTGGTTCTTCCCATGAGCATCCGGGAAAATGTCTGCGGTGCGTCGCTCCGCAGATCGCTCGTCGGGCCGCTGCTCTCCAAACGGCGTGAAACCCAGCGCGCCCAAAAACTGATTGAACGCTTTTCCATCCTCTGCCGTGGCACCGATCAGCGGGTGTCCACGCTCAGCGGCGGAAACCAGCAGAAGGTGTGTTTTGCCAAGTGGTACGCCGCTCAGCCGGAGGTTTTTATCCTGGACGAGCCAACCCGCGGCGTGGATGTGAACGCCAAGGCCCAGATTTACGAACTGATGGACCGCCTGACCGCCGATGGGAAATCCATTATCATGATCACCTCGGAGATGAACGAGCTCATCGGCATGAGCGACCGGATCTACGTCATGCGGGACGGCGGCGTGGTCAAAGAGCTGGTCGATCCCGCGGAGATCAACGACGAAAATATCCTTCAATATACCATAGGTATTAAATAATATAAAAAAAGTCATTTTGGCACTGGAACGGAATTGTTGAATCATATACAATAAAAGGGAAGATGCCAAATGGCTTTGGAGTGATGAAATGAGCAACATGACGATCAAGGACATCGCCGAAAAGGCCGGGGTATCAAAATCCACCGTATCCAGGGTCATCAACAACACCGGTTATGTGAGCGGGCAAATCCGGGAACGGGTGAACAGGATTATCAACGAATACGCCTATCAGCCCTCCGCCATTGCGCGAGGGCTTTCCACTAAGGATTCCTGCATGATCGGGGTGGTGGTCCCCACCGCCTCCGACGGTTTCTTTGGCCGAATTTTGGAGGGCATCAGCGAGGTGGCCGACAAAAAGGGCTATACCGTGATGTTCTGCACCACAGACAACGACCCGGCGAAAGAACAGCGCGCGCTTGCCACCATGCGCGGACAGCGGGTTCGCGGTCTTCTGATTACGCCGGCGGCCGGTTACTTGAGCACAGACGGTTTTTCAAAGCTGCGCTCGGCGCTTGAAAATCTGGGCATTCCCGTTGTTTTGATCGACCGCGCGGCCAAGAACCTGAACTGGGATGGGGTGTATTTTGACAACTTCAACGGCGCGTATATCGCGACTGAAAACATCGTCCGCAGCGGATATAAAAAAATCGGGACGATTACCAGCGACACCAGCCTGCAACTGGGATCGGACCGGCTTGCCGGCTTCAGACAGGCGCTTGCGGACGCTGGCATCCGGGAAGACGAGCGCTTCATCCTGACCAGCAATCAGCCCATTTCCACCCAGCAGGCCTTTCGGATGACCTGTGACTGGATACGGGACGGAAGGCTTCCGGAGGCTGTGCTTTTGAGCAACGGCGCCATTGTCAACGGGTTTCTCAAGGCCATATTGGCCCATGGACTTTCGCCGGATCGGGATGTGTACACCGTCGGGTTTGATTATGTACAGGCCGTGGATATTCTGAACATGCGCTATTCCTATTTGTCCCGCGACGCGGACAATATGGGGCGCATTGCCATGCAGATGCTGCTGGATCACTTCGATCAGAAGATTCCCTCGAGGCGAGAATACATCGTTCCCGCAAAGCTGATCGTTCGGGAGTGCGGTGGCCAGCAAAGGCAGTAATGCGCGAAAGTCGTGGGCGTATGGCTGACCGCTGCCGTCCGCTGATCATGAAGGCCGGCGGGGGAGTGCGTCGGGGTGTTTTGCTTCGCTTCGCAGACCGCTCCCCCTTCTCGCAGAGGGAAACGAAGACCATTGTCGTGGCCGCGTGGTCGGAGCGAGCCGTGCAGAGTACGCGCAGACCTTCCCGCCGCAGCACATCCAATAAAAAATCGCCGAGCGCGTCGCTGCCTACCTTGCCGATAAATCCGACATCCAGTCCAGTGCGCGCCATCGCGACGGCCACGTTTGCGGGCGCGCCGCCCGGGTCTTTGACATGTCGATTCCACCATCCGCAACCACCATGCGCAGCATCGCATACAACAGCTTTGCCGTGCTGCCAGTGGGATAGTCAATGGTGAAACCGCGCCGTATACGGATGAACCGGATGATGGATCACATCTTCGGTAAATCCGGATTCGAGGATCCGGCCCTTGTACAGTACATAGATGCGGTCGCACAGATGATAGATCAGACCAATGTCGCGCGAGGCTACGATGGTTGAGCGGCGCTCCGCGCGGATCAGCTTACGGATGAGGTTGAACACCTGGATCTGGATGGTCACGTCCAGACCACCGGTCGGCTCGTCCGCCAACAGCAGCTTCGGTTCGCAGATCAGCGCAATCGTCACCAGCACGCGCTGCGCTATGCCACCGCTCAGTTCGTGAGGGAAGGCGTTGTAGCGCGTTTCGGGGCCGGGAATGCCCACCAGGCGCAATAGGTCCAGCACCCGCGCCCGCGCCTCGGCGGGCTTACATTGATTGTGGGACATGTATATGTCCCTGATCTGGTTACCGATGGAGTTGATGGGCTCCAGCCGCCAATGCGGATTGGGATAGATGCTGGCAATCTGCTTCCCCAGCACGGACGCGCGCATCTGCTCGGCGGTCATCTCCAGGAGATTTTTGCCCTCCAGCAGCACCTGGCCGGCAGTGACTTTCAGCGGCTCCCGGAGGGAAAGACGGATATTTTTAAGAATGGGGACTTCGGCAGCCTCGTAGGTCGCCGGGATGCCAACGCACAGGTTTATGTACTGAAAGGATGGTATCGTCTCTCATGGCTTACCTCCAGTTGCGCGGGTCGATGGATACGGAGATGCCCTCGCCCAGCATGGACAGCCCGAAGACCAGCAGGCATAGGGATGGTTCTCCGTCCCGTAGAACTCCCGGCCGTTGTCGTTGAGAATAGCGCCGATGGTCAGGCCGTGCTCCTTGTAAAAGGGCAGCACGTCGTTGTGCACCAGGGCGGCGGCACATCCCGGCTTTTTGCCAGTGTGCAGAAACCCAAAGGCATGGGACCCGTACGTATCTGCGCAGGCGTGCAGATACACCTACCGGATGCCATCGTTGAAAAGCTGCGGGAAATGAAGCTGAAAGAGGCGGCGGGCAGCGTGCCCGTATGGTCGGCATCTTCCCGTATGGTAATTCAGCTCGGATGCCGGTCTGCGCTCGCCTCCGTCACGTGGCAAGCACCGCATGGGGCGCGGAGCGCTATATGAGCACGAAGCATTTGGACGTTGCCGGCTCTGCCGAGTCCGGTTCCGTTGCCGGGTAATTCCCGGATGCCAAACGGCGATTCGTTTTTGCGAAAAACACTTGACAGTACCGGAGCGGGAGGTGGCGGATCCGGAGTGTAAGCTGTTGTTAAACAGTAGCATCACACACGAGGAGGGATTCCGCGCATCCCCCCGCGCGTTCCCGGGGATGATCGTTCAGGGGTTGTGTATGACCGGGAGCAGGATCTGGATACACGTCCCGGGGCCATCCTTGGAGACGAGTGACAGGCCATAGGGCATGCCGTAGCTGAGGGCGATGCGGTTATGCACGTTCCGAATCCCGACATGGTTCAGCGCATCCGGGTTTTCCTGCTCGGAACCGGTTTCCCGAAGCAGTTCCAGAAACGTGGACTCGTCCATGCCGATACCATTGTCGTCGATCGTGATGGTTAGCGCCTGGTCTTGAACGCGGCCCCGGACGACGATGAGGCCGCGCCTGTCGCAAGGGCGGATCCCATGGAAGATCGCATTCTCCACGATGGGCTGCAAGGTCAGTTTGGGACAGTACAGACTCACCGCCTCGGGATCAATCTGAAGCACCATATCGAATGAATCCCCGTATCTGATTTTTTGGATGCGCACATACATGTCCAGCGCCTCTATTTCCTCCTGGATCCTGACAAAATCGTCCGT
Organism: Christensenellales bacterium; assembly: GCA_040768845.1. Taxonomy (GTDB): domain Bacteria; phylum Bacillota; class Clostridia; order Christensenellales; family Aristaeellaceae; genus JAEZHK01. The sequence goes on along the minus strand of JAXGME010000006.1, from coordinate 51,454 downwards.
TTTGTCGAAGGTGTACGCGAGAAGCGAGATGACGGCGGAGATGGTGGTGCGGATTTCACGGATCCGGTTCTGCTTGGCCAAGCTGCTGATGCAGGCCAGCGTGTTGTAGAGAAAATGAGGCCTGATCTGGCTTTGAAGCATCTGGATCTTGTACTGCTGCTTCTCCTTTTCCGTGCGCTCGATCTCGCAGATCAGGTCGTTGAGCCGCTTCAGCATCTTGTTGTAGCTGGCGGTCAGGTGCCCAATTTCGTCGCTGCGGGTGATCGGAAGCGGCTCGTTGAGCTGCATTCTGGTAAAATAGCGCATCCTTTTGTCCAGGCTGCGGATCGGGGCGACAAAGTATCTGCTCAAAAAGAAGGAGATGCCCAGCAGGATGACCATGATGAGCGCTCCGGCGCCGACGTACGCTTGGACGAGCGCCTGGAAATGCGACGAGAACTGGTGATAATCCGTGATCGTAAACAGCGTCCAGCCCAGGCGGTTCATCGGGGAGCGTGCCACCACCACCTGTTGACGCGCGAATGCCCTGTCCTCGATGCCCGGGCTCATGGAGTGAAGTTCCCGGATCATATCGTCCGACAGCGCGTTGCGCAGGATATCGTGGTCAAATTCCAGAAGCGCGGAGCTGCGGTTGAAGAGGATGACGTTTCCCTCGTCGGTCATCAGCACATAGGTTTGGGCGCCCGTGTGCAGAAGGCGGTCCAAATCGCCTTTGATGTAGTCCAGGTCCAGCTCGATGGTCAGGACGCCAAGGCTTCTGTTCTGCCTGTCCTTCACGGTGCAGGAAAAGCTGACGGTGTCCCCCGATACGGGAGAATGATAAGGCTGGCTCCACGCGATGCCGCCAAAGTTGCCCAGCGCGCGCTCCGTCAGCGCCGCGAGATGGGGATTGCCCATGATGTCGTAATACACCTGGCGGTTGGAAAAGACGGTCCCCTCCGTGTCGGTGTAGTAGATTGTGCGCGCCGCCGGATAGCTGGTCGCGGAGAAGTTTTTAATCAACTGGATGGTCTGCGCATTCGAGCCGTTCTCGCCACCCGCCACAATCATCATCGCCAGGCTATGCACGCTTTCCACGTACATGTCCAGATAATTGAGCGTCCGGTCGTTCAGGCGGGAAATGCTGCTGTCGATCTGCTCCCGGATCACGGCACTCGACGAATAAAAGCTGAATATCGCCATGGCGGCCAGGACCGCCAAGGAAACGGACAGCGTCATGACGAACAACCGCTGCGCCAGTCCCCAGCGCATCCGCCCGTCAGAATTCGCTTTCATTACACGTTTCTCCTGTATTCCATCGGCGTCCTGTGCATCTGTTTTTTGAACTGCATGACGAAATACCGGTAATTCGATATGCCGACACGGTTGGAGACCTCATAGACTTTGAGGTTCGACGCCCGAAGCAGCTGCGCGGCGCGTTCGATCCGCCGCTCCATGACGTATTTGTTGAATTGCCGCCCCGTTTGGGCGTGGAAGAGCCGGCTCAAATAATAGGGGCTCAGGGCGACCTCTTTGGCGACGGTGCCCAGCGTAAGCGGTTCGTCCATCCTCTGGTCGATCAATTCAAGCGCGCGCTGGATCTCCGGGTGCAACGGCTGCTGGCTGGTGTTGTGCGTCACGAGGTATTCAAACGCGTCCACCATCTCATCGAGCGTGAGCGCCCTCATCACGTGCTCGTTGATCTGCGACGCCCTGCGCATATCCGCGCCGGCATCCAGAAGGTCGATCAGCCATCGGCTGAAAAAGCTTTTCAGAGCCCCGGGGTCCACCCTTTCCACCAGAAAGAATGGGGCCAATTCCCCGGTTACGTACTCCATCAGCGCCCGCGGCGTCTGCTTCAGCAGATTGCCCCGCCGGAGGATGTCGGATTGCCGCAGGGCGGACAGCATGCAAAACGCGTCGCCCGGACGGGCGAATACCTTGGTCCGATCATCATAAAACGACAGCATGTGCCACGCCTTCGACGCACTGAGGACATCGCACAGTTGACGGTCGCCGCCGATGTTGCGGGACATGGACGCAAAGATCCGCACGTCATCCTGTGTCTGCGAAATCTGGAATGGGGTCGAATTCAGTGCTTCCACCGCTAAAACCAGGCGCCCCTCCAGGTCCAGATGCGGATTGCGGTCGAGCAGCAGGAACTGGCGGGGAAACAGCGGAATCGCTTCCAGATACAGGTCTTTCTGGACGGCGATGGACGCCAGCGCTCCGAGCACCTCCTCCTGGATCATGTCGCCTTCGTCCAGCGGGCAGGACACAAAGAGCATGGACAGGTCCAGGGGGTAGTCCAGCGCCGCAAACTTTCCGATCTCAGCTCGGAACGCGGTGATGTCCGGATGTTTTCCCGCCATGCCCCTGAACAGCCGGGCAAGCGCGTTGCGCCGGAAGACATCTTTCCCGCTGGTGGCGTGCCTCGCGCTGGCGATGGCGTCGCGCGCCTTCGCCAGCACCTTGACCAAATCGTCCTCCATGTTGAGTTTGACAATGTAATCCAAAGCCCCCATGCGGATGGCCTCATGGGCATAGCGAAAACTCTCATGGCAGGTGAGCAGCACGAATTGCGTGCCGAGCGACGCCTCCCTGAGCTTTTTCAGCAGCGTCAAGCCGTCCATGACCGGCATGACCACGTCGCATATGACCAGATCGATCCGGTGCGTACAGCAAAATTCCAGCGCCTCCGCGCCGTTTTCGCAGCAGGCCATCAGCTTCGCGCCATGGCTCTCCCAGGGAAACGCGCACAGCTCGTCCAATATGGGCAATTCATCGTCGACCGCGACGACCTGAAGCGGAGCGTACTCCTCCCCATCGTAACCGGGCATGGCGATCCCCCCTCGGCCTGAGGTAGGTTCATTATATCCACGCCGCGGCGTGGATGCAAGGGAGAGACCGCCGCTTTGCAAATTAAGCCAACAAATATGACAAAATGGCAAGAATTATGCATATGAGACGGCAGCAATACGCCCTATAATGAGGGTACAAGAGAGGTGAGCAGGACAATGCACTTCATGCGGAGGACCGCATCCAATCGTCTCGCGGGCCTGGGCAGGTATCGGGCGCTGTACGTCATGCTGCTTCCGGGGCTATTGTACTACGTGGTTTTCCGGTATCTGCCCATGTACGGCGTGACGCTGGCCTTCAAGGATTATGATTTCGCGGGCGGCGTACTGGGGAGCCCGTGGGCTGCGCCCCTGTACAGGCATTTTGAAATGTTCGTCAGTTCCCCTTACTTTCCCGTGCTGATGGGCAACACATTCGTGATCAGCGCCTACAAGCTGGCCGCGGGGATATTTCCGCCGATAATCCTCGCCATCATGCTGACCGAATGCCGCCGCAAGCGATACCGCCAGCTGGTGCAATCCATCAGCTTCTTTCCGTATTTTCTCTCCTGGGTCATCGTATACGGAATCATGATGGCGCTTTTGTCGCAGTCCAGCGGTCTGCTCAACCGCTGGATTGTGATGTTGACGGGCAAGCCCGTGCCCTTTCTCACCTCCCCGCAATACTTCCGTTCGCTGCTGGTGATTTCGTCGGTATGGCGGCTGACGGGCTTTGACACCGTCGTCTACGTGGCCGCCATCAACAACATCGATCCGGCGCTTTATGAGGCGGCCCGCATAGACGGCGCGTCCCGCCTGCAAGCCATCCGGCGCATTACGCTTCCGGGCATCGCGTCGGTCATCGCGATGCTGCTGACCATACGCATCGGCACCATTCTGGACGCGAGCTTTGAACAGATATTTGTGATGTACAATATCGAGGTGTACTCCGTGGCGGACATCATCGATACCTGGGTATACCGCACGGGGCTTCAGCAACTGAATTTCAGCCTGGCCTCCGCGGTGGGGCTGTTCAAGGCGGTCATCTCCTGCTCTCTGGTCCTCATCGCAAACGGCGTCGCCAGAAAGGTGACCGGGGAGGGAATATGGTGAGAACGAGGCGCGCGGCCCTGCCGCGCGACGGGGGCGTGCGCGGCGGGGCGGACCGCGCCTTCGACGCCGTCCTGAGCGCTCTGCTCCTAATGATGGCCGCCGTGGTGGTGTTCCCCCTTCTTTTTGTCGTCTCCGCGTCGGTCACCCCGCACGAGGAAGTCATCCGAAACGGCGGATTCCTGATCGTCCCGCGGGTCATATCCCTGGATGCCTATGGGGCGTTGCTGCGCAAATCGACCCTTGGCGGCGCGTTCCAGGTGACCGCGTTCGTCACGCTGGTCGGAACCCTGTTCAACGTTGTGCTGACCGGCCTCACAGCCTATCCGCTCAGCAAGAAGAATCTGCCCGGCCGGAAGCTGCTTGTCAACATGGTGGTGCTGACGCTCATGTTCAACGGCGGCATCGTGCCCACCTACCTCGTGGTAAAGGATGCCGGGCTGATCAATACGCCGTGGGCGCTCATCGTTCCCCAGGTGATCTGGTCGCAGTACCTGATCATCCTGAAGAATTTCATGGAGAGGATCCCCGAGGAACTGCTGGAATCGGCCCGCATCGACGGTGCCAGCGAGATCAGGACGCTGTGGAGCATCGTCACGCCGCTGTGCGTACCCATCCTGATCACCGTCGCGATTTACTACGGCGTGGCCCATTGGAACGAATTTCAACAGGCCATCCTCTACATCACGCAGCCGAAGCTATGGCCGCTGCAGGTCATCGTGCGCGACATCCTCACGGCCAATCAGCAGGTTGCCGACCCGGATCAGGCGGTGCCCACCATGACGTTGCAGATGGCCTCGGTGGTGATCGCCAGCCTGCCCATCGCTGCGGTATATCCCTTCATACAGAAGTTTTACGTCACCGGAATCACCAGCGGGGCCGTGAAGGGATAAGTTCTGTGCGCGGCATACGCGCGCAAATTATGTGAGGAGGTAGAACCATGAACCACCTGAGGCGAATCTCTCTGATGCTCGCACTGGCTCTGCTGCTGGGGTGCCTGCCGGGCTGGGGCGGCCCGGCGCTGGCGTCGGAACCCGTGACCCTGGAGATCATCCGCTGGGGCGGCGGGCTGCCCACGCCCGAAGAAGACATCATAAAGGCCGAGCTGCTCAAGCGCCTGAACGTCAACATCGAATTGGTGGGCTACAACGACATAAGCAATTATATCAACGTGCTCAACACCCGGATCGCCACCGGCGCGTTCCCCGATCTCTTCTGGGTAAACCAGGAGATTCTGAGGAGCTATTCCCAGAAGGGATTGGTCCTGGATCTGACGGACATTTACAACGACCAGCTTTCGACCGTGCGCGACTGGCTGGGCGATTCCCTGCGGCTGGGCATCGTCAACAAGCGTCATTACGGCATTCCCGTTCCGATTTCCTTTGAATACTGCCTGACTTACGTGCGCCAGGACTGGTTGGATAACCTCGGCCTTGAGCTGCCGACCACGCTGGACAGCTTCTACGATGTCGCCGTAGCCTTTACCAACGCGGATCCCGACGGAAACGGCAAAAACGACACCTTTGCGCTGACCGGCAACAACGGCCTGCGCACGTTCTCGCCGATCTTCGGCTCCTTCGGCGTGGCGCTGCCCACCAACCAGGGGGCGCTGCCCAGCATCTACGTCAAGGACGGCCGCCTGGTGTCCACCGTAACGGATCCCGATGTCCGCGACGCCATCCTGGCCGCCAAGCGGTTTGTGGACGCGGGGACAGTCGATCCGGAGCTGTTCGGCAACACCGGATCGCAGCCGGTCCAGGACAAGGCGTTTCAGGGCAAGGTCGGCATGACGCGCATCGAGTGGAGCCTGTTCATGAAGGACATCTACCAGGAGACGGCGAAGGCCATCGATCCCAACGCCTCATGGGTGCCCATGGGGCCGCTGGCCAACGGAAGCGGCAAGGAACTCGACGGTGACTGGCAGATCGGCACGACCGTGCACATGTTCGCCATGCCCGCAACCATCGTGAAGTCTCCCGAAAAGCTGGAGGCGCTGTACAAGGTGCTCAACTACCTGTCCACCGAGGAGGGGAACCGCCTGGTGGCCTACGGCGCTGAGGGCGAGTACCATACGGTTCATGAAAACGGCGAAGTGGAACTGATCAACAGCGATCTGTGGAAGGAAAAGGATCTGCAAAGCTACATATACAACTACCAGTTCACAGGCCGCGGGGATGAGAGCGTGTATCTGATGCTCAGGAACCCCACCACTCGCGACGTCATCCTCTTTGCCGCGGATCAGCCCCGCATAGAGTGCCTGAACGGCTTTGTGGATTACCCCGCCGGCTTCGTGGCCTCGGATGCCGCGACCTATGCGGAGGAAGAGCTGATCAAGTTCATCTATGGCCGACGCCCCATTGAGGAGTACGATTCCTTCCTTGATACGCTGCTGTCGTTGTACAATTACCAGGCCTATCTGGATGCCGCTGAACAGACGTTGACCGCGCTGGGATACGTCGGCTCCACCTGACGGACGAACGGGTCCGGCCGGCGCGCGGTTACGGCCGCGCGTCGGCGCGGGAGAAGGGAAGGGGCATGAAGAACATCAGCACCCTGCGAAACGATGGTGGGCGCTTGCCCTCCATCGAACGGCATTTTGATTTCGTCGTGGTGGGCGCCGGACCCGCGGGCATGGCTGCGGCGGTTCAGGCGGCGCGCTGCGGGATGAAGGTGGCGCTGGTCAACGACCGCGGCTGCCTGGGTGGGAACATGAGCAAGGAAATGCAGACCACCCCCATCGGCGCCCACTACGTGGACAAAAACTTCATCTACCGGCGGGAGTCCGGCCTCGTCGAGGAGCTCATCTTGGAAAACCTGCGCGTCAATCCGCAAAACAGCGTTGAAATGTGGGATCTGACGATGCAGACCGTGATTCACCGAGAGCCCAATATCGACTTGTACCGGCATCTGGCGATTGACGAAGTCGCCATGCGGGAGGGGAAAATTGCGTCCGTCCGCGGCTACAGCATGGAGAGCGAGCAGCACGTCGCGTTCTTCGCCCCGATCTTTGCGGATTGCACCGGAAACGGGACCGTGGCCTATCTGGCCGGGGCGCCGTATATGCGGGGCTGCGAGAGCCGGGAGGATTTTGGCGAGCAACTCGCGCCGGTCGAGGGAGCGTGTCGTGAGAATGGATGCACGATTCGGCTGCGCGCAAAGGACGCGGGGCGCGAGGTCGTCTTTCGTCAGCCCGATTGGGTAAAGCATCGCTTTGATGCGGAGGACCTGGAGCATCGCGGGCTGGAATTGACGTTCATGAAAAGCCTGACCGGGTTTTGGTGGCTGGAATGGGGCGGCATGCTGGATACCGTGACGGACATGCGCGAGATCAGTACGGAACTGACCCACATCGTCTACGCGGTGTGGGATTATATGAAGAACCGATCCGGCCTGAAGGATCAGCTCCGCGAGTACGATCTCGACTGGGTGAGCACAATGCCTGGACGGCGTGAAAACAGGCGGTTTCTGGGCGATTATGTCCTGACCCAGCGGGACATCGACGAACAGCGGAAGTTCCACGATGGCGTCGCCTACGGCGGGTTCGGCTACGACGACCACGCCGAGGAGGGGATTTTCCACAAGGCCTATGCCAACACCCACATCTATCATCTGGGGCCGTTCGAGGTTCCGCTTCGCTGCCTTTACAGCAAGGCCGTCGACAACCTGTTCCTCGCGGGGCGGAACATCAGCGTTTCCCATATGGCGCTTTGCGGTACGCGCAACATGTGGACCTGTCTCCAGTTCGGAGAGGCGGTGGGCGCCGCGGCCGCGGTGTGCGCAAAGTGGAGGCTGACGCCCAGAAAGGCCGCTTTGCCGAAGAATGTGGAGCGGGTGCACGAACTTCTGCACGCGGCCGACCATACCCTCTTTGGCGCGGCATATCGCTGCGCCGACGACCTGGCGCAGCATGCGCGCATCGAGGCCAGCTCCACGCTGGAAAGCCCTGTCGTGGAGCGAAACGACGGCAGCATTCGGGCGGATTTTGATTGCTGCGCCCTCTTTCCCGTGACGACGGCCCATCTGGATGCGCTGGAGATACGGGTAAACGCGGCTGAGGAGACCGAAATACGCTATCAGCTGATGCAGGGCAGGCCCAAGCTGTCCACGACGCCCGGCGAGGGGCTGAAGGAGGGGGCCGTGCGCGTGCCGAGGGGCGACGGCCAGTGGGTGCGGATCCCCTGCGATGTGGAGATCGTCCGGAGGGGATGGCATTTTTTGCGCATCCAGGCCAATCCGCTGATTGGCGTCTGCTACGGCAACGGCGCGCCCGTGGGCCTGAAGGCGATGTACCGCCATGTTCCCCGGAATGTAGAAAACGCCAAGTGCGTTCAAATCACAAAGAACAGGGACTGGGATTACCTGCTGGACATTTGGAACGAGCCCTCGTACTGCCTGCGGATTTACCCGCCGCAGCGGGTTTACGCGCCGGAGAACGTAGCCGGCGAGTGGGCCCGGCCAACATTCCTGCCCAACCTGTGGATCTCCGCCCCAACCGACTTCAGCCGCCCGGAGCACCTGACGTTTGAATGGGGAAAGATCAGCGCATTGGATCGCCTCCAACTGATTTTTGACACCTCCATCGACAATTCTCTCGCGGTTTTTCAGGGCGACACCAATTGCCAATGGGGCGGGTATCCCGCCGCCAGCGTCCCCGCGGCGGTCAAAGACTACAGGGTGCTGGTCCGCGAAACGCCGCAAGGGCCATGGATCCAGGTGCTGAACGTTGCCGGAAATTATCAGCGGCTGCGCAACCATTCTTTGAAGGGGCTGCGCGCATGCGCGCTGCGCCTGGAAATTCTGTCCACGAATGGTTTGGATCGCGCACAGGTTTATGGCGTGAGAATCCTGACCCCTGCGCGTTGCACATCTTCGGTGCCATCTGCGATGGCGGGGCCATAGCAACAAAAAACGGGAAACTGCTCAAGCAGTCTCCCGCTTTTTGTTGCCTTGGTCCGTCGGCTTCTTTATTCGATCAAAGGGATTTGGCCGCGGTTTACCACTGGGCGGGCAGGTAGTTCTTGACGTTCTCCGCGTTGATGAGAGCCTGTTCAAAATTTCCTGTAAGATCGGGCGCCTTCTGTGGAAGAATAAATACACAGGAGGCGTTTATAATGCCACGGAAAAGAACCGGGGTCTGAAGGACATTTTCGTGCTCTGTGCGGACGGCCTGAGCGGGATCAAGGAGGCGATCTCCGCGGCGTACCCCGATGACGGAGTACCAGAGCTGCATCGTGCACGTGGTCCGCAACACGCTCCGACACGTGGCGGGCAAGGACAAGAAGGCGTTCACCACGGACCTCAAGCGCATCTACCACGCCCCGGACGAGGAGCAGGGCCGCGCCCGGATGATGGCCTTCTCCCAAAGCCTGGGGGAAGAAGAATCCCGGTTGCATGCGCCGCTGGGAGGATAACCGGGACGTGATCAGCCCCATGTTCGAGTTCTCACAGGCCGTCCGGAAGGTCATCTATACGACCAACACCATTGAGAGCCTGAACAGCGGTTACCGCCGCCTCCCCAATATGTGCGAACAGTCCTTCCTGACCGCGGCGGTTCAAAACATGAAGAGGCTGGCCAGGACCTTCTTCATCCGGCTTTCTCCCTTGTACATCGCACTCATTCAAACAGCCACTCTCCGGTTCCTCTGGAAAGTGGCTGTTTGTTGATGATCTGAGCGCCCGGCGCAAACGCCGCGGCGGCTTTTCCGTGTGACTGGGGACTATTTCAGGTGAAACGCTTCCTCGATGGCCTTGACCTCCTCGGGGCTGATGGGCACCACCTTGCCCAAATCCTTGGAGGCGATGACGGCGGCGGCGCTGTACTCCAGCACCTCCAGCCGGTCAAAGGCGTTGAGAAGCGTCGTGCCGGACACGATGGCGCACTGGTTGTTGACGATGATCACCGGCGAGGACGCGGTGAAGGCGCGGGCGGTGCCCTCGACATCCAGGGTGCTGGCGGCGTAGGGCAGCCGCGGCACATCCCGCAGCATGATGTAGCTCTCCGGGATCAGCCGGGAGTCAAAGTCCACGTCGGTCACCGCAAAGGCCATGATGGCCGGCGGATGGGCGATGATCACCGAGCCGATCTCCGGGTGCAGCGCGTAGATGCGCTCATGCAAAAGCGCCGAGCGGCTGGGGGTCTTGCCCGTTTCGCACATGCCGCCCTTGATGCGCACGATGTCCTCGATGTCCAGGTACATCCTGTCCTTCATGTAGGGCGTGATCAGAAAGGAGCCGTCGCCAAGCCGCTGGGAGAAGGTGCCCTGGGTGCTGGTGAACAGCTTCTGATCGTAGGCCCGGTGGATCAGCTGGCACATGTCGCGGCGGGCGGCGCGCTCCTCGCTGGAGACGAGACCGGGCACAAAGGCGTCCATCGGCGGGTGGGACTTGGAACTGTCCAGCTGGATCTCGGCGTCCGTCAGGGAGCGGGGCGTACCCAGCTTGTTGCCGTCAATCTCCAGGCGGCCGCAGAAGTCCAGCGTTTCAAAGGCCATGAACGCGCGGAACACGTCCTTGCCGCCGCATACCACGCCGTGGTTTTCCAAAAGGACGGTATTGTGGCCCTTTTCAAATTCCAGCGCGATGTTCTTGCCCAATTGCTCGCTGCCGGGCACGTCATACTTGGCCATGCCCACCACGCCGCACACCAGCGCGGCATTGGGCACCAGGCGCACGTTGGGAATCTGCCGCGCCAGCGAAAACGCCACCAGCGTGGGCGGATGGGCGTGCACGATGCCCCGAAGATCCGGCCGCGCCTGGTAGATCCGCTTGTGGAAGGGCAGCTCCACCGACGGCTTGTGGGGGCCGATCAGCGTTCCGTCAGGCTTAACCTGGATGATGTCGTTTCGCGTCAGGCCCGCCTTGTCGATGCCCGACGGCGTGATCCAGATGTCGCCGTTGTCGTCCCGGACGGACAGATTTCCGCCGGACGTGGTCGTCATTCCGTAGTGATAGATGCGCCCCATCAGCATGACCAGCTGATCCGCGGGATGCAGTAAGTCAAACCGCATGCGTAAATGCCTCCTCCCAAACCCTGTGCGTCACTATTTCGGCACGCGCCGCCCAAATTCCTGCCGGCTTCCCAAAAGCCCGCGGCAGCCGGGAAATGGAAAATTCTGGCAATGGCCGGAATTTGTGCACCCTGCCGAAAATATGCACTCCAAATGCATATACGTACAGGCTGTATAGTATGCTTTGCATGATGTTTAAAACGGCGGCAGGAATATTTCGATAATATGTAGAATATTTACAAATAACTGCTGTATGTGTGGATATGCACCCGACGCAATGTATACAGAAGGGAAATGAGGTATGCGTTTTTTTCGTTTGAAGCGCCCGCGGGCCACGGCGCACCGGTCAAATCTGTACCCGGTGTACGCCATCATCGCGTTGATTGCGGCCCTCGCGATCGCGCTGACGGTGGTCAGCGTGCTTTTGTCCCAGCGCGCCAAGCGGCTGGAGGCGGGGCGCGACGCGCTGGCTGCCCACGTCCAGACAGACCTGAACATGGCGCTGCGCACCTTTGACGAGGCCAGCCTGCCCAAGGCGGACCTGGCGGGCGAGGTGGTGCCCGGTATGCGCATGTATCTGTACGCGGCGGAAACGGCCAACGAGGTGCTGCTGGAGCAGTACGGCCCGGGCGCGTCGCTCTTGGACGAGAACCTGCACCAGCAGATCAACCTGGCGCTGGACGACATCGAAAAGCAGGTGGCGAAAGGGCAGAGCACCGACGGCGCCCTCCAGCAGCTGGGCCAGTACATGGCCACCCTCAAGACCGACATGGAAGCGAAGTTCTCCTACAACAACCTGCTGCTGCTCCAGTCGGCCATGGGCTGACGGAATGTGCGGAGGGCGCACGCGCCGCCGGGCGTGATGGAAGCCCGGCGGGGGCTTTGTCGTTCGTACCCGCGAAACAGAGCGTTTCGCGGGTATCTTTTTGTCGCGGTTACAGCTGCGCGCGCCCCGGCGCCTTGAGGGCGTCGACGAGGGCGGCGGCGTCCGGCGCGCCGAAGAGGGCAGACCCCGCCACCAGCACCGTGGCGCCGTGGCGGACGAGGGCGGGCGCGGTGTGGGCGTCCACGCCGCCGTCCACCTCGATCTCGGCGTCGGCACCTGCCTGGGCGAGCATCTTTTTCAGCTTCGCCACCTTGCCCAGCACCGCCGGGATCATCTTCTGCCCGCCAAAGCCGGGGTTGACCGTCATCGCCAGCACCAGATCAAAGTCGCCCAGCACGTATTCGAGCACCTCCGGCGGCGTGGCGGGGTTCAGCGAAACGCCCGCCAGACATCCGCAGTCCCGGATCTGCCGAAGCGCCCGGTGCAGGTGCCGCGTGGCCTCCGCGTGTACGGTAATGACCCGCGCGCCCGCCTTCGCGAAGGTTTCGACGTAGCGCTCGGGGGCTTCGATCATCAGATGCACGTCGCAGGGCAGGCGGCCGCTCCGGACGGCGGCCTCCAGCACCGTCGGCCCGAAGGAGATGTTGGGCACAAACATGCCGTCCATCACGTCAAAGTGCAGCCAGTCGGCGCCGGCGTCGGCGGCGCGGTCAATCTCCGCGCCAAGATTCAGAAAGTCCGCGGACAGAATGGATGCGGCAACCTTAATCATAGCGATCTCTCCACCTTTGTGTCATTTCGTCAAAGAGCGCCCGGTAGCGCTCGTGCCGTCCGGGGTCGATTTCGCCGCGCGCCAGCGCCGCGCGCACCGCGCAGCCGGGCTCCGACGCGTGGGCACAGGGGCTGAAGCGGCACGCCCCCTCAAAGGGCGCGAATTCCGGGTAGAATTCCTTGAGATGGATTGGCTCAATCAGCCGGCTCTCCAGCAGGCTGAAGCCGGGGGTGTCCAGCACCATGCCGCCGCCGGGCAGATGCATCAGCTCCGAATGGCGGGTGGTGTGGCGGCCGCGCTCGATGCGCGACACCCGCCCGGTGGCAAGGGTCAGTCCGTAGAGGGCGTTGATCAATGTGGACTTGCCCGCGCCGGAGGGCCCCGCCAGCGCGTGCACGCGGCCCGTCAGCGCGGCGCCGAGCGCGCCGACGCCCTCGCCCGACCGGGCGGACACCGAAAACGCACCCTCCGCCGCGGGGCGATAGGCGCGCATGATCTCATCCGCCCGCGCGGGGTTCAGATCCGCCTTGTTGACGGCCACCACGGGGGCAATCCCCGCTTGCCGCGCCGCGAGAAGCATCCGGTCCAGCAGCAGAAGATCCGGGTCCGGCGACGCGGCGGCCACCACCAGCAGCGCCACATCAATGTTGGCCACAGGCGGCCGGGCGAGGGCGTTTTTGCGGGGCAGGATGGCCACGAGCCAGCCCTCGTTGCCCTCCGCTCCCGGCTGAAAGCGCACGCGGTCGCCCACCATGGGCGTCTGGCGCTGCCGGCGCAGCTTGCCCTGAGCGCGCAGCGTCACGGCGCACCCGTCGTCCGTCACCGCGGTGTAAAACCCGCCGATGCCCTTTGTAATCAGGCCCTGCATTTCAGCCGTCACTCGAAGATCAGATCCTTTTCCGCGGCAAGCTCGTCGTTGATGTAGACGCGCACCGGGTGCGCGCCGGGCTCTCCGGATTCCAGCGTCAGCTTGATGGCGTGCTCGCCGGCGGGCAGCGTTTCCTGGTAGACGGTGCGCTCGCCGGAGGATTCCTCCACCGTGCAGTGCACCGAAGCGCCCGCCTGCGGCACCACGATGCTGATGGAGGTGGCGGCCCGGTATACGTTCGCGGTGACGCGGCTGATGGTCAGGTCCACCGGCGTGGAGAGGAGCGAAGGCACCTCCGGCGCGATGCTCTGGGCGATGACGGTGCCCTCCTTTTCGTCGCTGTCCGCCTCGGTCACGCTGCCCACCGCGAAGCCCGCGCTCACCAGCAGCGCCTTGGCTTCCTCCAGCGTATAGCCGGTCAGTTCCGGCATGGGGGCGCTCTCGCCGCTGATGGTGAGCGTCACCACATCGCCGGGCTTGACCCATTCGTTGACGGCGGGGCTCTGCTCCACCACGGTTCCGGGCGGGGACTGGGAGATAATAAGCTTCACCTCGCCCAGCACCAGGTCGTTCTCCTCCATGATGTGCACCGCCTCGGAGCGGGTCAGCTCAAGCAGCTTGGGCATCATCAGCTTTTCCTTGCCCTCGCTGACGGTCAGCCGCACGAGGCTGTCCGGCCAGACCGCCGAGCCCGGCTCCGGATACTGGGAGATGATCACGCCCATGCCGATCTCGTCGTGGTGCTGCATCTCCGTGGTGTACTTGAGCCCCAGCGCGCTGAGATCCTCCGACGCGGTTTCCAGGTCCAGCATCACCAGGTTTGGCACCCGCACCCGGGCGAAGATGTCCCGGTACAGCACCCAGCCGAAGTAGGCCACCAGTGCGGCGATCACCAGCGCGGCGGCGGCGATGGCGTATTTCTTGAATTTTTTGGTGGCCTGCTGGCGCTTTTTCCGCCGCTCGGCGCGGGAGGCGGTTTCCGGCAGGCTGGCGATGAAGCCGCCCTTGGGGCTCTTGATGGCGCGCTTGAGATCGCCCGCCATGTCGGCGGCGGTCTGGTAGCGTCGGGAGGCTTCTTTGTCCAGGGACTTCAGGATCACCTCGTCCAGGCCCTTGGAGACCGACGGCTCCAGAAGGCGCGCGCTGCGGGGCGGCTCCTGCACGTGCTTGAGCGCCACCGAAACCGCCGTTTCGCCGTCAAAGGGCACCTGACCGGTGACCATTTCGTAGAGCACCACGCCCACCGAGTACAGGTCGCTCTTTTCATCGGCCACCTGACCGGAGGCCTGCTCGGGGGAAAAGTAGTGTACGCTGCCCAGGACGTTGTTGGTGTCGGTATAGGTCTGAGTGGAGGAGTTGGTCGCCCGCGCGATGCCAAAATCCGCCACCTTGACGGTGCCCTCGCCGTCCACCAGAATGTTCTGGGGTTTGATGTCCCGATGCACGATGTGGCTTTTGTGGGCGTGGTCCACCGCGGCCAGGATGCGCAGCGTCATCTGTACCGCGCGCTGGGGCTTCAGCCGCCCGCACTGGCGGATGACCTCCTTGAGCGTGCGGCCCTTGACGTACTCCATCACGATGTATCGGGCGTCGCCGTCCTGGCCCACGTCGTACATGCCTACGATGTTGGGGTGGGACATCTGCGCCGCGGCCCGGGCCTCGTTGTTGAAGCGGCGGATGAAATCCTCGTCGCCGGAGTACTCGCTGCGCAGCACCTTGACGGCCACTTCGCGCAATTCCGTCCGGTCCCAGGCGCGGTAGACCACCGCCATGCCGCCGGTGCCGATGATTTCGTTGAGCACGTACCGCCCGGAAAGGATGCGCTCGTTCATACGGCCGCCTCCTTCAGGACGGCCAGGGCGGTGATGTTGTCCCGCCCGCCCCGATCCAACGCCGTGGCGATCAGCGCCTCCAGTTTGTCGGGCCAGGGGATGTCCCGGAGCAGCACCTCCGCAATTTCGGCGGTGCGCACGTGGTTTGTCAGGCCGTCGGAGCAGAGGAACCACGCGTCGCCCGGCTGAAAGTCCAGGTGCAGGATGTCGGGCTCGGTCTTTCTGCCGGTGCCCAGCGCCCGGGTGATCAGGTTGCGCTGGGGGTGGTGCTGCGCCTGCTCGGGGGTGATTTCGCCCATCGCCACCAGCTCGCTGACCAGCGAATGGTCGTTGGATAGCTGCATCAGCGCCCGGTGGCGCAGAAGGTAGGCACGGCTGTCGCCCACGTGGGTCAGGTAGGCGTTTTCATCGTCGTACCACAGCGCCGTCAGCGTGGTGCCCATGCCGCGCTTGAGGGGGTCGCGCTCGCCCTCCGCATAGATGGCGGCGTTGGCGCGGCGCACGGCCGCTTTGAGCGTCTCCTCGCAGGGGGCCTTGCCCCGGATCTCGTCGGTGAACTCGCGGATGGCGATGGCGCTGGCCACCTCGCCCGCCTGATGACCGCCCATGCCGTCGGCGACCGCGGCAAAGCCCTCTCCGTCCCGGGGGAGGTAGTAGGCGTCCTCGTTGATCTGGCGCACCTTGCCCACGTGGGTAATCGCAAAGGCCTTCACGACGGCTTCACCTCCTCCATGACGCGCCGGCGCAGCTGGCCGCAGGCGCCTTCGATGTCGTCGCCCATCTCCCGGCGCCGCGTGGCGGAGATGTGCCTTTGTGTCAGCCGGGCGAGAAAGGCCTCCGTCGCGCCGTCGGGCGGCGGCAAAAGGGCGCTCTCCGCCACATGGTTGAGCGGAATCAGGTTGACGTGGCACTGCATGCCGCGGAGAATTTGGGCGAGCCGGTCCGCGTGGCGCGTCTCGCAGTTGACGCCGCCCGCCAGCGCGTATTCAAAGATTACGCGGCGGCCGGTCTTTTCGATGTAATAGCGGCAGGCGGCGAGGATATCGCCGATGGCGTAGGCGTTGGCCACCGGCATCAGTTTTTTCCGCGTTTCGTCGTCCGGCGCGTGCAGCGAAACCGACAGCGTCACCGGGATGCCCTCCTCCGCCAGGCGCCGGATCTCCGGCACCAGGCCGCAGGTGGACAGCGATATGCCCCGGGCGGAGAGGTTCAGCCCACGCTCGTCCGTCGCCAGGCGCAGGAATTTGACCACGTTTTCATAGTTGTCCAGCGGCTCGCCGCTGCCCATCAGCACCACGTTGTGCACGCGGCGGCCCTCCGGGCCGAGCATTCTGTTGACGGCGATGATCTGGCCCAGCATTTCGCCGGGGGTGAGGTTTCGCACCAGTCCGCCCAGGGTGGAGGCGCAGAAGGCGCAGCCCATCCGGCAGCCCACCTGGGTGGACACGCAAAGCGTATCGCCATGGCGGTAGCGCATCAGAACGCCCTCGATGAGGTTGCCGTCCGAGAGCCGGTAGATCAGCTTTTCGGTGTCGTCGAGCTTTGAGCGCACGGTGCTGAAAATCTCGACGCTCCGGGCGGAGGATGCCGCCGCCAGCAGCGCGCGGGCGGACTCCGAAAGGTTGGTCATGCCGGGAAAATCCTCGCCGCGCAGCAGCCAATCGTAGATCTGCCGGGCGCGAAAGGCGGGAAGGCCCCGGCTTTTGACGAACGCCTGAAGTTCTTCAAGCGAAAGCGACAATAGTTCCGTCATGGCGTTTTCCTTCGCATCCGGGCGATGAAGAAGCCCTCGGCGTTCCACTGGTGGGCCTGAAGCTGGACCATGCCCTCCGCGCAAAGCGGCCGGAGCGCCTCCGGAAGCCACGCGCAGTCCGCCTCCGGCTCAAATTCCGGGTGCCGGCGCAGAAAATCCCGTGCCTGGCGCTCGTTTTCGTCCTTCAAAATCGTGCACGTGGCGTAGACGAGGCGCCCGCCCGGCGCCACGTAGGGGGCGCAGGCGTCGAGAATTTTCCGCTGCAGCGCCGCCAGCGCGGAGAGATCCTCCTCCGTCACGCGGTACTTGATGTCGGGCTTGTCGTGCATCACGCCCAGGCCCGAGCAGGGCGCGTCGATCAAAACGCCGTCAAAGGCGCCGTCCAGGTCCTCCCGGTGGAGGGCGGCATCCCGGTGGACGGGGCGCAGACTGTCCAGCTTCAGCCGCTTTTTGGTGTTGCGGATCAGCTCCACCCGATGCTCGTGCACATCCCAGGCCTGCACCCGGCCGGTCCCCTGCATGATCTCCGCGATGAGGGCGGACTTGCCCCCCGGCGCGGCGCAGGCGTCCAGATAGTTGCCGGCGCGACGGGGCTCAAGGGCCCGCGCCGCCAGCATTGAGCCTTCGCCCTGCACGCTGAAAAGGCCGGCCTTGTATTCCGGATCGCCGGTCAGGTCTCCCGCCCGCGTGAGGTGCCACGCGCCCGGCGCGGTCGCCCGCTCCATCGCCCAGCCCTTTTTCCGTCCGTAGGCCTCGAAGGCGGCATCGTCCATCTTCAGATAATTGGGTCGGACGGTTTCCGTGCGCACGGCGGGCCGGTAGGCGATGATGCGCTCGGCCTCCTCGAGGCCGTAGTCGTCCGCCAGGCGCCGGGCCAGCGGCGCGGGCAGCGAATGCATTACCGACAGGTAGGCAATCGGGTCGCTCCGGTCAGGCCAGCGGATTTCGCCGGCGTCCCGGGCGCGGATGAGGGCGCGCAGTGCGCCGTTGACCAGCTTCGCGTAGGGTTCGCGGCCCAGCGCGCGGGCTTGGGTGACGGCGGCGTCCACCGCCGCGTAGTCGGGAATTCTGTCCATCATCAAAAGCTGCGCCGCCGCAATGTGCAGGATGCAGCCGATTTCCCGGTCTGGCATGCGCTCGACAAACTGCCCGAGGGCGTGGTCAAGCTTCAGGCGGTTTTCAAGGGCGGTGTAGAAGATGCTGGTGGCCAGCCGCTTGTCCATGGGGTCAATGCGGCTTTTGCGCAGCCGCTCGTCCAGCGCCAGCGTGGAATAGGCTCCGGAGGCGGTCACGTTGATCAGCGCGTCCAGCGCGATGCGCCGCGCGTCGGGGCCGACGGGCGGCCGGGGCCGCGCGGGGGGCCGGGTGTCCCGCGCGGGCTTGGTTTGGGCGCTCCGGCGCGGGCCAAAGCCGGGTTTTTCCGCGCCGCGACGGCCCTCCGGGCGTGGGCGGCGGGGCCCGCCGCTGCCGCGGTTCATACCTTCACCTCGTTCAGAACGCCGCCCACGGGCAGGCGCTTTCCCATCAGATAGGCCCGGGCGGTCATGGGCCTGGCGTTGGGGGCCTGCAGTTCGAGGATCTCGACCGCGCCGTCGCCGCAGGCGACGACGAGGCCCTTCTTCGCGCTGGCCTCCAGGATCTCCCCGGGACGCCCCGCCCGGTCCGCCGCGGCGGGCCGCGCCCTGTGAACCTTGAGCGGCCCCTCCGGCAAGAGCGCATAGGCCCCCGGCCACGGGTTCAGCCCGCGGACGAGGTTTGCGATGCGCTCCGGGCTCTGACGAAAATCAATCAGCCCCATCTCTTTTTTGAGCATGGGGAAGTACGAGGCGCGCGCCTCGTCCTGTTTTGTCCGGGGGCAGGTTCCGGCCTCGATTTTCCGGAGGGTTTCCGTCAGCAGCTCCGCCCCGACGGCGGAGAGCCGGGCCAGCAGTTCGCCCGCGGTCTCCTCCGGCGCGATGGGGGTACGGCGCTGCAGCAGGATGTCGCCGGTATCGATGCCCCGGTCGGTCATCATGGTGGTGACGCCGGTTTCGGTTTCGCCCTCAATCAGGCACCAGTTGACCGGCGCGGCGCCCCGGTAGGCGGGCAAAAGCGACGCGTGCACGTTGACGGTGCCCAGCCGCGGGATGTCCAGCACCCGCTGGGACAGGATCTGCCCGAAGGCGGCGGTGACGCAGAGGTCCGGCGCGAGCGCGGAAAGCGCCTCCGCGCCCTCGTCGCTCCGGATCTTCTGAAACTGGAAGACCGGCACGCCCGCGCGCGCCGCCGCGGCCTTCACCGGGCAGGGCGCCAGCTGGCGGCCGCGCCCCGCGGGGCGGTCGGGCTGGGTAAACGCGCCCGCCACCTCGTAGCCGCCGGCGATCAGCGCCTCAAAGGAAGGCACCGCGAACTGGGGCGTACCCATGAATACGATGCGCATGTCAGACCTCGCTCACATCTTCTTCGCCCTCGTCCTCGGGCCTGTCGGTCACGTCCTCGATCATCTTGTCCACGTAGAGCACGCCGTCCAGGTGGTCCAGCTCGTGGGATACCGCCACGGCCAGAAAGTCCTCGCCGGTCAGCTCAAAGGGCTTGCCGTGGCGGTCCTGGGCGCGCACCAAGACCTTTTTGGGGCGCTTCACGGTGCCGCGCCGGCCGGGTACGGACAGGCAGCCCTCGGCGTTGATCTGCTCGCCTTCGGATTCGATGATCTCCGGATTGACCAGTTCAATGATGCCCTCGCCCACGTCAATCACCACGGCGCGGCGCAAAATGCCCACCTGGGGCGCGGCGAGGCCCGCGCCGTCGGCCTCGTACATGGTCTGGGCCATGTCATCCATGAGGGTATGAAAGCGCTTGTCAAACGAATCCACCGGCCGCGCCCTGCGGCGCAGCGTTTCATCGCCGATGCGCAAGATTTTTCTGACAGCCATATTTGCCTCCTATATTGAAGCCTCCGCCATTATATCATGTTGGAGGGGTTGATTTCCAGTTCGACGGTGACGCCCTCCGGCGGGTTCAGCGAAAGCGAACGCATCTTCTCCAGAATTTCGTCGGCGGGCCCCGGCACAAAGAGCTTTAAAAACACCTGCCAGCGGGCCCGGCCCCGGATGAGGCGGATGGCCGCTTCCCGCGCGTGGCGGTAGAGCACGCCCTTTTCCAGGCCGGTTTCCTCAAGCCACCGGGCCAGTTCGGCATCCAGCGCCTCGGCCGTCTCCCGGGCGGCGTGCTCGTCCTTCGCGGTCACGAGAAGGCGGGTAAGCAGCGTAAACGGCGGGTACAGCGCGCGCCGGCGGAGCCGGGACTCCTGCTCGTAGAAGGCGCGGTAGTCCTGCCGGGCGGCGAGGCGGATGGCGTAGTTCTCCGGCTGATAGGTCTGCACGATCACGAGGCCGGGGCTCTGCGCCCGGCCCGCGCGGCCGGAAACCTGGGTGATCAGTTGGAAGGTGCGCTCCGCCGAGCGATAGTCGGGCAGGTTGAGCGCCATGTCGGCGGCGACGACGCCCACCAGGGTGACATTTGGGAAATCCAGCCCCTTGGCAATCATCTGGGTGCCGATCAGGATGTCCGCCTCGCCCCGGCGGAAGGCCGAGAGCAGCTTCTCATGGGCGTCGCGGCCCCGGGTGGTGTCCATGTCCATGCGCAGGATGCGGGCGTCCAGAAACAGCTTCTGCGCCTCCTCCGCCACCTTCTGGGTACCCGCGCCAAAGTAGCGGATGGACGGGCTGCCGCAGGCGGGGCACTTTTCGGGAGGCCGGCGCACGGCGCCGCAGTAGTGGCAGCGCATCAGCGCGTCCGACTGGTGGTAGGTCATCGACACGTCGCAGACCGCACACTTTTCCACATGGCCGCAGGCGCGGCAGCTGACAAAGGTGGCGTAGCCGCGGCGGTTGATGAAAAGAATCGCCTGATGGCCCCGGGCCAGGCAGTCGCTCAGCGCGTCCTGCAGCCGGGCGGAAAAGATGGAGCGGTTGCCCAGCGAGAATTCGCGGCTCATGTCCACGATTTCCACGTCCGGCAGGCGGCTGCCGGGAATGCGGTCCGGCAGGTCGATCAGCTCCAGCGCGTTCTCGGGCCGCACGCCGGGCCGGGTGCGCATGAAGCTGGCGATGGAGGGCGTGGCGCTGCCCAGCACCAGCACGGCCCCGCCCTGGGCGCAGCGGTGGCGCGCCACATCCCGGGCGTCGTAGCAGGGGTGGCGGTCGGATTGGTAGGTGTGCTCATGCTCCTCGTCCACCACGATGAGGCCCAGGTTCTCCAGGGGCGCGAACACCGCGGACCGGGGGCCGATGGCCACCTTTGCGCGGCCTGTGCGCAGCCGGCGCCACTCGTCGTAGCGCTCGCCGGGGGAGAGGGCGGAGTGCATCACCGCCGCGTCCGCGCCGAAGCGGGCGCGGAACCAGTCCACCATCTGGGGCGTCAGCGCGATCTCCGGCACCAGCACGATGGCGGTCTTGCCGGAGGCGAGGGCGTGCTTCACCGCCCGGATGTAGACCTCCGTCTTGCCGCTGCCGGTGACGCCCAGCAGCAGAAAGCGCCCGCCGCCATCGTCCATAGCGGCCGTGATGCGCGCCTCGGCGCGCTTCTGGGCGGGGGTCAGCCTGGGCGGAAGCGCATGTCCGCCGTCTGAAGCGCGGTAGGGTGTGCGCAGCGCCTCGACCGCGCACACTTCAACAAGGCCCGCTTTTTCCAGCGCCTTCAGCGCGGCGCGGTCAAAATCTGACGCCGGCCGCGGCCCGTCGGCAAGGCCCCGGAGAGCCTCCGCCTGCCGCTTTGCGCGGGCGCGGGCGGCGATGGCTTCCGCCACCGCGGGGCCCTCGATCAAAAGCCGCGCGGTGCGCACGGTCTTTTCCCGCACCCGATCGCCCCGAAGCTGCGAGGGGATCATCAGCCGGAGCGCCGCCGCCATCGTCGAATGGCAGGTATCCTTCAGCCACGCCGCAAGATCGATCATTTCGCTCAGCAGCAGCGGGTAGTCCTCGAGGGGGCGGAGGACGGGTCGGATTTTTTCCTCCTCGATGTCGGCCTCGTCGGTCAGCGCAATGACCCAGCCTTCGAGCCGCCGGGGCCCGAAGGGCACCGCCACCCGCTGGCCGGGGGACAGGGCCATGCCCTCGGGCACGCGGTAGGTGAAGAGCCTGTCCACGTCGTCCGCCGCCAGATCGACGATCACCCGGCAGTATCGCATAGCGTGAGGGCGCGGGACAGGATGCGGTCGGCCACCGCGCGCTTTGAAAGCTGCGGCAGCGCCTCCTCGCCCCGGGCGTCGATCAGCGTGACGATGTTGGTGTCCGCGTCAAAGCCCGCGCCGGGCTGCAAAACATCGTTGAACACGATCAGGTCGGCGTTTTTCCTGAGCCGCTTCTCCCGGGCGTTTTCGAGGTTCGCGCCGGTTTCGGCGGCGAAGGCCACCAGCACCTGGCCGGGCCGCTTTTTTTCGCCCAGCGCCCGGGCCACGTCCGGGTTTTCAACGAAGGTCAGCGTCAGCGCGCCGCCGCGCTTTTTGAGCTTTTCCCCCGCGGGGCGCTCGGCGCGGTAGTCGGCCGGGGCGGCGGCCTGGAGAATCATGTCGAAATCCGCCGCGCGGGCGGTGACGGCGTCGTGCAGGTCCCGCGTCGTCTCCACCCGGATCAGTTCCACCCCCGCGGGCGGCAGGATGGCGACCGGACCGGACACCAGCGTCACCGCGGCGCCGCGGTCCCGCGCGGCCTCGGCCAGCGCGTAGCCCATGCGGCCGCTGGAGCGGTTGGTGAGGTAGCGCACCGGGTCGATGGGCTCCCGCGTGGGGCCGGCGGTGACCAATACGCGCCTGCCCGCAAGATCCCGCGCCGGGCGGAGGATTTCCTTCAGCGCCTCCAGGATGTCTTCGGGCTCGGTCATGCGGCCCACGTCGTCGTCGCCGCAGGCCAGAAGGCCCGACGACGGCCCGATGACGCGGACGCCGCGCCCGGCGAGCAGCGCCACGTTCGCCTGATTGGCGGGGCTGAACCACATGACGGTGTTCATCGCGGGCGCGACGGCGATGGGCGACGGGCTGGCGACGGCCACGGTGGACAGAAGATCGTCCGCGATGCCGTGGGCCATCTTCGCCAGGATGTTGGCGGTGGCCGGCGCGACGACGAGGATGTCCGCCCACTTCGCCAGCGCAATGTGCTCGATCTCCCAGGCGCGGTCAAACATGTCCGTCGCGGCGCGGTTGCCGCTCAGGGTTTCAAAGGTCATCGGGGACACGAATTCGCGCGCGCTCCGGGTCATGATCACGCGGACCTGGGCGCCCGCCTTCCGAAGGAGGCTGGTCAGCTCGCAGGCCTTGTAGGCGGCGATGCCGCCGGATACGCCCAGCGCGACGCGGACACCCTCCAGCATCAGCGGCTCTCCTCCTCCGGTTCACGGGTATAGGTGATCAGGCCGCGGTTGATCTCCTCGATGGCGATGGAGAGGGGCTTGACCTCCTTGGTGTCGATCAGCGGCTGCGCGCCGGCGATGATTTCCCGCGCGCGCTTCGAGGCCTCCACCGCCAGCGTGTAGCGGCAGTCCACCTTTTCCAGCAGTTCTCCGATGGGCGGTTCGATCATCATATGAGGTTACCTCCTATATTTGCGAATCAGCGCCTCGACCGATTCCGGGGTGACCGGTTCGGCCGCAAACTGTCGTTCAAGTTCCAAAAGCAGCGCGCGGTCGGCCTCGGTGGTGACAAACCGGCCGTCGACGATGTCGCCCAGCCGCTTTGCGGCGGCGGCCTTGTTGTCGTTGAGCAGCAGCGACGGGTAGCACTCCCCGCGGACCAGCTCGCCCGGGACGTTCCGGAGCCTGCGGCAGAGCTGCTCGGCGTTTTCGCTGCCGCGCACGATCAGCCGGCGGAGCAGTTCCTCCCGGGAGGGCGGCAGCACGAAGATGCCGTGGATGTCCGGGTAGCGCCCCATGGCCTGATTCGCGCCCTGCACGTCGATCTCCAGGATCACGTCCCGGCCCTCGGAGAGCTTTTTTTCCACGGCGGCGCGGGGCGTGCCGTAGCGGTTGCCGTGGACGCTGGCATATTCCAGAAAGCCGTTTTCCGCGATGATCCGGTCAAACTCCGCGTCCGAGACGAAGAAGTAGTGCACGCCCTCCACCTCGCCGGGGCGCGGCGCCCGCGTGGCGCAGCTGATGCTCATCCAGATGTCCGGTCTCTTGGCGGTGAACAGGCGGCAGATCGTACCCTTGCCGACGCCGGACGGACCGGAGACGACGAACAGCTTCCCGGGCTTAGGCATTCGTATCGCACCTCATTCGACGTTTTGTACCTGTTCGCGCAGCTTTTCGATTTCCGATTTTGCCAGCACCACCAGCTGCGTGATCGGGATATCCTGCGACTTGGAGGAGATGGTGTTGACCTCGCGGTTGAGCTCCTGCACGATAAAGTCCAGCTTGCGGCCCGTGGGCTCTGAGGCGGCCAGCATGCCGCGAATCTGCGAAAAGTGGCTGCGCAGCCGCACCGTTTCCTCGGCGATGGCGCTGCGGTCGGCCATGATGGCCACCTCCTGCAAAAGGCGCTGCTCGTCGCAGCTGGCCACCAGCTCCTCGATCCGGGCGCGAAGGCGCGCGGCGTATTCCTCCAGCGCCTGCGGGTAGCGGGCCTCGATCTTTTCGGTTACCGCCTCGAGGGCGTCGATGCGGCCGGCCATGTCCCGCGCCATCGCCGCGCCCTCCTTGGCCCGCATGGCGGCGAGGTCGTCCAGGGCCAGATCCAGCGCGTCCATCGTCAGCGCCATCAGCGCCTCCGGGTCCTCCTCGGCCTCCGTCACCACGATCACATCCCGCATGGCGGCCACGCGCATCACGCTGCGGTCATCCGGAAGGCCCGACGCCCGGGCAATCCCGTCCAGCGCGGCCAGGTAGGCGGTGAGAAGCGCCGGATCGACCACCGCGGTGCGGGAATCATCCCGGAGGTTGCGGTAGGTGGCGAACACGTCCGCATGGCCGCGGGACAGCCTTTTTCCGACGCGCTCGCGAATCGCCTGCTCGCAGAAGCCCAGCGAGCGGGGCAGGCGCAGGCTCAGGTCCAGAAACCGGTGGTTGACCGAACGGATCTCGAGGGTGAGCTGGCGTCCGTCGCGCTCGACGGCGCCGCGCCCGTACCCGGTCATGCTGTTCATGGGCATTCCTCCGCTACGGGTATCATCCCAGTAGTATACCACAAAAATTCCGGGGCTGTGCGTTAATTTGATCGAATCATTGTGAGAAATTGATCTTCGTCCACCGTGCGCACGCCCAGCGCCCGCGCCTTTTCCAGCTTGGAGCCGGCGGCCTCGCCGTAGACCACGAGGCCGGTCTTTTTGGAGACCGACGACGCGGCGGTGCCGCCCAGGGATTCGATCAGCTTTTCGGCCTCGCCCCGCGTCATGGAGGCGAGGGAGCCCGTCAGCACCACGGTGACGCCGGCAAGGGGGCCGGCCTTCGGCGCGGCGGGGGCGACGGGGAGGACGTCCGCGCTTTTGAGCGCCTCCAGCATCCGCACGCTGCCGGGGTCGTTAAAGAAGTCCGCGATGCTCTGGGCGACCACGGGGCCTACCTCGTCGACGGCGGTCAGCGCCTCCGCGTCCGCGGCGGCGAGGGCCTCCATGGATCCAAAGCGCGCCGCCAGATCCCGCGCGGTCTTGCGGCCCACGTTGGGGATGCCCACCGCGTAGAGGAAGGCGTCCAGCGGCGGGCGCCGGCTGGCGGCGAGGGCGGCGATCAGGTTTTCGGCCTTTTTGGGGCCGAAGCGATCCAGGGGAATCAGCTGTTCCGCGGTGAGGTGGTACAGGTCCGCCGGCTCGGACACGCCCAGCGCCTCGTAGAGCAGCGCGCAGGTCCTGTCCGACAGGCCCTCGATGTCCAGCGCGTCCCGGCTGGCGAAGTGGGCGAGCCGCGCCACCACCTGGGGCGGGCAGTTGCGGTTGGGGCAGAAGAGGTTCGCGCCCCTTTCTGCCACCGGGGTATCGCAGGCCGGGCACTTTTCCGGGGGCAGGATGTCGCGCTCGTCGGGCACATACTCCTCCACGCGGCCCATGATCTCCGGGATCACCTCGTTGGAGCGGCGAATCCACACCCGGGCGCCCAACCGCACCCGCTTTCGCTGGATATCGCCGAAGTTGTTGAGGGTGGCGCGCCGGACCGTGGCGCCCGCCAGCGCGACCGGCGAAACATGGGCCAGCGGCGTGAGCTTGCCGGTGCGGCCCAACTCCCAGGTGACCCTTTCCAGCGTGGCGGTGACTTCCTCCGCCTCAAACTTGTAGGCCACGGCCCAGCGGGGGAACTTGTCGGTGCAGCCCAGTTTTTCGCGGGTGGCGAAGTCGCAGATCTTGATCACCGCGCCGTCGATCAGGTAGTCCAGATCGCCCCGGGCGGCCTCGATCTCCGCCACGGCGGCGATGGCCCCGTCGATGGAGGGGGCCATCCTTTCGCAGTCGGACACCGGAAAGCGGTTTTCCCGGAGGAAGGCGAGCATCTCCCACTGGTCGCGGAAGGCGCGGCCCTCGATGTAGCCCACGTTGTAGAAGCGGGCGTCCAGCCTGCGGGCGGCGGTAACGGCGGGGTCCAGGTTGCGCAGCGCGCCGGCGGCGGCGTTGCGGGGGCTCTTCAGCGGCTCGGCGGCGGTTTTGTTGTAGGCGTCAAAGACGGAAAGGCGCATGAAGCCCTCGCCGTGTACCTCCATGCGCCCCTGGTAGGGAATGGAGAGGGGCACCGCGCGGATGGTCATCACCTGGGGCAGGATGCCCTCGCCCACCTCGCCGTTTCCGCGGGTGGCGGCCTGCACCAGGCGGCCGCCCTCGTACGTCAGGTTGATGGTCAGCCCGTCAAACTTGTGCTCCACCACGAAGGAAAGGGGCGGCAAAGCCGCACCCGCGGAGATGGCCGCCTCCCGCAGTTTTTCCGCCCGCTGCGCCCACTCGCGCACCGCCGGAACCGACTGCGCCTTGTCCATCGACCACAATCTCGCCAGGTGCCGGTGCTGGGCAAAGCCGGAGAGCGGCCGGCTGCCCACGCGCCGGGTGGGGGAGTCCGGCAGCGTGACGCCGGTCTCCTTCTCCAGGCGCGTCAGGCGATCGTACATCTCGTCCCATTCCCGGTCGGAAACGGACGGTTCGCTCAGCGTATAGTACTGGTAGCCGGTTTCATTGAGCCGGTCCACCAGGCGGCGCATTTCGCCTTCCACGGGGCACGCCCTCCTCTTATTCCGCCTTGACCACAGGCGCGGTGTCGGCGGGGAAGATCTTCTGGCCGCGTTCGTCAAAGGAGATCACCAGCCGGGCCTCCCGACCCGCGCCGCGGACTTCCTCCACGGTGCCGCGGCCGAACACGCGGTGCAGCACCCGGTCGCCCGCCTTGAAAAGCGTCAGCGGCTCCACCGAGCGCGCCTGGGAGGGCACGAAGCCCTTCGAGAGGCCCGGAATGCCCAGCGCCGCGCCCTGACCGGCGGCCTTTGCCGGCTGCCAGGCGGCCTGGGGCCGGGGCGCCGCCGGGCGCTCCGCCGCGCCCGCGGGGCGGGACAGCCGCTCCGGCGCCTGCCGCAAAGCGCGGCTGTCCCCGATCAGGCGGGGCGGAATCTCGTCCACAAAGCGGGACCGGGGAAACGCCTGCCGCGCGCCGAAGAGCATGCGCGTGCGGGCGTGGCTGAGAAACAGCCGCTTCATCGCGCGGGTAATGCCCACGTAGCAGAGCCGGCGCTCCTCCTCCAGCTTTTCGTCGTCGTAGGTGGCGCGTGTGGTGGGGAAAAGCCCCTCCTCCAGCCCCACCAGGAATACCGCCGGGAACTCCAGCCCCTTGGCGGAGTGCAGCGTCATCAGGGTCAGCGGGCGCTGGGTTTCGGGCAGGTTGTCCAAATCGGACACCAGCGCCACGTTTTCCAGAAAACCCTCGATGCCGCCCTCGGGGTTCTGCTGCTGGTACTGGGCCACCGCGCCGACAAATTCCTCGATGTTCTCCAGCCGCGCCCGGCCCTCGTCGGTCTTGTCGGCCTCGTACTGCTTTTTGAAGCCGGTTTTTTCGATCAGGTGGCGCACGAAGGGCTCCGGTTCCATGGTGACGTACGCCTCCATCAGCGCCAGCATGATTTCCGCGAAGCCCGTCACCGCGGCACGGGCGCGGCCGGGAAGGCGCGCGCCTTCGGAATCCATCACCGCGGCGAAGAGGGGCAGGCCTTCCCGCTGGGCGTAGCCGGCGATGAGCTCCACCGTGGCGTCGCCGATGGCGCGCTTGGGCTCGTTGATGACGCGCCGGAGGGATACCTCGTCGTCGGGGTTGACGACGAGGCGCAGGTAGGCCACCAGGTCCTTGACTTCCTTGCGGTCGTAGAACCGGAGGCCGCCGTACACCCGGTAGGGGATGCCGCTGCGCACCAGGGCCTCCTCAATCACGCGGGACTGGGCGTTGACGCGGTACAGCACCGCCGCGTCGCCGGGAGCGATGCCCGCCCGCTGCAGTTCCCGGAGCTTTGCGCACACCCAGGCGGCCTCGTCGCGCTCGTCCAGCGCCTCGTACAGCTCGAGGGGCGCGCCCTCGCCGGCGTCGGTCCACAGCGCCTTTTCCTTGCGGCCCCGGTTGTGGGCCACCACCTGGTTGGCGGCCTCGAGGATCGACGCGGTGGAGCGGTAGTTCTGCTCGAGCTTGATCACCTTCGCGTCGGGGTAGTCCTTTTCAAAGTCGAGAATGTTGCGGATGTCCGCGCCGCGCCAGCCGTAAATGGACTGGTCGTCGTCGCCCACCACGCAAAGATTGCGCCGTTCGCCCGCGATCAGGCGGATCAGCTCGTACTGGGCGCGGTTGGTGTCCTGGTATTCGTCCACCAGGATATAGCGGAACTTCTGGCGGTAGTAATCCAATACCGGCGGATGGGCGGCGAAGAGCTCCAGCGTTTTGATGAGCAGATCGTCAAAGTCCAGCGCGCTGTTCTCCCGGAGCTTCTTTTCGTATTGTTTGTAGACCTCCGCGATTTTTTGCGCCTTGAAGTCGTTTCCGGCGGATTCCAGCCATTCGGCGGGGGTCTGGAGTTTATTCTTGGCGTCGGAGATGGCCGCGCGCACCGCCTGTACGGGGTAGAGCTTTTCGTCCAGGTTGAGCTCGGCGATGAGCCGGCGGATGAGCGACTTCTGGTCGTCGTCGTCGTAGATGGAAAAGGCGCGCTTGTAGCCCAGCTTTTCGATGTCGCGGCGCAGGATGCGGGCGCAGCAGGCGTGGAAGGTCATCACCCAGGCGTCGGAAACGGTTTCCCCGGCCAGCGCGATCACCCGCGCACGCATCTCGCGGGCGGCCTTGTTGGTGAAGGTGATGGCCAGGATCGACCAGGCGGGCACGCCCGTTTCGATCAGGCGGGCGATGCGGTGGGTGAGCACGCGGGTCTTGCCGGAGCCCGCCCCGGCCAGGACCAGAAGCGGGCCTTCGGTGGCGAGCACCGCCTCCCGCTGGGGCGGATTCAGGCGGGATAGATCAATCATCGGTACGGGTTTCCTCCAGTTTTTCCAAAATGCGCTGGTAGCCGCCCGCGCCGTAGCTCAGCGAGCGGTTGACCCGGCTGATCGTCGCGGTGGACACGCCGGTTCTGTGGGCGATTTCGTTGTAGGTGACCCTGGCGGTGAGCAGGCGCGCCACCTCCAGCCGCTGCGCCAGATCCTGGAGTTCGCGGACCGTGAGCAGGTCCTCCAACAGCTGGTAGCACTCCTCGCGGCTCTCCAGAAGCAGCAGCGCGTCCACCAGACGGTCGGTCTGCGCGGAGCGAAGTTTTTCGTTGGACATGGCAAGCCCTCCCAATCCCGCGGGCAATAATTTTCCTTTTACACTTTAGCACAAGGATGCGCCGGTTGCAAGCGCAATTCACCCCGCCGCGCGGGGCGCGCCGCCGGGCTACAATGGGTTTTTCGCGCTCTCGCCCGCCCTTCTGGGATAGGCGGCGGGGGTGGGCGCGGTTTTATCCACAACCAGAAGCCTGTGGTCCCAGTCGCGCCCGGGAATCGGAAGGGACACCGGCGTCCGGGGCGCGCCCTTCAAAAGGGCGAGGGCGCGCCGCGCCGCGGGGAGTTCCTCCGAAAGCGCCGGCCCCTTGTAGGCGCACAGAAAGCCCCCCGGCCGCACCAGCGGCAGCGCCAGTTCGAGAAGCGACGGAAGGGGCGCCACCGCCCGCGCCGTGGCGCAGTCAAAGGCGTCCCGGAAGGCGCCGTCCCGGGCGGCGTCCTCGCTTCTCAGGTGCACCGCGCGGGCGTTCAGGGACAGCGCACCGCACACGCGGTTGAGAAAGTCCACCCGCTTTTTGAGCGCGTCAAAGAGCGTCACCCTGACGCCGGGCAGCGCGATGGCCAGCACCACCCCCGGCACGCCCGCGCCGCTGCCCACGTCCGCCAGCGTCCGTACGCCGTCCATCAGGCCGGGAATTCTCAGCGGCGCCAGCGCGTCCAGCGCGTCCCGGTCCACGGCCTCCTCGGCCGCTTCGGAAACGCGGGTCAGGTTCATCGTGCGGTTGGCTTCGGCCACCATGGCGCGGTAGCGGGCAAACTGCTCCGCGGCCTCCGGCGAAAGCGAAACGCCGATCAACCCGGCGCGTTCCAGCAAAATTTTCTCGATCATGCGGCCCTCACCCGTCCTTTTTTGGGTATTATAGCATACGGACGGCCGATTGACCTCAAGCGGACACCAAAAATTGGCGCGGGATCCGCGGCCGTTTCTCCGGAGATAAAAAGGAAAAATAATCTTTCGCGCGGCAGGAAAAATGAGGACGCCGTCGAAATACTGAATTTGTGGGAATTTGGACATTTCCTTATACATAGAGCGTTGGAGGGATCACAATGAGTGTTGAGCGCAATCTACCCCTCATTCGCGAGCGCAAGCAAGCGATCATGAAGGGCGAAGCGGACCGCGCGGCCGAGCAGAAGAAACTGCAGAAGCTGACCGCACGGGAGCGCGTGGCGCAGCTCTTTGACGAAGCCAGCTTCGTCGAGCTGGACGCGCTGTCCGGGCGAGGGGGCGAATCGGGCGTGGTGACGGGCTACGGCCTCGTCGACGGCCGCCCCGTATATGTCTGGGCGCAGGATTACATATCCAGCGGCGGCGCGGTGGGCCGCGAACACGCGCGCAAAATTGTCAAGGTGATGGAGCTGGCGAAAAAGACCGGCAGCCCCGTCGTTTCGATGTATGATTCAATGGGCGCGAAGCTCCTTGAGGGCGTGGCCGCGGTGGACGCCTACGCGCAGATCGCCGCGCAGGCGGCGCAGCTTTCGGGCGTGGTGCCGCAGATCGCGCTGGTGATGGGCCAGTGCGCGGCCTCGGCCGCGGTGATCGCCATGATGAGCGACGTGATCATCTGCTCCAGCGCGGCGCGGCTATATGTCAACGGCCCGCAGGTGGTGTCCGCCAACACCGGCGAAACCGTGGACGCCGAAAAGCTGGGCGGCGCCGCCGCCTGCGCGGCCGGCGGCGTGGCGCACCTGGTGGGCAAGACCGACGGGGAGGCCATCCTCCTGGCGCGCCAGGTGGTGGGCATGCTGCCGGACAACAATCTGGACGCATCGCCTGTGGACCTGGCCGGCGCGGACGACTTCAACCGCCTCGCCCCGGCGCTCAATGAGCTGACCGCCTCGCCCGACGCCCATGTGGTGATCGACGCCGTGGCGGACCTGGGCTCCGTGCTGGAGTTGGGCGCGGGCCACGCCGATTCGATGATCACCGCGCTGGCGAAGCTGGGCGGCCGCACCATCGGCATCGTGGCGACGCAGCCCGTAAAGGACGGCGGCGCGCTGACCGCCTGCGGCATGAAAAAGGCCGCGCGGTTTGTGCGCTTCTGCGACAGTTTCAACCTGCCCATTCTGACGCTGGTGGATTCCACCGGTTTCTCCGTCGCGGGCGCTTCCGGCCAGGCGGCCCTGGCGGGCGCGGGCGCGGCGCTGATGGGCGCGCTGTCCGAAGCCGCAGGCGCCCGCATCGCGCTGGTCACCGGCAAGGCCATCGCCGCCGCCTACATGGTGCTGGCGGCCCGCGCCTCGGCCGACGTGGTCTACGCCTGGCCGGGCAGCGTCATCGCCCCGCTGGATGTGCCCGCCGCCGTACAGGTGCTGATGAACGGCAAGCTGAAGGGCCAGGCGGACGCCCAGCAAAAGCGCGCCGAGCTCGAGCAGGAATACGCCGACAACATCGCCGACGGCCTCAACGCCGCGCGGCACGGCTACGTGGACGATGTGATCGAGCCCGCCGAAAGCCGCATGATGCTGGTGGCCGCGATGGAAGTCCTGTCCGGAAAGCGGGACGCGCGCCTCCCCAAGAAGCACGCGAACCTGCCGGTGTAGCCGGGAAAGGAAGGATATCATGCAAAGCGCAACCGAAACTGTGGTGAATACGGTCTATCTGTTTCCGCTGAACGAAATGATCATCGGCTTTGCGGTGATCGTGGCGCTGCTGCTGGCCATCCTGATCGCCGTATTGCGCCGGCCCGGCGCCAAGGCGTCCGCCTCCGTCCCCGTTTCCCAGGCGGCGGCCCCGGCCCCGGCGGCCTACGCGGGCGTCGACGGCGCGGTGGTTGCGGCCATCGCCGCGGCCGTGGCCGTGATGGGACAGGCGGAGGGCAGGCGCCTTATGGTGCGTTCCGTGCGCCGCGAGGGCGCATGGGCGGA
Organism: Christensenellales bacterium; assembly: GCA_040768845.1. Lineage (GTDB taxonomy): Bacteria > Bacillota > Clostridia > Christensenellales > Aristaeellaceae > JAEZHK01. The sequence goes on along the minus strand of JAXGME010000006.1, from coordinate 18,877 downwards.
CGCCGGCCGCAGGGAAAACGTCCACTGATCCAAGGGCCGAAAAGCCCCGCACGAAACGAGCGCCGGCCTGGCGCCGCGCGTCAATTTTATGAAGGAGGAAGCTTCCATGCGTAAATTTCAGATAACGGTCAACGGTCAGGGGTATCAGGTTGAGGTCGAAGAAGTCGCCGCGTTCGCGTCCGCGCCGGCCTATGCCGCGCCGGCGCCCGCCCCCGCCGCCGCACCCGCCGCCGCGCCGGCCCCGCCGCGGCCCCCGCTGCCGCGCCGGTCGCCCAGGCGCCCGCCGCCGCGCCGGCGAAGGCCGCTCCCGCCGGTGCCGAGGTCGTCAAGGCGCCCATGCCGGGCAGCATCGTGTCCATCAGCGTATCCGAGGGCGCGGCCGTCAAAAAGGGCCAGACGCTGCTCATTCTCGAAGCCATGAAGATGGAAAATGAAATCATCTCGCCGCGCGACGGCGTCGTCGCGTCGATCATCGTTGCCAAGGGCGCGTCCGTCAACTCGGGCGATCCGCTGGTCGCGATTTCCTGACGGCCCACGCTCCGCGGTTCACAGGGGCCGCGGCCGGGTACTAAATGAGCGAGGAGGGAAAAGACCATGGGAAAAGTTTTGATTACCGACACCATCCTGCGCGACGCGCACCAGTCCCAGGCGGCCACCCGCATGCGCCTGGAAGACATGCTGCCCGCGGCGGACAAACTGGACCGGGTCGGCTACTATTCGCTGGAGTGCTGGGGCGGCGCCACCTTTGACAGCTGCCTGCGCTTTTTGAACGAGGACCCGTGGCACCGGCTGCGCGCGCTGCGCGAGGCCATGCCCAAGACCAAGCTGCAGATGCTGCTGCGCGGCCAGAACATTCTGGGCTACAAGCATTACGCCGACGACGTGGTGGACGAATTCGTCCGCCTGTCCATCAAAAACGGCATCAACATCATCCGCATTTTTGACGCCCTCAACGACACCCGCAACATGGAAACCGCCATGAAGGCCACCCGCAAGTACGGCGGCATCACCGAGGCGGCCATGAGCTATACTGCAAGTCCCGTCCACAATGAGGACTATTTTGTGGAGCTGGCCATCAAGCTGGAGAAGATGGGCGCGGACACCATCGCCGTCAAGGATATGGCGAACCTGCTCTTGCCTTACCAGGCCTACAGCCTGGTCAAGAAGCTCAAGCAGGCGGTCAAGGTGCCCATCCACATGCACACCCACAACACCACCGGCACCGGCGACATGACCTACCTCAAGGCCATCGAGGCGGGGGCGGACATCATCGACACCGCGCTGTCGCCCTTGGGCAACGGCACGGCCCAGCCGGCTACCGAGCCCATGGTGGCCACCCTCCGGGGCACCGAGTACGATACGGGGCTGGACATCGGCCTTCTGTCCGAAATCGCGGTGCACTTCCGCGGCGTGGCCGAGCGGCTGACGAAGGAAGGCTTCCTGGACCCGAAGGTGCTCAAGATCGACATCAACACCCTACTGTACCAGGTGCCCGGCGGCATGCTGTCCAACCTCATTAACCAGCTCAAGCAGGCCGGCAAGTCCGACAAGTTCTACGAGGTGCTGGAGGAGATCCCGCGGGTGCGCAAGGACTTCGGCTATCCGCCGCTGGTCACGCCCACCAGCCAGATCGTCGGCACTCAGGCGGTGATGAACGTCATCACCGGCGAGCGCTACAAGATGAACCCCAAGGAGTCCCAGGCGCTGATGCGCGGCGAGTACGGCCGCCTGCCCGCCCCGGTCAACGAGGAAGTGCGCAGGAAGGTCATCGGCGACGCGGAGGTCATCACCTGCCGCCCGGCGGACCTCCTCAAGCCCGAGCTGGAGCAGTACAAGAAGGAATGTGCGGAATACGTGGAGCAGCCGGAGGACGTGCTCTCCTACGCCCTCTTCCCGCAGGTGGCCGAGAAGTACTTCCAGTACCGCCAGGCCCAGTCCATGAAGCTGGACAGCACGCTGTTGAACAGGGAAGAAAAGCTGCTGCCCGTCTGACGAGGTTTTTACCAAGGATAAAGCGCCGCGGATCGGCGCAAAAAGAGAAGCCCCGCGCGGGGCTTCTCTTTTTGCGGATCTTCGCGCCGTTACACGAAGATGTCCGTCAGGTTCTTGACCACGCCGGGCAGGCCGGGCATGGGCATGTTGCGGATACGGATCACGTTTTCAAGGTTTTTGACGTCGGCGGCGGGGATGGTCTTGGTGTTGCCCAGCATCTTCGCCACCAGGATGGACTTGCCCGCGGCCTCCATCATCTCCAGGAACTCGATGGCGCGCCACACGCCCTCGGGGCTGACCATCACGGCGCCGTGGTTTTCCATCAGAAAGCCGTTGGATTTTTCGATCACCGCGTCAAAGTTTATCGCCAGCTGATCGGACAGCGGTTCGGCGTAGGGCACCATGATCATCGGGCCCACCTCGATCACCGGTTCCGGCAAAAAGGGCATCTGCAGCCAGTCGCCGCCGGCGATGGCGAAGCCGGTCAGGATGGGCGGGTGGGCGTGGACGATGCCGCGGACGTCCGGCCGCTTGTTCATGATGCGCACGTGGAAGGGCCACTCGCCGGTGGGCTTTCTGCCCTCCTTGACGTAGAGCACCTTTCCGGTCATGTCCACGGCGCAGATGTCCTCAAAGGTGACGGCGATTTTGGCCACCTTGGTGGGGGTGATCAGCACCACGTTTTCGTCGGCGCGCAGCGACAGGTTTCCGCCCTGGCTGGTGACAAAGCCCACCTCGGCCAGGCGGTTTGAAGCCTTGGCGAGCTCGGCGATCTGCGCCTCATACTTCTTTTGGAACGGGGTCATGGGAGGACACTTCCTTTCTATTCCGTCCGCCTCAGGTGGCGGGGAAGAACGTAAAATCCAGCCGCCCGCCGGGCGCGCGCTCCGGCGCGGTCAGTTCCAGGCGGTAGAGCCTGTCGCCCCACAGCGCGCGCAGGCGCGGCTCGGAAAGCTCGACGGGGGTGACGGAGGGGATCAGCTCCGGGGGAAAGCGCAGACCGACGGGCCCCAGCGTGGCGAGACCCTCTGCGAGCACCGGCTCAAAGGGGGTGATAAACCGCTCCGTCGCGTACCGCTGCGCCTGGTCGAAGTCAAAGGCGTCAATGAGGCGCACCGCGTCCTCGCCCGGCGTCAGAATCAGACTGCGCTGCCAGCTGAAGAGCTTCGCGGCGGGCGGGTAGGCGTAAGCGATGCCCAGCGTCAGCATAAAGTAGCCGTCGCTCCGAAGCTCCGGCGGCTCCGGCGCGCGGCGTGCGCCGGTCTGCTCCACGCCCTCAAGCGCGGGCACGCTGTGGGCGTTCGCGTCCGGCAGGCCGCAGTCCACCAAAACGGGCTGTCCGCGGTGGTACAGCGTCAGATCGCCCGCGTCCCGGTGGGAGAAGGCGCCGCGCCGGTCGCCTCCGGTCAACGCCACAAAGAAGTCGCCGCCGCGGGCGATGGCCACGCCCATGTCCGGCAGCAGCACCGAACCGGGCAGCGGCAGCCGCGCGGGCTCCCGCAGAAGCGCGGCCCGGCCCCGGAGGTGCATCAGGAGGGTAAACAGCCCCTCGCCCTCCGGCGCCCGGGCGGGGCTTTGCCGCCGGAGCCACGCGGCCAGGCCGCAGAGGCAGCCGGAGCGCACGCCCTCGCCCAGGCGGAAGAGGACGTCGGGCGATAACCGCGGCCGGGGGTCGCCGCCCGGGTTGACAAACCAGCCGTCGCCGATGTGGGCCTTGCAGGGCAGGATGGCCATGTCGACAAACTGGGGTTCGTCCCGCAGCTCCACCACGCCGCCACTGACCAGCGACAGCATGTGGAAGCAGTCGCCCAGCGCCGAAGCGGCCTCCACGTGGCGCTTCAGGCCGCCGGAGGCGCCGCCGTCGGGCAGCAGCGTGCGCAGGTAGCCCTCGAGCACCTTCAAAAGCCGCCGCAGCACCTGCCACCGCCGCTCGCCCTCGTCCGTTTCCGCCGCGAGACAGGCGGCCATGAGATGGGCGCAGACCCGGGGCGTGTCACCGGAGAGGTGCATCCAGTCGTCGCCGTCCCGGGCGATGATCGGGTCAAAGGCGCGCCGCCTCAGCTCGTACTCCATCCGGGCGGTGATCTGGGGCGTCAGCCGGTCCAGATGCGCGCCCACCATCTGCCGGGCCATCGCAAAAAGCTCCGCCGTGCGGGCGGCGTGAACGTCCATGTCCGGCGAGCCGAAGGCCGGCAGCGGCGCGCCGCGCCGGGGGAAGACCGCCCAGCCGGTCTCCTCGGCAATCATCCAGATCAGGTCTGCCGCGCGGGGCAGGTATTTGTCGTCGCCGGCAATGCAGGCGGCCAGGATCAGGTGCGACGCCTGCTCCCGACGGGCGCGGTAACCCGGCGGCGGGTCTCCGCCGTCGCGGCGCAGGTAGTCCCCCGCGGTCAGTTGCGGAAGCGGCGCGCCCAGCGCCCGATCCGCCAGCGCCACCAGCGCCTGGGCCGCGTCGGGATCAAAGGACGCCCAGGCGCGCCGGTCGTCCATGGGCGGCGCGATGCGCGCCTGCCCCGCCGGCCGCAGGCTGTAGAGCAGGTCTTCCTGCCTCAGGGAGAACATGCCCGTCCCTCCTTTGGTATGGATCAATCCGGAAAGCGCACCCACGCGCCGCGCTCATGGGAGCGGACCATCGCGTCCATCAGGTACTGCAGCTTCGCGCCCTCGAACAGGTCCGGGTCGGCGGGGACGCCCCGGTTCACGCAGTCCAGAAAGCGGTAGTAGCAGTGCATGTGGGCCCGATCCCAGCCCACGCGGTTCTTGGGCGGCAAAAACGCGCCGCCCGGCGCGGGAAAGCGCGCGGTGGCGGCGATGCGCGTAAACCCGCGTTCGCCGCCCAGCGCCGCCTCCGGGCGGGTGTTGTCGTAAAACTCCAGGTAGTCGGCCTCCATCAGCCGCCAGCGGACCGCGCCCCGGTCCCCATAAATTTCAAAGGACAATTCGTCCTCCGCGCCGGTGGTGATCTTGGAGGCGGTGGCGGTGCCCACCGCGCCGCCGGGCATTTCCAGCAGCATCACGGCCTGGTCGTCCGCCACGTTTTCCGCCGTGCCGCCGCCGGGCGCGGGCCGCTCCGGGTAGAGGGTGCGCAGCCGGCACAGCACCCGCTCCGGATAGCCGATCAGATGCGCCAGCATGTCCAGCGCGTGGGAGCCCAGGTCCAGCAGCACCCCGGCGCTGTCCAGCATCTTCCAGCCGGCCGGGCGGTTTGGATCGATGGAGCCGGAGTGGTCGTACCGGGCGGAGAAGGTGAGCAGGTTGCCGATGCGGCCCTCGTCGATCAACTGCTTTGCCCGCAGCACGCTGGGGAAGAAGCGGTTGTTGAAGGCCATCTGGGTGATGCTGCCCGAGGCGCGGGCGGCGGCCTCGATCCGGGCGGCGGAGGCGCCGTCCACGGTCAGGGGCTTGTCGATGTAGAGGTGCTTTCCGGCCCGAAGGGCGTCCAGGATCATGTCCTCGTGGAGGGCGTTTGGCGTGGAGACGGACAGCACGTCAATGTCCTCCCGCGCGATCAGTTCCCGGTAGTCGTCCGCAAAGTGGGCCGCGCCCAGCGCCTGGGCGGCCTCCCGGGCCGCGTCGATCCTGCGGGTGCACACCGACCGGATGACCGGGCGAAAGCCGCAGCCGGGGTAGAAAAGCGGCATTTCCCTGAGCGCGTGGGCGTGGGTGCGCCCCATGAATCCCCATCCGATGATGCCGACGCCAATTTCTCGCATGGTATCCTCCTAGCTGATGCTGGACGAAGTGGGCAGCCCCCTCAGGCAGTTGCCCTGGCGCGGCGCCTTCAGCTGCCCCAGCGGAACTTTGGAAACCGTGAGCCCGGTGCGGAAGAAGAGCCCCAGGATCGGCAAATCCTCCACAAGCTTGATCTGCAGGCTGTACATTTCGCGCTGCAAATCCTCCTGGGTTTCGGCGCTCCAGGCGGCGCGGAGGAGGGCCTCCATGTCGTCGCTGGCGTAGCGCGCGTAGTTGGACGTGCCGCTCTTTCCGACGAGGAAGTTGAGGTTGGGGATGTCGCTGAGCTCGAAGGCGCACAGGGCCAGCTGGAAATCGCCGTTGTTCATGTTGTCATAGACCTGGCGGCTGGTGAGCACCTTGATGCCCACGTCAAAGCCCACCAGGCGCAGCTGCGAGGCCAGGATATCCGCCGCTTCGGAGCGGGTGGAGGTGGTGCCCCGGTCGTAGGTGATGAGGGTCAGCTTCAGGGGGACGAGGCTGCCGTCGATCTCCTTTTCCAGCAGGTTGTCGCCGTCCACATCCGTCCAGCCCGCCTCGTTGAGAAGCTTCAGCGCGCGCTCGGGGCTGTAGTTGAAGCGGGTGGCCTGGGCGTTGTAGATCCAGGAGCCGGGGACCACCGGCACCTCGCTCTCCTGCACGAGGCCCGCATAGACGGTGGCGGCCAGGGTGGTGCGGTCAATGGCGTACATCAGCGCCCGGCGCACCGAAATGTCCCCCAGGATCTGATCCCGCAGGTTGGGGACGATGCACTCGTAGGTGTTGGCGGAATATTCCACCGCCTGCCGGTCGCTGAGCTGGCGGCTCAGCGCGATGGTGGGGTATTCGCTGGCCAGCCCGTTGATCTCGCCGGTCTCGAGCAGGCTCATCGCCACCTTGTTGTTGGCGCAGATGACGCCCACCAGCGAATGGATGGCGGTGTCGGCGCGCCGCCACCAAAGCGGGTTCTCCTCGATGCGAAGGGCGTAGCCCGAGCTGTAGCTGATGTACCAGTAGGGCCCGGTGCCGAAGGGCTGCGCGGCGGACACCGTGGCGCTGGAGACCACGGGGAAGGTCATCGCGTAGAGCAGCATGTAGCCGATGGAGCCCTTGGCCTTGACCACCACGGTGGATTCGTCCGCGGCGGTCATGGTGTCCACCGCCTGGCTCAAAAGCGGCTGCCAGTAGTTGGCCGGGTATTTCATGATCTCGTTGTAGCTGGCCACCACATCCTGGGCGGTCAGCCGGTCGCCGTTGTGGAAGCTGACGGTGCTCCGCAGCGTAAACATCCAGGTGTTCCCGGTCACCGTCCAGCGGTCGGCGAGCAGTGGCGACGGCTGCCGGTTTTCGTCCAGCTCCACCAGCGATTCGTACACCAGAGCGTTGACGGTCATCACGTCGCGGTACTTGGCGTGCAGCGGGTTGATCTCGGCGTCGGGCCCCGCCACGAGCCCCAGCACCAGATCGGCGGAGGCGTAATTGCCGGTGACCGTGCCGCCGGTCTCGGAGTCCGCCTGCGCGGCGTTTTTCAGCGCTTCCTGGCTGGCGGGCGCCGGCATGACCTCGCCCGGGGCGATCGCGCTGTCCGGCGCGTATTCGCCCTCGCCCGCGTATTCGTCCACCGCCGCCTGGCTGTATTCGGGCGGCGCCGTGGCGCCCTCGTCCAGGAGCGTGATGGTCCGGCTGTCGCCCGCGCAGCCCGCGAGCAGCAGCGTGGCGAGGAGCACGGCGGCCAGCCGGACAGATTGTGGCATCATGCGCTAAAGATCTCCTTGTAGTGCTCGTAGGCGGTCTTGACCCGGGCCACGTATTCCCGCGTGGAATCGTAGGGGATGTAGGCCAGCGTCACGCCGTCGGAGGAATAGGTTTTGTCGGTCAGCCATTCGTCCACGCGGGTGCCGCCCGCGTGGTAGGCGGCGGTGGCCTTGGTCAGGTCGCCGTCGTAGCGCTCGTCCAGGTACTGCAAATACCAGCAGCCGTAGCGGATGTTGGTGTCCGGATCAAAGAGGTCGTCGTCGGCGTAGGCGTCGGCCTCGTCCAGCTTCAGCGCGATCCATTCGCCGGTTTCAGGCATGATCTGCATCAGCCCCCGGGCGCCGGCGGAACTGACCGCCTCGGGCTGGAAGGAGGACTCGCAGTAGATCACCGACGCCACCCGCGCGGGGTCCAGCTGGTACTCGGCGGCGTAGGCTTCGATCTTGTCCCGGTAGTCCAGGGGGTAGGAAACCTTCTTGACGTCCTTCGGAAAGAAGAACACGTAGTAGGCGACGGAGATCACCAGGAGCACCGCGATCAGCGGCAGGATGAGGCGGATGCCGCGCCTGCGCCTTAACCGCCTGCGCCTCGATCGCCTGGGCGCGTATCCCAGCGTCGATCTCATCGGGCAGCCCTCTTTTGAAGATCCCGGTACAGGTGCGCCACTTCCTTTTGCACGTCGGAGGCGCTCTTATCGGTGCGGATCACCACGTCGGCGCGCCGGGCCTTTTCCTCCAACGGCATCTGGCTGCGGATGCGGGCCAGCGCCTGGTCTCGGGTGAGCCGGTCGCGGTTCATCAGCCGCAGAATCTGGCTTTCGTCATCCAAAAGCGCCACCCACACCTCGTCGCACAGCGCGTCCATGCCCGTTTCGTACAAAAGCGGCACCTCCATGATCACCGCGGGCGTGCCCGCCTCGGCGGCCCCGGCAATTTCCCGCAGCATTTCGCGCTGCACCGCGGGGTGAAGGATGGCTTCCAGCGCGCGGCGGCTCCCGGCGTCGTGGAATACGATTTCGCCCAGCGCCCGCCGGTCAAGCGCGCCATCGGGCGAAAACACGCCGTCGCCAAAGGTCGCGCGGATGGCCGGGAGCGCCTCGCCGTCCGGCGCGGTCAGCCGGTGGGAGGCGTCGTCGGCGCTCAGGACAAACGCGCCCAGTTCCTTCAGCGCGGCCAGAATGGTGCTCTTGCCGGTGGAAACCCCGCCGGTCAGGCCGACCACGTAAGGATTACTTGCACGCATTCCAGTCCCTCCCAACGCATAGATCCACCTTGAGCGGCACGTTAAGGCGCGCCACGCCCTCCATCGCCGCGCGGACCAGCGCGCTGACGCGCTCAATCTCCTCCGGCGGGCTTTCGACGATCAGCTCATCGTGAACCTGCAGAATCAGCTTCGCCGCAAGGCCCTCCCGCTCGAGGGAGCGGTGGGCTTCGACCATGGCCAGCTTGATGATGTCCGCCGCGGTGCCCTGGATGGGGCTGTTCATCGCGGCGCGTTCGCCAAAGGAGCGGGTGTTGTAGTTGGCGCTGGACAGCTCCGGCAGATACCGCCTGCGGCCGAACATGGTGGACACGTAGCCCTGGAGCTTGCCCTGGGCCACCGACTCGTCCATAAAGCGCTTGATGCCCGCGTAGCGGGTGAGGTAGCGGTCGATAAATTCCGCCGCCTGCCTGCGGCTGACGCCGATGTTGCGCGCCAGGCCGAAGTCGGATATGCCGTAGACGATGCCGAAGTTGACCGCCTTGGCCGCGGAGCGCATCGCGGGGGTGACCGCATCCAGCGAAACGCCGTAGACCTCGGCGGCGGTGCGGCGGTGGATGTCCTGTCCCTTTTCAAAGGCGTCGATCATCACCGGGTCGCCGGACATGTGGGCCAGCACCCGCAGCTCGATCTGGGAATAGTCGGCGTCCACCAGCATCCAGCCGGGCCGGGCGATGAAGGCCTTGCGGATCTCGCGGCCCAGGTCGCTGCGCACGGGGATGTTTTGCAGGTTGGGGTCCACCGACGAAATGCGCCCGGTGGCGGCGGCGGTCTGGTCAAAGCGGGTGTGGATGCGCCCGTCGGGCCCCTGCTGGCGCATCAGCGCATCGATGTAGGTACCGCTGAGCTTCTGGTACTTGCGGTGTTCGAGAATCAGCGGCACCACCGGGTGGGCGTCGTAGAGGTTTTCCAGCGTCTCCGCGTCGGTGGAGTACCCGCGGGACGTCTTGCGCCCGGCGGCAAGCCCCAGCTTTTCGAAGAGCAGCTCGCCCAGCTGCTTGGGAGAGTTGATGTTGACCGGATACCCCGCGTAGGCGTGGATCTGCGCCGTCAGCTCCGCGATGCGCGCGGAATAGATGGCGCCCAGGCGCATCAGTTCCTCCCGGTCTACGAGAAAGCCCTCGCGCTCCATGGCGTAGAGGGTGCGGGACAGGGGCAGCTCGATGTCGCGGTAGAGCCCGGCCATGCCGGTCTCCTCCAGCCGCGCCTTTTGGTCGCGGGAGAGCTCAAAGAGCGCCGAGGCGGGGTGGGCGTCGTATCCGCCGTCCGCAATGAGCGCCTCCAGCGCGTATTTTTTGCGGGAGGAATCCAGCACGTACCCGGCCAGGCGCGCGTCAAAGGCCGGGCCGTTCAGCCCCACCTTCAGCGGCTCCAGCAGGTGGATCAGCGCCTTTACGTCGGGCAGAATCTTTTCCTCCGGCGATTCCAGGATGGGGGAGAGCGCCGAAAGCGCTTCGCCCGTGTCAAGGCCGGCGCTGATCAGATCGCCCCCGGTGGGCGCGCTGATGCGCGCGCCGCTGGCGGAGGCGGCGGTCAGCGCGCCGTCAAAGGTGATCGCGGTCGCCGCCGCGGCGTTTTTTGCCGCCCACGCGGCGAGGGCCCGGGCGCTGTCCGCCCGTTCGACGTCGCGCCACGCGGCGCGGGCTTCGGCTTCCGGCGCGGCCTTTTCCGCCCTCGGCGCGGAGAGCTGCGCAAGGCGCGGGATCAGGCTCTTGAGCTTGTACGCTTCCAGCTCCGGCACCGCGCCCTCAAAGGAGCCCAGCTTCAGATCCGCAAAATCCACGTTCACCGGCACGTCGCGCTCAATGGCCGCCAGTTTCTTGGAAAGGCGCGCCTGATCGGCAAACTCGGTCAGCCGCTCGCGCAGCTTGCCCTTTTGTTCCGTGGGCGCGGCCTCCAGCACCTTCTCCAGCGACCCGTACTGGGCAATGAGCCTTGAGGCGGTCTTCTCGCCCACGCCGGGCACCCCCGGAATGTTGTCGGAGGCGTCGCCCATCAGCCCCTTCATGTCGATCAGCTGAACGGGCGCGACGCCGTAGGTCTCGCGGATGTATTCCGGGGTCACCCGCACGGTGTCGGTGATGCCCCGCTTGGTGTACAGGATGGCGGTGTGGGGCCCCGAAAGCTGAAAGGCGTCCCGGTCGCCGGTGATGAGCACCGAGTCGATCCCGGCCGCCTCGGCCTTTTTGGACAGCGTGCCCAGGAGGTCGTCGGCTTCGAAGGTGTCCACCGTCAGAATTTTGATGCCCATGGCGGTGAGCAGCGCCCGCGCCACGGGAAACTGGGGGCGCAGGTCGTCCGGCGTGGGCGGCCGGTGGCCCTTGTAGTCGGCGTAGTCCGCGTGCCGGAAGGTCGGCCCGTGGGGGTCGAAGGCCACGGCGCAGTAGGCGGGCTTCTCGTCCGCAAGCGCCCTCAAAAGCATCGACAAAAAGCCGTACACCGCGTTGGTGGGCACGCCTTCGCCGTTGTCCAGCGGCGGCAGCGCGTGGTAGGCGCGGTACATCAGGCTGTTGCCGTCCACGAGAACCAGCTTTTCGGGCATGGGGCCGCCTCCCTCCCTATGATACAATACCTTATTATAAACGAAAACCGCGGCGATTACAACCTCCCGTCCGCGGCGCTCCGCATATGGACAGGCGCGCCGGCGCATGGTAGAATGTATAGAAAATGCTTCCACGGGGGTGCGGTTTTGATGCGCAGACTGGCAAGAGTGCTGACCATTGTGACGATGGCGGCGCTGGCGGTCATCATCCTTTTGCTGGCGGGGACGAACCTCCGGGCGTCGGTGGCCGGCGTACTCGTTCAGGCGGCGACGGAAGAGCCGGCCGCCTTCAACACCATCGCCGGCGCGATCCTCTCCGGCGACATGGGTTCCGACCAGTTCAAAAAGGTGTCCGAGCCGGACCCGGCCAGGTATGAGCTGGTCACCTACCGCGCCCGGATCAAAAACCCGGGCATTCTCAAGGCGGACTGGGTGCGCATCCGGCTGGCGCCTACGGAGGACGACGTGGCCCTTCTGGCCACGCCCACGGACGTGGGCCCCTTTGGTGCGGCGGAGGTGACGGCGGTGCTCCTGACCGCCGCCGGCAGCGACGCGAAGCGGGATGTGTGGATCGAATATTACGTATTGGGCAGCCGGATGAGCCAGGCCGCCCCCTGGAGCGAGAATGGCTGACGATACGCTAATCGTGGCCGAAAAGCCCTCCGTGGCGCGGGACATCGCGCGGGTGGTGGGCGCAAAAACCCGGGCCGAGGGCGCCTTCACCGGGGGCGGCTACGTGGTCACATGGGCGCTGGGCCACCTGGTAAAGCTGTGCGATCCGGACGAGATTGACCCCCGATACAAAAAATGGCGGCGGGAGGACCTGCCGATCCTGCCGGAAAAGATCCCCGCCAAGGTGCTGCCCAAGACCCGCGCCCAGTTTTCCGCCATCAAAAAATGGATGAAGGCCGAAGCCATCGTCCGCGTCATCTGCGCCACCGACAGCGGCCGCGAGGGCGAGCTGATCTTCCGGCTGATCTACGACCAGGCGGGCTGCAAAAAGCCGGTTCTGCGGCTGTGGATCTCCTCGATGACGGACCAGGCGATTCGGGAGGGGATGAAAAACCTCGCGCCCGCCTCCGCCTACGACGCGCTGTACAGAAGCGCCCGCTGCCGCGCCGAGGCGGACTGGCTGGTGGGCATGAACGCCTCCCGCGCCTTTACGGTGCGCTATGACGCGCTGCTCTCGGTGGGCCGCGTGCAGACGCCCACGCTGAAGCTCATCGTACAGCGGGACGCCGAGATCGCCGCCTTTGCGCCCAGGCCTTACTGGGAGATTCGCGCGGATTTCGGCGACTACGAAGGGCTGTGGCTGGACCCGGAAACGAAGGAGACCCGCACCTACGACGAGGCCGCCGCGAAGAAGATCAAGGCGGAGACGGCGGGTGGCACCGGCGTGGTGGCGGAGGCGTCGCGCGAGCTGAAAAAGACGCCGCCGCCGCTTTTGTACGATCTGACCAGCCTGCAGCGGGACGCCAACCGCCTCTTCGGCCTGTCCGCGGCGAAGACGCTGAAGATCGCGCAGGCGCTGTACGAAACCCACAAGCTCATCACCTATCCCCGCACCGACAGCCGCTTTCTTCCCAGGGACATGATCTCCGGCGCGAGGCGGGCGATGGACGCGCTGCCGGAGGCCTACCAGCCCTTCGTGGCGGGCGCGCTTTCGAAGCCCGTCGCCTTCGGCCGGGTGTTTAACGACGCGCGGGTCACAGACCACCACGCCATCATCCCCACCGGCGCCAAGGCGGGCGCTGACCGCCTGCCGGAGCCGGAAAAAAAGGTGTTCGACCTGATCGCGCGGCGGCTGATCGCCGCCTATTGCCCGGATTACGAGTACGAGTCGGCGGAGATTCTCACCCGCGTGGGGCCGCACGCCTTCAGGACCAGCGGCGCCACGCCCAGGGCCGAGGGCTGGCGCGCGCTGTACAGGGATCAGCCGGAGGAGAAGGCCCTTCCGCGGGTGCCCGGGGTCGTCCCCGGCGAGACGCGCCCGGTGAAGGGCGTCTCCGTCAAGGCGCAGAAGACCAGGCCGCCCGCGCCCCACACGGACGCGTCGCTCCTGGCGATGATGGAGCACGCGGGCAGGCTGATCGAGGACGAGGCGCTGCGGGAGCGGATGAAGGCCTCGGGTCTGGGCACCCCCGCCACCCGCGCCGCCGTCATCGAGCGGCTGATCGAGGTGGGGTACGTGTCGCGGCGGGGCAAGGCGCTTGTTTCCACCGAAAAGGGCCGGGGGCTGATCGGGGTGGTGCCGGAGGAGATTGCCTCGCCGGAGACCACCGGGCGCTGGGAAAAGGCGCTCAACGACATCGCGGGGCAGCAGGACGCCGAGAAGAACGCGCTGCTCGCCGCGCGGTTCATGGAGGGCATCCGGCGCTACGGCGCGTTTCTGGTGGAGGCGGCGCAGCGGGCGCCGGAGGCCCGTTTTGAGCGCGAACCGGCGAAGGGGCGGCGCGGCGCGAAGGGCGCGTCAAAGCCCAAATCCCAGAAGCTGGGCGTGAAGTGCCCCGTCTGCGGGCAGGGCGAGGTGACGGAGAACAGCCGCGCCTTCGGCTGCTCCCGCTGGAAGGAAGGATGCGGGTTTACCGTGTGGAAGGACGCGCTGAAAGGGGCGGGGCTGGCCGGGATTGACGCGGCGGCGATGCGCGCGCTCCTTGAGGGCGGCCGCATAACGGCAGGGGGCACCGAGTACGCGCTGGTAAAGGGCGCGTTGCGGCCCGCGCCGGGGGGAGAAACAAAGTGAAGGGGCGCCCGGAAAACCGGGCACCCCTCGGTTCATCAGCTTGAAGGAAGCAGGTCAACACCGCGGCAAACCGGAGGGTGGCGGAGATCACCGAAAAAGGAAAAGCCCCGGAAACGCTGGGTTTCCGGGGTTTTGGCGGAGAAGGAGGGATTCGAACCCTCGAGACGCTTTTGACGCCTACGCGATTTCCAGTCGCGCGCCCTCGACCAAGCTAGGCGACTTCTCCACGTGCTATGAGGTTTTTGGCGCCGGCACCGCGTGCCGGTTCCGGGCGGCGGTCGCGCCGTCAACGAGCGGTATTATAACACAACCCACGCCGAAGCGCAATGCTTGAATTGAAAAATTGACGATATTTCTGGCGCTCGTCCGGGCCTGCCGTCACGGCGCGAGGCGCAGGTACGCCCGGTCATCGTAGGATTCAAGCCCGGGCCGCAGTCCTTTCACGCCCCGGTTGACAAAAATGCACAGCGGGTCTGCCGCGAGGAGGTCGGCCAGCGCCCGCTCGCACCCGGCCAGCGTGTCCGCCAGCACCGGGTATCCGTCGGAAGCCAGGGAAAGCTCGCAGTCCTCCGGGCGCAGCCGCACCGTCCGCACCAGGGAAGGGGGGATCTCCCGTCCGTCGATGGCCGAATAGCCGTAGCCGCCCGCGGACCCCGGCGCGCGGTTCTGGAACCGGAACTGCGCCATCAAAAGCGGGCGGATGAATTCCGCTCCAGGGTCGTGGGCCATGATAGAGGCCGCCGTCCGCCCCTTTTCCAGCTCGGCCTGATTGAGGAGACTGCGGGCGCCGGCGACGGCGCGGTCAATGCCGTTGGGGTTATCGTACTCGATCTCGCCGATCCGGCAGCGGCAGTCCCCGATGAGCCATACCTCGCGCCGCCGCCGGCTGTAGATCGCGGCGGCGGCCGACGGGCGTTCGCCGTCCTCCAGCGAGAGTCCGGCTTCGCGGGCGTACCCGGCGAATGCCGCCGTCAGGTGCCGCAGGGTTTGGGGAAGGTCCGCGTTCCCGGGCAGCGTTTCAAGGGCAGAGTGCGCCAGGAGCGCGGCCCGCCGCCCGGCCGTCACGCCGCCAAAGCGGGCGCCCGTCCGGGCGGTGGCGCCGTCAATGACGGCGGCGAAGTGTTCGCCCATAAAGAGGATGTCCTCGCAGTCCTCCGGACGCCCGGTCTTGGACCGCACAAACCGCTCCAGAATGGTCATGCCGCGCCTCCCCGCGCCTGCCGGCGCTTCTTACGCCTTTCGGATGCCGATGACGGCCGCCTCGCCGTTGATGGACCACTCCCGCACAAAGCCCTCCGGCTTCGCGACGGCGAGGCCGTCCGCCAGCGCCGCGCGCAGGATCTCCTGCTGGCCGCCGAGCACCGCATCCCGAAGCCTGGGGGTGGTATCCAGCGTGATGAGGATGTGGTCCGTCACCTCGAGGCCCGCCTCCTTGCGCTGGGTCTGGAGTTTGGAGATCACCTCGCGCACGAAGCCCTCCTCGATGAGCTCGGGGGTGAGGTTGGTGTCCAGCACCACGGTGACGCCGCCCTCCGTTTCGGCCACAAAGCCGGGCTTCTGCATGGGCTCGGTAAGAACATCCGCCGCAGACAGCTCCACAGCGGTGCCCTCCACGGCGAATTGCAGCGCTTCGCCCCGGGAGAAGGCGTCCACCACGTCGTTGCCGTCGAGGGCAAGCAGCGCCTTGCCGATGGCGCCCACCAGCTTGCCGTACTTCGGGCCCACGGTGCGCAGCTGCGGCTTGATCTTGTAGGTGGTGAAGGCGCGGGCGTCGTCCACAAAGGCGACGGCCTTCACATTGAGCTCCTCCGCCGCCAGATCCGTCATGCCGGGGGTGAGGGCAGCGCCCTTGACGTAGAGGGTCTTGGCGGTCTGACGGGTCTTCATGCCGGCGGTGGCACGGCAGGCGCGGCCCAGCTGCACGATTTCGATGACCTTCTCCATCTCGGCCTCGAGGCCGGAGTCCACCTTGGAAAGGTCGGCCTTCGGGAAGTCGGTCAGATGGACGCTCATCCTTGCGCCGGGGTTCTTCGCCGCCAGGTTCTGGTACATGCTCTCCGCCATGAAGGGGGTGTAGGGGGCGATGAGGCCCGTCAGCGTGGTCAGCACGGTGTAGAGGGTCTCAAAGGCGGCCAGCTTGTCGCCGGCCAGGCCCTTGCCCCAGAAGCGCTCGCGGCAGCGGCGCACGTACCAGTTGCTCAGCTCGTCGGTGAAGGCGGCGATGGCGCGGGCGGTTTCGGTAATCCTGTAGTCCGCAAGGCCCCGGTCCACGAAGTCCACCAGCGTATTGAGTCGGGAGAGTACCCACCGATCCATCAGCGAGAAGTCGCCCGGGGCGGCCTTTTCGCCCGTCGGGTCGTAGCCGTCGATGGAGGCGTAGAGGGTAAAGAAGGCGTAGGTGTTCCACAGGGTGCCCATGAACTTGCGCTGCACCTCGCTGACCATGTCGCCGGAGAAGCGGCTGGGCAGCCAGGGCGCGCCCGCGGAATAGAAGTACCAGCGCACGGCGTCGGCGCCCTGCTTGTCCAGCACTTCCCAGGGGTCTACCACGTTGCCCTTGTGCTTCGACATCTTGATGCCGTCCTTGTCCTGCACGTGGCCCAGCACCAGGCAGTTTTCAAAGGGCGAGCGCCCGAAGATCAGCGTGCCGATGGCGAGCAGCGTGTAAAACCAGCCCCGGGTCTGGTCGATGGCCTCGGAGATGAAGTCCGCCGGGAAGTTCGCCTCAAACATCTCCTTGTTTTCAAAGGGGTAGTGCCACTGGGCGAAGGGCATGGAGCCGGAATCGTACCAGCAGTCGATGACCTCCGGCGTGCGCTTCATCACGCCGCCGCACTTTTCGCAGGAAAGCGTCACCTGATCGATGTAGGGGCGGTGCAGCTCAATGTCCGCCGGCACATCCCTGCCGAGCTTCCGGAGCTCCTCGACGGAGCCGATCACGTGGACGTGGCCACAGTCCTTGCAGACCCACACCGGCAGCGGCGTGCCCCAGTAGCGCTCGCGGGAGAGGCCCCAGTCCAGCACGCTGTCGATGAAATTGCCCATGCGGCCGTCCTTGATGTTGTCGGGCATCCAGTTGACCGACTGGTTGGAGGCCTGCAGCTGCTCCTTGACGGCGGTCATGCGGATGAACCAGGTGGAGCGGGCGTAGTAGATCAGCGGCGTATCGCAGCGCCAGCAGAAGGGGTAGTTGTGCATGTGCGGCTCGTTTTTCAGCAGAAGGCCGCGCCTTTCCAGGTCCTCGATAATGGGCCCGTCCGCCTGCTTCACGGTGAGCCCCGCCCAGGGCGTGCGCGCATCCATGACGCCGCGGGCGTCCACCAGCTGCACGAAGGGCAGGCCGTTTAAGCGGCCCACGCGGGCGTCGTCCTCGCCGAAGGCCGGCGCGATGTGCACGATGCCGGTGCCGTCGGTGAGGGTCACGTAGTCGTCCGCCACCACGCGCCAGGCGGGCTTGTCGGGGATGTCCCGCACAAAGTCAAAAAGCGGCTCGTACTCCATGCCCACCAGGTCCCGGCCCTTCATGGTTTCGAGGATCTCCGCATCCTCGCCCACCACCTGGGGGATCAGCGCGCTGGCCATGATGGCGGTTTCGCCGTGGTGGCGGAATTTCGCGTAGTCGTAGTCCGGCCCGACGCAAAGGGCCACGTTGGAGGGCAGCGTCCAGGGCGTGGTGGTCCAGGCGTAGAAGAAGGTATTGTTCTCGCCCTTCACCGCAAAGCGCACGAAGGCGGTATCGTCCGTGACTTCCTTATAGCCCTGGGAAACCTCGTGGCTGGACAGCGCCGTGCCGCAGCGGGGGCAGTAGGGCACCACCTTGTGGCCCTTGTAGAGCAGCCCCTTCTCCCACACCTGCTTCAGCGACCACCACACCGACTCGATGTAGCTGTTTTCATAGGTGATGTAGGGGTTGTCCATGTCCAGCCAGAAGCCCACGCGGTCAGACATGTGCTCCCACTCGGCCTTGTACTTCCAGACGGACTGCTTGCACGCCTTGATGAAGGGCTCGATGCCGTAGCGCTCGATCTGCTCCTTGCCGTCCAGGCCCAGCATGCGCTCGACCTCCAGCTCCACCGGCAGGCCGTGGGTGTCCCAGCCCGCCTTGCGCAGCACGTTTTTGCCCTTCATCAGCTGATAGCGGGGCACCAGGTCCTTGATGGCCCGGGTTTCGATGTGGCCGATGTGGGGCTTGCCGTTGGCGGTGGGCGGGCCGTCGTAGAAGGTGAACGTCTCGCAGCCCTCGCGCAGCTTCACCGACTGGCCGAAGATGTCGTTCTCCTTCCAGAATTTCAGCACCTCGGCCTCGCGGCCGACAAAATCCAGCGTGGTTGGCGCTTTTTCGATCATGGTAGCCCCTCCAAAAGAAAAATACCTTCGCCCGGCTTGGGACGAAGGTTCGCGGTACCACCCAATTTGGCGCATGGCGCGCCCGCTCATGGCGCACAGACATGCGCCGCCGCTGTAACGGGCGAACCCGGCCGGGCTTACTGACAGTTCAGCCCGCCGCTCCGGGATGATTCCCCATGCGCATGACCGTCCGGGCTTTCACCAATCCCCGGCTCGCTTCGCGGCCCCGGCGCAGGGCGCTTCCCTTCATCGCGAATAAATGTTTTCCGTCATTATACCCCATTCCCCGGCCAAAGTAAACCCCCGACCCGTAAAACCCCGGAAAAGCCGGCGCGAAATGCCAAACTTAACCCTGGGCGATGGGCTGCGTCATGAAATTGCAGGTTGACAAACTCGGCGGCGTTCGGTATAATATCATTCGTCGCCCTTGGACCTTTTTTATGCACGCGGTTGTGGCGGAATTGGCATACGCGCACGTTTGAGGGGCGTGTTCCGAAAGGAGTACGGGTTCAAGTCCCGTCGACCGC
>JAXGME010000005.1:0-292184 GCA_040768845.1 Christensenellales bacterium | reverse complement strand
CGCGCCGACTTTTATCGATCCTGCGGCTGTGCGCTCGAATCTGGGCGCAACGCTGACGAATCTTGGCATTCGCATCGGCACCTACGAATTGACTCGCTCTACGTGGGCAGCGGACACAAATTACACCTATGCGGTCACGTTCGATACGCCGCTGCCGGTAGCGCCTTCCGTGGTGCTTCTGGGTTGGCCCAGAACTGCCACATCCCTGGATTCATACTCGTTGGGGAGTACCAACCTAACTGCTACAGGTTTCACTTTGAACATCTCGCGCAATGCGGCACGCTCCACGGCGACGACGCTGCAAGTACAGTACATTGCTATCTGACGGGCACCCTCATACCAGGGATTTATCATCGTTCCCCTGCGCCAGAGTCGCTATGCCGGGCCGCCGCTTTAGACGGCTCGGCGTAAGGTTCTACGCTATAGTTATGTGTGCAGTTTACAAGATGCACACCAGCATTGTATGCCCTTTTGGTACTGTTTTCAAGCGCCGGGTGGCGTCATTTTTTGTGGGGGTGATTTCATGGGTTTCACGGATATCGCAAAGGCTGCCCGCGATTGGGCGGTCACCAAGGTGGGCTGCAGGTATAGCCAAGCGCGGCGTACCCAGGAGAACATTTTTGACTGCTCGTCGCTCGTCGCGCGGGCGTACAGCGCTATGGGCAAAGCGTGGAAGTATGGTGGCCGCGTGCCACTCTCTTGCAACGAGGTATACGACGATGACTTTGAGCTTCTTTGGCCTGAGAGCTATGCCGCTATAGGGAAGAAGTTTGGCGGCTTGTCCGTGATCGCCAAGGCTCGGCAACCCGGCGACCTGCAGTTCCTGAACACGATGTCCACCGGACGAGTCAATAAAATCACCCACGTCACGATGGTGGCGTCGGCGTCTAAGATCGTGCACGCCAGGGGCACTGCCTATGGTGTGCGGATGGACAGCCTCACGCACTACGCCGGCAAGGTATGCGCGCTGGTGCGATACAACCCAGCCTGCGATCTGGTGGTGGGCCACAGAGGCTACCACACGGCCGCGATGCAGAAGGCGTTGAACAAGCATGGCGCCGACCTGAACGGCGACGGCGAATTCGGCTCCAAGACACTGGCAGCACTGAAGGCTTTCCAGAAAGCCAAGGGCCTGCCCATCACTGGTAAAGGCGATGCCGCGACACTCGCCGCGCTGGGACTCGTACCCACGGTGGATGCGCCTGCCGAGCCGACACAGCCGACCGGAGGGGTGCGCATCACAGCTGATTCCGTCAACATCCGAACCGGTCCAAGCACCAGTTTCGATGTGGTGAAGGCGATCAACAAGGGCACCATGCTCACGCCTGTCGTTGTGGACGGCTGGCGGCCGGTCCTCGTCGGCGACGAGGTGTGTTGGATCAGCGAGAATTACTTGGAGGAGGTTTCTACATGAAGGACGCATTCTTTTCTTCCTTGGCCGCCATTGGCGCGGGCGTAACTTCGACGCTGCTGGGCGGCTGGGACAAGAGCCTTGAAATCCTGCTCATTTTCATCATCATGGACTATGTTACCGGCGTAGCTGCGGCATTCAAGACCAAGACTCTTAAGTCTTCGGTTGGCTTCGAGGGCCTGATGAAGAAGGGTGCGGTCTTCCTGATCGTCATCCTGGCGGCGCAGCTTGACCGGATTACTGGCAATGCGGCGGGCGTGTTCCGCACCGCCACGGCTTTTTTCTTTATCGCCAATGACGCGTTGTCGGTTCTGGAGAACGTTGGTGAGATGGGCGTGAAGCTGCCCGGGTTTCTCACCAACGCCCTGACCAAACTCCGGGATGAGAACGAGAGCTTGGACGATTCAGAAAGCAATTCGAAGCTCAAATAGCAGACGTGTAGTATTGCAAGGTTAGGTTTCTGCCCACGTTTTTGCTACATCAACTCGCCTCGAGGTAATCAGACGCTTTCCTCTCGTCACACCGCCACCCGCCATCATCCGCACACTGAATATGGGCGCGCAAATCACCTTGGTATAGCCCGTCCCCAAAGTTGAATAGCTGTATCAGGCACGTAGCAATACCCGCCCAGCCAAGTAATCCCCGAGATCGGCCAGTACTTCGGAGATGTGGTTGAATTGAACCTGGAGCGCCGTGTATTCCTCGTGGTTTTGGGGATCGGGCAGACTGACACGCTCCAGATGATGCAGCGAGGGAATCGGTGTGTAGTCCTTCCAGAGTCCAATGGCGCGAGCGGCGATCGCAGCCGCGCCGAGGGATGCGGCGTCCTGGTCTACGTTGGTCTTAAGGATCTTCATCCCAAACACGTCTGCAAACATCTGCATCCAAAACGCGCTGCGGCTGCCTCCTCCGCAGAACAGGATCTCATCCGACACGGGCGCGTGAATCTTTAGAAAGCTGATGGAGTTCTTCAGATTGAGCGCGATGCCCTCCATCGCCGCTCGCACCATGTCCTCGCGGGTGGTCCCAAGGTGCAGCCCTATGAACGCGCCGCGTATGTTGATGCTTTTGTCCTGCGACGTGCCCCCTGCGAGGCTGGGGTTGAAGAAAATGCCATTCGAACCCAGTGGCGAAGACTGCGCCATCTCACACATCCGGTCATAGACGTCCTGCTCCGTGAGAATATCGCGGCACAGCGCCTCCTTAGCCCACCGAAATGATGCGCCACCCGCGAAGATCGAGAATGCGGAGGTGTACATGCCCTCCTGGATGTGCCGGAACACGTACGGCCTCTTCTTTGCGTCCAGCACCGGCTTTTCGGAGTTGACTGGCACCCAGCTGGACGAGCCGAGTGACGTGTAGATCCTTCCGCTTTCAGCGCCAACCGCGCCAAGCGCCATGCAGGCGTTGTCGACACCGCCACAGGCTACGCATGTGCCCTCTAAAAGCCCGGTGGCCACAGCGGCCTCCTTCGTGACGTGCCCGATCAAGGTATGCGGGGGAACGATCTCAGGAAACAGGCGAAGTGGCAGCCCGGCAGCCGCTAGAAGTTCCAGCGACAGGGCGTCCTTTTCAAGGCTAAAAGCCCCAAGGCCCGACGCGTAGGAGGGGTCGGTGTACAACTGACCAGTCAACATTAGGTTGATGTAATCCTTGGAGCCAGCGACCTTGAATGTCTTTTCAAACACCTCTGGGCGGTTGTGCCTCAGCCACATCAGTTTAAACACCGAGTAGCACGCGGGTGGGAAGCCGTTGCCAGTGGTCATGTACCAGTTGTCCCGGTCGATCCTACCGAAGAATTCTTCCGTTTCAGCCTCCGCGCGGGTGTCCGACCAGATCGGCACCTCGTCCTCTAGTGCCTGAAGCTGCGCATCCAGTGGAATCGCCACGAGACTGTGCCCGGACAGCGCCACGCAACCTATGGTGCAGGGGGCCACGCCGCTTTCGGCCAACAATCTGCGCGTACTGAGCGCGACACCCCGCCACCAGTCGGTGATGCGTTGAATGTGCAGGTTGCGGCCGGGGTAGAAAGTCGGGTACTCTATGAAGGATTTGGCCAGCGTCTCAAACGCCTCATTATACAGCGAGGCCTTTACCCCGCCAGTGCCCAGGTCGTAGGCGATCAGATTCAAGGCGATCCTTCCTTTCCAATGGATATCATTTCGGCGTAAAGGCACGCTTATGCCACCTCATGACGAGCCTGCCGCTTACGCGAAAGGGATCACCGCGACGACCACCAGATCGGTTGAGCCTGCATTGCGTAGCGCGTGACCCTCGCCTGGATAGGCGCAGGCGGCATCGCCAGGGTAGACCATCGATGTAACGCCGTGGTTATCTGTATACTCCCCTTCGCCGGAGACGATGTAGTAGGTATCGCTCTCGAAGTGGTGCCGGTGAAAGCCGCACACCTCGCCAGGTTGGATTGTAAGAACACCCATCAGGTTGATGTTGGGAGGCCGGTCGTTCTCCTCAAAGATGTGTGAGAAGGTGAAATTGCCGATGTCGTCCGCCGCCGAGATCTTCTGTATTCGGAATTCCGACCCCCGTTTAATCATGGTGCTCCCCTCTCTCACGCTTCCAGCCGCGCCATGAATTCATCCTGAACATCCCGGGGCAGGTCGACGAAGTGGGCGCTTACGCCCCACATGCGGATGATCAGATCTCTGTACTGTTCAGGGTGCACTTGGGCATCTTTGAGTTTCGCCAAATCCACTACGTTGGGCTGGTGCTGCACACCGCCCAGTTTGTAGTAGGCCAGAAGCATCCGGATGAATTTGTCCACACCATCCTCGTCCGAAAACACCGATGAATAATACTGCAGCATCATGCAGCTGTTCCACTGAATCCAGTCGGAGTTGACCTTCGCGCAGGATCGCATGGCCGCTGCGGGGCCGTCGTTCAGCGTTCCGTTCTCCGGCGAGATGGTGATGGGGATCGGCGTGCCCGCCAACCGTCCCTCCGGCGTGGCGGGGATCGCCCGGCCGGCAAATACCGGGTGCGGCTGGTGGACCCCGGCCAGGTGATGTCCGCCGCCGGGCGTCATGTACCGGTTGATCCGCTGTGTTGCGATGCGGATCAGTTCCACCGCGTCCTGGTCCACGAAGTCGTCGTCGTTGCACCACTTGGGCGCGTTCCACAAGCGCTGGCGCATGACCTCGTAGCCTTGGAAGTTGGCATCGAGTGCCTGCTGGACTTGGGCAAGCGTATAGCGTTTCTCCTCAAACACAACCTTTTTGAGCGCCGCCAGCGAATTGAACGCCACCACCGCGCCCAGGATCATCATCCCCTTGTCCTTGTTCACACAGCCGCAGCGCGTGATATCGGTTCCCATCTCCACGCAGCCGTGGTACATCGACGAAGTGAATGGAAGGGGTGACATCAGCGTTTGGATATAGAGTTCGCCCCTTGTATCGCTCTCGTTCCTCGCCGCCTGTGCGGCGTTCAGGCCGCGCGCCGGCTCGTCGGGCAGGATGCGTCCCGCCTGGACGGCCTGAAAGAAAGGCTGGCGGTTGCCCCGGTTGTACTCGAGGACGGCGGCTTCCCATTCGTTCCATGCCTTGATGTTCCGATCGATCTCTCCCAGGATGCGCTCATGATACGCTTTGAGGAACGATGGGTAGTCAACATCCGGCTCGTCCTTGAGCGCTTTGAGGGTGTCAAGCAGCAGGAAGGTAAGGTTGACGCCGCCACTGCAGTAGTGGTCACCGCGGCCGGGAATCAGGATGTCCTGGCATAGGCCAAAGGCGTAGTCGCGCGCGTCCTCGATCGCGATCCCGGCGCGATGCAGGCTGCGGATGACCAGTGCGTCGTTGTAGTAGGCCATGCAGTTCATGCCGCTGACGGTCAGCCCCGCCGCCATCCTGAGGAACCAATCCGGCGAGCCTTCGTGCACCCGGATCGAAACCAGCGGTTCCGGCAGCCGGGTGACATTCAGCGCCGCCAGTACGGCCCGGGTGATGCGGTTGCAGCCATTGCGCCCGTCCCGCGCCACGCCGCCGATGGTGATGTTATGCTGTGCGGAATATCGGCCCATCAGGTTCTTGTCGACCAGCACAAGGTCCAGCTGATCGTACATCTTGAGCAGCAGGCAGCCCATCAACTCGGTCAATTCGTCGTCGGTTTCGCCCGCGACGAAGGGCATCAGCAACTGGTCGATCCGTCCGTAATTGACGAACTGCAGGTTTTCGATGATCGCCGCCAGGTAAAGAAACCAGTACAGCTGGCACGCCTCACGCAGGTTGCGCGGCGGCTCCGACGCGATGCGCCCGCAGATCCTTTCGATTTCAAGGAGCTCCGCGGCGCGCGCGCCGCCGGCGCTTTGCGCAAGCTGACCTGCATAGCGCGCATAGCGTCGAATTAGGCATTTGAGCCCGGCATAGGCGATCACCAGGGAGTTTGCGAACTCCGTCTGATCCGGGGTGGTGAACGCGATCCGCGCTGTTTCAACCCTCTCAATCAGCCCGTCGATGCCCAACTCCAGCACAATGCCGTAGTCGGGGGTGTAGTGCGCCTTGGATACGCGCTCGTGGTTGAATCCGAAATAGGCGACGTCCCGCTTGCTGACGTAAGAGGGCATCGCGATATAATCAAAGCATGACGTACCCTGCCCCGTTTCTTCAGTGCGTCCGTACAGCGTGCGCGTACCAACCACCAACTCCCGCTCCCCGATGTACAGCGGCATGTTGTCCAGGAGCATCTTGATGCCAAGCGCCTTGCGCTCGGCCAGGGAATACGGCAAATCCCGCGTCTCCCACTCCGCCGGGATCACCTCACGCGCCGCGCCGTGTTCGGTTTTCAACATGCTCTGGCGCAGATCTTCCAGCCTCTGCATCCTTAGCCCCCCTTTGCTACCTCAACACCGCAATTCCGCGCTCCAGAAACAACTGCCGGAACGCCTCCATCTCATCGGGCGACGGGCTTGCGAACACCTCGCCAGGCGGCAATCCAATCTGCGCGCGCTTTGACCGCCCCAGAACGTGGTATGGCATCAGGCGGATGCCGCGGATCCGGAGCCCCGCGAGAAAATCAGCGATTTTCCGCACCTCGTCCATCGTCGCGTTGTATTCCCGAATCAGCGGCGTACGGACCTGGATCTCACCGCCAAACGTCGCCTGAAGCCTCACGAGGTTCTCCAGGATCAAACGATTGTCGATGCCGGTCATGGCCCGATGGAGTTCAGGCGTGACCGCCTTGACGTCATACAGGAACCCGTCCACCCATGGCAAGGTCCTCTCGATCGCGCTCCAGGGCGCGAATCCGCTGGTATCAATATATGTGCCGTAGCCCCGGGCATTGGTCTCCATCAGCAGTTCCAGCAGGAAGCCGGGCTGCGTCAGGCACTCTCCACCGGAGAACGTCGCACCCCCGTCGCGCCCGAAGAACACCTCATCTCGCGCAACGAGATCAACGACCTCCTTCGCCGTCATCTCCCGTCCCACCAGCTTGAGCGCCTGGGAGGGGCATTGCGAAACGCAAAAGCCGCAGGCGGTGCAACTTGAAAAATCCACTTGATGCGCGTTCCCATCTATCCGATGAACGCCCTTCGGGCAAACTTCCACGCAGTTGCCGCAGAGGATGCACTTCTCGCCGGTGTACTTGAGCTGAATCATCTCCGAAAGCCCTTCCGGATTGTGGCACCAGGGACAGGCGAGCGGGCATCCCTTTAAAAATACCGTCGTCCGAATGCCCGGGCCGTCGTGAACCGACAGGCGCTGGATGTCGAAAACTCGACCCATCGCTACCTCCATACGAACTTGATATTTTTCGCACCCTCCGTCGGGCTGTATGGCTCATCCGCCTCCGGGGCGTACTCCTCCTGGATTCCATCGCCCATCTTCCTGTACAATGGCCGCACTCTAGGGTAGAGCGTACCGTATAAACGAAATCGCATATCGTATAGCTCAGCATTCTTACCGGGAACCATCTGTTCGCCTTCGCCGATCAGGTCGGACGCTTCCTTCCAGTCCTTCCATATGCCGACACCCAACCCCGCGTACATCGACGCGCCAACGGGCGCCGCGAATTCCGCATTGCGGACGATGCGTACCGGGCGGTGTAGTACATCCACCAGGATCCCTGTCCATAACGAGCTTCGCAGCACTCCACCGGACACGATGACCTCGGAAAGGCGACTATCGCCCGGTTCCAGCAAATCCAGAATCTCGCGCATCCCAAACGCGACCCCTTCCAAGCACGCCCGGAGCGCGTCGCCGCGTGTGCTGGCGGCATCCAAGCCCGCCAGCGTGCCGCGCGCGAAGCTATCGGCATAAGGGCAACGCTCGCCCATGAAATAGGGTACCAAAAACAGCCCGTTGGCGCCCGGCGCCGACGCCTCAGCCAGCGCGTCACATTCGCCAAAGCTCAATCCCGGGCAGAGGAACTCAACCATTCGCGCGTAGGCCGAACCCGAGTTGATTTGGCATCCTGTCACCTGGTAAATACCATCCGTATCGGTTGCGTAGCACTGCAGCCTACCGGGGTGCGCGATCTCGTTGGCCAGCTTCGTGGCGACGCCGCTGGTTCCGATCCCTACGCAGGTTCTGGACGGATCGCACGCGCCAACACCCCGCGCCTGACAGACGGAATCACCCGCGCCTGTCACGACCGGCGTCCCCTTTGGAATGCCTGTTAGCATTGCCGCCTCTCTAGATACGAACCCGGCGACCTCTCCCGATCGGACGACGTCCGGATACACTGTTTGCGCCAAGCCCAACGATCGGCCAAGTGCCTTCAGCCATGAGCGGCGCCTTATGTCATAGATCCCTGTGCCGGAAGCGTCTGTTGGGTCGGTGCACAATGCTCCGGTCATTCTAAAACGAACGTAATCCTTCGGCAGTAAAAAATGTGTCATCCGGTCAAAAGCGTCCCGCTCGTGGTATTGCATCCACAGAAGCTTGGGCAACGTATATCCTTCAAGCACAGGATTTTGCGTTCTGTCGGTTATATCGTCCAGATGGTGCAGTTTGAGGAACTCCACCTCGCCAGCGGCGCGCGCATCGTTCCACAACATGGCGTCTCGAATCGGCTCCAGTGCTTTGTCCAGGGCCACAAGCCCGTGCATCTGCCCGGTTAGCGCGATGCAGTCTATGCTAAAGCCCTGCTCCCGCAAGAAAGATGCGCAACCTTTCAGCAGCCGAACGCAGGCAGCCCACCAGTCGGAAGGGGATTGCTCTGACCAGCCGGGCGACGGGATGTTCACCCGAAGAGGTTCGACGGCTTGATAACTAACCCTAAGCGCCTCGTCCACCAGTGCAAGCTTTGCAGACGACGTTCCGATATCCAATCCCAATATGTGTGCCATCTTAATCCCCTGTATCACGCCCTCCTGTTGAGCGCGGAGTCGCTCCAAACGGCGAGGATCAACACCAGCCCCTTGACGACGAACTGCCAGAAGTTCTCCAGGTTGATCAGGCTCATGCCGTTGTCCAGCGCCGCCATGATCAGCGCGCCGATGATCACGCCGCTGATCCTGCCTGATCCTCCCGACATGGTAACACCGCCGATGACACAGGAGGCGATCGCATCCAGTTCCATACCGTCTCCCGCGGCAGCGGTGGCGGCGTCAAGCCGCGCGGTGAGCACCATGCCCGCGCACGCTGCCAGGATGCCTGTGATGACGTAGACGGACATGATGACGCTGTTGGTCTTGATGCCGGCAAGCGTCGCGGCTTCCTCGTTTCCGCCGATTGCGTAGACGCTGCGTCCATAGGTGGTCTTGTTGGCGACGAAGTTAAAGATAAGTGCCAGAATCATGAGCAGCAGTACCGGTATGGGCAACCCCTGGTACTGGTTGAACACGCCCATCACGCCCAGGAGCGCCAAGCCAATCACGCTGACCTTGACGACGTCCATCGCCAGGCTGGGCTGCTCGATGTTGTAACGGGTTTTTGAGCGCCGGCCGCTGAGTACCAGAATTGCGAAACCCACCACTCCAGCGATGGCCACCGCCCAACTCAGGGGCTTCGAAAGGTACCCCTGCCCGATGAATGTGAAGTCGGCGTTCATCGGCGCAATGGACATGCTCTTACCGATCCCCAGCTTCAGGCCCCTGAAAATCAGCATGGAGCCAAGGGTAGCGATGAAGGCAGGGACCCTGCGATAAGCGATCCAGAAACCGTTCCACATGCCAATCAACGCACCGATGGCCAGCACGGCAGCAAAAGTTGCATAAGTGTTCCAGTGATTCCAAACCATCAGCGCTGCCGCAACCGTGCCGCAGCAGCCAAGGCCCGTACCGATCGAGAGATCAATCCTGCCAGTCACGATGACGAACATCATTGCGATGGCAATGATGCCCACGACCGTGGTCTGCCTGGCGAGCATGGAAATGTTCCGTGGCATGAAGAAAACGCCTTTGGTCAGGATCGAAAATATGACCGCAATGCCAAGCAGCGCCAAGAACATAATGTAGGATTTGGCGTTACGCTTGATGGCGTCTTGATTCAAGTACTTATTCATACATTCCCTCCCGATGCTCTTTCGATGACCTTCTCCTGCGTGATGTCCTCAGCTGCCAATTCCCCATTGATCCTGCCTCTGCACATGACATACACCCGGTCGGTCATGCTGATCAGTTCAGGCAACTCCGAAGAAATCATGACAATTGCGGTCCCTTCGGCGGCCAACTTGTTCATCAACACATAGATTTCATACTTTGCGCCGACGTCGATGCCGCGGGTTGGCTCGTCCATGAACAGCACCTTGGGCTTGGTCATCAAACAACGTGCCAGCAATACTTTCTGCTGGTTACCGCCCGAGAGCATGTTGACGCTCACGGCAATGGACGGTGCCTTCACGCCAATCTCTTGTGAAAAGCGCCTACTTTGAGAGAATTCCTTGTCCGTGTTGAGTACACCGCCCCGGCTCACCTTTTCCAGGCTGGCCACCGATATGTTGGTGCTGACCGACTGATCTGTGATCAGGCCGAAGCGCTTTCTGTCTTCGCTGAGCATCGCCATTCCGGCCTTTATCGCATCCCTGGGACTTCGGATGGTGATTGGCTTCCCGTCTATGTAGATTTGGCCGGTCATCCGGCCGTAGTGGAATCCAAACACCGCGGAGATCAGCTCGGTGCGGCCAGCCCCCATCAATCCACCAATGCCCACAATTTCACCGCTGCGTACCGAAAAACCGGCATTATAGACGATCTGCTTCCCGATTGCATCGAAGTAGTTGATGCCCTTCGCTTCAAATACGACGCTACCAGGGTGTCGGTCAGCTTGAGGATAGCGTTGGGTGATTTCGCGTCCGACCATGTGCCGGATAAGCATGTTTTCGCTTGACTCACGGACGTCCATCGTTGTGATTGTGGCACCATCTCTGAGTACCGTCACCCGGTCGGCAATCTCGAATACCTCGTTGAGTTTGTGCGTGATCAGGATGCAGGTGGTCCCGCGTTCGCGGAGCTTGCGCAAGATGCGCATCAGCAGAGAAACCTCATGTTCCGCAAGCGCTGCGGTGGGTTCGTCCAGGATCAGGATGTCGGCGTTTAAAACCAGCGCCTTGGCGATCTCG
This sequence comes from Christensenellales bacterium, assembly GCA_040768845.1. GTDB lineage: Bacteria > Bacillota > Clostridia > Christensenellales > Aristaeellaceae > JAEZHK01. Next base: position 281,260 of record JAXGME010000005.1, on the reverse strand, counting down.
ACGAGCTGCTGTTGGCCGACGCCGATATCCCGTATCAGCTTGCTCATGTCGATCTCGACGCCCATCTCCTGTATAATGGAACGAGCGCGTGCGTGAATTGCGTTCCAATCCACAATACCGCGCCGATTGATCAGCTTCCCCATAAAGATGTTTTCTGCGACGGTGATGTCCTTTACCAGCGCAAGTTCCTGGTAGATGATGGCGATACCGGCCAGTTCAGAATCATGCACATTGTGAAATGCCTTGACCTGTCCGTTCATCACAATGTCGCCCGTATACGAGCGATACGGGTACACTCCGCTGAGTACCTTCATCAAAGTCGATTTCCCCGCACCATTCTCGCCGCACAACGCATGAATCTCGCCCTTTCGGATTGCAAGGTTCACATTGTTGAGCGCCTTGACGCCGGGGAACTCCTTTGTGATGTTCCTCATTTCCAGAATCCATTCGCTCACCAGGGACTCACCTCCTGCTCCGCGCGGGAAAACCCGGAACCCGGGTTTTCCGCGCGGATGAATTGCGGTTGGGGACGATTTAGTAGTTCTTTGTCCACTCCGGCCACTTGTCGGCGCTGACGTTGGCGTAGATGTCCGCCGCCTTCAGCCAGCCGTCTTTGACGACTTCTTCCATGTTGCTGTTGTCCACCCAGAAGAAGCTGTCGCCGGGCTTAATCAGGATCGCGGGCACGTCGATCTTGCCGTTATTCTTGACTTCGATCGCAAACTCGGTGCCGACGACCGTGGAGGGTTCAGCACCCGTGGCGAAGGCGAAGCCAACCTGGGCGGCCAGCTGATCCATCTTGGCCAGCTTGCGGTACACGGTCATGGTCTGGGTGCCTTCCACAATGCGCTGGCAGGCGGCCAGGTCTGCGTCGAGGCCGGGCACCGGCACCTTGCCGGCCAGGCCCTGCTCCTTGAGCGCCTCAATGGCGGCACCGGCGCAACCGTCGTTGGAGGTGAATACGCACTGGATATCGTTGTTGTTGGCGGTCAGGCCCTGCTCGGTGTAGAGGAGCGCCTCATCCGGATTCCAGTAGTTGGCAGACTGATCCAACACGACCTTGACCTTGCCCGCATCGATCAGCGGCTGCACGTACTCCATCTGGCCAGCGCGGATCAGCGCGGCGTTGGGATCCTGCGGCGCGCCGCCGATCATGATCCAGTTGCCCTCGGTGCATTTGGCGACTTCGGTGATGTACTGGCCTTGGATAGTGCCAATAAAATAAGCGTCGTATGTGATGAAGAAGTCGAGATCGGAGTTCTTGATGATGCGGTCAACCGCCACAAGCTTAATGCCCGCTTCGTGGGCCGACTTGACGATAGGCGCACACGCCTCGCCGTTCTGCGGGAAGAGGATCAACGAGTCAATGCCCTGCGTGATCAGGTTTTCGCACTGGGTAACCTGCTTCTGCTCGTCGCCATCGGCCGACTGCACCAGGATGTTTTCTTCCTTCACACCCAGTTCCATCAGCTTGGCAATGACGATATCACGATCCTTCTGCCAGCGCTCTTCCTGCAGGGTCGCCATGGATAGTCCGATCTTCACGTCGCCCGCTTCCTTCGCGGCCATGACCGGGATGAACGTCGCCATCATCATAATGGCAATGAGGACCAGGGTCAAGAGCTTCTTCATGGTGGTTCCTCCTATCTATTATTGGGATGCCTTCCCAAATGACATCTTGAGGGCGGTTCGTCCCTTTGTCGTGATTATACATAATATCCTTATTATGTATGTAAGCCTAAAAAAAACCGCGTTTCAGGATTTACCGTCCTTACCCACCCCGCTGAATAAGTACTTTACTCTTGCAAAGCACCACATTTGCGGGTTTCCAGACGAAGGGTAAAGGTCATTATCTTTCCGGCGGAAGCCCTGTCATCGCCTAAGTCGCCCCTTCAGAGCAATCTCAAAAGCGTACCTACCGCCGACGATGCGGATGTGATCGGCGCAGACTGGCTCGCCATTTACGAAGCACACGCGGGTGAGGCATAACAATGCCGATCCCACCGCAACCGACAGCATTTCGGCCTCCTCGAAGGACGCGGAACGAGCGCTGATCGAGTCCTTCGCGCCGTCCAGATGAATGTTGTACTGATCCTCAAGAAACGCGTAAAAACGGGTGAATCGGTTGTTGAACAACTCGATGTGGGGCACGTACGCAGGCAGGATGTAGTTGTGCATGATCGCAATGGGGCTCTCGTCGGCCATCTGCAGCCGCTTCACGCGAACGACCGGCGTTCCTACCTCGATCTGGAGCTCACCGGCCAGACGCTCAGTCGCCGCGACGCGGTCGATCTGCATGCTGCGTGTGTATACGTTGTAGCCCATACTCGTCAGCGTCTCCGACAAGGAGGTCAATGTGTTCAGGTTCTGCTGGGCATTGTAATTGAGCACCTCTGTGCCGCGCCCCTGCATCGCCCGCACATACCCTTCTTGGGATAGCATGCCAATCGCCTTGCGTACCGTGGTCCGGCTTACCCCGAACTGTTTCTCCAGCATGGGTTCGGTGGGCAGCACTTGTCCAGTCTTGTATTCTTCTTCCAGAATCAGCGTCTTGAGCGTATTGTATACCCTTACATACGCCGGGCTTTTGTTCATCCACGCACACTTCCTATTCTCACAACGCTATTACGTTATTATGAATATTACCATCGGCGTGTGCTCATGTCAAACCCATAACTTTGCTTATTTGAGTTTCATCGAAATCCGTTTGACGTTGTAATACTCCTCAAGGCTGTAGACCGAACAGTCCTTGCCGACCCCGCTTTCTTTGACCCCTCCATGAGGAACGTTCACCGCAAAGAACGGTTCATTGACGCACACCGTCCCAAACTCAAGGGACTCGGCGATTCTAAACACCGCTCGATAGTCGTTGGTGAACAGATAGGAAGCAAGGCCGTATTCTGTATCATTGGCCATCGCCACGATGTCGTCGGCGTCAGTAAAGGCCATCACCGGCAGGATCGGGCCAAATATTTCTTCTTTGTATACTCGCATGTCCCGCGTCACATTGTCCAATAGGGTGGGCGGAAAGTAATTCCCCGCCATGCCCTCCGGCACACGTCCGCCGGTCACCAACTTCGCGCCTTTCTGAAGCGCGTCCGCCACCAGTTCGCCCATACGCTGCTGTTCTTCGCGGCTGATCATCGGACCCATCGTCGCGCCTGGCTCACGGCCCCAACCAAGCTTGACCTCTTCCATCCGGGCCTTTGCGCATCCGACAAACGCGTCGTGCACGGAAGTATGAATGAACGCGCGGTTGACATTGACGCAGATCTGCCCGGCGTTTCCGCACTTGAGGTCAGTCAGGGCGCAGGCAGCCGCCTCAACATCCGCGTCGCCCAGCACGATCGCCGGTGCGTTGCCGCCCAGTTCCAGTGAATATTTCTTGATGGATCCCGCGGATTCCCTGATTATTTCGCGGCCCGCGCGGGAGGATCCAATCAACGTAATCATCCGTGTAATAGTACTGCCACTGAGCACGGGGCTGATTGAGTTGTGGCTGCCTGCCAGAATGTTGAACACTCCGCCTGGGAAATCGATCTCTGCCGCGATTTCACCGATTGTTAAGGTTGCCAGTGGCGTGTTATTTGATGGCGTCAAAATGCACGCACAGCCGGACGCCAGCGAGGGTCCTAGTTTGTAGCCCACGTTGAGCAGTGGGAAGTTCCAGGCCAGATACCCTACCACCACGCCCAGAGGCTGGTGGATGATCAGATTCCGAAAACCACCGTCCTCGTCTTCGATGATCCTGCCCGTGATGCGGCGGGCCTCCTCGGGGTAATACCCCAGGCACTGGATCAACATGCCAAAGTCGTAGCTCGCGCCAGAGAGCGGTTTCCCGGTCTCAGCCATCAAAAGATCAACGACCTCGGTCTCATGCGCCAGAATGGCATCCTTCAGACGGGCGATGTGGGCCGCTCGCGCTCCGATGGATAGATTCGACCAAGCTGCAAAGCCCTTCTGAGCGGCCAGGAGCGCCTTCCGCGCTACGCCCTCCTCAGCGGCCCGAAAACAGCCAACGAAATCGCCGGTGGCGGGATTCGTGATCCGAACCTCCTGGCCAGTGCCTTCGACCAGGCTACCTGCGATATAATGCCGAAACATATTGACCTCCTCAGCGTCCCAACGCGTACCGAGCGATCAGTTCTTCATCAATATCAATGCCTAGGCCTGGCTTTTCCGGCGGGTACACCACGCCGTTCACGATCTTTAGCGGTTCGATGGCCAGCTTCTCGCGGAATATGTTTGGCGTGCGGTCATACTCCAGGTACATGGGCGGGGGTACCAGCCCGAATGGATAGTCCATCAGCGAGAACGCGCAGTGCAGCCCGGTGAACAGCGCAATGGAACTGCCCCAGACGTGCGGATAGCACTGAATGTTGTGCACGGCGGCCAGCACCGCGATCTTTTGGAACTCGGAGATACCGCCGGTAACGCAGCAGTCCGGCTGCACGATGTCCACACACCGCCTGCTAAGCAGTTGGTTGAAACCGTAACGCGTAAATTCCGCTTCGCCACCGGAGATTGGGATTGTGGTTTTGGATTTGACCTCGACGTATCCGTCGTAGTCTTCCGGTGGCACCGGCTCCTCAAACCATGTGATATCACATTCTTCAATGCGCTTGCAGAGTTGGATCGCGGTGCAGGCGTTGTAGGCGTGGTTGGCGTCGATCATTAATTTGATGTCATCGCCGACAGCCCTGCGAACGGCTTGAACAGCTTTTACATCGTCGTTTAAGCCAAAGCCGATCTTAAGTTTGATCGCTTTGAATCCCTGCTCGACGTATTGAGCGGCCTCGTCGCACAGCGCCTTATTCTGCGTGGGCAGCACCTGGCGGTACATTCCGGTCGCATAAGGTACAATGGATTTGCGCGCCGCGCCGCCCAGGATCTTGTAGATCGGCAGGTTCAGCGCCTTGCCCTTGATATCCCAGAATGCGATATCGATCGCGCTGATTGCTTCGATCGCATTCCCCTTGGTACAGTGGTCACGGAATCTATTGTACAATCGCTCCCATATGACCTCGGAATCGAAAGGGTCGAGACCTATCAGCATCGGCTTATAGTAATTGTCGATCGTGGCTTTGTTGACCCAAGCGGGGCCGAATGCCTCGCCCCAGCCGATAATGCCCGCATCGGTGGTCACTTTGGCGATCATGATCGTCCTTGCATTGTACCACGCCTGGGAAAACGCGAAGGATTCGCCATTCTCCAGCGCGTGATTCACTACCACCGTCTCGATGCCAGTAATCTTCATAAAACATCCTCGCAGTCACACACGTTTCCCCACCAAAAAGTTTGGTAACCGGAGAAGGCCTTTTATGGATTGAGCATCGCGATGTTCTTCTCGGTAGCATCCAAATGATCCGACATGGCCTTCCGTGCGCCTTCGACATCGTGTAAAACGATACAGTTCAGTATCCGCTTGTGGTACAATACGTTGATCTCGGGGCGATCATTTTTCGGAATTGAGGCATTAATCAGCTTTTGAGTAATGCGTTTGAACGCCATGGCCAGCGCCTCGAGCGTCTTATTCTTGGTTGCTTTCACGACACTAGTGTGAAAGCTGAAGTCCGCCTGAGTATAACGCTCAAAGCTGGACGTTTTATCTTCCATAACCGCAATTGCTTCCTGCATCCATGCGATCTCTACGGTGGCATAACGCGCCGCGAGCCCTGCGGCCTCCACTTCAATGATTCGCCGCACCTGTAGAAGTTCGGGGTAGTCCGCACCGCTGCGCGTAATCATGTCCAATAACGATTGGCTGACGACCTCAAGGCTCCGGTCGTGAAGCCGGATCCCGACCCCGTGTACCCTTTCCACAAACCCGCGCACTTCCAAAGAGCGGATCGCCTCGCGGATCGTGGAGCGGCTGACCTGAAACTGCTCAGCCAGCTCGCCCTCACTGAAGATACAACCGTCCGTTTCCTTCGCCCCGTTGTTCGTGTGTTCTATCACCATGTCGATGATCGAATCCTGCACGGCATCGATCAAGGATTTTCTTTTGCCTTCCATCACCATTTGCCAACCTCAATTCGCTTTATGGCCGCATTGTATCAGATCTCAGATAACTCGTCAATCTACTCAAACAAATTCTACATATTATATATTTTCTTATCCATATTTATATGCACAATAAATTAAATCCGGCAAAGACAATGGCTTCAGCCTGGCTTTTCTCATATAAATATTCTAGGTTGACATCGATTCATAATGATGTTATTATGACAATTGGAATGGGAAATTCAGTGTGGGGGTGAGGATATGAATTCACTAGAAGCGGCCAGATTGATCGACATCAGCGCTGTTCGTGCAGGCCAAACGTTATCGGATATTGAGGAAGTCGTTTGGCAGGCCAAGAGGTATCGATGCATTAACGTCCATGTTTTACCCTGCTGGGTCAGGACGCTTGCCATGATGCTTCAAGATGAGCCCGACATCTACGTGGGATCACCTGTCGGGTTTCCCGGCGGCGCCCACCGGCCGGAGGTCAAGCGGCTGGAAGCGGCACTTCTTCTTGAAGACGGTGTGCAGGAAATGGATATCGTCATGAACATTGGCCGGTTTAAGAACAAGGAATACGAATTTGTGTTGGACGAACTAACGTCCATTGTCCACATGGCGCAGGGAAGGGCGCTGACCAAGGTCATAATCGAACTGAACACTCTGAACGATTACGAGGCCGACAAAGCCTGCGAGATCGTAATTCGAAGCGGCGCCGATTTCCTAAAGACGGGAACCGGCTGGATTCCCGGCAAAGCGAATATCGAGCGCATTAGACGCATCAAGCAGCTCACACAAGGCAGTATTAAGGTCAAGGCGTCTGGTGGCATCCGCACTAGGGCCGAATTTGACGCACTTCTGGGTATGGGTGTGGAACGTTTCGGCATCAACAGCATTTCTGCGCTGGAGATCATCTGCAGCTTCGAATCCGATGGGCCGCGGTTTGACAAACCGGGTACCACTATTTTGTGTGGCTAATAACAAGTTGTACACCTGACAGGGAGAGGAGAGATGTATGATTCAGGTCGTCGAAAGAATCAACGAGCATAAGATCGTCGCGATCGCGCGCCGTGTACCAGTGAACCGAATCGTGTCAGCTGCAGAGGCGCTCTATCGTGGCGGGATCCGTCTGATGGAGATCACGTTCGATCAGGCCGACCCGGAATGCGTCCGGCTAACCGCGCGCATGATTGAAGCACTCACCTCACGCTTCCCCGATATGCTGGTCGGCGCGGGCACCGTGATGTCCCGGGAGCAGGCCCGCGCGGCGGCGGACGCGGGCGCGCGCTTTGTGCTAGCGCCCAATATCGATCCGGACGTGATCGACGAAGTGCTCAAGCGCGGTATGGTGGCCATTCCAGGCGCATTGACGCCCACGGAGGTCGCTCATGCCTTCAAGCTGGGCGCGGCGATGGTCAAGCTTTTTCCCGCTGGAGACTTGGGGACAGGTTATCTGAAAGCCTTGCAAGGGCCTCTCCCCCATATTCCGCTGATGGTTGTCGGCGGCGTGGACCTGAATAATCTCGCCGATTTTTTCAAGGCCGGTGCAAAGGCAGCAGGCATCGGCAGCAACATCGTCGACAACAAACTGATCGCAGAGGGCTGCTATGGCGAACTGACTGAGCTTGCGCGGGCGTATACGAAACTGGCGTAGGGGGGACAACGTGAAAAAGACGGTTTGTTTCGGCGAGCTCATGGGGCGCTTGAACCCCGAGGGATTCCTGAGGCTTGTACAGGCGCAGAGGCTGGAGTTGTCCTTCGCGGGCGGCGAGGCCAACGTGGCGGTTTCACTGGCGTACCTGGGCCTTCCTTCTTCCTATGTGACCAGGCTTCCCGGGAATGACCTGGGCCGCGCCGCCATGATGGAGCTTTCGCGCTATCGGGTCGACTGCTCGGACATCTGCTGGGGCGGAAACAGGCTGGGGTTGTACTTCGTTGAGAAGGGCGCGAGCCAGCGCGCCAGCAAGGTGTTCTACGACCGCGCACACTCCGCCATCGCGGAGGCGTCACGCGGAGACTTCGACTGGGCGAAGATCCTGAACGGTGCAGAATGGTTCCACTTCACCGGCATTACCCCGGCGCTGGGCGGCGAACTTCCGGACATCTGCATGGATGCGCTGATGGCCGCAAAACAGGTGGGCGTCACGGTCAGCTGCGACCTCAATTACCGTAAAAACCTCTGGAGCCATGAGCGGGCTGGCGAGGTCATGGCGAAGTACATGCCTTACGTGGATGTGCTCATCGCCAACGAGGAGGACGCGGCCGATGTGTTCGGCATCCGGGCCGTCGGGACCGAAATCGATAAGGGCGAATTGAGCCGTGAGGGCTACGAGGACGTGGCCAGGCAGCTCACGGAGCGCTTCGGCGTCAAAAAGATCGCCATCACGCTGCGCGGCAGCATCTCCGCCAGCGACAACGAGTGGGGCGCGCTGTTGTTCGAGGGCGGTATAGCCTACTTCTCAAAGCGCTATCGAGTACACATCGTTGACCGCGTCGGCGGCGGCGACAGCTTCGGAGCAGGGCTGATCTACGCAACCCAGAAGGGGTTTGAGCCGCAGCGGGCGGTGGAGTTCGCCGCGGCGGCGTCCTGCCTGAAGCATTCGATCGAGCACGACTTCAACCTGGTGACGGTGGAAGAGATCGAAAAGCTGGCGCAGGGCGATGAATCCGGCCGCGTACAGCGCTGAAGCGATCGGTGTAGCGGGCCGCCGCCAACTTCCGATGTTCGGGACAATACTGTCCACTGGTCAGCGCAGGGCAGTTGGGGTGGCTGCGTGGGCGAAGCGACTTTTTGGCATGCATACCTCCGGATATTGGAAAAGCGAGTTCTCACATTGGTATTGGTAGAAATTTCGGGCAATATTTGCGATCAAGCCATAATGTGATAATGAAATAACTCCGCGATTCGGCTTTCTGCCGTTTCGCGGACTTTTTTTGTTTTTGGGGGTTCGATTGCGCTGCCTTCTTCGCTTATCGGCAGGAGGTATGCCGTTATGAAAAAAGGTACAGCCGCCAAATCACGGTACAGCTCATTGCCCCCATATTCGGATTACTTGCTGCCTGCTATGGAGGCAAGGCTCATGACAATGAAGCAGAAACAAAAGATCGCAGCCTTGCGCGGCAAGGGCGAAAGCTATAAGAAAATCGCCGCCGCACTTGGCATACCCCTCAACACCGTGCAATCATACTGCCGCCGAAACGATATGGGCGTAAGCGGTAAGATTCCGCAGCCAGAAGCTGATGACGCGGATGCTTGCCAAAATTGCGGGCGCAGGCTGACCCATACGCCCGGCTCAAAGCGTAAACGCTTTTGCTCTGACAAATGCCGGTCGACGTGGTGGAAAGTCCACCCGGAAGCTCTGAACCGCAAGGCAATCTACCATTTTGTTTGCCCAAAGTGCGGCAAAACGTTTGAGAGCTACGGTAACGCTCACCGGAAATACTGCTCCAGGGCGTGCGTCGCTGAGGCGCGGAGGGGCTCCGCATGACCAAAGAAGAAGCAATCCTCCGCTACAAGGCAGCGATGGCGGTGTTCACGAAATGGCTCACTAGTGGAGTCATAACCAACGAAGAGATGTCGGCGATTGAAACCAAGCTATCGCAAAAATACGGTTTATCATCCCGAAGCATATACCTTGAACGTAACTTGCTATGTGGGGAAAAAAGAGTGATATATGGTAGCGCGAAAGGAGGTTACTATGAACAGGAAAATCACGAAACTTGACCTCGCGCCACAAATCCTGACCCGCCAACGCACCGCCGCTTATGCTCGCGTTTCCTGCGGAAAGGACGAGATGCTCCACTCACTCGCCGCGCAGGTCAGCTTCTATAGCGAGCTGATCCAGCGCAAGTCGGAGTGGGAGTATGCCGGCGTGTATGCGGATGAGGCGGAAACTGGCACGAAGGACAGCCGTCCGGAATTCCAGCGGCTGATTGAAGACTGCCGGGCGGGGAAGATCGACTTTATCATTACGAAGTCGATTTCACGCTTCGCCCGGAACACCGTCGACCTATTGCAGACCGTCCGCGAGCTCAAGGCGCTCGGCGTCGGCGTATTCTTTGAGGAACAGAACCTCAACTCGATGTCGGGGGACGGAGAATTGATGTTGACCATACTCGCGGCATACGCCCAGGAAGAGAGCCGCTCGGTCAGCGAAAACAGCAAGTGGCGCATCCGCAAAGACTTTAGAGAAGGCAAAGCCGCCGGGCATATGCGCATCTACGGCTACGATTGCAAGGCGCGCGAGCTGACGATTAACCCAGCTGAAGCCGAGGTCGTGCGAATGATCTATGCTGACTACCTGGGCGGCATGGGCAGGAACGCCATCATGAAGAAGCTTACCGCGCTCGGAATCCCTACCAAGAGCGGCGGGCGCTGGTCGGAGAGCACGGTTCATAGCATCCTCACCGATGAGAAGATCATTGGGGATATGTGCCTTCAAAAGAGCTTCGTGGCCAATCATCTCACCAAGCGCCACAAACGGAATCACGGCGAGTTCGAGCGCTACTACGTTGAGGGGACGCACGAGCCAATTGTCAGCGCGGAGACCTACGAGGCGGTTCAGGCCGAGCTCGGGAGACGGGCGGCAAAGGTAAAGCCATCGCGGAAGCAAGCGTTCAGCGAGTTCACTGGCATCATCCATTGCGGACGGTGTGGCGCGAATTTTCGCAGGAAAGTCAGCGCTACCAGTACGAAGTACGCCAAGACGACGTGGACTTGCGCAACCTACACCAATCGGGGCAAGGACGAGTGCCCTTCAAAACGGATCCCCGAGGACATCCTCAAGGCGAAATGCGCCGAGGCGTTGGGGCTTGCCGAGTACGACCCCGTCAGGTTCAAGGATAAGATCGCGTCCATCACCATTCCCGGCGTCGGCGTTCTGGTGTTCACTTTCAAAGACGGTACCGAACGGACACTCACCTGGGCATACCCCTCACGCCGTGAGAGCTGGACGGACGAGATGAGAGCCGTTGCGAGGGAGAAGATGATGAAGGGAGAACAACATGGCTAATGTAAGGGTCATCCCCGCCCTCGCGCCCATCGTCTCGGCGCAGGAGCGGAACACTACGATCCGGAGGCGCGTTACGGCATACGCCCGAGTCAGCACCGACTCCGCCGAGCAGAAGACCTCCTATGACGCGCAGGTGGACTACTATACAAAACTGATCAAGAGCCGCCCCGACTGGGACTACACTGGCGTCTATACCGACGAGGGCATCACCGCGGTCAACACCAAGCGGCGCGACGGCTTCAACCAGATGGTTGAGGATGGCCTCGCGGGCAAGTTTGACCTCATCATCACAAAGAGCGTCAGCCGGTTCGCCCGAAATACCGTGGACAGCCTGACCACCGTTCGAAAGTTGAAGGAAGTGGGCTGCGAGGTCTGGTTTGAAGAACAGAACATCTTCACCCTGGATAGCAAGGGCGAGCTGCTGATTACCATCATGTCCTCGCTCGCGCAGGAGGAGAGCCGCTCTATTTCCGAGAACGTCACCTGGGGTAAGCGCAAGCGCATGGCTGACGGAAAGTTCACCTTGCCCTACAAGCAGTTTCTCGGCTATGAGAAGGGCGAGAATGGCATGCCACAGATCGTCCCCGTAGAGGCCGAGATCGTGCGGTTCATATTCAAGCTTTTCATGGAGGGGAAGACCTTCTCCGCCATCGCCAAGTACCTCGTCGAACACGGCATAGCAACACCGGCTGGGAAGAAGATATGGCAACCGGCGGTGGTTCAATCCATCCTGACTAACGAGAAGTATAAAGGACATGCCCTCTTGCAAAAGACCGTGTGCGCGGACTTCCTTACCAAGAAGATGATCAAAAACAATGGTCGTGTGCAGCAATTCTATGTCGAGGATAGTCATCCCGCCATCATTGAGCCGGACGAGTTCGACGCAGTTCAGCTTGAGATCGAGCGTCGGAAGGCGCTCGGCAGACCCACAAGCTGCACGAGTATCTTCGCCGCGAAGCTGGTCTGCGCCGACTGCGATGGGTGGTTCGGCAAGAAGGTGTGGAGCAGCTACAAGGAAGACAAAACCCGCCGCCGCGAGATCTGGCAGTGCAACGACAAGTACAAGCATCGCGATAAACCGGGCAAGGGCTGTCAAACGCCGCACATCACCGAGGAAGACGTCAAGGCGCGGTTTCTCACCGCGTTCAACATCCTGATGAACGACCGCCAGGGGCTGATCGAGGACTGCCGCATGGCGCAGAGCGTCCTCTGCGACACTTCGGAGATTGACGCCGAACTCGTTGAACTGCGCCGCGAACTTGAGGTGGTCGCGGAGCTATCCAGAAAGGCGATCTACGAGAACGCACGAACCGCCTTGAGCCAGAGCGACTGGAGTGAACGCAATAGCAATTATCTGGAGCGCCACAGGAAAGCATCGCAACGGCTAGAGGAGTTGGAAGCGCAGAAGCGCGAACGCCTCGGCAGGGGAAAGGTGTTGGAATCCTTCATCCGCGACATCCAGAACCGGCCGCTTGCCATCACGGAGTTTGACGAGAAGCTCTGGCTAGCAGTCATTGACCAGGTGAAGGTCGGGAGGGACGGCTCGATGACATTCAGGTTCAGGAATGGCGCGGAGGTCGAAATCCAGATTCTATAGTTCAATAGGGGATGCAAAATCGAAACCCGATAAGGCCGCAAGTCCATTTGCGGTCTTTACCCATTACTACGAGAAACCGCGACATAAGAACTTGACATAGGAGTTCCCCGGCGCTAAAACGAGCGCAATTTCTAAGACATTAAAAAGGCAACATATTATTATCAAAAACAAAATCGCCCTCATATCTAAACCATTTTATAAGTAATGCCGACACCACTTCTCTTAGCTTTGCACACTCATTGACTCTTCTAAGAAAGTCAGCAGCGTCTATGTCACTATACCCGCTGAAATGTATATTCAGCACGTTGTTTTCATAGTCATAATCAAATTCTTTTGCCCTATCTTTCGTTTGAAATTCTAGATTATATATCAGGATTTGGTTGAAAATAAATAGGAGAGCTTTGCAAAAACCATCCCATAAAACCTTAACTCTCTTAGTGTTATTAAAGATATCGACATAAAAATCCTGGATCATTTTTGGATATAATAAATTGTTACATTCGGACAGCTTACCATATATGTCAATTTGACTCTCGAGAGCATCCTTAGAAATAAAATGCACTCTGTAAAAAGATTCTTTCTTGCTAATTATATGACGGTTAATGTACTTAATCTCAGAGATTTCTTTAACTTCCTTGTCTTCGCCGTTGAAAAATACCTCATACATCTTGCCGTCAAAAATTGATATTAAGTTAAAATTATAGAAGTATTGTTCAACATTCTCTATTATTGGCCTTCCGCGATTCTCCTTTTCGTATTCTAATGCCTTGATTGTTGTTATAATTGATTCGTAAATTCGTTTATCGTCTTCGGTTTTGCCCGAGCCACTGTTAATCTGTTGAAATGCAAATGGCACTCTTTCTATTTCGTACAAAGACCCGAACTTGCATAAAAGGCTTTCTCTAATGTGGCCAGCAGATTCTTCCATCATGAAGGATAACCGTCTATCTGTAGTGTGATTATGAAGTAAGAAGTATTCTGTGTTTGGGTCATGTTCTGGCCTTTGCCTTGTTAAAAACGCCCAAAAGCTTTCTGCAGATTTTTTACAGCTAATTATTAGCGTCGTGTAGAAAATTACATTATTTTCTTTCTTCGTTTTGTAAGCCAATAGGTCAATTTCGCGCTCAATTCCCTTAACATCGTCGATGTAGTACCTATTACTAATGACCTGCCATCCCTTGTTTTTCAGCAGGTCATAAACGTAGTGTTCGAAATCATAGCCGGTCTTCTCGACAGCGCATATTATCTTGTCGCGTTCTTCTCTTTTCATAATCATATTAGCCGCCTTTTACTTGATTATCCGCAAAATAGTATAGCACTTACACCTCCGCAAGAAAAGCCTCTGCCATACAATTTTAGAGTGTAACGTTAACAAAATATTGGTGCCGGTTAATGCAACACCGGGCTGTTGCTTTTTTAATTCAAGCGCCAATTCATCCACCATGTGCGTATAGGGAGCTATTTAGAAACACGAAATCAAGCGGATGCAGACGGCTTTTCGACCAGAAAAGCTACTACTGGAGCCTCCCCCAGAGGAGAATCGTCAGATTTGAACACCTTTGGCCAAAAAGGGTGTGCAAATTTGACGATTTGCCCCCGAAAACAGCGCGAAAAAGGGGTGGGTTCAAATCCCGCCGGCAGCAGCGATACCCTCGGCGCGCCGTCAAGGATTGATAAAATCCAAACCGCCGATACTTGAAAAGCCTGGATTTGTTGGGTTTCTGGCATAAGAAAAACCATCTATCGAGTTTATCAATAGATGGTTTCTGATTTGGCGCGGCCGGCGGGATTCGAACCCACAGTCTTTCGAGTCGGAGTCGAAAATGTTATCCATTGCACCACGGCCGCAAGGAACCCTTGCATTATAGCGCAAGGCGGGCCAAAAGGCAAGAAAAACATTGGTGAAGCCGGGGCAAAAAAGCGCTTTTTGCCGGGCGAGGCGGCAAGAATCAACATTTTGCTGTGGACATTGCCGGGATTATTGGGTATTCTATATTCACAGGGGAAAACATCCGGGAGGAGATCGCCATAAACACGCTTCATTTAAAGTACGCGGTGGAGGTGGAGCGCGCCGGCTCCATCACCCAGGCGGCGGACAATCTTTTCATGGCCCAGCCCAACCTGAGCAAGGCCATCCGCGAGCTGGAGGAGGGCCTGGGCATTACCATTTTCGAGCGCACGCCCCGCGGCGTGGTGCCCACGCCCAAGGGTGTGGAGTTTCTGACCCGCGCCAAGGAGATTCTGGGCGTGGTGCGCGAGATGGAATCCCTGCGCGACGCGGCGGATTCGGGCCGACAGGCGTTCAGCCTGACCATGCCCCGGGGCAGCTACATCGCCGGAGGCTTTGTGAAATTCGTGTCCGAGCTCAACCAGGAGAAGGACATCGACGTCCGCCTCAAGGAAACCAACTCCGTGCAGGCGATCATGGGCGTGGCCGAGGGGGATTTTCAGCTGGGCATTATCCGCTATCAGACCGTCAATGAAAACTACTTTGTGGACTACCTGACCGAAAAGGGCCTTCGCTACGAACCCATCTGGGAATTTGAAAACCTGGTGCTGGCCTCCGCCAAGAGCCCGCTGGCCAGCCTCCCCGCCGTGCGCCCGGAGGATCTGGCCGACCTGATCGAAATCGTCCACGGCGACGCCGTGGTGCCCTACGTGCAGACGGTGGAGAGCCGCCCCATGCCCCGGGGCAAGGCCGTCAAGCGGGTGTACATGTACGACCGCTCCACCCAGTTTGACCTGCTCAGCGAGATCCCGCAGACATTCCTCTGGGTGTCGCCCATTCCGGAGGACATCCTGAAGCGCTACCGGCTCAAGCAGCGCCGCTGCGTGCCCGGCCCCCCGAAGTACCGGGACGTGCTGATCTACTCCAAGAGCTACCGCCTGACGGAGCTGGACGCCCACTTCATCGACAAGCTCTACGAGGCCAAGAACAAGGTGGCCTTCAAGGAATACAATTAGCCAATCGATCATTTTGCATCGATTTAACCTCGCTCCATAATCCCGGCGGCATGGCGACATGCCGCTTTTTATATGCCGTTTCGCGGCCGCCGCGCGCCGCGCAGCCGCGCGCCCCCGCAAATCCCCGCAAAACGGGCGGGATTTTAATCAGGATAAACATATCGATAAATAAATATCTGTATGCGGCATCGATATTTCCGCGGCCGGACCGACGCGCTTATACTGTATCCAGAGGGCCGGGAAGCGTCGGCTTCCGGCAAAACGCATTCGGGAGGCATTCTTATGGCGAGATTTACGCTGCCCAGAGATCTGTATCACGGCAAGGGCGCCATCGACGAGCTGAAAAATCTGAAGGGCAAGCGGGCGATCGTGGTGGTTGGCGGCGGCTCGATGAAGCGGTTTGGCTTTCTCGACAAGGTGGTCAAAAACCTCGAGGCGGCCGGCATGAAGGTCAAATTGTTTGAAGGCGTGGAGCCCGATCCGTCGGTGGAAACGGTCATGAAAGGCGCGGCGGCGATGCGGGAATTCAAGCCGGACTGGATTGTGTCCATCGGCGGCGGCTCGCCCATCGACGCGGCGAAGGCCATGTGGGCGTTTTACGAGTACCCGGAAACCACCTTTGACGCGCTGTGCATCCCCTTCAACTTCCCCACGCTGCGCACGAAGGCGAAGTTCTGCGCGATTCCTTCCACATCCGGCACCGCCACCGAGGTGACGGCCTTCTCGGTCATCACCGACTACCACAAGGGCATCAAGTACCCGCTGGCGGACTTCAACATCACGCCGGACGTGGCCATCATCGATCCGGACCTGGCGGAGACCATGCCCAAGAAGCTCACCGCCCACACCGGCATGGACGCCATGACCCACGCGGTGGAGGCCTACGTGTCCACGCTGCACTGCGATTTCACCGATCCGCTGGCGCTCAAGGCCATCACGATGATCGACGAATTCCTGATCCCCTCCTATAACGGCGACATGGCGGCCCGGGACCGGATGCACAATGCCCAGTGCATGGCGGGCATGGCCTTTTCCAACGCGCTTCTGGGCATCGTGCACTCGATGGCCCACAAGACCGGCGCGGCCTATACCGGCGGCCACATCGTCCACGGCTGCGCCAACGCCATGTACCTGCCCAAGGTCATCGCCTTTAACGCCAGGGTGCCGGAAGCCGCCGCCCGCTACGCCGACATCGCCCGGGCCCTCGGCCTCGAGGGCAACGACGACCAGGCGCTGACGAAGGCGCTGATTGACCACCTGCGCGACATGAACCACCAGCTGGACATCCCCGACTGCATCCGCGACTACGAAGGCGGCATGGTGGGCGAAAAGGAGTTTCTGGAAAAACTCTCCAGCGTGGCCGAGCTGGCCGTGGGCGATGCCTGCACCGGATCGAACCCCCGGCCCATCACCCCCGAGGAGATGGCGAAGCTGCTCAAGTGCTGCTACTACGATACGGACGTGAACTTCTAAACCGCCCGAAGCCTGCCGGCGCGTTTTTTCGGTGCGGGTGACAAGCGCATGATGGGGCGATGCCGCCCGGCCCACCGGGACGGCATCGCCGTTTTTTCGGGCGGCGGACGGGCCGCGAAGGAAGTGTTTTGATGGACGCCACAAAGTACCTGAGCCTGAAGCAGAGCGAATGCAGGGACTGCTACAAGTGCATCCGCAATTGTCCCGTAAAATCGGTAAACTTTTCTGAGGGCCGCGCGCAGATCATTGGGGACGAATGCATCCTGTGCGGCCGATGCTTTGTGGTCTGCCCGCAGAACGCCAAGGAGATCCGCAGCGACGTTCGGCGGGTAAAGGCGCTGATCGCCTCCGGCGAGCGGGTGGTGGCCAGCGTCGCGCCGTCGTTCATCGCGGGTTTCGAGGTCTCCGGCATCGGCTCGATGCGCGCGGCGCTGCAAAAGCTGGGCTTTTCGGGCGCCGAGGAGACCGCCGTGGGCGCGGATTTCGTGTCCCGCGAGTACGAGCGGCTGATGGAGAAGAACACGGGCGCGCTGATCTCCTCCTGCTGCCCGTCGGTAAACCTCCTGATCCAGAAATACTACCCCGACATGCTGGACCTGCTGGCCCACACGCTGTCGCCGATGCGCGCCCACTGCCGCGCCATCAAAGCCGCGGACCCGGCGGCCCACGTGATCTTTATCGGCCCCTGCATCTCCAAAAAGTACGAGGCCGACGAGGAGGAGGCCGCCGACGCCTGCCTGACATTTGACGAGCTCCGGCTGATGATGAGCGAGGCGCAGGTGGCCTTTGAGCCCTCGGCGGAGGACGAAAGCGCGCTCTCTGCCCGCACCTATCCCACGGTGGGCGGCATTGTCAAGACCCTCGCCCCCGGCGGATACGAGGCGGTGGCCATCGACGGCGTCACCAACTGCATCGCCGCGCTGGAGGAGCTGCGCGACCGCAAGAATGAGAAGGTGTTTCTCGAGATGAGCGCCTGCGAGGGCAGCTGCATCGGCGGCCCGGTGATCCGCGAGCACGCCTTAAAGCGCGTGACGGGCGCGCTGCGCGTCAATCGGTACGCCGGCGACGCCGCGCCGGACCGGCCCGCGCCCAAGGACATGCGCCTTCCGTTTCCGCGCATGCGGCTGATGCGCGCCCAGCCGGGCGGCGAGGCCATCCAGCAGGTGCTCAACCGCATGGGAAAGACCACCAGGGACAAGGAGCTCAACTGCGGCTCCTGCGGCTACCCCACCTGCCGCGACAAGGCCATCGCCGTGTGCCAGGGCCGGGCGCAGATTGAGATGTGCCTGCCCTTCCTGAAGGAGAAGGCGGAGTCGTTTTCCGACCAGATCATCCAGAACACGCCCAACGCCATCGTGGTGATGGACGAAAACCTGATCGTGCAGCAGCTCAACCGCGCGGCGCTCAAGCTGTTCCGGCTCAAGAGCCCCGAGGACATCCTGCACTCGCCGGCAGTCCGGGTGATGGACCCCACCGACCTCATGCACGCGGTGTCTGCCGGCCAGAACGTGCACGAAAAGCTCTGTTACCTTCCGGAGTACGGCCGCTACGTGGAGGAAACGCTGCTCTACGACCGCCCCTACCGCATCCTGATCGCCATCCTGCGGGATGTCACCGACCGGGAAGTGAAGAAAAACGACGAATCCGCGCTGCGCCGGAAGACCTGCGAGGTCACCGATCAGGTGATCGAAAAGCAGATGCGCGTGGTACAGGAGATCGCCTCGCTGCTGGGCGAAACCACCGCGGAAACCAGGCTGGCGCTGACCCGGCTGAAGGATGCGATGCGCGATGAATGACAACCTGTGCGCCGAAGCCGGCTACGTATCGCTGAACAAGGCGGGCGAAACCCTGTGCGGCGACCGGGTGGAAACGGTGGGTGACGCGGACGATCTGGTGATGGTGCTGGCGGACGGCCTGGGCAGCGGCGTGAAGGCCAACATCCTGGCCACGCTGACGGCCAAGATCCTGGGCACCATGGTGGCCGGCGGCGTGCCGCTGGACGAGTGCGTGGACACGGTGGTCCGCACGCTGCCCGTGTGCCGCGAGCGCGGCATCGCCTATTCCACCTTTACCGTGATCCACACCACCCCCGGGCGCGAAGTGCAGCTGATTCAGTTCGACAACCCGGAGGTCATCGTGCTCCGGGACGGCGCGCCCTGGGCCTATCCCTCGCTGAAGCGGGAGATCGCGGGGCGCTCCATTCTGGAGAGCCGCTTTGCCGGACGGGAGGGCGACGTGTACCTGACGCTGTCCGACGGGGCCACCTACGCCGGCGCGGGGCGCGAGCGCAACTACGGCTGGCAGCGGGAGAACATCGCCGCCTATGCCCAGGGGCTCTACCGGCCCGACCGCTCCGCCAAGGCCTACGCCACCGCCATCGCCGACGCCTGCCTGAGCCTCTACGCCGGCCAGCCCGGCGACGACACCACCGTGGCGGCGCTGCGCCTCAGGGCCCGGCGCGCCGTGAACGTGGCCTTTGGCCCGCCCGCCTCCAAGGCGGAGGACACCGCCATGATGAACCTGCTCTTTGGCAAGGAGGGCATGAAGATCGTCTGCGGCGGCACCACCGCCGCCATCGCCGCCCGCTACCTGCGCGCGCCGCTGACGCCGCTGGGCGCCTACGAGGACCCGGACGTGCCGCCCGTCAGCCGCATCGCGGGGGTGGATCTGGTCACCGAGGGCGCGCTGACCGTCGCCCGGGCGCTCACCTACCTGGAAAAGGCCCAGGGCGGCGGGGAAATCGCCTCCGACTGGTACGAGCGCAAAGACGGCGCGTCGCTCCTCGCCCGATCGCTCCTCGACGATGCGACGGACGTCAACTTTCTGGTGGGGGGCGCGATCAACCCGGCCAACGAGGGCGGCGCGGGCGCGCTCGTCAAGGCCCATCTGGTGCAATCCATGGCCGCGTGCCTGGAAAAGATGGGCAAGCGCGTGAAAATCAGCTACTTCTAAAATGAAACGCGGGGAGGAAATCGCATGCAGCATCAGGCCGTGTTTGAAGGCGCGGTGAAGGCCCAGGGGGCAAGACCCGGGGCACTGATCGCCATTCTTCAGGACATTCAGGAGCAGCTCCACTACCTGCCCCGGGAATGCTTTCCCTACCTGGCCGCAGCGCTGGGCGTGGGCGAGGCCGCCATCTACTCGGTGGCCACGTTCTACGAAAACTTTTCGCTGGAGCCCAAGGGAAAGTACGTGCTGCGCGTGTGCGACGGCACCGCCTGCCACGTGCGCCGCTCAATTCCCATTCTGGAGCGGCTGCGCGAGGAACTGGGCCTCTCCGACGCAAAAAAGACCACGGACGACAACCTGTTCACCGTCGAAACCGTGTCCTGCCTGGGGGCCTGCGGCCTTGCGCCGGTTCTGACCGTCAACGACCGGGTACACCCCGCCATGACGCCCGACAAGGCGTCGGATCTGATCAGGACGCTGAAGGAGGAGGCCGCCCATGACGCTGAAAAACCGGTCTGACCTTGTTGCCGCCCGATCCGCACTCCGCCGCGCCCTCGACGCCCAGACGCGCAAGATTCTGGTCTGCGCAGGCACGGGCTGCGTGGCGGGCGGCGCGCTGGAGATCTACGCCGAGTTGGAGCGGCGGATCGGGGAAGCGGGCATTCCCCTCACGGTGGAGCTGGCGGAGGAGCCCCACGGCGAAAGCGCGGGCCTCAAAAAAAGCGGCTGCCACGGCTTTTGCGAAATGGGCCCGCTGGTGCGGATCGAGCCGGAGGGCTGGCTGTATACCCGGGTGACGGTGGACGACTGCGCCGAGATCGTCGCGGAAACCGTCGGCGGCGGCCGGCCGGTGGAGCGCCTGGCCTACCAACAGGAGGGCAAAATCTACCTGAAGCAGCAGGACATCCCCTTTTACCGCCGCCAGATGCGCAAGGTGCTGGAGCACTGCGGCGCCACCGACGCCACCTCCATCCGCGAATACCTGGCCCACGGCGGCTACCGGGCGCTGGAGACGGCGCTGTTTGACAGGACGCCGGAGGAGATTGTGGACGAAGTGTCAAAGTCCGGCCTCCGGGGCCGGGGCGGCGGCGGCTTTCCCGCCGGACGCAAGTGGGCCCAGGTGCTCCGGCAGGACGCGCCCGTCAAGTACGTGGTCTGCAACGGCGACGAAGGAGACCCCGGCGCCTTCATGGACCGCAGCATCATGGAGGGCGACCCCCACCGCATGCTGGAGGGCATGATGATCGCCGCCCGGGCCACCGGCGCCTCGGAGGGCTACATCTACGTGCGCGCGGAGTACCCGCTGGCGGTGGAGCGGCTCAGGACCGCCATCCGCGAGGCGGGCGAATGGGGCCTTTTGGGCGAGGACGTGCTGGGCAGCGGCTTTTGCTTTTCCATCCGCATCAACCGGGGCGCGGGCGCCTTTGTGTGCGGCGAGGGCAGCGCGCTGACCGCCTCCATCGAGGGCAAGCGCGGCATGCCCCGGGTCAAGCCCCCGCGCACCGTGGAGCAGGGCCTCTACGGCATGCCCACCTGCCTCAACAACGTGGAAACCTTTGCCAACGTGCCCATGATCGTGGAATCCGGCGCGGCGGAATACCGCAAAACCGGCACCGAAAACTCCCCCGGCACCAAGGCCTTCGCGCTGACCGGCAACATCCGGAACACCGGCCTCATCGAGGTGCCCATGGGCGCGACGCTCCGGGAGGTCATCTTCGACATCGGCGGCGGCATGCGCGGCGGCGCGGCCTTCAAGGCCGTGCAGATCGGCGGCCCCTCCGGCGGCTGCCTGACGGAGAAGGACCTGGATTTGCCGCTGGACTTCGATTCCCTCAAAAAGGCGGGGGCCATGATCGGCTCCGGCGGCCTCGTGGTCATGGACGAGCACACCTGCATGGTGGAGGTGGCCCGGTACTTCATGAACTTCACCCAGAACGAGTCCTGCGGCAAGTGCGTGCCCTGCCGCGAGGGCACGGGGCGCATGCTGGAGATCCTGGAGCGCATCGTGTCCGGAGAGGGCGAGGAGGGGGATATCGAGCTTCTGCTGGATTTGGCGGACACCATCTCCGCCACGGCCCTTTGCGGCCTGGGCAAGACCGCGCCGCTGCCGGTGGTGTCCACCATCGCGGGATTCCGGAGCGAATACGAGGCCCACATCCGGGAAAAGCGCTGCCCCGCCGGCGCGTGCAAGAAGCTGAAGCGCTTTTCCATCGACCCGGCCGCCTGCCGCGGCTGCTCAAAGTGCGCGCGGATCTGCCCCGCCGGGGCCATCGAGGGCAAGCCCCGGGAGCCCTTCCGGATCGACGGGCAAAAGTGCGTGCGCTGCGGCGCGTGCGCTTCGGCCTGCCCATTCCACGCGGTAAAGGAGGCGTAACGGATGAACGCGCAGATGATGTACGTGGACGGCGTGCCGGTGCCCATCGAGGGCGAGGCCAACCTTTTGCAGCTCACCCGCAAGGCGGGCGTGGAGCTGCCCACCTTCTGCTACCACTCGGAGCTTTCGGTCTACGGCGCGTGCCGCATGTGCATGGTGGAGGACGCGCGGGGGAACCTCCACGCCGCCTGCTCCACGCCGCCCAGGGCCGGCATGGAGATCTTTACCACCACCCCCAGGCTCCGCAAATACCGGAAGACCATCCTGGAGCTTCTGCTCTCCAACCACTGTCGGGACTGCACCGCCTGCCCCAAGAACGGGCGCTGCCGCCTGCAGGAATTGGCCGCCCGCTTCGGCGTGCGGGAGATCCGCTTTGAAAACCGCAAGCTGGAGCCGATGCGCGACCGCTCCAGCGACTCCATCGTCATCGACCGCAGCAAGTGCATCCTGTGCGGCGACTGCGTGCGCATGTGCGGCGAAGTGCAGGGCGTGGGCGCCATCGACTTCATGCACCGCGGCTCCAAAATGGCGATTTCCACCGCCTTTGACCAGCCCATCGCCACCTCCGGGTGCGTGTCCTGCGGCCAGTGCGCCGCCATCTGCCCCACCGGCGCGATCCTGATCAAGAGCGATAAGGCACCCGTGTGGGCGGCGCTGGCCGATCAATCCGTCAAGGTGATCGCCCAGGTGGCCCCGGCGGTGCGCGTGGCGGTGGCGAAGGAATTTGGCATGCCCGAGGGAGAGAACAACATGGGCCGCATCGTGGCGGCGCTGCGCCGCCTGGGCTTTGACGAGGTGTACGACACCGCCACCGGCGCGGACCTGACGGTTATGGAGGAATCCGCGGAGCTGATCGCCCACCTGGAAACGGGTGGGGGGCCGCTGTTCACCTCCTGCTGCCCCGCCTGGGTGGAATACGTCCGCACGCGCCATCCGGAGCTGATGGACAGTGTATCCTCCTGCAAGTCGCCCATGGGCATGCTGTCGGCGGTGATCAAGGCCCACAACGCGCCCTCCAGCCGCGACGCCGTGACCGTGGCGGTCATGCCCTGCACCGCGAAGAAGCACGAAGCGGCCCAGGCAGCCGACACCGACTACGTGATCACCACCTACGAGCTGGTGGCGATGATCCGCGAGGCGGGCATCGTGTTCCGGGAACTGGAGCCCGAGGCGGTGGATTCCGCCTTCTCCGCCTCCACCGGCGCGGGGCTCATCTTCGGCGCCTCCGGCGGGGTGACCGAGGCGGTGCTCCGGCGGCTGGCGGCCGACAAATCCGCCCGGGCGCTGAACGCGCTGGCCATCTCCGGCGTGCGCGACGAGGACGGCATCCGCGTTCTGACGGTGGAGATGCCCGGCCGCGCGCTCCGCGTGGCCGTGGTCAGTGGCCTGGCCAACGCGGAAAAGCTGATCGCGCGCGTCAAGGCGGGCGAGGCCTTCGACTTTGTGGAGGTCATGGCCTGCCCCGGCGGCTGCGTGGGCGGCGCGGGCCAACCGCTGGGCGAAACCGGCGAAATTCCCCGGCGCGCCCGGGGGCTCTACGCCGCCGACCGCATGACCAGCGTCAAGCGGTCCGAGGAAAACCCGCTGATCCTGAGCCTGTATTCCGGCGTGCTGCGCGGGCGGGTGCGCGAACTTCTGCACGTCCATCGGGGAGGCGACGCCCATGGTTGAAGTCAAGGTGTGCGTGGGCACCAGCTGCCATCTGAAGGGTTCCTACAACGTGCTCAGCCGGTTTATTGAGCTGGTGGAGCAGCGCGGCCTTCACGACCGGGTCAGCCTGCAGGCCGCTTTCTGCATGGGCAACTGCGGCCGGGGCGTGTGCGTGGACGTGGACGGCGAGAAGTATATCGTATCCCCCGGCGGCGAGCGCGTCTTTTTTGACGAGCGCATCGCGCCCCGCCTGGCGTGATCCGAACACAGAAGGGGCCCGGCCGCATGCGGCCGGGCCCCTCAGACCATCAACAAACGGCCACTTTCCGGGACGACCGGAGAGTGGCTGTTTGCAAGAAGGCTGGAGGGAGGAAGAAAAACGGAAGGAAGAAGGGCCTGGCGAGCCTCTTCATGTTTTGAACCGCGGCGGTCAGGAAGGACTGCTCACGCATATTGAGAAGGCCGAGCATGCGGGCAAAGCGCAAGCCGTGGTTCTCCTTGGCCTCCGCGAAAGATCGTTCAATGGTTTCCTTACGCCAGGCGTACAGTCTTCGCCCTTGAGAGGTCTTGGTAAACGCCGTAACCTCATCCAGCGCATCCTGCCATACATGTCTGGTCACCATCCTTCTGGTCGCCTTCTCGCTGAAACACGCCGCCCGCCTTGGACATCCCGCGCAGTCTTTCCGGTCGCTGAAGTATTGCCGGTAGCCTTCGCGGGTGGTTGTCCTCCAGTATAGGCGCTTGCCTTCGGGACAGAAGTAGGTGTCGAAGGTTGGGTCGTACTTGAACCGGTATTTCCCGTAGTGCTCTTCCTTGTGTGTATGACGGCGGTAGCCGATGACGCCTTGAATTCTCTTCGTTTCCAGCAGATGCGCGATCCATGCGCTGTGGTATCCGGCGTCGAACCCCATGTACCTGGGCAGATGCCCCAGCCGCCCCTCTATTTCTTCCAGAAGTTCCGGTACGGGGGTGACATCGTTGATGTTGGCCGGGGTGATGTGGATATTGACGATCACGTTGTGCTTGCTGTCCACCGTGCGGTGTTCGCTGTAGTGAAACCTTCCGGCTTCCCTTCCTTGCTCAACTGGCCGCTGTCAGGATCTGTCGTGCTCTCCATCTTCGTCTTCCCGCCGGACGGCGGATCGTCGTTGCTATCATCTTCATCATCCCGGTCATTGTCGTCATCCCGCTCAAACGGCTTCTTCCCCAATACTTTGCGGTCCAGATCGATCTGCGCGTCCAACTCCGCCATGTACGAAGCGGGCGTCTCCTCCACCGTCACCAGCCGCTTCTTGTGCTTATTCGCTTTCGCCTTAATGTGCGTGGAGTCAGTGTACAGCACCTGTCCACCCACCAGTCCCTTATCCACACACTGCCGAAGAATCTCGTCGAAGACCTTCTCCGCGATGTTGTTCTCCCGAAACCGCCGAACCCGGTTGATGCTGATCGTCGCGTGATCCGGTCCTTTCTCCGTCAGCTTCAATCCCAGAAACCATTTGAACGCAATGTTCTCATTCACCATCTGCGCCAGCTTTACTTCGGACTTGATGCCGTATAGATAGCCCAGAAACAGCATCCGGAACAATAGCTCCGGCGGTACCGCCGGGCGGCCGATATTGGGCGAGTACAAATCCTTGCACAAGCCGTGAATGAAGCTGAAATCTACTGCCCGCTCAATCTTGCGCAGCAAGTGGTCTTCCGGCACCAACTCTTCCAGCAGCACGATCTCATATTCCTTCTGGCTCGCCGTCGCTTTCTCTTGCAGCATGCCGCCCGACCTCCTGTGTCCGCATCTCTCCTATCTATTCGACATCCACGCTGCTTTTTCCTTTTGGTTTTTGCTCACCTCTACACAAAATTTGCGCCCAGCCCAAGCGGGCTGAGCGCACTTTGTTGATGGGCTGAGGGGCCCGGCCGCAAGCGGCCGGGCCCCTGATCCATTCCGGAATTACGCGGCTTCCGGCGCGTCGTAGCGCCGCGTGGCCAGGTAGCCGTACAGCGCGATGACCATCAGCGCCGCGCCGGAGTAGAGAAACCATTTGTCCACGCCGATGGCGTCGCTCAGCGGCCCGGACACCACCAGGCCCAGCGGTGCGGCCAGCGACATCAGCGACATCATCAGCGAAAACACCTTGCCCATCTGCTCCGGCGGCACGGTGGACTGCACGTAGGCGTTCAGCGGCACCATGAGGAACGTGCCGGTGGCGCCCATCGGGAAGCAGATCAGCGCGAACAGCCAGAAGGCCTCCGGCGGCAGCGCGCCGGAGAGGAGCGACGTCAGCCCCAGCGCCGCGATGGAGAGGGAGATCATCAGAAACCGCTTCCTGGACCCGCCCCACAGCCCCATCACCAGCGAGGACGCCGTCATGCCCGCCGCAAAGGAGAACTCCACCACGCCGTTATGCCACGCCTCGCCCATGAAGTGGGCGCTGACCAGCAGCGGATACAGCGCCGCCAGCGGCATGTACGCCAGCGCCGCCAGCACCATGGGCAGCATCACCGCGCTGAGCGGCCGGTTGGCCCGGATCGCGCGGAAGCCGTCGAGAAGATCCTGGAGCACCCGGGGCCGCTCCGCCGCCGCCGGAATGTCCGGGATGCGCACAAACAGCAGCGCGCCGATGGCGAACACCGCGCCCAGGATGTCCACCAGCATGATCGGCGCGATGGGCAGGACCGTCATCAGAAACGCGCCCAGCACCGGCCCCAGCAGCGTGCCGCCGGAGACGATCAGGTTGCCCCAGCCGCCGGCCTTCATCAGCATGTCCTCGGGCACCAGCATCGGGATCGCCGCCTGCATGGCGGGGGAGTGAAAGGTGCTGCCCAGCCCGCGCACAAACAGCGCGCCGTACACCATCCACATCGGCGGCGTGTCCATCATGAAAAACGCCACGCCGATCAGCGCGCTGGACAGTGCCACCAGGCCGTCGGCGGCGATCATCACGGTCTTGCGGTTGTACCGGTCCACCACCACCCCGGCGAAGGGGCTGAGGAAGATGCCCGGCAGAAACCCCGCGATCATCGCGTAGGACAGCACGTTGCCGGAGTCGAATTTCTTTGTCAGCCACCATACGATGGCGAACTGCACCGCGGAGGAACCCAGAATCGACAGCGCCTGCCCCGCGTAAATCGTGTAGAATTGCCGTTTCCAGCCGGATTTCGCCATAAAAACCTCCTCGAATCTGTTGCGCGAGGAAACCATTGTATCATAGCTACCCCGCCGCGCGCAACCCAATCGCCTTTACCAGGACTTGACGCGTCGGAGGTGTTGCGGCGGCGCGCCGCCGGTGTATACTATCCGTTGGAAGCCATGATGATGGAGGAACAAAATGGACGAAAGAAATACCGGCTGCGGCTGCGGACACGACCACGGCGCCCATGAGGGCTGCGGCTGCGGACACGACCACGGCGCCCACCGCGGGCCCGACTACGACAACGGCCTCACCATCGCGGAAAACAACGTGCTGATGGCGCTGATGGAGCGTGGCGCGCTGCCCGTGGCGCGCTTTTGCCTCACCTCGTCCCGGGCGCAGGGCGCCTACGCGGTGGCGATGGAGCCCGTGTACATCGCGCGGCCGGAGGACTCCCTTGCGGACATCCGGGAATACGGCGCGCTGTTTGCCGCCCTGGAGGACAAGGGCCTGATCGACATCGACTACGACTTTCCGCTGCCCGGCTACCCCTACCAGGAGTACCGGGACTCCGACGCGTGGCGGCGCTTTCAGGAAACCGCCGCCGAGGCCAGGGGCCGCGGCTTTACCTACGACACGCCGGGCCTCGAGGTGGGCGCCGTTGCGCTGACCGGGCGGGGCCAGGAAACCCTCGATAAAATGCTGGCGTAAGCTCCGCGGGACGGGAAAACCGGGCCGGGCAAATGCCCGGCCCGGTTTTCAGATCAGGTGACAGGCCACCTGGTGGCCCGGGGAAACTTCCGTAAGGGAGGGCACCTTTTCGCGGCACACGGGCATCGCGTGGGGGCAGCGGGTGACGAAGGGGCAGCCCGCGGGCATCCGGGACGGGCTGGGCACGTCGCCGGTAAGGGCAATGCGCCGCACCTGGCGGGCGCGCTTCGGGTCCGGGATGGGGATGGCGGAGAGCAGCGCCCGGGTATAGGGGTGCAGCGGGTTTTTGTACAGCTCCCTCGACGGGGAGATCTCCACCATATGCCCCAGGTACATCACGCCGATGCGCCGGGAGATGTGCCGGACCATCGAAAGATCGTGGGCCACGAAGAGGTACGTAAGCCCCATCTCCGCCTGCAGATCTTCCAGCATGTTGACCACCTGGGCCTGGATGGACACGTCCAGCGCGGAAATGGGCTCGTCGCACAATACGAATTCCGGCTTCACCACCAGCGCCCGGGCGATGCCAATGCGCTGGCGCTGGCCGCCGGAGAACTCGTGGGGGTACTTCTCCAGCGCCGTCTCGTCCAGCCCCACCCTTTCCAGCATGCCCAGGATGCGGGCCCGCCGGTCGGCGCGGCCCAGCTTTTCCCGGAGGTCCAGCGGCTCGCCCACCAGCTCCTCCACGTTCATGAAGGGGTTCAGCGACGAATACGGGTCCTGGAAGATGATCTGCATCCGCTGCCGGTAGGGCGCCAGCGCCCGGCCGCGAAGGCGGGTGATGTCGTGGCCCTCAAAGGACAGCGTGCCGTCGGTCACGTCGTAGAGGCGGATCATCGTGCGGCCCAGGGTGGTCTTGCCGCAGCCGGATTCCCCCACCAGCCCGAAGGTTTCGCCCTTTTCGATGGCGAGGCTCACGCCGTCCACCGCCTTCAGCACCCGCGCGCCGCCCATGGCGCCGCGGATGGTGAAGTATTTTTTCAGGTTCACCGCCGTCAAAAGCGCGCTCATGGCCTCGCCTCCCCGGCGGTCACCGGGCAGCGCGCGCGCCGGCCCTCGCCATAATCGATGAAATCCGGGACCGCCGCCTCGCACTCGGGCCGCCGCAGCGGGCAGCGGGGCGCGAAGGGGCAGCCCGGGGGCGGATCGATCAGCGAGGGCGCCTGGCCGTCAATGGGGACGAGCCGGCTGTCCTCCTCGCTGTCGATGGCGGGCACCGAGCGCAGAAGCGCCCGGGTGTAGGGGTGCATCGGGCGGTAGAAGATGTCCTCCACCGTGCCGGTTTCCAGAATCAGCCCGCCGTACATCACCATCAGCCGCTGGCACAGGCTGGCCACGATGCCCAGATCGTGGGTGATCAGCACCACGGCCATGCCGGTCTTCTGCTGCAATTCGCGGATCAGGTCCAGGATTTGGGCCTGAATGGTCACGTCCAGGGCGGTGGTGGGCTCGTCGGCAATCAGCAGCTTGGGCTTTGCGGCCAGCGCCATGGCGATCAGCACCCGCTGGCGCATGCCGCCGGAGAACTCGTGGGGGTACTGACGCACGCGCTCCTCCGGGGAGGGCACGCCCACCATGCCCAGCATGTCCACCGCCTGGCGCCAGGCTTCGGCGCGGCCCGCGCCGCTGTGGCGCATGATGACCTCCACGATGTGGTCGCCCACCCGCCGGAGCGGGTTCAGCGAGGTCATGGGGTCCTGAAAGATCATGGAGATTCGGTTGCCGCGCACGCCCTGCATCTGCTTTTCGGTCAGGCCCATCAGATCGGTCCCGTCAAAGCGCAGCGCGTCGGCGGTCATACGGGCGCTCTCGGGCAGCATGCGGATGATGGACTTCATCGTGACGGACTTGCCGCTGCCGCTCTCGCCCACCAGGCCCACGATCTCCCCGGAATCGATGGCAAGGTCCACGCCCCGCACGGCCTCAATCGTCCTGGCATGGATGCGGAAGGCGACCTTCAGGGCCCGGACTTCCAGTAATTTTTCCGGCATACTTCCTCCTGGCGCTAGCGCTCGATGGCCCTGGGCTCCGCGAACACGCGGATCAGGTCCCCCAGCTTGTTGAACGAAAACACGGTGATGATGATCATGATCCCGGGCAGGATGGCCATGTAGGGCGCCTTGCCCAGCACCTCCTGGGCGCGGCTGAGCATGGAGCCCCAGGAGGACATGGGCTGCTGCACGCCCAGGCCCAGAAAGCTCAGCGCCGATTCCATCATGATGGCGTTGGCGATGCCGGTGGTGGCCGCCACGATGATCGTGGGCAGCACCGAGGGGATCACATGCCGGAGGATGATGAAAAGGTGCGACTGATTGATGGAGTCCGCGTACAAAACGTACTCCCGTTCCTTGACCGAAAGCGTCTCCGCCCGCACCAGCCGCGCGATGTTCATCCACTGGAAAAGGCCGATCACCAGGATGATTGCCTGCAGTCCCGGCTTCATGTAGATGGAAATGACCGTTACCAGGATCATCCACGGAATGGACAAAAGCACGTCCACAATGCGCATCAGGATGCTGTCCACCAGGCCGCCGAAGTAGCCGCTGACGGTGCCCACCACCACGCCGATCAGCGTGGAGATCAGCATCGCCACCACGCCCACGATCAGCGAGATCCGGCCGCCGTAGAGCACGCGGGTCAGGTAGTCGCGGCCCAGGTCGTCGGTGCCGAACCAGTGGGCGGCGCTGGGGCCCTGGAGCCGGGCGGTCATGTCCAGCGCGTCCGGGTCGTAGGGCGAAAGAAACGCGAAGATTGACAAAAGCGCCACCAGCGCCAGCGCCGCCGCCGCCACCAGGATGCCGCGGTTGTATTTGAGCTCGCTTTTCAGCTGGCTGACGCGCCGTTTCGATAGGGCCATGGGATCACCTCATCGCCTTGATTCTGGGGTCCACCAGGCAGTACAGAATGTCGCCCACCAGGTTTCCCAGGATGACCATGGTGCTCGACAGCAGCAGTACCGCCATGATGACCGGGTAGTCGAAGCCCTTGATGGCGCTGAGAAAGTAGGTGCCCACGCCCGGCCAGGAAAAGATGGATTCCGTGATGAACGCGCCGGTCACCAGCGTGGGCAGCGCGATGGCCACCAGCGTGATCACCGGGAACAGCACGTTCTTTATCACATGCTTGAAAAGAATATGGGCGCGGCTGGCGCCGAACGCCTTTTGAACCATTACGTAGTCCTCCTTGTACTGGCTGATGGTGGAGGAGCGCACGTAGCGGATGGTTTCGGGGAGAAAGGAGATGGTGAGCACCGTACAGGGCAGGATCATGTGGGCGATCAGGTCGCGGAGGTTTTTCTCCTGGCCCATGGTGTGCATGCCCAGCACCGGCAGAAGGTTCAGCTTGTAGGCGAATACGTACAGGATGATCATCGCGATCCAGAAGGTGGGCGTGGCCAGGCCGATGGAGCACAGCGCGTCGATGGCGCGGTCGGCCTTCCCACCCCGGTTGGAGCCCGCCACCAGCCCCAGCACGATCGCCAGAATGACGGCCAGAAGGTAGCTTGGCAGCACCAGCAGCACCGTGTTGGGCAGCCGCGCGCCCAGCGCCTCCGTCACCGCCTGATGGGTGACCAGCGAGAAGCCAAAGTTGCCCTGGAGCGTATTCAAAAGCCACCGCCAGTACTGGATGTAGGCGGGCTGGTCCAGCCCGAAGCGCGCCTTGAGGGCGGCCACCACCTCCGGCGCCATGTCCGGCGTCACAAAGGTGTCGATGGCGTCGTAGGGCGCCAGCTGGATCAGCGCAAAGCAGATCACCGAGATGACAAAGAGCAGCGGAATCGCCTGCAGGATGCGCTTGACGATGTATCTGAGCATGGAGGCTCTCCTCTTGGCGTTAATGGGCGGGGCGGAATGCGCGGATGGCGCCACCAGCACGCGCACTGATGGCGCCATCCGGTTCCCGGCGGACGCGCCGCCGGGAACCGCGGATCAAGGGGCTTCGGACGGGTTGTGCCCCGCTTACTTGAAGTAGAGCTTGGACATGTCCTCAAAGGTGTAGATGGGCACCAGGCGCGCGTCCTCGACGCCGCCCACGTCGTTCGTGACGGCCAGGAGGCGGCTGTTGGTGACGATGGGGAAGAAGATGGCGTCGTCAGCCAGCCGCTGCTGAGCCTTCAGGTAGATTTCGGCGCGCTTGGCGTCGTCGGTCTCCACAGAGCCCTGGCGGAACAGCTCGTCCAGCTCGGGGTCGGACATGTGGGCGTAGTTGGAGGCGGAGCCGGTGGTGAACAGCGAGGCGTAGTTGTTGGGATCCACGCCCATGATGTAGCCGCCCAGGAACAGGTCAAACTCGTCGGTGCCCTTTTGCAGCTTGTCGTAAAGGGCGGTGGAGTCCATGGCGCTCAGCTCGCAGGAGACGCCGATGGCCTTCAGGTTCTGCTGGATGACCATGGCCTGCACTTCCTGCTGCACGTTGTTGGCGGTGTAGGCCAGGCGCAGCGTGGGCACCTCGCCGGTGACTTTGGAAAGGTATTCCTTGGCGGTATCCAGGTTCTGCTGGTAGGTTTCCACGCCTTCGGTGTTGTAGAAGGCCGCCGCGTAGGGCAGGAAGGTGGCCGCGTCGGTGTAGAAGTCCTTGGACAGGTACGCGCCCACGTTCATCTCGTCGCGGTTGAGGGCGAAGAAGCAGGCCTTGCGCAGGTTTTCGTCCGCCACGCGGGGGGAACCCATGTGGAAGGACAGGTAGCCCACCCGGTCCTCGGGATAGGCGTGGATGGTGACATCGGTGCCCTCATAGTCCTCCGCGGCGGAATTGGCGATGACCAGCATGTTGATCTCGCCCTTTTTCAGCGCAAGCGCCGCCGAAGACATGTCGGACACGATCTGGAAGATCACGGTACCCACCTTGGGCGCCTCGCCGTAGTAGTTGGGGTTGGCCTTGAACTTCACATACTGGCCGGCCACGTACTCCTCGAGGGTATAGGGGCCGGTGCCTACGGGGGTCTGGTTCTTCACGTTGTTGTCCAGCGTGGCGTCGCCCTCGTAGATGTGCTTGGGCATGATGTAGTGCTCGGCGCTCAGGGACTCCATAAAGCCCGCGGCCATCACCGGCAGTTTGAAAGTGACGGTATAATCGTCCACCTTGGTGATCTCGACGGGCTCGCCGTCGTACACAAAGGCGTCGTGGCCGTTGGCGTAGTCAAACTCGATGATCTTGCCATAGGTGAAGAGCACGTCGTCCGCGGTGAAGGGTTCGCCGTCGGACCACTTCACATTCTGGCGCAGCTTCACGGTGTAGGTCATCTTGTCCTCGGACACCTCGACGCTCTCCGCCAGGTTGTAGGTGATGTCGTCGGGCCCGTAATAATTGTACAAGGTGGAATAGAGCATGCGCTCGGTCATCAGGTCGTACCGGCCCGCGGTGGTGATGGTGTTGATGTCGTTGCCGGGATCGCCTTCGATGCCGTAGATCAGCGTGTCATTGGCCTTGTCCGCCATCGCGGGCACGGCGCCAAGCGACAGCGCCAGCATCAGCGCCAGCACCAGGGCAAGGGTCTTTTTCATCGCGATTCTCCTCCCTGACCAGAACAGTTTTTTTACCGGGAATACAATTTATTATACCGGTGAATCCGCACGTTTGCAATCCCCCGGCGCGCCTCATTCGGGTTTTGGCGGCGGTCGGCGCCGGTTATTTTTCCGTTTCCCCCGGTGCTGCGAAGATCGGCACGCGGGGGACCGGGGCCGGTCAGGCGGGGTAGACGACGCGGAAGGTTTCAAAGGCCACCGGCAGCTTTTCGTGGAAGGCGTAGCCCAGGCGCGCGCCCTCGCGGCTGAAAAAGCCCCGGTGGTTTTTCCGCCAGGATTCGATATGCCCGTCCTCGCCCTCCAGCGCGGCCCGCTCGAAGGGGATTTCGTCAAAGGGCAGCACCGTCACCGACTCGGTTTCGATCACGCAGCGGGGGTTGCCCGCCCAGTCGGTGACCACGGAGAGATCCCCCTGCCGGGGCGGGCGCTGGCCCGACAGGCGGCAGCCGTCGACGCTGCCGCTGGTGGCCCGCTTTTTGCCGGAGAGCACCAGACCGAGCAGCTCGTTCGCGCTCTCCTCGCTGACTGAAAAGCTGAAGACCTCGTAGGGCGCAAGGGCCTCCGCCCGCCCCGTCTCCCGCAGAAATTTTTGCCAGTAGGCCCGCGTCCGCCCGTCCATCGCCGCTTCCCCCGTTTTCTTTTTCCTCATGATAGACGATGTCCGCGCCTGCGTCAACCGCGGCGCAAAAAGCCCCCGGCGTGCGCCGGGGGCCTGGGTCGTTCCAGTAGTCCACGAAGTCTAAGAACCGATGATAGGGCGCAGAGATTTTTCTGCCCGGCACGGAGCCGGAGCGCAGGCGTAGCAGCGCTACGTCAAGCGGAGCGCGACACAGCCGGACAGGAAAAGATCCAGCCATAGCGCGGGAATTAGGCTTCGCGGACGACTAATGCTTGTGACAGGCGTCGCTCGATCCGCAATGTCCGCAGTCGCAGCCGCAGCTTCCGCCCTTTTTCCGGTCCTTGATCACCTTCCACGCCGCCAGAGCGATGATGGCCAGCACGATAACCGCCACGATGATGTTGCCCAGCATTATGCCGTCACTCCTTTGAGGGTCCTAGGGTTCTTGTCGTAGGGATTGCCGCGGACGAGCAGGTAGATGCCCGCCGCGAGAAGCGCCAGCGCGATCAGCGTGGCGAAGGTAAAGCCCTGGGTGAACATCAGCCCGATCTGGTAGACGGTGAAGGCCACCACGTAGGCGTACACCGTCAGGTAGCCGATGGCGATCCAGGTCCACTTGGCGGAATTCATCTCGCGCCGGATGGCGCCGATGGCCGCGAAGCAGGGGGCGCACAGAAGGTTAAACAGCAGGAAGCTGAAGGCCGACAGCTGCGTGAAGTGTGCCGCAATGGGCGCCAGGCCCGAATACATCGCGGACTCCACCATCGCCATCGCGTCTCCGTGCACGCCGTACAGCACGCCGAACACGCCCACAACCTCTTCCTTGGCCACCAGGCCCATCACCGTCGCCACCGTGGACTGCCAGGTGCCAAAGCCCAGCGGCGCGAAAATCGGCGCGACGGCGCTGCCCACGCGGGCCAGCATGGAGTGGTCCATGTCCTCCACCATGCCGAACACCCCGTCCACCCAGCCGAAGCCCGAGGTGAACCAGATGAATACGCTCGCCAGCAGGATGATCGTGCCCGCGCGCTTAATGAAGGACCAGCCGCGCTCCCAGGTGGAGCGGAGCACGTTGCCCGCGGAGGGTACGTGGTAGGCGGGCAGCTCCATCACGAAGGGGGCGGGCTCGCCGGCAAAGGCCTTGGTCTTTTTCAGGATCACGCCGGAGATGATGATCGACGCCACGCCGATGAAGTAGGCGCTGGGCGCCACCCACCACGCCCCGCCGAACAGCGCGCCCGCGATCAGCCCCACGATGGGCATTTTCGCGCCGCAGGGAATGAAGGAGGTGGTCATGATGGTCATGCGCCGGTCGCGCTCGTTTTCAATGGTCCGGGAGGCCATGATGCCCGGCACCGAGCAGCCCGAACCGATCAGCATCGGGATGAAGCTCTTGCCCGACAGGCCGAAGCGACGGAAGATGCGGTCCATGATGAAGGCCACGCGGGCCATGTAGCCGATGTCTTCCAGGATCGCCAGCATGAAGAACAAAATCAGCATCTGGGGCACGAAGCCCAGCACCGCGCCCACGCCGCCGACAATGCCGTTGAGGATCAGGCTCTCGAGCCAGGGAGCCGTGCCCGCGGCGTCCAGCCAGCCCTCTACGATCACCGGCACGCCGGGCACCCACACGCCGTAGGCGGCCGGATCGGGCTCCTCGCCGCCGGTGTACTCCGGCTCCTCGTCGGTCACGCCGTTTTCATAGTCCAGGAGCGCGGCCTGGTAGGCGGCGTCCGCCTCCATGCCCTCCTCGTAGGCGCCCAGGGCTTCCTCATACTGCGCGCCGCCGATGCCCAGAAAGTGCCAGCCGTCGCCGAACAGGCCGTCGTTGGCCCAGTCGGTGGCCACGCCGCCCACGGTGGTGATGGCGATAAAATACACCAGGAACATCACTGCGGCGAAGATGGGCAGCGCCAGCACCCGGTTGGTGACCACCCGGTCGATCTTATCGGAGGCGGTGGCCTTGCCCTTGCGCGCCTTTCGCACGGAGGCGCCCACCACCCGCGCAATGAAGGCGTAGCGCTGGTTGGTGATGATGGATTCCGCGTCGTCGTCCATCTCCGCCTCGCAGGCGACAATGTCCTTTTCGATGTGGGCCATCAGATCCTCGGGGAGGGCGAGCTGGGCCACGACCTTCTGGTCCCGCTCAAACAGCTTGATGGCGTACCAGCGGGCGCGCTCCGGATCCACCTTGTACTCGATGGCCTCCTCGATGTGGGCGATGGCGTGCTCCACGCTGCCGTCAAACACGTGGGGCGGCTCGACCCGGTGGCCTGCGCGCGCCAGTTCCGCCGCCTTTTCCGCAGCCTGCATCGAACCCTGGCCCCGGAGGGCGGAGGTTTCCACCACCTCGCAGCCCAGCGCGCGGCTGAGCCGGTGGACGTCAATGGTATCGCCAGTCTTGCGCACCACGTCGATCATGTTCAGCGCCACCACCACCGGAATGCCCAGCTCCGTCAGCTGGGTGGTGAGGTAGAGGTTGCGCTCAATGTTGGTGCCGTCCACAATGTTGAGGATCGCGTCGGGCTTTTCCGTCACCAGGTAGTTCCGGGTCACGACCTCCTCCAGTGTGTAGGGCGACAGGGAATAGACGCCCGGCAGGTCCTGGATCAACACGTCGCCGTGCCCCTTGAGCCGGCCTTCCTTCTTTTCCACGGTTACGCCCGGCCAGTTGCCCACGTACTGGGCGGAACCGGTCAGGTCGTTGAACATGGTGGTCTTGCCGGAATTCGGGTTGCCGGCCAACGCAATTTTTATGGGCATTTCGCTTCCCCCTCCTCTTCCATCGCGGATCAGGCCCGTTCGACCAGGATCATCTCGGCATCCGCCTTGCGCACGGACAGCTCGTAGCCGCGCACCGTCAGTTCCATCGGGTCGCCCAGCGGCGCCAGCTTCTTCACCGTCACCTCCGCGCCCTTGGTGATGCCCATGTCCATAATCCTGCGCTTGGTCGCGCCTTCTCCGGTGAGCTTTACCACCCGGACGGTTTCGCCCACCTTTGCCTCCCGCAGCGTCTTCATCGCCCCATGCCCCCTCTAGATCATAATCCGGGTCGCCATGCCCCGGTCCAGCGCGACGCGGCTGTCCTTGACGGACAAAATCATGTTGCCCGCGATTTCGCTCACCACCGTCACCGACGCGCCCACCACAAACCCCAGCTCCGCCAGATGCCTGCGCACCTCGTCCTTCCCGGTGATCTTCCGGATGATGTTGGTCTCCCCGGTCCGCGCCATCGTCAGCGGCATCATCTTCGCCTCCGCATCCGTGCATTCCGATTTGAATAAGTCTTGTCTAACTCGTGGGTCAAAGCCCGGGTTAGCGCTTGCTAACCCTCAAAACACAGTATATCACCGCCCAAAGTGCAATGTCAACCAAAAGCGCGGGCATTTTGCCGATCTTTAACGCGCGGGCGGGGAACGCGCGCTTTCCCCTTTTCATTCCGCGCGCAAATTGGTATAATATAGGTGTATGCGCCGGATTTGGCGGGCCGGAGGGCGCGGCGCGTTGCGAAGGAGGGCTCGGTGTGAAAACGCTCAAACTGGCGGAGGGACTGACCTGGTGCGGCGTGCTGGACCCGTCGCTCCGGGTGTTTGACATCGTGATGGAAACCCGCTATGGCACCACCTACAACGCCTATGTGGCGAAGGGCTCGGAAAAGACGGCGCTGATCGACACCGTGAAGCACAACTTTCTGGACGAATACATGGCGGCGCTTGCCGGCCTGGCGGACGTAAAGAAGGCGGACTACCTCGTCGTCAGCCATACGGAGCCGGACCACGCGGGCTCCATCGAGCACCTGCTGGATCTGAACCCGGAGATCCGCATCGTCGCCACCGCCACCGGGATCGGCTTTCTGAAGCACATCGTCAACCGGGACTTTGCGTCCATCCCGGTCAAGGACGGCGACCGGCTGGACCTGGGAGGCAAGACGCTCCAGTTCATGCCGCTGCCCAACCTGCACTGGCCGGATACCATGTTCACCTATATAGAGGAAGACGCGGCCCTCGCCACCTGCGACGTGTTCGGCGCGCACTTCAGCCATCCGGGCGTCCTTCGCAGCACCGTGGCGGACGAAGCGGGCTACCGGGCCGCGCTGCGCTACTACTTCGACGGCATCATTTCTCCCTTTAAACAGCCCTATATGACCGCGGCGCTCGCCCGCATCAAGGGCCTTGACATCCGGATGATCCTGACCGGCCACGGCCCGGTGCTGGACAGCCATGTTTCGGAAACCATCGCCCTGTATACGCAGTGGTGCCGCGAGGGCAGTCCCTTTCAGCGGAAGACCGTGGTCGTCGCCTACGTCAGCGCCTACGGTTACACCCGGTCGCTGGCGCAGGCCGTCGCGGAGGGCGTCCGCGCCGCCGGGCTGGACGCGCGCCCGCACGATCTGGGGGCGGACGACCCCCGCCAGGTGCTGGAGGAGATCCGCTGGGCAGACGGCTTCCTGCTGGGCACGCCCACCATGGTGGGCGAGGCCGTGCAGCCCATCTGGGATCTGACGAGCCACATGCTGCCGCCCTTGGTGAAGGGCAAGTACGCCAGCGCCTTTGGCAGCTACGGGTGGAGCGGCGAGGGCGTGCCCCACATCCTCGAGCGGCTGAAGCAGCTTCGGCTGAAGGTGTCCGACGGGCTGCGGGTGCGCTTCAAGCCCGACAGCCGTCAGCTCGCGGAGGCCCGGGCCTTCGGCGAGGGCTTTGCCAATCTGGTGTTGGGCCGCGCGCCCGCGGAAGCCCCCGCCCCGGAGAAGCCTGCCGCGCCCACCGAAGGGGCGAAGGCGCGCTGCACCGCCTGCGGCGCGGTGGTGGATGCGGCGCTGGACAACTGCCCGCTGTGCGGCGCGGCGCGGGGCGGCTTTGAGCCGCTGAAAGCGCCCGCGGGCGGCGTCCGGCCCGGCGGCAGGGTGCGCTGCCTGGTGTGCGGCGAGGTGTTTGACGCGGCGCTGGATGTGTGCCCGGTGTGCGGCGCGGGCCGGGAGAGCTTCGTCCCCGTGGCGGACGCGGCGCCCGCGCCCACCCGGGACACCGCGGAGCGCTTTGTGATCATCGGCGGCGGCCCGGCGGGCCTGAACGCGGCCAGGGCCATCCGCGAGCGCAACCGAACCGCGTCGGTGGTGATCCTGTCCGCGGAGGAAGAGCTGCCCTACAACCGCCCCATGCTGACCAAGACCCTAATGGAGAACTTTGACTGCGGCAGGATCGCCATCTGCCCCCGGTCGTGGTACGAGGAAAACGACATCACCCTCATGTCCGGCGTGGCGGCCACCGCCGTGGACGCCGGCAAAAAGCGGGTCACCGCCTCCACCGGCGAAACCCTTTCCTACGACAAGCTGATCTACGCCGCCGGCGCGCGCTGCTTCCGCCCGCCCATCCCCGGGATGGACTTTGACAACGTGGTCTCGCTGCGCAGCGCGCGGGATGCCCGCAAAATCGAAGGGCTGCTGTCCGGCGTGAAGGACGCGGTGGTGATCGGCGGCGGCGTGCTGGGCATTGAGGCGGCCTGGGAGCTGAAAAAGGCGGGCGCGAACGTGACCGTCATCGAGACCATGCCGCGCATCATGCCCCGCCAGCTGGACGAGGGCGCGGCGCGGACGCTCGCGATGCTGATGGAGAAAAAGGGCCTGGCGCTGCGCACCGGCGCCTCGGTGTGCGCCATCGAGGGCGAGGGCGGTCGGGCCCGGCGGGTGGCGCTCAAAAGCGGCGAAACCTTCCCGGCGGACCTGGTGATCGCCTCCACCGGCGTGGTGCCCAACTCGGAGCTGCTGGCGGCGGCGGGGGCCAAGACCGGCCGCGGCGTGGCGGTGGACCGCCACATGGCCACGAGCCTTGCGGACGTCTACGCCGCGGGCGACTGCGCCGAGTGCGGCGGCGTCAACTTCGCGCTGTGGGCCCAGGCCGTGGAGGAGGGCCGCGCCGCGGGCGCCAACGCCGCGGGCGACGCGGTGGAGTACCCGGGCATCGCCGGCGCGCTGACGCTGAACGCGCTGGATACGTCCCTCTACGCCGTGGGCGAGCACGGCGCCTCCGGCGACTACCGCGCCGAGGAAGTGCGGGATGATGAAAAGGGCTTCTACGAGAAGCGCTACTACCGCGGCGAACGGCTGGCCGGCTTTATCCTCATCGGGGACATGGCCCGGCTGACCGAGCTGAATAAAGCCTTCGAGGGCCGCGCCGGGCTGCAGGACACCGAAGGCGTACCAAGGCACCCAAAATCAGAAGGAGGAATCTGACATGGCTGTGTGCGAATCCCGTTTCTTTATCTGCAAGCACTGCGGAAACCTGATCGGCATGATCAACTGCTCCGGCGTTCCGGTGGTCTGCTGCGGCGAGGACATGACCGAGCTGGTGCCCGGCAGCGTGGACGCGAGCCACGAGAAGCACGTGCCGGTGATCACCGTGGAGGGCAACACCGTCACCGTCGAGGTGGGCTCGGTGCCGCACCCGATGACCGAGGAGCACTATATCGAGTGGATCTACCTGGAGACCACCAACGGCGGCCAGCGCAAGGCGCTGAACCCCGGCGAGGCCCCCAAGGCCACCTTCCTTCTGGCGGACGGCAAGCCCGTATCCGCCTACGCCTACTGCAACCTGCACGGCCTCTGGCGGAAGATGGTGTAACCCCTAAACCCCTTCACCGCCTCCGGCGCGCGCCGGGGGCGGTTTTTGCCCCGCGGGCCGCGATGCGCGCCCAACCGCGCCGCCGTACCCGAGAAATTTACCCGCGCGTGGTACGATAAAGCGCGCGGGCGCGCCCGCGAATCTACGCCGGAGAGATGCGCATGACAGGTGGATTTGCCCTCACGAGGTTCCTCGGCAACTACAAAAAGGAAAGCATCATCGGGCCGCTCTTCAAAATGCTGGAGGCGACCTTTGAGCTCATCGTGCCGGTTCTGATGGCGCGGCTGGTGGACGCGGGCGTGAACGGCCGCGACACGGGCGTGATCCTCTCCACCGGCGGGCTGATGGTGGCGATGGGCCTCATGGGGCTGGTCTCTTCGCTCACGGCCCAGTACTTTGCGGCCAAGGCGGCGATGGGCTTTGGCACCGAGCTGCGCACGGCGGTGTTTGACCACGTGGGCCGGCTGTCCGCCGCCGAGGTGGACCGGGCGGGCGCCTCGACGCTGATCACCCGCATCACCTTCGACATCGACCGGGCCCAGGCCGGCGTCAACCTGGTGCTGCGCATCCTGCTTCGCGCGCCCTTCATCGTGCTGGGCGCGTGCATCATGGCGCTTCTCATCGACCGGAAGCTGACGCTGATCTTCCTCGCCGCGGCGCCGCTGATCTCGCTGGTGATCTACTTCGTGCTCCACCGCACGCTGCCGGGCTACCGCCGCATCCAGGCGCTGATGGACCACCTGTCGCTGATCGCGCGGGAGAACCTGCGGGGCGTGCGGGTGATCCGGGCCTTCTCCCGCCAGGCGGACGAGGCCGCGCGCTTTGACGCGGAGGCCGAAACCATGATGCGCGCGCAGATCGCGGTGGGCCGCGTGGCGGCGCTCAACAACCCCATGACCTACGCCCTGGTGAACCTGGCCATCGCGGCGCTTTTATGGTTTGGCGGAAAGCGGGTGGATGGCGGCGCCATCACCCAGGGAGAACTGATCGCGCTGATCAACTACATGTCCCAGATTCTCCTGGCGCTGGTGGCCCTCGCCATGCTGATCGTCACCTTTGCCCGGGCGCTGGCCTCCGGCGCGCGCATTGACGAGCTTCTCAGCATTTCCCCCTCCATTGCGGACGGCCCCGGCGCGGCGGCGGCGGAGGGCGCGCCCCGAGTGGAATTTGACGGCGTGGACTTCGCCTACACCCCCGGCCGGAACGCGCTGACGGGCGTCAGCTTCCGCGCGATGCCGGGGCAGATGATCGGCGTGATCGGCGGCACCGGCGCGGGCAAGTCCACGCTGGCGGCGCTGATCCCCCGGCTGTACGATGTCACCGCCGGGCGCGTGGCGGTGGACGGCGCAGACGTGCGCGATTATACGCTGGACGCGCTGCGCGAACGCATCGGCCTGGTGCCGCAGAATGCGGCGCTCTTTTCCGGCAGCATCCGGGACAACCTGGCCTGGGGCCGCGCGGACGCCGACGACGCGGCCATGTGGCGCGCGCTCAAAACCGCCCAGGCCGAGGAATTCGTGCGCGCCATGCCCGGCGGGCTGGACGCGCCCGTGGAGCAGGGCGGCGTCAACCTCTCCGGCGGGCAGCGTCAGCGGCTGACCATCGCCCGGGCGCTGGTGAAGCAGCCGGACATCCTGATCCTGGACGACAGCGCCTCCGCGCTGGACTACCGCACCGACGCGAAGCTGCGCGCGGCCCTTCGGGCGGACACCCGCGGCATGACGGTCGTCGTCATCTCCCAGCGGGTGGCGGCGGTGCGGAGCGCAGACCGGATCCTGGTCCTTGAGGACGGCCGCCTGGCCGCCCAGGGCGGCCATGACGAGATGTACCGCGACTGCGAGGCCTACCGGGCCATCTGCGATTCCCAGGACGCGGGGGAGGTGGCGCGATGAACGTGCGGGCCACCCTTCGGCGGCTTTTCGGCCTTACGCGCCCCCACGCGGGCGCGCTGGCGCTGGTGACGCTTTTTTCCGCCGCCGCCGTGGCGCTCACCCTCTACGCGCCGATTTTGATCGGCCGCGGCGTGGACATGGTGCTGGGCCCCGGCGAAGTGCGCTTTGACCTTCTGCTGCCGCTGATCGGCGCGCTGGCGCTGACGGTGGCGCTCACCGCCGCCGCCCAGTGGGGCGCGAACCTTCTGATCAACCGCGTGGCCTACCGCGTGGCGCGGGCGCTCCGGGCGGACGCCTTTGAATCGCTGGGCCGCGCGCCCGCCGCCTACATCGACGGCCGCCGCCACGGCGACGTGCTGAGCCGGCTGATCACCGACGTGGATCAGGTGTCGGACGGGCTCCTC
Source organism: Christensenellales bacterium (assembly GCA_040768845.1). Lineage (GTDB taxonomy): Bacteria > Bacillota > Clostridia > Christensenellales > Aristaeellaceae > JAEZHK01. Next base: position 238,342 of record JAXGME010000005.1, on the reverse strand, counting down.
CTGGGCTTCGCCCAGTTCTTCTCCAGCGGGCTGACCATTTTGGGCACGCTGGCGGTGATGCTCACGATCAACGCCTGGATTGCGCTGATCGTGATCGTGGTCACGCCCCTATCGCTGTTCGTGGCCAAGTTTCTCGCCCGGCGCACCTACGATCTTTTTCGGGAACAGTCCCGCGTGCGGGGCGAGATGACGGGCCTGGTCAACGAGCTGGTGGGCAGCCAGAAGCTGGTGGATGCCTTCCGCTACCAGCGCCGGGCGTCGGAGCGCTTCGAGGCGATCAACCGGAAGCTCCGCACCACCGGCGTCAACGCGCTTTTCTATTCGTCCATCACCAACCCGGCCACGCGGTTTGTCAATTCTGTGGTGTACGTGGCGGTGGGCGTATTCGGCGGCTTCTGGGCGGTGCGGGGCCTCATTTCCGTGGGCCAGCTGGTGAGCGCCCTCAACTACGCCAACCAGTACACCAAGCCCTTCAATGAGATTTCCGGCGTGATCACGGAATTCCAGGGCGCGCTGGCCTCCGCCGCGAGGGTGTTCGAGCTGATCGACGCCCCGGCCGAGGCGCCGGACCCGCCGGACGCGCTTTCGCTTTCGCGCGCCGAGGGCGCGGTGGAGCTTCGCGGCGTCTCCTTCCGCTACGTGAAGGACCGGCCGCTGATCGAGGGCCTGAACCTTCGCGCCCGGCCCGGCGAGCGCGTGGCCATCGTCGGCCCCACCGGCAGCGGCAAGACCACGCTGATCAACCTGCTGATGCGCTTTTACGATCCGGACGCCGGCGAAATCCTGGTGGACGGCCTGCCGGCGCGCCGCATTTCGCGGGACAGCCTGCGCCGCCAGTTCGGCATGGTGCTGCAGGATACCTGGCTTCGGGAGGGCACCATTCGCGAGAACATCGCCTACGGCCGGCCGGACGCGCCCCCGGAGGAGATCGAGGAGGCCGCCCGGTCCGCCCACGCGGACGGCTTCATCCGGCGGCTGCCCGAGGGGTACGATACCCTCGTCCGCGAGGAGGGGGAGGGCATTTCTCAGGGGCAGCGGCAGCTTCTGTGCATCGCGCGGGCCATGCTCACCGCCCCGCCGATGCTGATCCTGGACGAGGCCACTTCCTCCATCGACGCGCTGACCGAGCGCCGCGTGCAGCGGGCGTTTCAGCGGATCATGCGGGGACGCACCAGCTTTGTGGTGGCCCACAGGCTGCAGACCATCCGCGAGGCCGACGTGATCCTGGTGATGGACCGCGGCCGCGTGATCGAACAGGGCACCCACGACCAGCTGATCGAAAAGGGCGGGTTTTACGCAAAGCTGTACGCAAGCCAGTTTTCGGCCTGAGGCGCTCCGGCCCGCCGGGCAAAAGCCCGGCGGGCCACGTTTTCGGGATGTAGGCGGGGACGTCACTTCCTGCAGGAGCAGAAGCAGAGAATGAAAAAGCCGATGCCCGTCAAAAGCGCGGCCATGGCGCCGGGGGCGGCCGCGAGGCCGATGATGGGCAGCGCCGCGGAGAGGATCAGGCCCAGGATGCCCGCCGCGATGAGCGCGATGGTGATCACCTTCATGGAAATTGCACCCCTTTTTTCACGGATGGCGGCGCCGCGCCCGGCCCGCAGGCCGGGCGGGCGCTTTGGTGCGGCGCGCCGCCGCCCTCGGCGGCGCGCCGGTTGACCGCTGCGGGCGGATCAGCCTCTGCAGCAGTAGCAGCGATAGACCAGAAAACCGATGCCCGCCAGCAGCGCGGCCAGGGAGCCCGGGATTGCCGGGAGGCCGATGATGGGCAGCACCGCGGAGAGAACCAGCCCGACAATGCCCAGGACGATCAGAGCGATGATAATCGCTTTCATGAATTGCACCTCGCTTTTTAAGTGTGCCGACATAGCGGCCCGTGTCATCTTATGCAATCGGCCCCGTCGGCGTCAAAACGGCCTGAATTATGACGAAATGGGGTCAAAGCGGTTTTCGGCGGTTAAGTCGCGGCAAAAGCGCGGTCAAAGCAGTTGACAAAACCCTATTATTCAGTACAATTATCGGTATGCGATCCTAGCCTTCCTGCGCGCGCCGGCAGAGCCGGCGGTTTTCCAAAGATTGAAAGGAGAACAGGATGAAACGAGTGAATCTGTTTACCGCGCTCCTGCTGACGCTGGCGCTTATTCTGGGTGCCGTGCCCGCGTTCGCGGAGGCCGCCCCCGAGGTGGCCGTCGAGGTTACCCCCGTGCCCACGGAGGACGTGTTTGTGCCGGATGAAACGCCGGAGCCCGAGATCATCGTCGAGGACCCCGTGGACGTGGAGGACCTCAGCATCACCGAGGGGCTTTCCGGCGACTGGATCAACATCCTGCTGCTGGGCGGCGATTCCACCACCGTCCAGGGCTTTGCCCGCACCGACGGCATGATCATCCTGTCCCTCAACCCCACCACCGCCGAGATCAAGATGACCTCCCTCATGCGCGACACCTGGGTGAACCTGTATAACGTGGGCTGGGCCAAGCTCAACGCGGCCAACGTGTACGGCGGGCCCAAGCTGGTCATGCGCACGGTGAACGAGAACTTCGGCATGAACATTTCCCATTACGCGATGATCAACATGACCGGATTGGCGGAGGTGATTGACAAGCTGGGCGGCATTGAGCTTGACGTCACCAAGGACGAGATGCGCTACGTCAACAAGTACATGGAAACCTTCATCGTGCCCACGCTGGACACATCCCGGCTGAAGGAGTATGGCGACGCCACGCACCTGACCGGCAACCAGGCCATGGCCTTCGCCCGCAACCGCTACCTGGACAGCGACTACAACCGCACCGAGCGCCAGCGCAAGGTGCTCACCGCCATCGCCGGAAAGCTGCAGCAGAACAACGTGCTGACCATCGTCAACGCCGTTTCCGCGCTGCTGCCCTACGTCGAGACCAACCTGGACATGGCCACGCTGGTCAAGCTGGCGACGGTGGGCCTGGGCGCCGATCTTTCCAACATCCAGCAGCTGCGCCTGCCGGCGGACGGCACCTTTGACTCCGGCATGATGAGCGGCACCTGGTCCATCCGGCCGGACTTCAAAAAGAACACCCAGCTGCTGCACGATTTCCTCTACGGAACCGAGGGCTGAACCGCCGGCCGCATTGCCGAGCGCCGCAAGGGACGTTTTGCGTTCCCTGCGGCGCTTTTTCGCCGTTGATTTTGCGCGGAAGATGTGGTAAACTGACGCGGATAGGACGCATTATTGATCAGGATTGGGGCGCAGAAACATGGCTGGAAAGAAGCGGGTACCGGCCCGGACGAAGGCCAGGCACGAATTCAAGCCGCAGGGGTTCACCAAGAAGGAATGGATCACGATAGGCATCGTCGCGCTGGCGATCATTGTGGTGGTGGCGGGGTACCTGCTGCTCAGGGACTACTTTGACGGCTCGCTCCGCGTGAAGGACGGCAAGGTGCAGGCGGAGGAAAACTGGATCGTCGTCAACACCGGCGATTCCCTGAAGCCCAAGTACTTCAAGCTGGGCAGCGTGTCGCCGGTGGACGGCTTTACCCTGGAGAACGAGCGCTACCCCAGCGACGACAACGTGTCCAACTTTGTCTATAAGCCCACGGGCGAGAGCGCCGTCGAAAGCGTGTCGGTGCTGGCGGCCAAGGGCGGCGCGGAGGCGATGGCGCAGCAGTATGCCACCACATACAGCGCCTACCTTCAGAGCGCCACGGCCGGCGAGGTAAAGGCGGTCACTGTGGGCGGCCGCGCCGGCTGGGGCTTTGTCTTCGACTATGAGGACACCCAGGCCGAAACCGCCGCGACCCCCGCCCCGGGGGCAACGGTTGCCCCGGAGGCAACGGTTGCCCCGGAGGCAACGGCTTCTCCCGAAGCTCAGAAGGTGCGTTCGGCCATCGCATACTTTGACGCATCCCACGGCATGTCCGTCTTTGTCAGCGTCACCGCCAGGGCGGACGAGGCATCCGGCCTGCCGGACGAGGCCGCGCTGTACGAGGCGATGGCACCCTTTGCGGCCTCCATGACCATCGACGGCGCGACGCAGCCCACCACTGCCGCCCCCGCCGATGAGGCCGCGGCCACCCCGGCGCCCTGACGGGCAGGTTTCCCGCTTTGGCGGATAAAGGCCGGGGTCCGCTTTCGCGGGCCCCGGCCTTTGGGTAAGCCGCACGTTTCGCCGGGCCGTCAGATTTCCGGGGGCTTTGCGATGGTCTGGCCCAGCTGCTCCTTCTGCCGGCGCGCAAAGTAGGCGAACACGGAGCACACCGCGTAGTAGGCCGCCGCCACCAGAAGGTAGATGAGCAAAATATCCTCCGCCGTCACGATGGTCTTGTGGGCGGCGGCGATTTTTGAAGTAAAGGACAGCTCATAGGTGCCCACCAGCGCGCAGAAGCTGGTGTCCTTGATGGTGGTCACGAACTGGCCGGTAAGGGGCGACCGGATGCGCCGGAGGGACTGGGGCAGGATCACAAAGACCATCGCCCCCACGTAGCCGAACCCCTGGGAGTGGGCCGCCTCCCACTGGCCGGGGTGCACGCTGTTCAGCCCGCCGCGCACGATTTCCGCCACCACGGCGGAGGTGAACACCGTCATCGCCGCGATGCCGCTCTCCAGCGGCGGCAGCTTCGTCATGAAGCGCATGCCGATGATGAACAGCGTCAGCGGAATGTTGCGCACGGTTTCGATGTAGAGCGCCGCCAGCGCCCGCAGGGGCTTCACCTTTCCGGCGCGCATCAGCCCCAGCACGGTGCCGGTGACAAGGCTCAGAAGGATGGTGACCACCGCGATGTACATGGTGTTTTTAAGCCCCTGAAGCAGGAACAGCAATATCTTCGGCGCGAACACCCGCTCAAAGGCGTCCGCCCAGACCTGACTAAACATGCCGCATGCTCCTCCTCTCCAGGTACCTGGCCAGAAGCGAGATCGGCAGGCAGATCGAAAGGTAGAGAAGCCCCGTCATGACGAACGTGGGGCCGTAGATCAGGTTGTCGCCGCTCCAGCTGTCCGCGACGTACATCAGGTCCCCGCCGGCGATGACCGCCATCACGGATGAGTTTTTGATCAGGTTCACCGCCTGGTTGGTCATGGGCGGCAGGCCCACCTTGACCGCCTGAGGCAGGATGATGGTGGCCATTGCGCCGATAAAGCCGAACCCCTGGGAGCCGGCGGCCTCCATCTGCCCCGGCGGCACCGCGCGGATGGCGCTGAACACGATGTCCGCGGCGTAGGCGCCGGTGTAGAGGGCCAGGCCCATCACGCCCAGCGGCACCACGTCCAGCCGCACGCCCAGCTTGGGCAGCACGTTGTAGTAGATGAATACCTGGATCACCAGGGGCGTATTCTGGAACACCGACATGTACGCGCGGCAGACGGCGGGCAGCACGCGGCCCCGGGCGCACATGGCGACGCCCACGATCACGCCGATCATCAGCGTGAACAAAAGCCCCAGCGCGGAGATCTCCAGCGTGCGGAGAAACCCGGCGCGAAAGTAGTCCCAGTCGTGAAACCAGGCGCTCCAGTTGGCCAGGGAAAAGGGCCCGCTCGAAAGCATCGGGTGTGACCTCATTTCACGCGCCGGCGGCCGCCGGCGCCTCGTTTGACGCAATCGCGGCTATGCGCGGCGCCGCCGCGCATAGCCACTTGCAGGAATCCGTTGGATGCGGGGGCGTCAGCCCAGCTTGGCGGCCTCTTCCCACAGCGTCTTGGAATAGTCGTCGATCTGGGTCCAGTCCACCGGCGTCAGCGCCCACTTGTCAACCAGCGCGTCGATCTCGCCGGAGGCGCGCATGGCGGCCAGTTTGGCGTCCACAAAGTCCAGCAGCGCCTGGGCGCCCTTTTTCATGGCCACGCCGTAGGGCTGGCTCTCAAAGGAATCCGGCAGCAGCGTGGTATTGTCGTCCACATAGCCCATCAGAATGGCCTTGTCCACCGAGAAGCAGGCCACGCGGTCAGAATCGAGGGCGGCCTTGATGTCCGGATAGGTGGCGAACTCCAGAAATTCCACCTGGATGCCCGCGGCCTCGGCGGCCTTGGCCAGCGCGTCCTTGGTGGTGGCGCTCTGGGCGACGCCGATGGCCTTGCCGTCAAGGTCCGCAAAGCCGGCGATGCCGGAATCCTTCTTGACCAGAAGGCCGATGGCGTCCACAAAGTAGGGCTTGGAGAAGTCGTACTGCTGGATTCGGTCGGGCTTGATGGTGAAGGTGGCGATCACCATGTCCAATTCGCCGGTATCCAGAAGCGGCCCGCGGGTCTTGGCGGTGACGGCGGTGAATTCCACCGCGTTTTCATCGCCCAGAAGCTCCTTGGCCAGCGCCTTGGCAATGTCGATCTCCATGCCTTCGAAGTCGCTGCCCAGGTCCTGATAGCCGAATTTGGGCACGTCCGCCTTGACGCCCACGCGCAGCTTGCCGCGCTCAATGATGGCGGCGATGGAAGGATCGGCCTTGTCGACGGCGACGGCGGACTCCGCCGCGGCGGCCAGCGGTACCATTGCGGCCAGCAGGATCGCGAGGGCGAGGGTCAGAAGCTTTTTCACGAGATCTCCTCCTTGCGATGTAGGATTTTTCCGAAGAATGCCCGGGTGCGCTCGTTCTTCGGGTGGTGAAACACCTCCAGCGGTGTGCCATCCTCGAGGATGACGCCGTCGTCCAGAAAGATGATGCGGTCGGCGATGTGCTCGGCAAACTGCATCTCATGGGTGACGAACAGCATCGTGATGTTCTGGCGGGCGACGCGCTCCATGATCTCCAGCACTTCCTGAATCATCTCCGGGTCCAGGGCGCTGGTGGGCTCGTCAAACAGCAGAATCTTGGGGTTCATGGTCAGCGCCCGTGCGATGGCCACGCGCTGCTGCTGCCCGCCGGAGAGCTGGGCGGGGTAGACGTTGCGCTTTTCGATCAGCCCCACGTCCTCCAGATTTTTCAGCGCCCGCGCCTCCGCCTGCTTTTTGGGCTCCTTCTTCAGCCGGATGGGCGCCAGCGTCAGGTTTTCCAGCACCGTCATGTGGCCGTAAAGGTTGAAGGATTGGAACACCATGCCGATGTCCTGCCGCGCGCGGTACAGATCGCGGTTTTTGAGCCGCTTCATCTCCTTGCCGTTCACCACCACGCGGCCGTCGGAGGGCGGCTCAAAATTGTTGATGGTGCGCAAAAGCGTGCTCTTGCCGCTGCCGCTGGGCCCGATGATGACGGTCTTGGATCCGTCGGGAATGTCCATCGAGACCCCCTTGATCACGTGCAGCGGCCCGTAGTGGACATGGACGTCCTTGAATGAAATCATAGGCGACGCTCCGATCGAGAAAGGACACAGGCGCTGGCGGGTGCGCCCTTGCCTCCGCCGATGCCGCGTGTCCTGACAGTGTATTTCGATACAGATCATTCTATTCCAGATATTGCAGGATGTCAAGAGTGCTTCTGCATATTTACGTGTTTTTCACGCTTAAAGGGGCTTCATCCGGATTTTTTGAAAGAAAAAAATCCAAAGAGCCCTGCGCGGCGCATGAAAAAGCCCGCCGCGAAGGCGGACCGGGGCGGGCAAAGCGCGCCTTTGGCTGAACACAATTTCACCGGTGTGCGCCGCGGGGCTCAATGGCGGCGGACATCTTCACGCACATGCGAAGGGGTTTCACCCCGGCGCGTCATTCGGGTGCCGGCGCGGCCGCCCGGCGCGGGGCGCGGGTGAGGATCAGCGCCGCGGCGACGGCGGTGAAGGGCGCCACCGTCACCAGGCCGAAGCTGCCCACCAGCGTGGTCAGGATTTCGCTGGCCACGTACTTCAGGTTCAGGATATCCACGAGGGGCGTCCCCTGGCCGACAAAGTACATCATCAGCGACAGGTAGCTGCCGGAGTAGGCCAGCACCAGGGTGGTGGTCATGGTGCCGATGATGGACCGGCCCACCGAAAAGCCGGAGCGCATCAGCCTTGACCGGCTGATCGACGGGCTGTGCAGGTACACCTCCTCGGAAGCGGAGGCGATGTCCATCGCCAGATCCATCACCGCGCCGGAGTTGGACAGAAACACCATCGAAAAGAACAGCGCCTTCAGGTCGATCTTCATGCCGCTCTGGGCGATCAGCGGCACCACGTAGGGCAGGCTTCCGCCGTCGATTTTCAAGAGATTGCCAAACCAGACCGCCAGCGCGCAGGTGAGAAAGGTGCCCATCAGTGACCCGGTCAGCGCGATCATCGCACGGCGGGAAAAGCCCGATACCAGAAAATCGATCATTGCGGTCAGGAAGGTCACGATCAGAAGCGTCACCGGAATGGGCGGCCAGCCCATCAGCATCAGCGGCACCAGCACCTTCCAGATGATGACCACGCTCAGCGCCAGCGAGATCAGCGCGCCAAAGCCAAAGACGCCGCCGAAGGCAATCAGAATCAGCGCGAACAGGCCAAAAAGCAGCCCGATGGAATCCAGCCGGTAGTGGTCGATCATCGTGGCGGTGACGAGCCCGCCCTCCGGCGCGTGCACCATCGCCAGCGCGGTGTCGCCGGGCTCAAACAGCTTGTCCTTGTCCAGCGCGGAATTCATGTAGTTGCTGGCGTCGGCCTCCCGGCCGGCGTATTCGCCGGTCAGGATTCGCACGCGGCAGCGCTGTGTGTCGGCGTACACCACGCCGATCCTCATCAGCGTGGAGTTGTCTACAGACAATACCTCCACCTTTTCCCGCGGTTCGGGGCTGCCGCTCAGCCCCGAAAAGCCCGGCAGCAGCATCAGCCCCGCGCAAAGCGCCAGCGAAACGAAGCAGAAGATCAGGTTGCGGCGTCGGTCCTTCATGGTATCGCTCCTTATGCGTCCGCGCTCCGGGGCCGGATGCCCCGGAGCGCGGACGGCCCCTTTTCCTTATGCCGCCAGACCCATGGCGTCCATGGTTTTTTTGAAGATGTCGGTGTTGTCGTAGCTGCCCTGGAAGCGCTCCGCGCCCGCGCCCTGGGCGTAGACGGGCAGCTGCAGACCGGTGTGGGCGTAGGAGGTGTAGGCGATGCCCGCCTTGTTGTTCAGGATGTGGCTGACCGCCATCGAAAGCGGCTCGTATCCGCCGTAGAGCAGCGCGGCCTCGTCGGAGGTCGGGCGCTCGTCCGCGGGCAGCATGCTGAGGGCGAAGGCGTCCTGGAGCCTCGCGCGCTCCTCGTCGGTCAGCGTCAGCGCCTGGTCGGCCGCGGCGGTCAGACCGTAGCAGCGCTCAATCTCGGCCAGCGCGTCCTCAAAGCTCGCGCCCCGGTCGCGCAGGTCCGCGATGACCCCGTCAAATTCGTCGTAGGAGATGGTCTGGCCCTCCAGGTAATCGAAGTGGGTGTCGTAGGCGGTGGCCGCAAAGCCGATGGTCAGGCCGCCGGTCTCGTGGTCGCCGGTGACGATGATCAGCGTTTCGTCCGGGTGCTCCGCCGCGAAGTCGACGGCCACCTGCACCGCGTCCGAGAAGGCCAGGGTGTCCATGATGCTGGTCTTGGCGTCGTTGGCGTGGCAGCTCCAGTCAATCTTGCCGCCCTCGGTCATCAGGAAGAAGCCGTCGTCGCCGTCCAGCACGTTGATGCCCGCCTGCACGAAGTCCGCAAGGCTCAGCGATTCCGGCGCGCGGCGCTGGCGGTCGATCTCGTAGAGCATGGCCGCCTCGGCGTCCAGTTCCGGGGCGATGGCCAGGGTGCGGCCGCTGTCCGGGCCCAGCGCGCGGATGGCCGCTTCGGTGTCCGCGATGGCAAAGCCGTTTTCCCGGGCGATCTCCAGCACGTTTTTCTGGCCTTCGCCATCGCCGTCGGGCTTCAGGTACGCGCCGCCGCCGAAAAAGTCCACCGTCTGGCCGGACAGCCCCTCAACGGCGATGTCATAGTACGCCTTGCGGCTCTCCGCCTTGGCGTAGTAGGCGGCGGGGGTGGCGTGGTCCAGCGACACGGTGGTGATTACGCCCACCTTTTTGCCCGCTTCCTTGGCGTACTCGGTGATGGGCTTGAGGGCCCGGCTCTTGTCCGCACTGTAGTTGACCACGCCGGAGAGCGTCTTTTCGCCGGAGGCCATGGCCGTCGCCGTGGAGGCCGAGTCCGGGCAGAAGGAGGTGGCGTCGTAGGTGGTCATGATGCCGACGTTTTCAAAGTCCGTGAAGGACAGTTTGGCCGGCGTGGGCATCGCGGCGTCCGGGTTTTCCTTGGTGCCCAGGTAGTACTGGGTGGCGCTGATCTGCGGGCTGCCCATGCCGTCGCCAATGAACATGAACACGTACTTGGGCGGCTGAACGCCCTCGGCCCCGGCCCCAACGGCCGCCCAGCCCAGTGCCAGCGTCAGCGCCAGCGCGATTGCCAGAATTCTCTTCATGATGGTTCCTCCCTTTCATCCTTTGGGTTTCCTCGCACGGCCCCATTGTAGCGCCCGGCGGTCAGGGGCGGATTCGGCGGCGATCAAATTGCGGTAAAAAATTCCGGCGCAGGGCGCGCGCCGTTTGGCGCGCCGAAAAACCGGATATATAGCGCATAGGGAATAAACCCCAAAGGGAGTTGATATATGATGAAGACCCTGTACAGGACCCGGGCGGTGTCCGTCGGCGGCCGCGACGGGTAGGCGCGCGTGGACAATGCCCCGATCCACTTTGAAATGGCGCTTCCGCAGGAGATGGGCGGCGCGAAGGCGAGCGGCTTCAACCCGGAGCAGCTGTTCGCGGCGGGCTACGCAGCCTGCTTTGGCAGCGCGCTGCAGCACGTGTTCCGCGTCCACAAGCTAAACCTGCCCGCGCCGGAGGTGCAGGCCGGCGTGGCCATCGGCACCACCGACGCCGGAGACTACCAGCTGGCGGTGGACATTCTGGCCGTGATCCGAGGCGTGGACCAGCCCGCCGCCGAGCGCCTGGCCGCCGAGGCGCACCAGGTCTGCCCCTATTCCCGCGCGACCCGCGGCAACATTGAAGTCAGCGTCTCCGCCAAGGCGGAATAGCCGAAGAAGGGCATAAAGGCGCCCCCGCCGCGTACTGCGGCGGGGGCGCCTTTATGCCCTTCGGTGCGCGGCGCGAAAGCGCGCGGAAGAACGCGAAGCGTGTCCGGCGCATACGGTGCTATGACGCCACCCATCCAAGCCGCGAAAGAAGGGGGATGAGATCATGTGTTGCCCTGATTGCTGGAAACCCGCTTGCCGGCCGTGTTCGGACTGGACGTGGAACCGCTGCTGCCGGACGGACTGGCGCAAAAGCGACTGCTGCTGCTGGAGACCCCGCCAGGTGTGGGACCCCTGCTGCTGTCGCTGGGTGACCATCTGGGTGCTCGACTGCTGCTAGATCAAAGCGCGCGGGCCCCGTCCGATCGGACGGGGCCCGCGCGCCTTGATCAAATGGTCTACTTCAGCGTGCTGTAGGAAAACACGTTTTTGCCCTTCTCCGCCACAAACCTGCCGCCGTCGGCGCCGGTGGGCGAATACTTGTTGATGATGTCGATCACCTCGTCTGAAACGGCGGTGTCGGGGACGGAGGCTCCGGTGTCCTTGTCGATGTAGTCGATGGCATCCTCCGCGGGCACGGGCTGCCAGTTGTTGCTCTGCTTTTCGTACTTCTTCTTCTTGCTGTTCCACGTCCGCATGGGGTCGCTGGTGGTGCAGACGGGGTAAATGCGGATCTGGTCCACATCGCTTTTCGATGCCGTTTCGGTGAAGCTGGAGGAGATCTTGAAGTCGATCTGCACCGCGTAGGTCCACTGACCGCCGCCGCCGCCGGTGACGAAGTTGCCCAGATCGTAGAGGATGTACTTGCCCTTGTACTTTTCGATGCCGCTGATCTCGTGGCGGTGGTGGCCGATCACCAGATCCGCCCCCGCGTTGATGGCGTTGCGGGCATAGGATTTCATGGTGGCGGTGACCGGGCGCACGTACTCCCTCTGCCCCGTCCAGTGGATGGTGACCACCATCATGTCCAGATCATAATCCCGCTTGTACTTTCTGACGCGGCTGACCAGCGTCGAAACCGGCACCTGATTGGCCTGCACGCCGTAGAAGCCGATCTTCTTGCCGCCGACATCCTTCACGGTGACCGCCGGCAGCGCCTTGGTGTTGTAGCGGTTGTAGCCGGAGGGCAGGGCGCCGCCGCCATACTTGTTGATGTTGGTGGCGGTATTGGCGTAGCTGGTCGTGCCGAAATCGGCGGTGTGGTTGTTGGCGATGTTGGCGATGTCGATGCCCACCTGGAGCGCCTGGGCGTTCTCCCCGTCGCCGCGGAACAGAAATTTGCGGCTGGTAGAGGGGTTGGAGCCGCCCTTTGAGGTGAGGCACACCTCGATGTTGGCGATGCCGAGGTTCGCGTATCCGGTGGCTCCGGTATTCGCAAACAGCGCGGAAACCTTTTCAAAGGGGTACTGATAGCCGTTTTTCTTGACCAGCGCCCGGTAGGCGTACTGGCTGGAGCGGGCGGTGATGCCGGAGGTGCGCGGGTCGCCGCCCAGCACGCAGTCGCCCACGGCGGTGATGGTGACGGGGGTGGGGTTTTTGTCCCGCACGTAGACGGTGCAGGAGGCGGTCTTTTTGTACTTGCCGGTGTCCGCGGTGGCGGTGATGGTGGCGATGCCGGAGCCCTTGCAGGTGAAGGTGCGGTCAAACCCGCCGGAGGCGCCCGCCTCGATGACGGAGGAATTGCTGCTTTGCCAGGTGACGCCCTCGTAGCTGGGGCGCCTGCTGCCGCTGGCGGAGGTGAGGGCGGCGGTCAGCGTAAAGGTTTCGCCCTCGTCCACATAGGCCACGGTGGCGGGGCTCCCGCCTTTTCTGATGGAAACGCTCTTGACCCGGACGGGCTTGACCGTGAAGGTACAGGCGTCCTTCTTGCCGCCGGTGGCGGAGGTGGCGTAGATCTTTGCCTTGCCCTCGCCCTTAAACGTCACCAGGCCGGTGGCCGGGTTCACCACGGCCACGTTTTCGTTGCTGCTTTGCCAGGTGACGGTTTTGTCGCTCACCGTGGCGGGGACAAACTTGGGCGCGGCCATCTGATAGGTGGGCGCGGAGGGGGTAAGGTAGACGGTCTTCGAGGAGGGGGTGACGTCAATCTTTTTCAGATTGACCTTCTTGATGTAGATCTTGGTGGTGCTGGACTTCCCCGTCACGGTGCTCTTGGCCGTGACGGTGATCCAGCCCGAGGGGTAGGCCCCGCCGCCGGCCCGGGCGGTGACGGTCACCTTGCGCGGGTCGGACGTGGGGATGATGGAGATCAGGTCGTTCGGATCGGCCTTCGACCACTCAATCTGGGTCCTGTCGGAGGCATTTCCGGGCGATGTGGTCACCGAGAGCGTCGTGGAGGACCCCCAGTCCATCGTGACAGTGCGCGGGCTGACCGTCAGCCGCGTGGCGTTTTTCGCCTCCGCGGTGAGCGCCAGGCCCGTCGTCAGCGCCAGTGCCAGCGCAAAAACCAGCAGCGCGCGAATGCTTTTTTTCACCGTGTTGTCCTCCGTCTATTGGGCTTTGTTGATCGGGTAGGTGTCAAAGGCGGCGGGAGAGGGCGAAAGGCTCCGAACCCGGGCCATGACGCGCTGGTATTCCGCGCTGCCCGCGGGGTAGGGCGTGGGCTGGGCGTTGTTGATCTTCTCCGCGTACTGGGATGTGATGGCGCAGGGGATGATCGTAATGCCTGCGGACTCCACAAAGCCGTCCTCTTTCCAGATGTTGAATTTCTGCTGGACGATCATGCTGTCGTAATCGTACTTGCCGTACTCGTTGTCGGGTCCGAACTGGTTGACGGGGTTCGAGGCCATGGTTACGAAGTTGCCCAGATCGTAGACGATGTAGCGGCCCCTGTAGCGCTCGATGCCGCTCACCCGGTGGGTGTGCTCGCCGGTGACCAGGTCGGCGCCGTTGTTGATGGCGTAGCGCGCCAGGTACTGCTGGCGGCTGGTGGGCTTGGCGTATTTGAACTCCGCCACGTCCGTCCAGTGGAAATGGACCACCACCACGTCGGCCTTTTTCGCGGCGGCGCGGATCTCGCTGCGCATCTTGCTCATGTAGACGCCCTTGGAGACGTAACCCAGGAAGGCCACCTTGACGCCGCTTTTCGTGACGTAGGCGGTGGTGCCGTTGCCGTAGTACTGGATGCGGATATCCGGCTTGCTGAGGGCGCGGATGGTGCCGTTGTAGCCGTCCTTGCCCACGTCGTAGGTGTGGTTGTTGGCCAGGTTCACCGCGTCGATGCCGGCGACTTTCAGCATGGTCCGGGCGTAGTTGGGGTCGCCCTGGAACACGAAGGGCTTTTTCTTGTCGCGGGTGTCCTTGAGGGTCAGCGTGCCCTCCAGGTTGAGGGTAGAGAAGTTGGTGTCGCCCTCAAAATACGCTTTGACCTTGTCAAACACCATGGCGTCCCCGCCGAGGGAAGTCACCATTGCCCGGAAGGCCTGGTAGGATTTGGGGTTCTGCACCGCCTTGCCGCTGCGCTGGTCGCCGCCCAGCACCGCGTCGCCGGCGGAGGTGACGGTGACGGTGTCATACACGCCGGCGCCCCGCACATGAACCTTGACGGTGGCCTTCACACGGGGGTTGGCGCTGCTCTGGCAGGTGATGGTGGCCGCGCCGCCGGATACCGCCTTCACGAGGCCGGTGCCCTCGTCCACGGTGGCCACGCCGGGCCGGTCACTGAACCACTTCACACCGCGGTCATAGGCGTAGGACGGGGTCGCCACCGATTTAAGCTGCGCCGTTTCGCCCGGGTCCAGCACCACCGGCGCGTCCTCCGGCGTGGTGACGGACACGGACTTGATGGCCTTCTGGGCGACAGTCACTTTGCAGCGGTTGCTCTTTTTGCCGCCGACGGTGGCGGTGACGTAGGTGACGCCGCTCTTTTTCGGCGTCAGCGCGCCGGTGGAGGGGTCGACTTCCGCCACGTCCGGCCTGGTGCTGGCGTAGACGACCGCGCTGAGCAAATCCTCGCCCACCAGCGCCGGGGAGACGGTCGCCGCCAGCTTCCAGCCGGAGGGATCGGCGTCGCCCAGGTAGAGGGTTTTGGTCTTGGGCAGCGTCACCTTGGAGACGTTGAGGGTCTTCACCGTCACGGTGCGGCGGGTGGTTTTGAGGTCCGATCCGGTGGCGGCCACCGCCGTGGCGCTCACCGTCACCTTGCCCGTGCCGCGGGCATACGCGGTGACCTTTTCACCCTTTGCGGCGGTGCGGGTGCCCATCGGCGCGCCGCTGGCAAAGCTGAGGATGTTGGGGTCGCTGCTCACCCACCGCACCGACTGGAAGGTGGCGGTGGTGGGCTTGACGCTGATGGAAAGCGCGGCGCTGCGGCCGGGCGCCATGGTCAGCGACTTGGGGCTGACCGCCATGGACTTGATCTTGACGGTGCGCACCGTCACCTTGCACTTGGCCAGCGTCTTTCCCGAGCGCGCGCCCACCAGCGAAATGATGGCGGTCCCGTTTTTGCCGGCGGTCACGGTGATCTCCGGCGCGGGCCAGGCCGACGCTTCCGAGCTGACGGAGGCCACGTTGGCGTTGCTGCTCGTCCACCGAAGCGGTTCCGCCGCGCCTTCGGGGAACACCCGCTGCACCGAGAGCGAAAAGCGCTCGCCGGGCGCCAGCGTCCTGGTCAGCGCGGAAATGGCCGCGTTGTCCGCGTTGGTCGCGGGCGAAGAATCGCCCTCGGCCAGCGCGCCATGGGCAAACACAAAAAAGGCCAGCACCATCAGGGCCAGGCTCTTCCGAATCCAGGAGTTTTTCAATGCGCACTCCTCCACTTAACAATTCCTACCATAATTATAGATCATTGGCGGCGCCCTGTCAACCGCGGCCTGACGGCCGGCGCAATCTTTTAAACGCTGCCCTGCAAAGCGCGGGCCGGCGCTTTCGGATAGCCCGGCCGGGCGATTTTTTGCCAAAGACTTCGAGGCCAACGGCGCGCCGCCGCACGTTTCGGAGCTTCGCGGGCTCCGTAGACCGGAAAGCAGCGAGGAAGTGAAAAAAATCGCGCTCTGGGGCGTGGCGCTGGTGGCGGTGCTTTTGGCCGTCGCCGCGGCGGTCGGCATCGCCGGGCGCCTCTGATCCATCCTTTGGCGGCTCCGCGCCCCGCTATTTCTGCGGCGCGGGTTCGCCGTCCTCGATGATGTCGTACCGCGGCGAAATCGAGAGCAGGATATCGTGCGTGGAGGATACGACGGCCAGGGCGATTCCCTGGGCGCAGACCTTGCGCATCAGCGCCACAAAGCGCGGGTACTGGGTTTCCTCAAAGCAGATCTGGGGGTCGATGATGATCAGCCCCTGCGGGTCCCGCACCACAAAGCGCATCAGAAAAACGAAGAATTTTTCACTGCTGGACAGATCCTTCAGGCGGCCGCGATCCCTGAATTTCTGGAACAGATCCATCAGATCATACCGCCGGAAGATGCCCTGGGTGGCAAACTCCATCATCCGGCGGTTTTCCTTCCATAAAAAGTCATAGACGGGCCGCCCCATGCACAGCATGACATTCTGGAAAAGGTCCATGCTTTCGATGATGCAATCGGAGATTTCGTGGCAGTTGAGGATGCATATCGGCGGGCGGTTCGCCCGCCGCCCGGCGGGGCGGACGCCGTCCAGATACACCTGAACGCCGGGCGCTAGGCCATGCCGGGCGCTTGCCAGATCCCAGAACCGCAGCCTCTGGTTTTGATCCAGTATGCCCTGGATGCTGCCCGCCTTTAATCGAAGCGGCAGGCAGGCGGCCGAAGCCGCGCTTGCCTGACGGAGCGAGGCGGCCCCGCAACCGGGGGGATCGGACGAATTGTCGCCCCTGGAGGGAATCGCCCCCGTGATGCCGGAGATCACCTCACGGCTGAGTTTTTCCGAGGGCAGGATCGCGACGCATCGGCCGTGCTGCACCAGCGCTCCCCGGTCGGCCAGCGCCCACAACGGGGAATAGGCGTCGCTGACGGCCCATATGCTGGCGTTGAAATGCGGGCTGTCCTTGAAGCGGCGAAGAAAGGCCAGGAACACGCCGCGCTGATTGTCCGAATAGAATTTGAGAATGTTGTCCAGCACGATCAGCCGGGCCCCCTGCACCGAGGCCTTGACAATTTCGATGATGTGCGCGCAGGCCGTGTCCAGCCCCCAGACCTTGCTGCGGGGCGCGATCGCCTCCGCCCCGGCCAGCGCCAGCCACTCGGCCGCGGCCACCTCCATCATCCGCTGCCGGAAGATCCCCCGGGGATAAAAAAGGCTCTGGGAGAGAAAGAGGTTTTCCGCCACGCTCAGCGTGGGGATCAGTGTCGGCCTGGGGCCGATGCAGTAGATGCCCGCCCGGCGCGCCGAATCCGGCGTCAGGGCCGAAACTTCCTGGTTTCCGACGTACAGATGCCCCCCCTGATGGGCGCGCTGGCCCGACAGCACGCCCATCAGCGCGCGGCTGCGCATCTGGTTCTGGATGAGCATGCAGAGCATTTCCCCCCGGTACACGTTGCAGCTCACATCCAGAAAAAAGGGCGTGGGCTCGTGGACCTGCACGTGGTCCAGGCGGATGACCTCATATTTCATGCATGCCCTCCCGGAGCGGAAGCGCGATTTCCACCTGGGTTCCCACGTTGGGAAGGCTGTACAGCGTCAGGCCGTACCGCTCGCCGTACACCAGCTTGATGCGGGCGTTGACGTTGTAGAGCGCCACGCCGCTGGCCACCTGCTCGGGCCCCTCCCGGCGGTTGATGCCCTCCCGGAGGCGGGCGTTGATGGCGGCCAGCGCGTCGGCCGGAATGCCCACGCCGTTGTCGGACACCATGAGGATCAGCCTGGTGGGGGTGACCGTGCAGGAGATTTCGATCAGCCCGCCGGAGGCGATGGAATCCAGGCCGTGGTAGATGGCGTTTTCAATCAGCGGCTGCAGGGTGAGCTTGGGGATGCAGTAGTGCAGAAACTGCTGGTCCTCCGGCTCGATGGAGACCTTCAGCGAAAACCGGTCGGCAAAGCGGTACCGCTGGATGTTCATGTAGTTCTTGACGCTGTCCAGCTCCTGGTTGAGGCTGATCATGTCGCTCTTCTGGCCGATGGTGTAGCGCAAGAACCGGGAGAGGGAGCCCACCATGTCGCAGGTCTGGTGGGCGTTTTCCTCCATGGCCAGCCCGCGGATGGAATCGAGGGTATTGTGCAGAAAGTGGGGGTTGATCTGGCTCTGGAGCGCGGCGATCTCCGCCTGCTTTTGCAACAGCAGCGTGGCGTACTCCCCCTCCTTCGCGCCCGCGTAATACTCCAGCACGTGCCGCGCGAGGGCGAAAAGGCTGGGCGCAAAGGGAAACTTGGGGTCCTTCTGCTCCGCTTCGAGCAGCGCGCGGTACAGGGGGCGTATGGCGATGGCGTAGAGGGAGGCCAGCCACACGATCTGCGCCGCCACCCCCAGCGCCAAAAGCCCGTACAGAAGCGCGCGCCTTTCCGGAAAGGCCAGCGCCGCGCACAGGGACAGGATCGGCAGGGTCAGCTGCGCGGCGGACAGCCAGAACAGCTCCCGTTTGAAGCGGAACTCCCGAATGCGGCTCAGCATCGTCATGGGCTCACTCCAGCCCCCTGTGGTAGAGCGCGAAGATCTTCCGGTACTCCGTGGGCTTGACGCCCACGGCCTTTCTGAATACCTTGCTGAAGTGCTTGGCGTCCCGATAGCCCGTCTTGGCGCCGACCTCCATGATGGTGTAGCGGGGGTCCCGAAGGTATTTCTTGGCCTGCTCCATCCGGACTTCCGTCAGGTAGGCGGTGAAGGTGACGCCCGTCTTCTGCCGGAACAGGGACCCCAGATAGGCCGGGCTCAGGTACACCTCCCGGGCGATGTCCTCCAGCATGATGTGCTCTTCCAGGTGGGCAAGGATGTATTTGCGCACCAGCGTGATGATCTGCTGGCTTTCGGTGTCCAGGTGCCCCCGCAGCGCGTCCATCAGCGCGCCGAGCCGCGCGCTCATCTCCTGGTCCAGCTGCGCGGCCGACACGCAGGCCGAAAGGGCCTTGGGGATTGAATCAAAGTAGTCGTCCCACTCGGAAAACGCCGAAAAATTGGCCTTCATCAGCATCAGGATGGACAGCGTGTACTGGATGGCGCCCTGCCGCAGCGCGAAGGGCGCCCGGTCGTACCGGCTCTTTCCCGCCTTCCACTGCCCTTCAATGGCCGAGGCGGCCTCGCCAAACTGCAAAAGCTCCAGCAGCTGGGGAAGCTGCCTGGGCGCGGCGACCGGCTCCGGCGCGCGCGGCTCCCCCTGGACGCAGGGGTGCGCCTCCCCGTCCAGCCATTGGTCGGTGCCCATGAGGATGCGGGAATCGACCAGCAGCCGCGCGACGCCCAGGGATTGCGCAAGCTTTTCGGGGCATTGCTGGACGGTGCCGGTCGCCAGGGTTGGGCGCGCAAAGTCGTAGGGGGCGAGCAGCACGGAGATCTCGCGGAAGATCAGCTCCATCTGGGCGCCGAGCTCCGCCGAGCGCGCCGGCGGATAATTCAGCACAAAGGTGAGGCCGTTGCCCATGACCTCCACGAGGCACGCGTGGCACAGCGGCTCCAGCATCCGGGCAAGGCCCCTGCGGATCCGCAGCTCCACGTTTGTCAGCTTGCTGTCCGGCGAATTGGTGTAGTCGATGTGCAGGAGGCCCGCCAGAAAAAGGCCCGGGCGGAAGGCGCAGCCAAAGACCGCGTTGCAGTTTTCAACCGTCAGCGCCTCTTGCGTCAGAAAGCCGCCCGAGAGCTTATTCAAAAAGGCGCTTGCGCCGGTGTTCCCCCGGGCCGCGCCCACGTCGGCAATCTTCGCGGCCGAGCGCGAAAGGCTCATGTTCAGTTCTTCCCCGTCCAGAGGCTTGAGCAGAAAGTCCTCCACGCCGAATTTGACCGCGGTATAGGCGTATTCAAATTGGGTATAGCCGCTCATGATGATGAACCGGGGCGGGTTTGGCAGCGCCGTGGCCCGTTCGATCAGCTCCAGCCCGCTCATGCCCGGCATCCGGACGTCGGTCAGCACGATGTCCGGGGAGATTTCCTGAATCATCCGAAGGGCCTGCTCTCCGTTTATGGCGCTCCCGGCGTCCGTGAGGGCAAGGCCCTCCCAATCCACAAGGCCCCGGATCAGCGAACAGATTTTTTGCTCGTCGTCCACAATCAGCAGCTTCAGCATACGCATTCATCTCCCGGTTCCGGTCCTCCGCACGCCCCTCAAAAGGCTCTCCGGCGCGCAGTTATAATCATAACAGAGTTTTGGGCGCTGTGCAATCGAGGCGCCGATAGAGAATCGGCGGAAAGGTGGAAAAAACGAAGAATTAAGGCGGTGATTCTGTGAACTTGGCCCGATCGCCTTGCCAGCGGGAAAGGCCCGTTGCTATAATGGCGCCACACGTTGGCCCTCGGGGCGGCGACGAAATCAAACGGGAGTGAAGCGCAATGCGTACGATGAAGGCATTGGTCTACGACAAGCCCGGCAGGAAATACTCCGGCATCCGTCAGGTGCCCTACCCCGCGTGCGGGCCGGACGAGGTGATCATCAAGGTGATGACCGCCAGCATCTGCAAGGGCGTGGAGCACGACCACGACCAGGAAAACGTGGGGACCGACCTGGCTGTGTACCCCGTGACCCCCGGCCACGAGTTTTCCGGGGTGATCGAGGAAGTCGGCAAAAACGTCACCGGGCTGGCCCCGGGACAGCGGGTGACCGCGGACAACACCGAGTACTGCGGCGACTGCTACTACTGCCGCAAGGAGGAGTCCAACTACTGTCCCACCTTCGGCTCGCTGGGGCACAACATCGACGGCGGCATGGCGGAGTACGTGCGGGTCCGCAAGGAAAAGGTGTTTCTGCTGCCGGACAACGTATCGTTCAACGCGGCGGCGCTGTGCGAGCCGATCGCCTGCTGTCTGCACTGCGTGGACCGGTGCAGCGTGAAGTACGGGGATGAGGTCGCGGTGCTGGGCGCGGGCTCGATGGGGCTGATCCTGGCGCAGCTTCTGCACCACTCGAACGCCGCCAAGGTGGTGCTGATCGCCTCCACCAAGCGCAAGCTTGAGGTGGTGGAAAAGCTGGGCATCGACACCATCCTGATGGACAGAAGCGATTACTCCATCCACGAAAAGGCGCTCCGCGAGCACTTCCCCCAGGGCGCGGACATCATCGTGGACGCCACCGGCGCGGTCAGGCTGGTGGAGCACGCGATGACGATGCTCAAAAAGGGCGGGACGCTGGTGCAGTACGCGCTGGTGCACAGCCGCGAACCCATCCAGCTGGATACCCGGCTCATGTTCAACAACGAGCTGACCTTTACCACCTCCTTCTGCCAGTCCCACTGCTTTGGGCGCGCCGTTCAGGCCATCCAGACCGGACAGGTGGACGCCGACGCGCTGGTGACCCATGAATACGCGCTGGACGATTTTTACGAGGCCCTGGATGAAAACGTGAACAACCACGATTCCATCAAGGTGGTCATTCATCCAAACCAGGCGTAGCTTGATCTGTCAGGAGGGATTGCGCTTTGGGGACGCAACAAGAGTACGTCGTCCAGATTGAGCACCTGTGCAAGCGTTTCCCCGGCGTGGTGGCGCTGGACGATTTTTCGCTGGACCTCAGGCCGGGACAGGTGCACGCGCTGGTGGGCGAAAACGGCGCCGGGAAATCCACGGTGATGAAGATCCTCGCGGGGATTCTCAAGCCCAACGAGGGCCGGATCCTCTTCCGGGGCCAGCCCTTTGAGGCCAAGAGCGCCTTTGACGCCATTGCCAAGGGCATTACGATGATTCCGCAGGAGCTGGATCTGGTGCCCGATCTGACCGTGGCCATGAACATCTTTCTCGGCAACGAAGTCATGGCCCGGGGCGGGCTGATGCAAAACCGGAGGATGGCGGAGCGGGCCCGGAAAATGCTGAAGGATTTTGATCTGGACATCGAGCCCACCAAGAAGGTTTCGGAGCTGAGCGTGGCCCAGATGCAGATGGTCGCCATCCTGAAGGCCACCGCCTTTGACGCCACGGTCATCATCATGGACGAGCCCACCTCGGCCATCACCGACCGCGAAGTCGAAAAGCTGTTCCAGGTGATCGCCCGGCTGCGCGGGCAGGGCAAGGCCATTATCTACATCTCCCATAAAATGGATGAGATCTTTCGCATCGCCGATTACGTCACAGTCATGCGGGACGGACGGCTGGTGGGCAGCGGCCCCATTCAGGATTTCACCCGGGACGAAATCATCCGGATGATGGTGGGGCGCGAGCTGACCGACATGTTCGTCAAGGACGCCAAGCCCACCGGCGCGTTCAACCCCGAGGAGGTCATCCTTGAGGTGGACGGCCTGGCCCGGGAACACGAATTCCAGGACATCTCCTTCACCCTGAAGCGGGGGGAGATTCTGGGCGTCGCGGGCCTGATGGGCGCCGGGCGCACCGAAGTGATGGAAACCATCTTCGGCGTGCGGGGGCGCTCCGCCGGGTCGGTGCGCGTGCGCGGCAGGCAGCTCTCCCGGCTCAACCCCGGAGCCGCGATCCGCAACGGCATCGCCTTCATCACCGAGGACCGGAAGGTCATGGGGCTGAACCTGGTGGGCGGCGTCCGGATCAACATCACCGTGGCCTACATCGAGCGGGTGCTGCGGGGCGGGCTGCTGCTGGACTTTCCCAAGGAGCGGACGCTGGTGGACGGCCTCATCGACAAGCTGAGCATCAAGGTGAGCAGCCGCGACATGGTGGTGGGCAACCTCTCCGGCGGAAACCAGCAGAAGGTCGTGGTGGCCAAGTGGCTGCTGGGGGACCCGGACATCCTGATCATGGACGAGCCCACCCGCGGCATCGACGTGGGCGCGAAAAGCGAGATCTACCGCATCATGGACAACCTGGCCAAGCAGGGGAAGGCCATCATCCTCATCTCGTCCGAGATGCCGGAGCTTCTCGGGATGAGCGACCGCATCATCGTGATGCACGAGGGAAGAATCACCGGAGAATTTTCCGCGGGGAATTGCTCGCAGGAGAGCTTGATGGCCTGCGCGGTAGGAGGGCGTAAACCGTGACGATCGGGAAAAAACTGCTGAAATACACCAGCCGATACGGAATCTACATTGCGTTTTTGCTGCTCTTTACGTTTCTGACCATCGCGTCGCCGGTGTTTCTCACCCACACCAACATCATCAACATCATCCGGCAGATTTCCGTGGTGGGCATCATCGCGGTGGGCATGACCTACGTGATCATCACCGGCGGCATCGACCTTTCGGTCAGCGCGATCGTCGCCCTGGCCGGGGTCATCACCACCAGCATGCTGCGCAAGGACAACCCCCAGTCGCTGATGCTCGCCATCGGCGTGGGCCTTCTGGTGGGCGTGGCCTGCGGCGCGTTTTCCGGACTTTTTATCACAAAACTCAAGGTACCGCCCTTTATCGCCACGCTGGCCACCATGACCATCGTCAAGGGCCTGACCTACATCTACACCGACGGCCGCCCCATCACGGGCCTCAGCGAGGGCTTTATCCACATCGGCCGCGGTTCGGTGGGCTTCATGCCGATTCTGGTCATCATCTACCTGGGCGTGGTGGTGGTGGGCGCCTTCTTCCTGCGGCTGACCAAGTTTGGCCGGTACGTGCTGGCGGTGGGCGGAAACGAAAAGGCCGCCTCGATCTCCGGCGTGAACACCGTATCCGTCAAGTTCAGCTGCTATGTGCTCAACGGCTTCTGCGCGGCGCTGGCCGGCATCCTGCTGGCCTCCCGCATCCAAACCGGCCAGCCCGCCTCCGGCAGCGGCTACGAGCTGGACGCCATCACCGCCGCGGTCATCGGCGGAGCGAGCCTCAGCGGCGGCGTGGGCAACATCCTCGGCTCCGTGGTGGGCATGCTCATCATCGGCACCATGACCAACGGCCTCGACCTTTTGAACGTGTCTTCCTATTACCAGCAGGTGATCAAGGGGATCATCATCCTGGTCGCGGTGCTCAGCGATTCCAAAAAGAGCACCTCCGGCGCATAAGCGTGTGATAAGCCGGCGCCACAGCCGGATATCAGGATAAAACGAATGGAGGAACTCGTAATGAAGCGAAGCAAAGCGCCCCTGTCTCTCTGGCTTGCCCTGTTGATGGTGGTCGTGATCTTTGCGGGCGTACCCGCCTTTGCCGACGAGGGGAAGATCAAGATCGGCCTGACCGTCGCCAACATGTCCAACGAGTCCAACGCCATCTACGCCGACGCCGCCGTGGCCTATGCCGCCAAGTTTGACAACCTGGAGCTGATCGTGGTGGACGGCGCGGGCAGCAGCGAAAAGCAGGTCGCCCAGTGCGAGAACTTCGTGGCCCAGGGCGTGGACTGCGTCATCCTCAGCCCCTTTGACTTTGACGGCTGCGTGCCCGCCGCCCAGGTGTGCGTCGACGCCGGCGTGCCGGTGTTCACCTCCAAGGGCATCATTGCCTCTCAGGACATCGTGGCCACCTACGTGGGCTCCAATGACCTGAACGCCGGCATCATGGAGATGGAGTACGTCGCCGAACAGCTCGGCGGCAAGGGCAACATCGTCATCATCGAAGGCCCCACCGGCGTCACCGGCGCGGTGCTGCGCAACGAGGGCATCCACCAGACGCTTGAGAAGTACCCGGACATCAAGGTGCTCTACACCCAGCCCGCCGACTGGTACCGCGATCAGGCCATGAGCCTGATGGAGAACTGGCTGCAGCTGGATACCCAGATCGACGCGGTCGTCGCCCACAATGACGAAATGGCGCTGGGCGCCTACGACGCGCTGGTCGCGGCCGGCAAGGACAAGGAAACCCTCGTCATCGGCATCGACGGCATCGAGGCGGCGTTCAAGTCCGTCAAAGAGGGCGGCCTGAAGGCCAGCATCCTGCAAGATTCCAAGAGCATCGCGGAAGTGTCCATCGACGTGGCGCTGAAGCTGGCCGCCGGCGAGACCGTGGAATCCAAGTATGACATCCCCTACGCGCTGGTGACCATCGACAACGTGGACGAGTACCTGAAGTAATCATAATTCCGCGGGAATTTGGCAGGCGTCGTGGAGGAATTCCGCGGCGCTTTGCCGAATCTATCAACCGGGAGGCGCAGCGTGTGGCCAAGATACTTTGCGTGGGAATACTGGTAAGCGATACCATCGTCAAGCCCGTGTATCCGGAGATCTTTTCAAACGACACGATGCGCGTGGACGCCGTGGAGCAGTCCACGGGCGGCGACGCCATGAACCAGGCGGTCGTTTTGCGCCGCCTGGGCAACCGCGTCGGCCTGGCCGGCATCGTGGGGCGGGACGCCCGGGGCGCCGAACTTGTGGAAAGGCTGAGCCGGGAGGGCGTGGATACCCGCCATATCCAAAGGAGCGAAAAAGCCGGCACCTCCACCAGCATCCTGATCTGCGAGGTCAGCGGGGAGCGCCATGTGCTGTATTACCCGGGCGCCGTGGAGGAATACTGCGAAACTTCGGTCGACGATCTGGGCGCGTACGATATTCTCAGCATCGGCAGCCTGTTCGCGCTGCCCCGCATGGACCGGGAGGGCTACCTGCGGCTGCTGCCCGAGGCCAAGCGGCTGGGGCTCACGGTGGTGGCCGATTTGACGGCCAACGTGTACGATGTGCCCCGGGAGGACATCGTCCGCCTCTTCCCCCACATTGACTGTCTGTGCCCCAGCCTCGTGGAGGGCGAAATGCTGACCGGGGAGCGCACCCCCCACGCCGTGATTGCCGCGCTGTGGGCGCTGGGGGCGCGGGCCGTGGTGCTCAAGGCGGGGAAGGACGGGTGTTACCTGGGCAGCGGCGGCGTTACCCACATTCCCGCGTACCGGGATGTGCCGGTGGTGGACACCACGGGGGCGGGGGACGCCTTTATGGCGGGGTTCATCCACGCCCTGGGCAAAAAGCAGGACTATGCCCGGTGCGCCCGCTTTGCCAACGCCGTCGCGGCGGTATCCGTCGGCGCGCTGGGCGCGACGACGGCGGTGACCGGCGAAGAACAAATTCTGCGCTTTGCAAGGAGCAGGGAGGAACGATGAAAAACCAAACCGCATACCTGACGGGGCCCCGCCGGATTGAGATCAGGGATTCCGCCATGCCCGCCGTCGGGGACGACGATGTCCTGGTGCGAATCGACCGCGTGACCATCTGCGGGTCGGACGCCCATTTTTTTGCAGACCCCACCTTCAGCGGCGCCTTTGACCCGGAAAAGATTCTGCCGCTGGTGCTGGGCCACGAGTGCTCCGGCATCGTGGAGCAGGCGGGCGCGAATGTCCGGCACCTCGTCCCGGGCGACCGCGTGGCCATCGAGCCGGGCGACGGCTGCGGCAAGTGCAGCTACTGCCTGGAGGGCCATTACAACCTGTGCAGAAGCATGAACTTCATGGCCGCCTACCCCTTCCGGCGGGGGGCGCTGTCCCGCTATGTGGCCCACCCCGCCAAGCTGGCCTTCAAGCTTCCCGACAACATGGACACGCTGGAGGGCGCGCTGATCGAACCCCTGGCGGTGGGCATGCACGCCGTCAACCGCTCCGGGGCGAAGCTGGGAAAGAGCGCCGCGGTGCTGGGCTGCGGCGCGATTGGCCTGATGACCATCGCCTCGCTCAAGGCCATGGGGGTGGACGAGATCATCGCCGCGGATCTCTTCCCCAACCGGCTGGAGAACGCCCGCAGGATGGGCGCGGCGTCGGTCATCGACAGCTCGAAGCAGGACCTGATCCAGGAGGTGCTCCGCCGGACAGACGGGCTGGGCGCCAACTTCGTCTTTGAAACGGCGGGCAGCCAGAAGACGGCCTCCATGAGCATCGACCTGGTCGCCCCCGGCGGAAAGATCGTGATGGTGGGCAACATCTACGGCGAAACGCCCTTCCGCTTTCTGGCGGCCAACGATAAGGAGGTGGACATCCTCTCCGTCTTCCGGTACGTCAACATCTACCCCATGGCGATCAAGGCGGTGGCCTCGGGCAGGATCGGCATCCGCCACATGATCAGCGAGATCTTCCCCTTTGAAAAGACGCAGGACGCCTTCTGCCGCGCGGTGGACGCCAAGGCGGAGGTCATCAAAGTCGCCATCAAACTGTAAAAAGAAAAAAGACACAGGAAGGATCGACTAAAATTATGGCCCTCTATACAATGAAAGAACTGCTGCGGGACGCGCAGCGGAGGCACTACGGCATCGGCTACTTCAACGCGGTCAATATGGACATGACGCGGGCGTACGTCCGCGCCGCGGAGGAGGCCCGCTCCCCGATCATCATCGGCACGGCGGAGGGACTTTTGAACTACGCGACCTTTGACTGGATCGCGCCGCTGATGCTGGACGCGGCCCGGCGCGCGAAGGTGCCGGTGGCGGTGCACCTGGATCATACGTACCACTTTGACACGCTCGTGCAGGCGCTCCGCGCGGGCTTTGGCTCCATCATGTACGACGGCTCGCGGGAAACCCACGCGCAGAACGTGGCCAACTCCAAAAAAATTGCGGAAATCGCCCACGCTGTCGGCGCGGGCGTGGAATGCGAGCTGGGCCGCGTCGGCGGCCTGTCCGACGAAACCGGCAGCGAGGATACCACGGAGTACACCGATCCCGCCCTGGCCAGCGATTTTGTGGATCAGACCGGCGCGGATTTTCTCGCCGTATCCATCGGCACCGTGCACGGCGTTTTCAAATCCGCGCCCAGGCTGGACATTGAGCGCCTGAAGGCCATCCGCGGGGTGGTGGAGGCTCCGCTGGTGCTCCACGGCGGCTCCGGCCTGTCCGACGACGACTTCCGCAGCACCATCGCCCACGGCATCACCAAGGTGAACGTCTACACCGACATCATTCTGGCCGCCCGGCGCGCGCTGAGCGATTCCCCGGACGCCTCCTATACCGACGCCCTGCAGCAGGCCGAAGACGCGATGACGCAGGCGACCCTGAATAAGCTGACCGTGTTCGGAAGCGCCGGAAAGGGCTGACGGCGGGGTTTTCAAAAGGATGCGGCGGCGTGCATGATCGGCGGGGCGGCAGATGTCTGCCGCCCCGCCGGTTGCGCGGCCGGTTCAGTTTCTGCGATTGGCGCCCGCATTCCCGCGGCCGCGGCCGCCGTCTGCGCCGCGGCCGCTCCGGCCCGCCGGGTTGTTCCCCGCCCGGCCGGAGCGCGCGCGCTCGAGCGAGTCCAGGTGGTTTTCCGACGCCGCCTTCAGCACGGTAAACACCGCCCGCACGTCCGCCGGGAGGGACTGGGCGAGAAAGGCGTCATACATTTCGATGCTGGCCGTCTCGGCCGCGCGCCCGGCCTCGTAGGCTTCCTCCAGTGTGGCGGGGGCGGTCGCGGTATCCGCCGCGCCGCGGTCCGGCCCGGTCACGCCATATGCGTCAAACAGCGGCGTCAGAAGGTCGATGTGCCGCTGCTCTGCCGCGATCAGGCGGGTGAAGGGCCGAAACGCGCCGAACTGCGCGATGATCGCCTGATACCCTTCCAGCGCCGCGCATTCGTCCTCCATGGCGCGGACGAGCATCTGCTCCGTGGTGTAGGCCCCGCCGGGGGCCGTGTCCGGGCTGGACACCGCCAGCACCGGCGCCGATGCCAGGGCCAGAACCGCCAGCGCAGCGATCAGCGTTTTAAATGCGTTTTTCAAGTGGATTCCCTCCGATATTTTCATTCGGCAACCCCGTTGCCATGGCCCAAGGATAGGAAAAAGCTGTGACGAATCCGTGTTTTGCAGGTTCTCTGTCGGTGACGCCGCGCCCCGAGGGAAAAGGGCCGCGTCACGAATTCGTCACAGATGCGCGCTATAGTGGGGTAGAATCGAACCATCGGGAGGGGACGGGTATGCCGCTGATGCTGATCGCCGACGACCACCGACAGATCACATCCATCCTGGAACAGTACGCCGCGAAGGAAGGCTACGAGGTCGTCATCGCCGAAAACGGGCGGCAGGCGCTGGACATCTTCGGCCTGCGCCGCCCGGATGTGGTGCTGCTGGACGTGATGATGCCCCTGGTGGACGGCTTTGAGGTCTGCCGGGAGATCCGCAAAACCGCCGACACCCCGGTGATCATGATCACGGCGCGGGGCGAGGATTTCGAGCGGATCATGGGCCTTGACATCGGCGCGGACGACTACATCGTGAAGCCCTTTTCGCCGGGCGAGGTGATGGCCCGGGTGCGCGCCATCCTGCGCCGCGTCGCGCCCGCCGAGGGGAAAAAGCCGCTCGTCCTGGACAACCTCGTGGTGGACATGTTGGATTACACGGTCACCATCGACAGCCGCAGCGTCCCGCTGACCAAGAAGGAGATCGAAATTCTCTGGACGCTCGCCTCCAACCGGCAGAAGGTCTTTTCCAGGGACAACCTGCTCTCCAGCGTCTGGGGGTACGACTACTTCGGCGACAGCCGGACCGTCGATTCGCACATCCGCCGGCTGCGCGCCAAGCTGGACGCGTTTGACCACCCGACCTGGGAGGTCAAGACCGTCTGGGGCGTCGGCTACAAATTTGAGGGCAACGCCGGTGAAAAGTAAGATTGCCAGGCGCCTGTGGATCTACTTTGGTACGGCGCTGATCCTCTTTGCGCTGGTCATCGGCGGCGTGTTCGTGGTCCTCTTTCGCGAGCGCGCGGTGGCGATGAACCGGGACGCCCTCCGGCAGAGGGCGGAGGCGATGGCCTCGGCGCTGTCCGGGTACGCGTCCAGGCAGGCGGGCTCGGCGGGCAGCCGCGCGGGATACGGCGCGTACCTGAGGCTGCTGGATGAGATTGCGATGACCGACGCGTGGGTCGTCGACCGGCACCGGTCCCTGATCACCGCGGGCACGAGGGGCAGGGCGTACACCTATGGCGATCTTCCCGCCGACGCGGACGCGGTGGTTGCGCGGGTGCTCGTGGGCGAAACCACCTTCAGCGAAAGCTTCAGCGGGCTCTTTGACGCGCCCACGATCACCGTCGGCACCCCGATCATGGCGGACGGCGCGGTTGTGGGCGCGCTGCTTCTGCACGCGCCGGCCAGCGGCGTCGATCAGGCGGTCCGGCAGGGGCTGACGGCCATGGGCGTCGGCCTCGCGGCGGCGCTCTTTCTGTCGGCGGCGCTTTCGGCGCTGCTTTCGATAAAGTTCACCCGCCCCCTCGAGCGCATGGAGGCGGCGGCCGTGCGCCTTGCCGCCGGCGCCTACGGCGGCCGAACCGGCGTCCATCAGCCGGATGAAATCGGCGCTTTGGCGGCGGCCATCGACCAGCTGAGCGAAAAACTTCAGGACGTCGAGGACGAGCGCCGGCGCCTGAACCGGCTGCGGCAGGATTTCATCGCCAACATTTCCCATGAGCTGCGCACGCCGGTGACGGTGCTGCGCGGCTCGCTGGAGGCGCTGTGCGACCGCGTGGTGGAAGAGCCGGCGCAGGTGGAGGCCTATCACCGACAGATGCTCGGGGAGACGATTGGGCTCGAGCGGCTGGTCAACGACCTTTTGGACCTGACCAGGCTTGAAAACGTGGATTTTCCCATCGAAAAACAGGCGGTGGACCTCGGCGACGCGCTGGACGACGCGGTTCGCTCCGCCAGGGGGATCGCCCTGGCGAAGGAGATTGCAATCGGGGTTGAACGAAGCGCCCCGGTCATGCTCACCGGGGACTACGGCAGGCTGCGCCAGATGCTGCTCATCGTGCTGGACAACGCCGTCAAGTATTCGCCCAGGGGCGCGTCGATCGACGTCGTGCTGACGCCGGGCCGGGCGATCATCCGCGACCGCGGGCCTGGCATTCCCCCGGAGGACCTTCCGCACATCTTCGACCGCTTTTATCGGGCCGCCGGCGCGCGCGATGCGCAGGGCTCCGGGCTTGGGCTCGCGATCGCCAGGCGGATCGCCGAACGCCACGGCATTGCGATCGAGGTGGAGAGCGGAGCGGATTGGGGGACGGAATTCCGGTTTATCCTGCCCGCGGAATGAGCGCGTCCGCCGCGGGGGGGCCTTGTCCGCGCCCGTCGCGATCAGAGGCACCCTGCGCGCGCGTGATGGTTCCGATGCCCATCGAAATTGCGCCGCGCGGCACATCGTTGGCGTCGAGGGTCGATCCCGCCGGCCCGGCGTTCCGGCAGGCTTGCCGCCGCGATGGCCTGGCCCACCCTGCGGCTGGATTCATCCGGCAGATGGAGCCGGACGCGCCCGGAAAGCTCCGAAAATTCCGATTTGAGCACTTCCCGCGCCCGTTTCAGCAGGATGGCGCCGCCCTTGCCGGAGGTGACCCGCCCCATGAGCAGCACGTGGCGCATCGCGTAGAACCGGGCATAGTAGGCGATTGAGTAGCCCAGGTACACGCCGATGGTTTCGTACACGGCCTGGGCGCGCGGGTCGTCCTGCGCCATCAGGTGCTGGACGGAGCTGAGCTTTTCCGCCGGCGTCAGGATGTCTCCCAGCGCGATGCCCGCGGCGCCGTTTTCGTTCAGGTCCATCGCGCCTGCCAGCGCGGTGACGTCCCCGTCGTTGGCGACGACCAGCGGAATGCCCTCGCCGATCTTCCGGGCGGCGCCCGGGGCGTAGGCGTCCCGCAGGTGGCGAAAGACCGCCCCGGAGCCGTGCACGTGGATGCAATGGCCGCCGTACACCCAAAGGAGCGTCTTGACGAGGCGCTCCACCACCGCGCAGCTGCGCGCGTCGTCCACGCCGTCGGGGAAGACGTCGATCGACGCGGTTTCGCAGAGCCCCCGGTTGCGCTCGATGGCGATCAGAAGGGAACGCGCGCGCCGGCGCGCACATCCGCCTCATAGCCGCGCAGCACCCACTCCATCGGGAGAAAGTCCGGGTCCAGCTTTGCCGTAATCCTCGGTTTCATCGTATGCGCTCCCATCAGGACTCATGGACGACCGCTCCGCCGACGATCGTCATGGTCACGTTGATCTCCTCGTCGCACAGCAGGATGTCGGCGTCCTTGCCGGATTCCAGCGAGCCCTTCGCGGCGTCCAGGCCGAGGCGGCGCGCGGGGTTCAGCGAGGCCATGTTCACCACCGCGTTCAGCGGCAGCGAGCAATGCCGGCGCACGTTGCGCACGGCCTCGTTCAGCTTCAGCACGCTGCCCGCGATTGTCCCGTCCCTCAGGCGGCACTCGATGCCCTTCACAAAAATCGGCTGGCCGCCCAGGGTGTACTCGCCGTCCGCCAGGCCGCCCGCGCGCGTGCAGTCGGTGATCAGCACCAGCTTGTCGCCCTTGAGCCGGGCGAGCATGTCAAAGAGCTTCGGGTGCACGTGGAATGTGTCGGCGATCAGCTCGCAGCTGACGCGCGGGTCCGTCAGCGCGGCGCCCACGACGCCCGGATCCCGGTGCATGAGCGGCGTCTGAGCGTTGAAAAGGTGCGTGACGTTGCGGACCCCCGCTTCGATGGCGGCCTGCGCCCCGTCAAACCCGGCGTTTGTATGGCCCATCGAAATGAGCGCCTTCCCCGCCATTTGGCGCACGCAGTCCATGTTGCCGGGCATTTCCGGCGCGATGGTGAACACGCGCAGGATGTCCGCGTACTCCATCAGAAACGCCGCGTCGCCGGGCCGGATGTTCTCCCCGGCCTGCGCGCCCCGCCGGGCGGGGTTGATGTACGGGCCTTCCGCGTTCAGCCCCAGAATGCGCGCGCCCTTCCAGTCCGGGCCGGCGCTGTCCCGCATGGCGGCGCGAATCTGCCCGAAGGCGGCGCGCAGCGCGGGCTCGGACACGGTCATCGTGGTGGGCAAAAACCCCGTCACCCCGTTTTTGACAATGCCTTCGGCTATGACGCGAAGCCCCTCGCGGGACCCGTCCGAAGCGTCCTCGCCCAGATATCCGTGGATGTGCATATCCAGAAGGCCGGGCAGCACGTACCGCCCGCCTGCGTCCAGAATCCTTGAGCCCGCGGGCACGCCCTCGGGATCGGTCAATCCCAGAATTTTGCTGTCAAAGAGCAGCGCGGGGCCCTCCTCAATCCGGTCGGGCAGTACGATTTTTCCGTTGACGATGGCGTTCATGTGCGTCGCTCCTTTCGCGGGATCCGTTATCCTGGCGGCGGGCGGCCTTATTGTCGATGTCGCGGGGCGCGATGCTGCGGGAAAATTCGGATGGCGTCATGCCGTACCAGCGCTTGAACAGGCAGGAGGGGCATGCGTTGACCGCGCCTTTCACGATGGCCACGGAGAGCTTTCCGCAGAGGTTGGCCGCGATGTGGCGAAGGGCCCGGTCCACTTTCGACTCCCTTTGCCCGCGAGGCGGACGATTCCCCACGGCGCGGCAAAATACCGTTGAAACCCGTATTTATATTATTTCATGCGCGTCAAAAACACAAGCGCTCACTTTTACGTCCGGAAGGGCAGATTTTACCTGTTTCTTATTTTCTGCGGCCCGGCCGGGCGGATTCTTGCCCCAAATTGCACCCAAAGCCCCTGGCGGGCAACCGTCATGGATATGCGCCCTGCACGTTGTGCTTTTTACGTTGAGTTCCGTTTGAATCTCCACCGAAATTCTTGTTGACACAACAAATTGGTCGTCGTATAATACAGCAATAAATTCATTCGATGGGTGTATTAATTATGAGCGGGGGCTTGCCGCGCGTGAATCGCTCTGTTCAGGCTGATGGTTCCCAGCTGATCCGGGCGATGAACCGCGCCAAGGCGCCCAACTGCATCCGGGCCCACCCGCAGCTTGTGGACCCGCTGACGTGCCGCACGGTGGATGTCGGCACGGCGATGGCGCGCGTGGGCCAGCTTGAGCACCGCGCAATTCGGGAGGATGGCGCATGAAAAGGAGCGAGCCGTCGGTCGGCGCGATCTTCTGCAGCGGCATGGCGCGGCCCCGCATGGCCGCGGACGAAATGCAGAGGGGGGTTTGAACATGGAAAAGCTTCAGTGGGGCGTACTGGGCGCGGGCGGCATCGCCGACCGCCGCACGCTGCCGGGCATGGCGCTGGCCGGGAACGCAAGGCTTCGGGCGGTCATGGAGATCGACCCGGCGAACGCCGAGGCGCTTTGCCTAAAGCACGGCGCCGAGGTTGCCTACACCGGCGAGGACGCGCTGCTTCGCGATCCCGGGGTCCAGGCCGTCTACATCGCCTCGCCGGTCGCGCACCACGCGCGCCAGTGCGAAAAGGCCATTGCGGCGGGCAAGCATGTGCTGGTGGAAAAGCCCATCGCGATGAACGCCGCCGAGAGCGCGGCGCTGTGCGACCGGGCCGAAAGGGCCGGGCTCCTCATGGCCTCCGGGCTGATGATGCGGTACAATACATACCATCAGCGCATGAAGCGGATGATCGCCGAGGGGGCAATCGGGCAGGTAGTGTCCTGCCACGCGCAGTTTACCTGCTGGTATCCCGACATGCCGGGCGCATGGCGCCAGTACAAGGCCAAGGCGGGGGGCGGCGCGATGACCGATATGGGCATCCATTGCCTGGATCTGATCGAGTACATCACCGGCCAGAGAATCCGGGAGGTGGGCGCGCTCTCCGAAACGCTGACGTTCCACTACGACGTGGAGGACTCGTGCTCCGCGCTGATGCGGCTGTCCGGCGGCGGCTTTGCGACCGTGGACACCAACTTCAACATCCCGGACGATGCGGCCAAGTGCAGGCTGGAGATCTACGGCACCGCGGGCAGCTTCCGCGCCGAGGGCAGCATCGGCCAGAACGACGGCGGTGAAGTGTTCGTGGTCCTTTCCGACCCCACCAGAGGGTACGACGCCATGCAGCGGCGCGGCGAAAACGCCGATGCGAAGATGGAGGGCGCAGGTGCCGACCTGTACGCGCGGGAGATCGAATCCTTCGGCGAATCGGTGCTGCGGGGGGCGCCGCTGGTCGCGCCCGCGCGGGACGCCGCCCGCGTGCAAGCCGTTATCGAGACGATTTACCGTTCCGCCGAAGCGGCCCGCTTCCTCCCGGTCCGATGACGCCCTGCCGAGCCCGAGTTTGCGGATCGAAAAGGAATCCGTCCCACCCGACGGCATCGGGTGGGACGCTGTTTTTGCAGGCGTTTTTTGGACAAAGCGCCGCGGCCGCGGCGGAAAAAAGTTTTTGAAACGGTATCGATTACAGATCGTTTAGGATATAAAAAAATCAAACAGCACAAAATAGTAAGTAAAAAAGAAGCGAAACGCACAAATGAATAGGGCGATTGCATTGAATTTTTATATTGACAAATGCGGATTGATCGATTATACTCTAGGAAAATGTAAGCGGTTACGTTTTCCGCTGCGGAAGGCGCGACATCTATGGCAGTAACGATTCAGACGATCGCACGGCTGGCCAGGGTCTCCACGGCGACGGTGTCGCGGTATCTGAACTACCCGGAGTCCGTGTCCCCGAAGAAGCGCGCGCTGATTGCCGAGGTCATCAAAGAGCAGAACTACGTCCCCAACGAGCTGGCCCGGGGCTTGACGCGCAACAGCTTCTCCACCATCGGCGTCATCATGCCGGACATCAACAACACCTTCTTTTCCGCGGTTCTGCTGGGCATCGAGCTGGAGCTGGAAAAGAGCGGGCTGAGCACGCTGGTCTGCAACACCCACGGCCAGATTGAGCGCGAGAAGCGATACCTGGAAATGCTGGCGAGCCGGCGGGTGGCGGGGATCATCTTCGTGGGAACCCGGCCGCTGGCGGCGGAGGACAACGCCCATGTCGTCGAGCTGGCCCGCCGGGTGCCCGTCATGCTCATCAATGACCGGCTGGACAGCGAGTACGTCAGCTTTGTGATGACCAACGAGGAGCAGGGGATGGGCCTGGCGGTGGAATACCTGTACGGCCTCGGCCACCGGAGGATCGGCTTTCTGAACGGCAACCCGCCCTTTACCACCTATCGCTACAAGCTGGACGGCTTTACCGCCGCGATGCAGCGGTTGGGGCTTGAAATGTGCGAAGGCTGCGTGCAGAGCGTGGAGCCCTACGAGAAGGGCGGCTACGGCGGAATGCGCCGGCTGGGGCAGCTCCCCTGGCGGCCCACCGCCGTTGTGACCGCCAACGACCAGGTCGCCATCGGCGCGATGTGCGCCGTGTTTGAAAGCGGGCGGACCGTCCCGCGGGACATGTCGGTGGTCGGGTTTTCCAACACCCCGATATCGGCGGAAATCTACCCGCGCCTGACCACGGTGGACCAGTTTCCCTACGATACGGGGAAGAGCGCGGCGCAGCAGCTGGTGGAGCAGATCGACCAGCGCAATACCCGGCACTCGGGGCTGCGCATCGACTGCAGGATGATCGTCCGCGCCTCCTGCGCGCAGGCGGCACCGTGAGGCGTTTTTTCAGCCACAAAATGTAAGCGGTTACATTTCAAAAAAATCGGGAAGCCGCGCAAAACCGGCGCGGTGCAGCGATCGGGAGGGGAATTTTGCATGAAGGCGGTCGTCTATTCGGAGCCCAGGAATTATCAGGTCGGGGAGATACCAAGGCCGGTCATCGCGCCCAACCAGGTGTTGATCCGGGTGCACAGCTGCGGCGTGTGCCGCACCGACATCCACCTGCACGAGGGCGAGTTTCTGTCGCGCTATCCGCTGACGCCGGGGCACGAGTTTGCCGGCGAGATCGTGGAAGTGGGCGGGGAGACCCAGGGCTTCAAAGTGGGCGACCGCGTGACGGCGGACAACACGGTGCTCTGCGGCAACTGCTACTACTGCCGGCGGGACGAGCCGCTGTACTGCAAGGAATTCTATTCGCTGGGCTGCAACGGCCCGGGGGGCTTTGCGGAATACGTGAAGGTCAACTACGACAAGGTGTTTCCCATTGCCGACCACCTGAGCTACGACGAGGCGTGCTTTGCCGAGCCCACCGCCTGCGCGATCCACGGCATGGACATGATTGACGTGAAGTGCGGCGACGACGTGCTGATCTTCGGCGCGGGGCCCACGGGCATCATCCTGACGCAGCTGATCCGAAACGGCGGCGCGGCCAACGTGGTGGTGTGCGCCTCAAACCAGATGAAGCTGGACCTGATCCGCAAAAACGGCTACGCCGACGTGGTGAAGATGGACCGGAAGGATTACTCGAAGCACACCCGCGAGATCAAAGAAAAGTACCCGGAGGGGTTTGACATCGTGATCGACGCCACCGGCTCGCCCGAGGTGCTGGAGCAGTGCCTTGACTTTGGCAAGATGGGTGCCAAGATCGTGGTATACGGCGTGGCCAACGAGGCCGACCGCATCCGCGTGAGCCCGTACCAGATCTTCGCCCGGGAGTACAAGCTGATCGGCTCCTACGCGCAGACCCACTGCTTTGACCGGGCGGTGAAGTTTCTCGAGCTGGGGCGCGTCAAGGTGCGCGACCTGGTCACCGACCATTACGACCTGGACCACTTCGGCGACATGCTGGACAAGATGTTCCACGGCCGCGACAACATCAAGATCATCGTGCATCCCACGCGGGAATGACGCGGCGCGCCGCCGACTTCACCGGACAAGGAGGAGCCATGGAAACAGTACTGGAAATGCGGGGCATATCCAAGACCTTTCCCGGCGTGCGGGCGCTGGACGGCGTCGATCTGACGCTGCGCGCGGGCGAGGTGCACGGCCTGATGGGCGAAAACGGCGCGGGCAAGTCCACGCTGATGAAGATCCTCCTGGGGATCTACGCCGCGGACGAGGGCTCCATCCGCCTTTTTGGAAAGCCCATCTGCTTTCGCGGCCCGCGGGAGGCCATTGCCGGCGGCATCTGCATGATCCATCAGGAATTGAACCTGATCCCGGAGATGACCATCGCCGAAAACATCTTCCTGGGGCGCGAGCCGCGGAAGAACGGCTTTGTGGACTACCGGCAGATGAACCGCGATACCCGGGCGCTGCTCGACACGCTGAACCTTTCCATGGACCCGACCATGAAGCTGGGGCGGCTGACCGTGGCCGGCCAGCAGATGGTGGAGATCGCCAAGGCGGTTTCCTACCACTCGCGGGTGCTCATCATGGACGAGCCCACCTCGGCCATCTCCGAGGAGGAGGTCCGGCGGCTCTTTGACATCATCCGCTCGCTGAAGGCCCAGGGCGTCGCGATCGTATACATCTCCCACCGGATGGACGAGATCTACGAGATCTGCGATTCGATCACCGTGCTCCGGGACGGGAAATTCATCCTGGACAGCCGCTGTGACGCGCTTACCCGGGACGAACTGATCCGCGCCATGGTGGGCCGAACGCTGGAGGACTACTACCCCAAGGTGGCCGCCCCCAAGGGCGATGTGCTGCTCCGGGTCGAGCACCTGTCCAGCCCCGGCAAGTTCCGGGACGTGTCCTTTGAGGTGCGCGCGGGCGAGGTGGTGGGCTTTGCCGGCATGATGGGCGCGGGGCGCACCGAGGTATGCGAGACGATCTTCGGCATGCGCAAAAAATCCGCCGGAAAGGTCATCGTCGGCGGGCGCGAGGTGGTCATCCGCAGCCCCGTGGACGCGGTGCGCCACGGCATCGCGCTGGTCAGCGAGGACCGCAAGCAGTATGGGCTCAACCTGATCGGCAGCGTGCGCGACAACATTGTGCTCAGCGCGCTGGCGCAGGTCAACCCGTCGGCCTTCGTCAGCGAGCGCAGGCTCAACCGCGCCGCCGACGAGCGCATCGCAATGCACGGCATCAAGACGCCCGACCGCGCGACGCCCGTGGAATCCCTGAGCGGCGGCAATCAGCAGAAGGTGGTCCTGGCCAAGTGGATGCTGACCCATTCACGGATCCTGATTCTTGACGAGCCGACCCGCGGCATCGACGTGGGCGCGAAAAGCGAGATCTACCGGCTCATCAACCAATTGACCGCCGAGGGCATCGCGGTGATCATGGTGTCCTCCGAAATGCCGGAGGTGTGCGGCATGAGCGACCGCATCCTGGTGTTCAGCGAGGGCGCGCTCAAGGCGACGTTTGACCGGGATGAAGTGACGCAGGAGACCATCATGCGCTATGCGTCTCCGAAAAGGGAGGGAGTACCGTCATGACCAGTTCCAGCCGTGCGCAGCAGGATTCGCTGCAAAAGAGGACGACCCCCGCGGCCGTTTTGAGCCGCTTCGGCGTGCTCATCGCCTTTGCGATCATGCTGATTTTCCTTTCCTTTGCCACAAAGACGTTCCTGACGCCCAAGAACCTCATCAACGTGGTGCGCCAGGTGTCGGTCAACGGCATCATCGCGGTGGGCATGATGCTGGTGCTTCTGACCGGCGGCATCGACCTTTCGGTGGGCTCGGTGGTGGCGCTTTCGGGCGTGGTGGCCGCAAGCTTCGCCCAGAGCGGAACCTACCCGATCATCGTGCCCGTGGCGATGGGCCTTCTGGTGGGCGTGCTGGTGGGGGCCGTCAACGGCTTTCTGATCGTCCGGGTGAAGATCGTGCCCTTCATCGCCACGATGGGCATGCTCAGCATGGCGCGGGGCGTGGCGCTGGTGTATTCCAACGGGCGCCCGATCTCAAATCTGTCCGACAGCTTCCGCTTTATCGGCAGCGGCAGCCTGCTAAACGCGCTGCCGGTCATCAGCCTCATCATGCTGGCGTGCTTTGTGCTGGGCTACGTGGTGATGAACAAGACCCGCTTCGGCCGCTATGTCTACGCCATCGGCGGCAACGAAAAGGCGTCGCGGGTGTCGGGGCTGAAGGTGGACCAGGTCAAGTACCTGGTGTACATGCTCAGCGCGGTGTTCGCGTCCCTCGCCGGCGTGGTGCTGGCCGCCCGCATCAACGCCGGCAGTCCCGCCTCCGGCGAGGGCTACGAGCTGGACGCCATCGCCGCGGTGGTCATCGGCGGCACCAGCCTGAGCGGCGGCGTCGGCACCATCTGGGGTACGCTGTTGGGCGTTCTGATCGTGGGCGTGCTCAACAACGGTCTGGATCTTCTCAACGTGTCGTCCTACTACCAGCTCATCACCAAGGGCGCGATCATCGTGCTGGCCGTCGCGATGGACACCCGCAACAAGCGAAACGCCTGATCCCGCGGCCCGTTGAAGCCTGTTTTCTCCTCGGGAGAAACGCAAATACACGCACAGGAGGGAACCCCGTCATGAAGAAACTCACCGGCATCCTGCTCGCGCTGCTCCTCGCCGTGCTGCCTGTTCTGGGCCTTGCGGAAGCGCCCGACACCTTCTCCATCGGCGTCGCCTGCTTCAGTCTGCAGGCGGAATTCCCGGCCACCATCAACGAAACCATCCACGCCTACATCAAGGAACTGGGCCTTGAGGGCAAGGTGGAGATCATCTCCGTGGACGCCCAGGCCGACGCCGCCACCCAGGTGGGCCAGGTGGACAACCTGATCGCCCAGGGCGTGGCCGGCATCATCCTCCTTCCGATGGACGCCGACGCCCTGGTGCCCGCCGTCGAGGCCGCCAGCGCCGCGGGCATCCCGCTGGTCACCTGCAACGGCATCGTCAATTCCGACCTCGTGTCCGCCAAGGTGCTCTCCAACGACGTGGTCGCCGGCGAACTGGAGATGAAGTACATCGCCGAGAAGATGGGCGGCAAGGGCCAGATCGCCATCCTCCACGGCCCCAACGGCATTTCCGCCGAGATCCTGCGCCGCGAAGGCTATGAGAACATCCTGAAGGACTACCCGGACATCCAGATCGTGGCCGAGCCCACCTGCAACTGGAGCCGCGAGGAAGCCATGAGCACCACCGAGAACCTGATCCAGGCCAACCCGGACCTGGCCGCCATCGTCGCGCAGAATGACGAAATGGCCATGGGCGCGCTGACCGCCGTGAAGGACGCGGACATGCTGGGCAAGATCATCGTGGGCGGCATCGACGCCATCGCCGACGCCTGCGCCGCCGTCAAGAGCGGTGAGCTGGACTGCACGGTCTTCCAGGATGCCGTGGGCCAGGGCAAGGGCTCCGTGGACGTGATGCTCAAGCTGATCGCCGGCGAAGAGGCCGGGGACATGGACATCCCCTTCATCCTCGTGACCCAGGAGAACGTGGACCAGTACATCAACTAAGCCCGCAGCCCCCTCGTCCGCCCGGGCGGGGCGCGCCTTCGCGGCGGCTCCGCCTGGGTGTTTTCGCGCCCGGAAGTCGATGAACAAGGAGGATCATTCCATGAAATCCAGGGGCATCATTCATCCGCAGCTCATGGAGGCGCTGACAAGCCTCGGCCACACGGACAGCTTTCTTCTGTGCGACGCGGGCTTCCCCATCCCCGCCGGCGCGCGGCGCATCGATCTGGCGCTCACGCCGGGCATGCTCCCGCTGAAGCCCTGTCTGAACGCCATTTTGCGAGAGGTGGTGGTGGAGGGGTATTCGGTGGCCGCGGAGATGCGGGAGATGAACGCCGGGACGTTCGAATACCTCGCGGCGCTTTTGCCGCGGCAGGCGCGTAGGGTGATCCCGCAGCGCGAGTTTCTGGAGGAGGCCCGCGGCCGGGCGCGGTTTTTTGTGCGCACCGGCGAACTCAGACCCTACGCCAACGTGCTTTTGACGGCGGCTTCCGGGGTCGAGCGGTTCCACCGGGACTTTATCGTGGACCCCGCGCTGTTTTCGGAGGACTGAAGGGTGCAAGGCCCCGGAGCTTTCCAAAGGCCGGATCAGCCCAGGTTCTCGCAGCCGCCGGGCCAGTAGCGGCAGGAGATCAGCGACTGGTCTGTACGACTAGCAGTCTTGTCTAACATCAGGAGGATATGATAAACTGATGTTGGAGGAGATCGCTATGGCAGAAAAAATCGTGGAAAAGGACGCTACAGTAGGGCTTCCTCAACAATGACAAATTCTCTCCACGCCATCCAATTTCCACCGCCGGGAGAGCACATCCCAAGCGTTTTGCATCCGGCGCAAAAGGCGCAAAGCATGTGCCCGTACCCTGCAATCCAGGTTCAGGAGCAGAAACTGCATGGCAATCACAGACTCCGCCGTTTCGCGCAGCTTTGCCATGATTCTGCTAAGACCGTAGCGGCGTTTCCCAATGCCGAACGGGCTCTCGATTCCGTTGCGGGCGGCGCTGTCCGACCGGGCGACCTGCCGATCTTCCTTGGCCTCCGGCCCCGGCCGGCCCAGACGCGGTCCGGAGAGCCGAATGCCATGTGCTTTGCAGAAGGCAAGGTTTGCGCGGTTGCGATACAGCTTCTCCGCCAGCACGGCTTGGGGATAGACCCCGTACCGCGCCCGGTACCGCTCAATCGCCGTGATCAGCTCCGTTCCCTCGTTGAAGTTGTTCCAATCCAGCGTCTCGATCCGAAAGCAATCGTTCACCCGGCTGACCGCGATCTTCGCGCCGAACTCCACCTCGGCGGAGGCCTTCCCCCGCACGATCGGCCGGATGTGCGGCTGTGCGATGCTGACGATGCGCGCCTCCGTCCTGTGCGTCCGGTTGATGTACATCTCCTGCTGCTGGCGGTACACTTCCGAGATGACGAGCAGATCATGCATTTGCTTGCCGGTCAGGCACTCCAGGGAAGCGCCCTGGTCGTGAAGATGGGCGATGATGCCCAGATCGCGGCGAAGGAAGCGCAGCTGTCGCCCGATGGCTTTACGCAAGGTTTTGGTACGGTGCTTCCGTTGCTTTTCCACGCACAGAAAGGCTTGTCTGGCTTTCTGGCGGTAGGTTCGCGGCTTGACGCCCCGCTTGTCTTCCAACGCGCCCCACAGGGCGTCGACGATGGCCTCCAGTTTCTCCCGTCCCTTCGCCAAGCAGCCCGAGATCCGTGGGATATCGGATGTCCGCCGGCGCGCAGGTCGCGTCGATCATCAGGGTCCCGCGGTTGCCGCCGTCTTCGGGCGGCGGGTCGTTCTTCCGGTTCTCTTCGTCCATCTCATCGATGATCTTCTGGATCTCCGCCATGTCGATGCGCCTGCGAAACTCCACCATCAGCGAGGGCGCGAAGGGCTGCCCGGACCGGAACTCCGTGTATCCGACGAAGGATTGCATGTCGTTGTTTTCGCTGATGTTCTGGACGGTTTCCTCGTCGGTGAAGCCGCATTTCTCCTTGATGATCAGCGCGCCCAACGCCACGCGCAACGGGATCGCCACGTTTCCGCACTTCCCAAACCGCCTGGCATATCGGTCCTCGATCCGATCCCACGGGATCACCCGCGCCAGTTTGACCCAACGGTTGTCCGCCAGCAGCTTGCCGCCAAACGGAGGGATGAAATCGTCCAGGCTGACCTGTTCCCGGTTGCGTTTGCGGTACATTTCGCGGCCTCCTGTGCAAGGTTTTTTGCGCTGATTGCCGGTTTTCCTTGCGCTTATTATACCATAAACGGGAAGCGATTGCTTGTTTTATAACGGTTTTGGTGTTGCTGAGGGGGCCCTAGATTAGCCATGAATACCGACATTCGTTGGTGCAAAGAAGCTCACCGGTTGCGGCGGGCTTTTTTGTTTGCCTGCAAATCTCCCCTTGAAACATGGCCCTTCGCCGCTCTTTTGGGATAAAGTACAA
This sequence comes from Christensenellales bacterium, assembly GCA_040768845.1. GTDB lineage: Bacteria > Bacillota > Clostridia > Christensenellales > Aristaeellaceae > JAEZHK01. Next base: position 195,251 of record JAXGME010000005.1, on the reverse strand, counting down.
TAAGTTTCGCAAAAAGGGAAACAGCAGGTTTCCAGAATAAGGGGGACAAAGCGGTACTGTCAAAAGTTTTTCGCAAAAACGAATTGCCGTTTGGGATCCGGGCATTGCCCGGCAACGGAATCGGACTCGGCGGAGCTGCCATCTTCCAAAAGCTTCAAATGCGTCGAATTGGCAAATTCCGCAAAAGGTACGGCCGCGCATATTTGTATTGACAGAATCCGCGGGTTTCTTATATAGTACTGCGTAGGTGTGCATTTGATTCCATTTTTTACTCTCCCGCCGCGAATCGGCCTGTCTTGATCGTCCCGGCTCGGTTTTCTGTCCGCGCGAAGGTCCCCGGCGTGTTTTCGGCCAAAGCAGTGGCCGCCACCGCACAAATGGATGGAGGAGACCCCATGACGGTTTTTGACGATTTGACATCCCGGCGAGCAAAGCTGGCGGTGGTAGGGCTGGGCTATGTAGGGCTGCCCATTGCGGTCGAATTCGCAAAGAAGCTGGACGTCATCGGCTTTGATACAGACGTCGGCAAGGTGGAAAAACTCCGCCGGGGGGTGGACCCCACCGACGAGGTGGGCGCTCGGGCCCTCGGAGAAACCGGCGCGGTTTTTACCGCGGACCCGGCCTTGCTCCGGGCTGCGAGCTTTTTTGTCATCGCCGTTCCCACGCCGATCAATACCGACAAGACCCCCGACCTGGCTCCGGTCGTCAGCGCCAGTCAGATTGTGGGGGATTGCCTGCGCAAAGGCGCCGTTGTGGTCTATGAGTCCACCGTATATCCCGGTGTTACGGAAGAAGTCTGCCTCCCAATCCTCGAGCAAAGGTCCGGACTGCGCTGTGGCGTTGATTTTAAGATCGGCTATTCCCCTGAGCGGATCAACCCCGGTGACCGGGTGCATCGCCTCCCGACCATCCGGAAGATTGTTTCCGGCATGGATGAGGAGACCTTGGATACTGTCGCCAGCGTGTATGCGCTGATCATCACCGCGGGCGTCTATAGGGCCTCTTCAATCAAGGTGGCCGAGGCGGCCAAGGTGGTGGAAAACAGCCAACGGGATATCAATATCGCGTTTATCAACGAAATGGCCATGGTGTTTGATCGGATCGGGATCGATACCAACGATGTCATTGACGCTATGAATACCAAATGGAACGCGCTGGGCTTCCGCCCGGGGCTGGTGGGCGGGCACTGCATCGGCGTGGATCCGTATTACTTTATCTATGAAGCGGAAAAGCTGGGCTATCACAGCCAAATTGTGCTTTCGGGGCGCAAGGTCAACGACGGCATGGGCATGTTTGTGGCGGACGCCGCCATCAAAAAAATGATCCTTGCCGGGAAAACGGTGAAAAGCGCGCGGGTGGCAATCTTCGGCATGACCTTTAAGGAAAACTGCCCCGATGTTCGCAACAGCAAGGTATACGATATCATTCAGCGGCTGCGGGAATACGGCGTTGATCCTTTGGTGATAGATCCCGTGGCCGATCCGGAGGAAACGCAAAGCGTTTATGGGATCACCCTGACCCCCATCAGCGCCATTTTCGGAGCCGATTGCCTGATTTTTGCCGTGGCCCATCAGCAGTTCAGGGACCTAACCTGGGCGCAGATCGACCAGTGCTTTGAAGGCTGCCCCGCCCGGTGCCGCGTGCTTCTGGACGTCAAAGGGATGTTCCGCCCGGACGATCTGAAAAGCCGCGGCTACGCATGGTGGCGCTTGTAGCGCAGGGGCCTACTGAAGCACTTCGTCCAGGCCCGCAAACTTGTACCGCTTGTCGGCGTCACGAAGCTCCATTTCGCTCAAATAGATGTCCAGCGCTTCGGCGGTATAGATGCTGTTGTCGGACATGTGCATGATCAGCACCGCGCCGCTCTTGGTGCGCTTTTTCAAGGTTTCCGCCAGGCTGCTGGCGCTGGTGGCTTTGTAGTCCTGGGTGGTGTAGGACCCGGAGACAACGTGGGTAAAGCCGCAGTCGAGCACCGCTTCCATGCCGTTTTTGCTCACAGCCAGGGTGGGCGGCCGGAACAGAAGCGACAGCGCCGGGCGGCCGTTCACCGTCATATCGCCGATGATGGACTCAAACACGCCGTGGCTGGTCACCAGATCCTTTTTCAGGTCCTCCACCTGCTTCGCGGAAAGCTCCGTAAACTTTTTCCCGTCTCCCGTGTCGTTGGACAGCGGGAAGTGCGTATGGGTGTGGCTTCCGACGGCGTGCCCCTCGGCCGCGATGGCACGCAGCAGATTGGGGTTATAGGTCACGTTTTCCGTCCGCACAAAGAAGGTGGCGCGCGCGTTGTGCGCCTTTAATACATCCAGCAGCGCCGTAATGGCCTTGTCTGTGCCCCAGTCGTCAAAGGTTAAAAATACCATATTCTCGTCGTTTGCCACCAGGCCTTTTTTGTCCAGGCGCTTGATCTCCGCCCGGGTAAACCCCGGCAGAAAAGACGTGGAATTCACCCAGTCAATGCCAATGTAGCGGGCGACGATGGCCGACATGGCATTGCCCGTCAACTGCCCCGGGTGAATGGCGTCCCGAAGGTCGGGAAGGATGCTTTCCTCCGGAACCGGGTAGGTATAGGTCATCTCCCGGTTGTTCAGAATGTCCATGACGGGCTTGATCGAATAGATGTTTCGCTCCGTGGCCACCAGGCGCACCAGGTCGCCCAGCAGTGTGCTGCTGCGCTGGTACTGTTTCATTTGAAAGTGTACAATCGCCCCCCGCTGCAGCACCCCATTTGTCTCAGGAAGCGCCAAAGGCAGCACCGCGCGCGCATCGGTCATCCGGATGTCGTCCGAACGCACGACGTTGACCAGCGAGGACACCAGCGTAAAGCCGCCCGCCCCGCAGGCTTGCCGGAGGGCGTCGGTGACGCTGCCATAAGCCACCCGCACCGCCAGATCCCCCGTGTAGGAAAAGGCGGAGGCAAGCTCGTCCTTGGCGTAGAGCAGGTCTTCCAGCATTGTGGCCGCGGTGGTAAAGCGCGCCGCCTGTGCCGATATCCCCAGCTGATGGCCGGCTTCCACCAGTGCGCGGATGTCCTCGGGGTATCGGGAAATCTCTTCCCGCGTGACAAAGAAAGTGGCCGTGGCCTTCACCGCCTTGAGTGAGGCCAGCACGCTCGTCAGCTCATCCCGGTTTCCGAACCCGGAAAATGAAAAGGCCACCGCGCGCTCAACCGTATAGGCCCGGGCCTGCGGCTGCGCGGGGGTGTAGTCCGCTTCCAGCATCTGCTGGGCGATGGATTGCAGGTTCGTCTGGGCCAATGCGTTTACGAGCGGCGCGATGTCCGGCGCTTGCGCGCCGTCAAGCCGAAGGCATAGGATCGACCCCCGCGTCAACCCGTCCACCAGGCTTTGGGCCATGGCCTCGGTGTAGGCTTCCTCAAGGGTGATCACCCGGGTGGGCTGCACGGCCTCCCGCATTGAGCAGGCATATGCGGCGTCAAGCAGTCCCTCCCCGGGCTCTGTCAGCGTCAGCAGGCGATCGGGCCATACGCCGGAGGCAACCTGCACCGCCGCGCAGGCGGGAAACAGTTCCGAAACGATCCGCTTTCCCGAAACCTGCTCAATCTGGCCCGAGACCAGGTAGGCGACGCCGACCTCATACCCCTCACTGCGCACCAGCGCCAGGCTTGCGGGATACTGTGCGGCGTCGCTCCCGGTGGCGTAAAACACGGCGGATACGCCGCTGAGCGCCAATTCTGAAAGCAGCCGGCGCATTGCCGCCTCCGGCGCCATCCCGAGGATGACCAGCTCAGCCTTTTGCGGGATTCCGTCGGTGGCGGTGTCCCTCAGGACAGCCGTCTCCCCGTCTTCCAGCCTGTCATAGCGCTGTACGGCAACGCTCACCTGCTGGGCGACAGGCGACACCTCGGCGCTGACGCTCTGCGCCAAGGGTGCCGGGCTGAAGGGCTTCCACTGGGCGATGCGGGCGTATATCCCCGCCGAAATCATCCCGGCCGCCAGAATCAGCAGCAAAACGGCCGTGCGCAACTGTCTCTTTCTCAATTTATATCTTCCTCCCGCACCAAGGGTCCGAAAAAGGATGCCTCTGCCCAATCGGTCAAGTCGTTGCCTCCGAGTCGAAACAGGTCAAAGGCCCCGTAGCCGTACGCCAGGCAGACATCCCGCCAGGCGGCCAGGGTTTGCCCGTCGGCATACCATAGCTCGTGCCGGACGCCATCCGCGGAATAGGCGGCCCTCAGCGCCCCGCTGGCCTCGTCCCGCTCGGGCAGCACACCCGCCTCCGCCAGGCGCCCCGCCGCCTGAAGCTGGTCAAGCGCCTCAATTTCATCGCCGCTCCAGACAAAGCCGCCGGTCGCAAAGGCCATGCGCACGGTTCCGGGCACTTCCCGGTACAGCTCGCACACGGTTTTGAGAAACTCAATGTCCGCCTTCGGGCCGGGGCCGCTGTGGTACCCGTACAGATTGTAACACATCACCGTGTATTCCGGGCCCTCCGGCAAAGTGACGTATTTGGGCGCATTCCAGGGCAGCACCACGCGCAGCCGCACTCCGTCGCGCTGGCACACGGCCCATATGCGCTGGATAAACCCGGCATAGGCCGCCCACAGCCCGGCATCGGAGCCGAGATTTTCATAGTCCAATTCCAGCCCGCGAAGGCCGTATGTATCGATAAGCGAGACCAGCGCCTCCAGGTGCGCGCCGACGGAGGCCTCGCTTTTAAACAGCCGGCGCAGAAGGTCTGTGGATTTATTGTCGTACTTGCCCGGCGCCACTTCAACATCGTTTACCACCGACAGAAACACCGCCGTATCCGCTTCCGCCAGGGATGTTTGCATTTGCGCGAGCAGCGCTTCGGTCGCCTCCGGCAGAATGATCTGGTCGCCGCTGTCAAACAGCCCCGCAAAGGCCACCGCCGCGTCCAGCCGGCCGCTCAAGCTGTCCATTTCAGCCAGGGCATCCTCCGCATCCCAATAGGGGAGCCAGGCGCCGGTCGCCCATTCCGCAGCCTTTGCAAGGCCGGGCGTCATCAGCATCAGTGCCGCCAGCAAGAGCGCCAAAATGGGTCTTTTCACGCCTGAATCCTCCGTTTGATCAGAAATTGTCCAGGAAAAAGTTGATGGCGGCGTTAAACCATCCGGTAATTATGCCGTTGATGGTCCGCAACTGCTCCGACGTATAGGAATACAGCACTTTTTCCTGGTCCTGGGCATCCAGCACCACGGGATCGACAAACACCGCGTCGTATACGTCATCGTAGAAGAAGCGCTGGCTGTACTCGTCCTCGTCGGCGCTCGCCTGGGCACTCAGGACCAAAAGGCCCAGGCCCACCTGGCCGCCGGACACCAGCAGCTGCTCCACGGCGGGGCGGTCGTCAACCCAGACGCTCAGCCGGGACCCCACCAGCCGGATGCGCAGCTTGCGGCTGGCCCTGTCGGCGACATCCAGTTCCGGATAGTAAGGCGTTCCGCCGTCGGCTAGGGTTACCACCGGGGTGTTCTCCAGCTCGGCCAGTTTTTTTTGCGCCTGGGCCACCCGGAGCGGATCCTCGTCGTACTGAATGATGGCGTTTTGCAGCGCCACCAGGCCGTTGTATTCATCCTCCTGCGTGGAAATGTAGGGACCGCCGTCCAGCTCAAACAGGCCCTGGCGCGCCAGCTCCAGCCCGCCCTGCGAAAGGTCCCGGATCACCAGCTCATTGTCCTCCAGACCCACCTGGATGCCGGTTTTCAGGTCCCGGTCGGTACGCAGGTTGACCCGCTGACAGCCGATCAGGTTCCCCTTCAGGGTGACCGTCATATCCAGGTCCGCCATCATCTGGCTTTTCAGGGCAATCCGCCCCTCGCCCCGGGGCTGGGTGGTGAGGGTGATCTGGCCGCTCTCAAACTGCGCGGCGCCCTCATCCCGGTACCAGTTTTCCGCCTGCTGCGCATCGCCGGTTACAAAGGCCACGTCGTCCCCGGTATCATCCTGGATGCGCATCAGCAGGTGATTGGTTGAAAAATAGCTCTGCACCTGCAGGCGCGAAAGATCGTACACCGAGGACTTCAGCGTATTCAGGCATGTACCCTGGCGGTTGAAGTTCATGGCGAAAATGCCCGTCATGCCCTCCCGGTTCGCGTCGCTGGCAATCGGGTCGGTCGCAAAGGCGCCGGTGTTGGAGTGCATCAGAATATACAGTCCGGGCACGCCGCCAAGTCTCGCGGCGTAGGTGGAGGACATCAGGTCATAATCGTCCTGGATGCGCTTTCGCAGTTCGGCCTCGCTCTCCAGCCGAAGCCGGTCCTCGTCCCGGATGAAGTCCATCAGGTAGTGATTGTAGTCCCGCCACAGCCATGGACTTACCTTCACATATTCGCTGCCGTTGAGGTTTCCGAAGAAGTTGCCGTAGCGGTCGTACACATTGATGTAAGAAAGCCGATAGCCGTTGGTTCCCATTTCCCACCAGCCATTGGAAGCGAGCGAACGCAGGCCCTCCGCGGTGATGAATCTTCTGGAGGCATCGTCAAGGTTGTTGGCATAGGTGGAAATGGTCGCGCGATAATTCAAATCCTCCAAAACGCTCTGAGCCAGCTGCACGGTATCCTGTATGCCGTCCTCAAAAATCAGGAACAGCGCCTTTTCCGGCAGGCTCCCATAGTAATAATAATCGTTGAGGACGTCCTGCTGCGTAACGGTCACATACCCGGAATCCTTCAGCGCGCGCAGCTGTTGACTGAAGGTGTCGACATTTACGATCTTGCTTTCAAGGCTCTTGGAACGGGTGAGCCCCGGATAGGAGATGGCGATAAAACTGCCCTCTCCGCTCTGCGTCCGCTCCTCCCCGCCGGAGGCGGCGGTCGGCGTCCCGCTGCCGAACAGCCCCCGACCGCCCAAAATGGATACGACAATGTACGCCGCCAGCGCCGCCAGCGCCGCCAGTTGCACAACGGTGCGAAGCACCTTGACGCGGTTGTGCCAACGAAGCCGGCGCTCCGCGACGGGAAATGCGTTTTCAGGCTCTTGACGGGGTGCCACTTGAATGCGCCAACTCCTTTCAGTCGCAAAGTGCTTACGCGCGGGTGGACGCCGGCCTGGGCGCCCGGGCGCCGGGTTTTGGCTTTTTCTTTTTGCTGCCGCGGGTGCCCCAGTCGGAGACCCAGAAGGTAAACCACGCATAGGGCATTTGCCACAAAAGCACGGCCTCATAGTAGAGGGCAAACCAGATTCCATAAATCCAAAGGGAGCTCCTTTTCAAAAGGAGCTGGGAAAAGCTCATCAGCAGGGACATCATCAGAAGCCCCAGCAGGAATGTCGTGGGGTAGATGTGCCGAAAGATGGGCACATAAACCAGGTTATACACCATGATCACCGGCGCAAGCAGCGGGATCAGAAGCCCCAGATAGAAGGAAATGGACATCAGCGGCTCCTTGCGCCACATGAAGGACCCGGCCTTCAGGCTCTCCCGAAGCCAGGACCGCTTCCAGCGCATCTGCTGGCGCAGAAATACCTTCTGGCGGCTGGGGACGAGGGTAGCGCAAATGGCCGTATCCTGATAATAGGTGCGGTGGCCCCGCACCACAAAGTTGGTCAGGCTCCGGTCATCCCCAAAGGTGGCCTTGCGCCCCAGAAATGTCTGGTGCAGCCACTCGTCCAGCACCTGGTGCACCACGGACAGGCGATAGCAGGCCAGCGGGCCGGACAGGCACATGACCGAGTCAAAGTACGCCTCGGCGGCCTTAATGATGCGAAAGGAAATGTAGTAGCGCACCGACTGCATTTTCGTGAGATGGTTGGTGTAGGCGTTCGTCACGTCGGTACGCCCGCTGACCCCGGCCATCTTGGGATCGCTCATGGGCTGTACCAGGTGGCGGATGGCATCGGGCTCCAGAAAACTGTCCGAATCCACGAAAGCCACCAGTTCGGTCTGGGCGTTGCGGATGCCAAGGGCCATGGCCTCGCGCTTGCCCTGGTTCACTTTTTGGAAAAATACCCGAATGCGCTGGCGCGTTCCAAAGCGTTGCGCTTCGTTCCACAGCTTGGCGACGGTGTCCTTGATGACCTCCACCGAGCGGTCGCTGGACCCATCGTCCACGATGATAATCTCCAGTTTGTCCGGCGGATAATCCTGATCAACGCAGCTGATGATGGTTCGGCTGATCCACTGCTCCTCGTTGAAGCATGGAATGACGACGGTGACGGAAGGCGTATACTCGGGGTTGACGGGCACGGGGCGGTACAGCGCGCCAAACAGGTACCGGGACAAAAGGAAGCCCGCCGTGACGATGGAGTAGGCGTACAGCGTGCTGTTCTGACTGAAGTAGAGCACGCTCTCGGTGCGCATCAGAAGAATGACCAGCGTCACCAGAAACAGAAGGAAACTGGCCGATGAAACCATCAGCGTGTCTTTCACCCTGCGCCTGGAAACGTACAGGGGCGTATGGAATTTGACGGCAAAGGCGCCCTCTTCTCGCGCCGACCATACGACGTCGGCCCGCAGGCGGTACCGCTTCTCCGTGCCTTCCGCCAGCACGCCGGGCAGCAGCAAAAACTTCAGCGCCACGCGCTGGCCGGCGCGCGGAAGGGCCGCCGCCCCCGCTGACCGCAGCCGCATGCCGGTTTGGGAGATGTCCACACACCGCGCGCGGAAAGGCGCCCCGCCCTCCGGAAAAACCTGCACGGGAAAATCCGCCAGAAAGCGCTGCCCCGCAAAGCGCGCATACTGCGGCCTTTTGGCATCTTCTTCCAGGTTGTCCCGCCGGTCCAGAACGCGGCGCACTCCGGTGGAATCGGGCACATGGGGAAGCTGACGCCGATCAGGCGCGGCCCTCATCAAAGCCTCCGCCCGCTCCTTTGCTTTGCGCAATACATCAGCCCCCTTTCAAGCGACGCTATCCGGGCACATGCCCCAGCAAGTAGCCGATCCACGCTTCGCAGCCCTGATCGCTCAGATGGGTGCCGTAGGTATCGGCGTCCATGCACAGGGATTCCTGCAAATTTCCCTGCGCGTCCCGCAGCGCAAAGGCCGCGTCCACAAAGGGAATGTCAAACTGCGCACAGAACTTGGCGACGGCCAGATTGCAGCCAAAAATCGCCGCGTTTGTGGGATCGCCGTACCGGCCGGCCACGCCCGGAGGCGTGGAACCCATGCGGATCTCCACCCCGGGCAGCCGCGTGCGGATCTGGTAGATGGTCAGTTTGAGCTGATCGATGAGCTTTGCGGAAGCGCCGGCGCGCGCATCGCTCATCCCGGGTATCAAATAAACGACCTTCGCCTGCATCTTTTCAACCGCCTCGGCGATGGAGGAGAGCCGTCCGTCCACCGAAGGATGCGTCGACACCGAGGCGACGCCCGACTGGGCCGCGACAATGCCCAAATTGTTGGCGGTTAAAAACCGGGCACCGCCCAGATACTCCGGATGCGTCTCCTGGCGCCATTTGACATATCCCCCCACCCCCGCCAGTACGGAATCCCCCACAAACACCGTGCCCTCCGGCATTCGGTCGCCGGTCGCGGCGGAGGCGGGGACCCCCAGGGGCGCGTCGGTGACGGGCAGCGAATAAGACGCGGCGTCCAGTTCTTTCAGCGTCTCGTCGCTCAGCTGGGCGGGATGATCAAACGCCGCCACCCGTTCCCCCTGAAGCGCCTCCGGGGACAAAATGGCGTAGTTCTCCTTTTCCAAAGCCTCCAGCAGCCAAGAGACCACATTTGTAATATTGGCATAGGCCGCGTGAATGGTCTCATCCATGTTGTCGGAGAGGAACGGCTCCGGATCGATGGCCATGGGGTCCATGATTTCCTCGGTGCCCTGATACTCGTCTCCTTTGAGCGCCTGCCCCAGCTTGATCGATATGATGGACCCCCTGGTAAGTTTCCGGACAAAGGGAATCGCGTCCTCGGCCTCGTCAAAGCTCGAATGGTTGACAAAAATATTTGGGAGCACCCCAGCCTCCAGCCCCGTATACGCGGCGGCCTTCATCAGATCGGGGGTATAATCCGAGCGATTGCACCGAAAAAGGACAGGCCGCCGACCTGTGGCATGGGTCAAAAGCTCCTGCCCCCGCTGAAACTGGTGAATATTGGCATCGATATCGTTGCGCTGCATGTTTTCGAGCGCGTTCAACCCGTAATTGCCAACTTCTATCCCCGCCTCGGCAATTCGTTTCACAACCTGCGGATGCTCGCTGGCATCCACGCCGCTGATAAAAAACACGCAGGGCACTCCGGCGCGTCGGATCTCGTCGGTCACCGCCCGCATGGTCTCATCGTCCGTATAGCCTTCCAGAACGACGCTCACCGCAAGTTTATCGGTAAACACAGACCCATAGGTCGCCGCCGGTTCATTGGTCAGCACGGGGGCAGGTGTCGGGGTAGCGCGCAGCCTTGGCGTCGAGGCAACAAGGGCCGAAGGCTGGTGCGCCTGGGTACAGCCGCTCAGCCCTGCAAGCGCAATGGCCAGCAGCACCACCGGAAGCGCCCTCCGGGTTGCTTTTGACAGCCTTGTCCTGCCCTTCACTCGGGAGGGTCACCGCCTTCCAGCGCCATGGACGAAAAGGGATCAACCGTCAGCTGAGCGGCGTCCATTTTCCGCAGCACGTCAATGGACTCGTCCAGATCCTGCTCCATGCGCCGGAACTGCTCCGCCAAATCCTGTTTGAACTGAAGGGAGTTGTAATACGCGGCCCGGCAGGCGGAAATCAGCCGGGTACGCTGATCGTTCGCCTGAGAAAGCATCTGATCGCGGCTGACCACCGCGCGGTTGATGATCTGGTTCGCCTTGCGCGCCGCCTCTTCCAGGACAACCTCGCTGCTTTTGCGCTGGGCATCCTCCAAGAGTTCCGAAAGCTGGCTTACCCGCTCGTTCAGCTGCGCAAGCTCCGCCTTCTGGCGTTCAGCCCGCTCGGACAGGTCGGCGTTCTCCGCCTTGATCTTGTCCAGTACGCTTCCCAGGCCGGAAATATCGTCCGCCTGCCCGGCGATGACGCGCTCCCGCTCGGCGGCCTCGGCCAGCAGATTGTCCACCGACTGGCTCTGCTCGTCATTTTTTTCGCGCAGCGCGCTGTTTTGATCCCGGGCCTCCTTGAGCGCCTTGCGCTCCAATTCGATCTGCTCACACACACGGGCCAGCAGGGCGTCCACTTCCGAAATCAGGTAAAACTTGCGCCGCTTGCGCGTAAAGCCGGGATAGCGGATTTCCCCCAAATTCAAAGGCGTTAAAGACACGCGGCTCATCCCTCCTCGTCAGTCGCAGATCAAGAGGTACCGGAAAACGCGCCGAGCATAATCAGCAAAAACACGAGCGAGCCCACGCAGACCAGTACCAGAAGGGTGTTCAGCACGCTCAGCGACATAGATGGCTGATCGGGCGCAATGGGCTCCAGGTCCTCTTCCCACGCCTCCGCCACCGGAGAATCAGCAGACGACTCCCCGGAAGGAGAAGCCTCCCCCACGGAAGGAACCCAGAACTCGGTCATCGCGCTGTCATAAACCGCCTTGAGGTTTTCCGGCTCCGCCGGTGCCGTGCCGCCTTGGGCGGGCGCGGCGGGCGCCGGCGCGGCGAAAGGCTCCGCGGGCTTTTCCTCCACGGGCGCGGCGGGCACCGGCGCGGCGGAAGGCTCCGCGGGCTTTTCCTCCATGGGCGCGGCGGGCACCGGCGCGGCGGAAGGCTCCGCGGGCTTTTCCTCCACGGGCGCGGCGGGCGCTTTCGCCGTTTCCCGCTGGGCAAAAAGCAGATAGACCTGCGCGACCAGATAAGGCGTGCAATCGGCGGGCAAAGGCCGCCCCGAAAAGCGGCGAATCGCCCTTTCCAGCGCAATGTCTGTCAAGTTCCTTGCGGCATCGGGCGCGCCTGTAACGCCCAAAGCCAAATTGTATGCGGGTAGATAGTACTCGGAACGAAATACCTCTTTTTGCGCAGGCGTGTCCAATCGCGTCAAACCATCAGAATGCACAGGCGATGTCCTCCATTCGACGATATTGCCTGCTCGCTTAGCCCTTTATTTCGATCAAGACGGCGTTTTCAGTAAGTTAAAGGCGTTCATCGACAAGCTTCCGGTTCCGTTCCGCTGTATCGTAAGTTTCGATTCCTATTTTTGTCTTATTATATTGGTATATTTTCCGTATGTCAATCACTTTTATGGCAGCGCCTCAAAGTCCGTGTAGGATTGTCAAACATGTGGGTGCGCAAGGGAAGCGGGGAAGTCCTTGAGGACTTGCCATCGGAAGGGCTCATCGGGAGATGGCAGGGGCGGGTCGCTCAAAAAGTCGGCGGGGGAATAGAAGCGCCTTTGGTCCTCTCTGTGGCTGCGCCCGGCCCTGCCGTTATGCCTGGAATCAGCTTGTGGCGAATGCCCAGGTTGGCGCGGTGGCTTCAAAAGGCGTCCGGGATTTAGCATTGTAATCCGCCACGCTTTCCCCGCCTGAAAAAAACCAAAACCCTTGCCATTTTTTCGGAATCGTAATAAGATCACAATAAATCGATATCCCGGTATCGAATGCATGCGCATTTGAATCGGGGTAACTTCAGATCAAAAGGAGAGGGTTGCATTGAGAAAAATCGTATCTTTAATCCTGTGCGCGGCGCTTCTGATGGCGGCGCCCCTGGCCGCCTCGGCGCAGGACGGCACGTTCACCGCCAGCGCCAAGGGCTTTGCCGGCGACGTGAGCGTCACGCTGACAGTTGAGGGCGGGAAGATCGCGGACGCCAAGATCGACGGGCCGGAGGAGACCGAAGGGATCGGCTCGCTGGCGATTGATCAAATGAGCGCGGCCATGGTGGAGCTCAACAGCGTCGAGGTGGACGCCGTCGCCTCCGCGACGTTTACATCCAACGCCATTTTGGAAGCGGCGGCGGCGGCGCTTTTGCAGGCGGGCCTCACAAACGCCGACCTCGCCCATGAGGAAAAAGAGGCGAAGCCGGCGGGCGGAGAGACCAAAAAGATGACCGCGGATGTCATCGTCATCGGCGGCGGCGGCGCGGGCCTTGCCGCGGCGGTGACGGTGCTCGAGCAGGGCAGCAACGTGATCCTGATCGACAAGGCGCCGCAGGTGGGCGGAAACACCGCGCGGGCCGGCGGCACGCTGAACGCGGCGGACCTTCCGCGGCAGCAGAACGTCGAAATGACGTTCTCCGACGACGAGGTTCTTTCCTATATAAATGCCGAGCCGGCAAACGCCGAGCATCAGCTCCTGATGCGGGTCGTCAAGGCCCAGTTTGAAGCCTACAAAGGGCGCGGAGACACCTATCTTTTTGACAGCCCCGAGCTGCATGCGCTGCAAACCTACGAGGGCGGCGACCGGGTTGGCGACCTGTCGCTCATTGAGCTGGTGACCGAGAACGCCGCCAACGCGCGCACTTGGCTGGAGGGCTACGGCTGCGCGTGGGGCGACAACGTATTTCTCACCATCGGCGGGCTCTGGCAGCGCAGCCTGAACCCCGTGGGCGGCGCGAAGGCCAACCTGGTCGATACGATGGTCAAGGCGATTGAGGAGCACGCCGACCGCGCGCTGATCAAGGTCAACACCAAGGCGGAGGAGCTTCTGGCCGAGGACGGTCGCGTGGTGGGCGTGCGCGCCGAAAACAGCGAGGACGGAAATACCTACCTTTTATACGGCCAAAAGGCGGTCATCCTCGCCACCGGCGGCTACGCGGCCAACGCCGAGATGGTCAAGGCGATGAACGGCGTCGAACTGCCCCGCACCTCCTGCGCGGCGACTTCCACCGGCGACGGGCTCGTCATGGCGCAGGAAATCGGCGCGGCGCTCACCGGCATGGAGTACATCCAGATCCATCCTCTGGGCGACCCGAAGACCGGCGCGCTGCAATCGGCCTACGGCGGCGTCACCGATCCGATCTTCGTAAACCTTGAGGGGGCGCGTTTTGTCAGCGAGCAGGACCGCCGCGACGTAATCTCCAACGCCATTCTCGCACAGACCGACGGCATCTGCTTTTCCTTCTACGACGCAGCCGGCGGTGAGAGCGTTCAGAAGCGCGTCGCGTCCGGAGATGCCTACGTGGCGGACACCATCGAGGAGGTCGCCGCGCAGGCCGGCGTGGACGCCGACGGCCTCAAAGCCACGGTCGAGGCCTATAATACGATGATTGCCTCCGGCAAGGATACGCAGTTTGGCAAATCCGTCGCGGGCCGCCAGCTTGTGACCGCGCCCTTCGCGCTGGTTCCGCTCGCGCCCACCGTGCACCACACCATGGGCGGCGTGCGCATCGATACCTCCGCCCGCGCGCTGGACGAGTCCGGCGAGCCGATCCCCGGCCTGCTGGCGGCGGGGGAGGTCACCGGCGGCATCCATGGCTCCAACCGCATCGGCGGCAACGCCATCGCGGACATCTTCGTATTTGGCCGCATCGCGGGCAACACGGCGATGGAATCCGCCCGGTAAAAAAAGGATACCCTGTTACGGGGGCGCGGCCGCCAGGATCGAGGCTGCGCCCCCGGAGAATCAACCTGCCGCGACTTTCCCGAAAGTTGCGGCACTTTCTCCGTCTCATCAAGGCTCGGGGGGAGATTTTCAGGCGATACGGATGCCGGAAAGTACGGCCCGGCCTTGACAACATAAATCGGATATCCCTGATACAAGGACGTCAAAAACCCCTGCGGGGTTTTTTGATGCGAGGGAAAGTGGCTGCGCACACCTGAAATCCCCCGGGATTTCCGGGCGGTGTGCTGACGTATGGGGTTGCTTGGTCCATCAGTGTGCGCACCGATGGACGAAACGCGTCCCCGGCGCACTGGTCGCCGGGAACGGTTGAAGCCCTGTGGGGCCTTTGTGGATGGGCAGACAAGGGGTTTGCCGCTGACTTTTTGACAAGCGCCTGGTTTCTGTCTTGACCGCCTGGCAGATTGTAGTATATCATACAATCATCCTGTTTGTTCAACAAACGGGCCAAACCGGCACGCCGATTTCAGCATACGAAAGTCGAGGGGGATTCTGGATGAATACGATAGCCGTGCTTATCCCCTGCTACAACGAAGCCCTGACGATCGGTCAGGTTGTCACGGATTATCGACGCGCGCTTCCGGAAGCCGATATTTATGTGTATGACAACAATTCGACCGACGGCACAGCCTCCGTCGCCCGCAAAGCCGGGGCGATTGTGCGTGCGGAGTTTCGGCAGGGAAAGGGCAATGTGATCCGGACGATGTTCCGGGATATCGACGCGGACTGCTACCTGATGGTCGACGGCGACGATACCTATCCCGCCACCCGCGCCCGGGAAATGGCGGACATGATCTTTTCCGGCGGGGTTGACATGGTGATCGGTGACCGGCTGAGTTCGACATACTTTTCCGAAAACAAGCGCCGGTTTCACAGCGGCGGAAACGTGCTGGTCCGGCTGCTCATCAATCGGCTGTTTGGCAGCGGTATTTCCGACATCATGACAGGCTCGCGCGCATTCAGCCCCCTGTTTGTCAAAACCTTTCCGATCAACTCGAACGGGTTTGAAATCGAAACCGAGATGACCATCCACGCGCTTGACAAGTCGATGCGTATCGCCAGCATCCCGGTGGAATACCGGGATCGGCCTGCCGGCAGCCAGTCAAAGCTGAGCACCGTTTCGGACGGCATCCGCGTTTTGCTTACGCTGTTCAAGCTTTTGAAAAATTACCGGCCGCTGCTGTTCTTTTCGCTGATCGGCGCCGCCTTTGGCATCGCCTCGCTGGTTTTGCTGATCCCGGTGCTGATCGAGTACTTTGAAACCGGGCTGGTCCCCAGATTCCCGAGCCTGATTGTGTCCGTCGCCCTTGGCATCATCTGCCTTTTATCG
Source organism: Christensenellales bacterium (assembly GCA_040768845.1). GTDB lineage: Bacteria > Bacillota > Clostridia > Christensenellales > Aristaeellaceae > JAEZHK01. The sequence continues at coordinate 179,530 of JAXGME010000005.1, read as the reverse complement.
ATTTCAAGCGGCATGGTGCTGGGAAATATCGCCAGCTTTGAACGGCGCGCGTTTCAGTGGCATGCCAATATGATTTGCATGCTGTTCGCATCCGCAAACGGGCCCGGCGCGAAGTCTTCACGGGAGGGTGGACCGCTTGATGCCCGCAAATAGACCTTCCCCGCTGGCAAAATATCTCCTTATCCCCCTGGCATTGCTTTCCGGAGCGGCAACGCGCTGGGAACCCATATTTACGGCGCCGCAGGAGCTTTCCCTCCTCATCAAAGAGACGCCTCCCCGGGAAATCGCGGTGGGCCTTACAGGGGCGCTTGCGTTTGCCGCCGTCGTCTTTGCGATGGCGTACCACGCGTTCTTTATCCGCCGCGCGCGCCTGCGGGTTTCCCTCGCGCTCTCCGGCATTCTCTTTGCGCTCACCCATCTGGTGGGCCGCAGTTACAACCACTTTGACAGCCTGTCGGGCCTGATCGGCACCCCGTTCCAGGCGGGAAGCGCCCTTTTTGCGGGCGCGGGGTTCGGGCTTTTTTACATTGCTCTCCTTACGGAAGCGTTCCTCCTCCTCCAAAAGAGTGCGGCGCTTCCGCAAAAAGCCGCTTGCGCGTTCTCCGATTCCTGGCTCGGCCGGGCTACCTGGGCTCCTATGACGGTCATCTTCCTTGGCTGGCTCCCATATCTGATCGCATTTTATCCCGGTTCAATGGAGTGGGATTATCTTGTGCAAATCGGGGTTTATGACGGTATCTACCTGCGTTCGAACGCGCACCCGTATCTCGTCACACTGCTTATGGGGGGGCAACTGGAATTTGGCCGCCAGCTGGGTTCTGACAACCTGGGCGCGTTTTTGTATATCCTCTTGCAGAGCCCGATGCTTTCCTTCGCGTTTGCCCGCACCGTGCGCCTGGCCGCGAAGTGGGGGCTAAGCAAGGCGTGGGGCCGCACGCTCACCGCGTTCTACGCATTTTTCCCCCTTTGGGGCTTTTTTGCGCAGTTTGGCATTAAAGACGTCCTTTACACGGGGCTTGCCACCCTGTTTGTCTCTCTGATCTGGCAGTATGTGCTTTACGGCGAAGCCTTCCGAAAAAATCCCTTGTATCTGGCCCTTCTGTTCATTGTCAGCATTCTTGTCGCGCTCACGCGGAATAACGGGATTATCCTGGTTTTCCCCACGCTTCTCTTTCTCGCACTGCTCAAGGGAAAACGGTCCGCCAAAGCCGGCGCGGCGGGAACCGCTCTTGCGGTATTGGGCGCCTACATTTTCTGGCTTGGCGCGGCGCTGCCTGCGATGGGCGTTGTCGCGGGCAGCCCGGGCGAAGCATTGTCCATCCCCTTTCAGCAAACAGCGCGCTGCCTGCGCGACCATCCAAAAGACGTTACGCCGCAGGAAGCCCAGGCGATTTCCGAACTGCTCGACTATGAAAACCTGGGGGCTCTCTACATGTCCGCCCGGTCCGATTCGGTCAAGGCAACGCTCAACCCCAGCGCCACACCCGCGCAGTGGCGCGCCTATTTTTCCGCATGGGGCTCGATGCTGCTCCGGCATCCGCGCACATACCTTGAATCCTTTCTGAGCAACAGCTACGCGTACTATTCGACGGACGCCGTACTTCCGTACCTGCCGCTGTGCGAGTTCAACACGGCCCCTGAAAAGAATCCTGTCGTCTATTTGGGAAATGTTGATCTGAACCAGATTGAATCGTTGTCCGGCATGCGCGAGGTTCTGAAACGGCTGTACCAGGCGATTAAAAGGACACCGCTGCTCTCCCTGCTTATCAATCAGGGCTTTTATTCGCTTGCAACGTTTTCATTGGCTGTTTTGCTGTACAATCTGAAACGGCGCGATCTGGTGATCGGGCTGCTGCCTGCGCTGATGGTAATTATGCCCTGCGTCGCTTCTCCAGTAAACGGCATGATGCGCTATTCTCTGCCCGTTATGGCGTTTTTCCCCGTTTCGGTTTGTGCGATCCGTGCCGGGATGGCACCCTCGCGCGCCCCGTTGCCTCCTTGCGGGAATTTATGAAATTATAACTTTAGTACCCCTATTTCCTCTGCAAGTCTTGTTTGATATAAAATACTGTTTTTTTCGCTTGACTGATAACAGAATTTGGATTACAATAGCCACAATTAATGGAGAAGGGAGGATGTGATATGAAACGCTTGACGGTGCTCAGTTTGAGTCTTGCTCTTTCCATGCTTCTCATCATTCCCGCTTTTGCGGAAGAGGCGCAATTCGAAATTTCTCCGGAACGTCTTGCCGCCATGCAGCAGATCGCCGACGAGTTGTCGACGAAAGGATTCGGAACAATTTTTGAAGTTCGCTCCTATGTCGATGAGAGCAATGGGGAGCAGTTGTTCTACGCCGTGTTTACGCCGGATACCATCGTAGGACCGACCGGGCCTCAGGGCAAAGCTGGACCCACCGGACCCACCGGAGCCACCGGAGCCACAGGACCTATGGGCCCCACCGGAGCCACAGGACCTATGGGCCCCACCGGAGCCACAGGACCTATGGGCCCCACCGGAGCCACAGGGCCTATGGGCCCCACCGGAGCCACAGGGCCTATGGGCCCCACCGGAGCCACAGGGCCTATGGGCCCCACCGGACCCACAGGAATCACAGGACCCATGGGACCCACCGGACCCACCGGACCCGCCGGAGCCGAAGGACTCGCCGGACCCACCGGACCCACCGGACCCGCCGGACCTGTCGGAGCCGAAGGACCCACCGGTCCCACCGGACCTGTCGGAGCCGAAGGACCCACCGGTCCCACCGGACCTGTCGGAGCCGAAGGATTCGCCGGACCCACCGGACCCACCGGTCCCCAGGGACCTGTCGGAGCCGAAGGACCCACCGGACCCACCGGACCCACCGGACCCACCGGACCCACCGGACCCGCCGGAGCCGAAGGGCTCGCCGGAGTCACCGGACCCACCGGTCCCCAGGGACCTGTCGGAGCCGAAGGACCCACCGGACCCACCGGACCCACCGGTCCCCAGGGCGAGACCGGGGCCCCCGGCCCCGCCTGATAAACCGGAACCCCCGGGCCTATCAGGCCTTCACCCGCGGATGGCTGACGGGTTATCGTCCAATATCGAATTGGGCCCGCGTGGTTGCGCGAATCATCGCCCATGCGGGAGTCCGTCGAACAGCAAAGAATGCTGGCTCATTTCGCAACGAGCCAGCATTCTTTCAGGCATCATTTGCGGGGCTTGCCGGACCGCTGGCGCAAAAACTTTAATCCTTTACAAACGAGAGGATGAACAGCGAATGAATGAAAATGCGTATCCGCGGATAGAAGAAACCCCGGCAAGCGGAAGTGCCGCATGGTCCGCCGCCAAGGCGCAGATCCTTCGCCGTCCCTATCTTTTTCTGCTGATGGTTTATGCGCTGTCCGTTCTGATCCGCATTCCGCTGGTATTTTCGGCGGGAGAACTGCCCTTCATCTTCAATGATGAAATGCGGTACATGCACATCGCGAAATCCCTGCTCTCCCAGCAGGTGCTCATACGAAACCAGCCCGTTGTATACCGCTACATCCTGTACCCGCTGCTCCTTTCCCCGCTTTACCTGCTGCCCGAAGGAATCAACGTTTTTCGGACAATGCAGATTGTGAACGTTTTTTTGATGCACTCCATGATCTTCCCGATCTATGCCGCCGGCGTAAAAGTCACGCGGGACAGGCGCAGCGCGCTTTTGATCGCGATTCTGTCCCTCCTCCTTCCCGATACGGTGCTGACCAAAAATATCATGACCGAAAGTCTTACATACCCTATGGTATTTCTGACTTTCTTGTTTCTTATCGAAATGGTTGAAAACCCGGAGAAGACGCTGTACTGGATCCGGAGCGGAGTCTTCTGTTTTCTCCTTTATGCGATAAAGCCGGTTTACGCGCTATTGGGCGCGGCATGTTTCTTTTCCGTGGGCCTGTACGCGCTCCTTGGAAAGGACCGGCGCATGCTTGGAAAGCTGATCTGGTTTGCGGGCGCCATCGCCGTTTGCCTCCTTTTGTTCCTGGGCCTCCTGAAAGCGCTGAATATGGATCCGCTCGGAAAAACCCATTATGACGCGCAAACACAGTCGTTTACCCTTGACCATCTCCTTTTGACGCTCAAGGGCATGCTGATCTACACACACTACCACCTGATCGCATTTTTTGTCTTGCCGCCCATTGTGCTTATATCGATATGGCGCAAAGCGGAAACAAAAGAGCGGATGCTGGTGCTGACGATCCTTCTCTCGCTCGTGCTGTTCTGGCTGTGCACTGTGTATGTAATCTACGTGGACGAAGTGGTTTCAAACGGCCCGCCCCTGCGCGTGCACGTGCGCTACACGGCGGTATTCTTCCCCATCATGCTGATGTATCTGTTTTCAGCGTCCGCAAAAAATCTGGATATCCGCAAGGCGGGCATCGCCTGCCTCGCATTTTTGGCGGTCGGTCTGGCATATTATGACACCTCGGCGTTTGAATCTGCGCGCGTCTACGCGGTTGATTCAATGATGCTCTCCCTGCTCCATTTGAAATCGGGCGCGTGGAACGGAATAGAGATGTACCTTCCCGCACTTCTCGCCGTTCTCCTGCCCATCAGCGCTTTGGCCGTTTCAAAAGGATACGTAAAGCGGATTCGCGCCGCGATGATCGCCGTCATCATCGCCGGACTCTGCCTGAACCAATATGCCTCGTATGCGCGCGACAGCAATTCCTACCAGGACGGATACTTGGACGACGCCAAGGAAATGGTCCTGGCGACGGGCAAGGACGCCTGGATGGTTTGTCCGTCGGGTCAGGAGGAGTGGGCCAAATCGGTCGCGATTGACATTCAATCCCGCTGCGAAATCCCCGTCGTCACGTTTGAATCGCTTTTAGCCCAGACGCGCGCCGACGGCTCAATCGATGAAGTGCTCCCCTCTCCCATGGGGACATATGTAAATTCCGTTCCGACGTATTCCTATCCGTTGGGAAAATACATGATCTTTGACACCAGTCTGCTTGCATACACGGCTGTTTACAATTCCGCGCAGGGAATTTATTCATCCGATCAGCTCTATGCTTACATTCCGGTGTCTTCCGGACAACCCTGGCTTCACAGCCTGGTCTATGGTCTTAACGAAGGCTGGGTGCAGGAAGGCAGCCGCTTTCTCCTCTATGATTCGGCGCTCGTATCCGGCGGAAGGATCAGGCTCTATCTGAAAGTGCGCGCGGGCGTGCCCGCCGCCACGCTGACATTGTACACCCAGGATGGGCAGACCTTCTCCTTTACGCCGGGAAATTCCCTGACCTGGGTTGAAGCGGAATTCGATACGGCCGCGGGCGGCCCGTTTGCGGTCTACATGCAGTCCTCGGAGGGAAATATTTACGTGGATACCTATCAGGTCGCCGATGCCGCGGAAGCCGCGGCCGCGGGCTGAGCGCGGAGCCGTACGGAAGGCGCCGAGCCCGCCGATAAGCCTGCCAACAAAAAGTCAGGCCTTGAGGAAAGCGTGGTACAAAAGGCGGCCACCAGCGTGCGAATGCCAAGCGCCGGGAAGTGGCGCGCGGCGCGGGCAGGGGGCTTGCCTTCAAGGGGCACGCAATAAATGCCCCGGCGCCATCTCTATGGGCGGCGGCTGGCCCTTTACCCAAAACAAAACGGATACACTAAGCTCAAAATCAAGCACGACGGAAGCATCGCTGAAATACATCCCTCCGTTTGCAGGATTCTCTTCCTTATATAAAGAATATATTTATTGGATATAATGGTGCGCGGCAGTCAGCGCGGGAAATAGAAACTGAAAAAACGGGGGGCGCGGAACGGGGGTGGCGGGATGTCGCAGATCACAAAACGGGCCATAGAGGCTTCTCTCAAGAACCTCTTGCGGCAAAAGCCGCTGGACAAGATCACGATTGCCGACATCACCGAGGATTGCGGCGTCAACCGCATGACATTTTACTACCACTTTAAAGATATCTACGATCTGATTGAGTGGTCGTGTGTGGAGGATGCCGCCCGCGCGCTGGAAGGCAAAAAGACATACGATACCTGGCAGCAGGGTTTTATGCAGATTTTTGAAGCGGTGCTTGAAAACAAGCCGTTCATCTCGAGCGTATATCGCTCGATCAGCCGGGAGCATGTCGAAAACTATCTCTATAAGCTGACATACAATCTGCTCATTGGCGTAGTCAACGAAAAGGCTGTCGGAGTAAACGTGCGCGACGATGATAAGCATTTTATCGCTGATTTTTATAAGTTTGGTTTTGTCGGGCTGGTGCTGGACTGGATCAAGAGCGATATGAAGGAAGACCCCCGCCAAATCGTCAACCGCCTGGGGACGCTGACGCACGGGAGTATTTCTCGGGCGCTGGAGGCATTCCGCACAGACCCGCATTGATCCTTCGCACGGAGATGATTCATTTCTTATCAATCCTGGAGCTTTGATTAAATATTAATCAGCGCTCCAGGTTTGTTTATTGTCTGAAATATGCGCCGTTGATAGAATACAGGCAGACCAAATCATGAATGGAGGCTATGAACATGTATTATTCCAGCGGCAATTATGAAGCGTTTGCCCGCCCTGTCAAGCCGGAGGGCGTGGATCACAAGTCCGCCTACATCGTCGGTTCCGGCCTTGCGGCACTTTCCGCCGCGTGTTTCCTCGTGCGCGATGGGCAGATGAAGGGCGAGCATGTGCACATCCTTGAAAAGGATCCGATTCCGGGCGGCGCTTGCGACGGGTACCTGTACGAAAATCTCGGGTACGTCATGCGCGGCGGGCGCGAGATGGACAATCATTTCGAATGTATGTGGGACCTGTTCCGGTCGGTTCCCTCTATCGAAACCGAGGGCGTCAGCGTCCTGGACGAATACTATTGGCTGAACAAGAGAGACCCCAACTATTCTCTCATGCGCGCAACCGTCGAGTGTGGAAAGGACGCCCATACGGACAAGAAATTCGGTCTTTCCGACAAGGGCGCCATGGAAATCATGGCTCTATTCTTCACGCCTGACGAAGCGCTGTACGACAAGCGCATTGACGAATGCTTCAGCGACGACGTGTTGAATTCAAACTTCTGGATGTACTGGCGGACGATGTTCGCCTTTGAAAACTGGCACAGCGCGCTCGAAATGAAGCTCTACATAAGGCGCTTCATCCACCATGTGGGTGGATTGCCGGATTTCACCGCACTCCGGTTCACAAAGTACAACCAATACGAGTCGATGATCCTGCCGATGATCAAGTACCTCGAGTCTTTCGGCGTACAATTCCACTTCAACACCAAGGTAATCAACGTGGAATTTGACATTCAGCCGTGCAAGAAGGTTGCGCGGCGGATAATCATCCGAAGGGGGGGCGAGGAGGACCGCATTGACCTGACGGAGAATGATCTCGTCTTTATGACGAACGGAGGATGCGTCGAAAACTCCAGTCTCGGAAGCCAGGATACGCCGGCGAAGTTCGATCCCGAAATTAAGGAGGGCGGCGGATGGGATATGTGGCGCAAAATCGCGGCGCAGGATCCGTCGTTTGGAAACCCGGAAAAATTCTGTGGCGACCCCGAAAAGAGCAACTGGATGAGCGCGACCGTGACCACCCTGGACGGAGCGATTCCGCCCTACATTCAAAAGATCTGCCAGCGTGATCCGTTTTCCGGAAAGGTCGTAACCGGAGGCATTGTGACCGCGATGGACTCGAATTGGATGCTGAGCTGGACATTTAACCGCCAGCCGCAATTCCGCAGCCAGCCTAAGGATCAGCTGGTGGGCTGGATCTATGGCCTGTTCAGCGACAAGCCCGGCAACTACGTAAAGAAGCCAATGCGCGACTGTACCGGCAAAGAGATTTGCATGGAGTGGCTGTACCACATTGGGGTGCCGGAAAGTGAGATTCCCACGCTCGCGGCTGACAGCGCCAACACCATCCCGTGCATGATGCCGTATATTACGACGTTCTTCATGCCGCGCGCGGCGGGAGACCGACCGGATGTCGTGCCCAAGGGCGCTGTGAACTTTGCTTTCCTCGGGCAGTTCGCGGAGACGGTGCGAGATACCATTTTTACGACGGAATACTCCGTCCGCACCGGCATGGAGGCGGTCTATACACTGCTGAACATCGACCGCGGCGTCCCGGAGGTCTGGGGCAGCACATATGACGTTCGCGATCTTCTGAATGCCACCGTCCAGCTGCGGGATGGGAAGAAAATTACGGAGATGAAGGCCGACCTGCTCGAAAGGCTTGCGGTCAGGGGCCTGCTGCTGAAAATCCGGGGAACGGACATCGAGAAGTTGTTGAAGGAGCACGGCGTTATCTGACAGGCCCGGGATCTCCCGGCCGGAGCCGCAGCGGAGCCGGGGGCTTTGGGTCGGGCGGCGCCCGGCCAGCCGCCAAAATACCGGCCGCGAGCAATATTAAGTTTTCGTTGCGCTAAATGGCTTCCCGTGATACAATTCGATTGGAATGAATGTGGAAATTGGAGGTGGAGATAATGAAGTCTTTAAAAGCCATCAAGTGGCTGTTGCTCGTGTCCGGTGTTCTGCTGATTGTTTTGGGCTGCACGATGTTTGCGACGCCGGTTGAAAACTACGTTGGCCTGGCTGTCTTTATCAGCATCGCAATGATCTTCTCGGGCTTGTCGGACATCATTAACTTTTTCTCGGAGGAGAAAGAATTCAGATCGGGATGGCTGTTGGCCAGCGGGCTGATAACGCTGTTGTTCGGCGTATGGCTCATTGTCCGGCCTATCGCATTCGAGACCCTTTTGGTTGCGATTCCTTTCGTATTCTCCGGATGGGTGATCGCGGCAGGCCTCACGCGCGCCATCGGCTCCATTGAGTTAAAAGGGCTTGATGTTCGTGGTTGGGGATGGATTATGGCCTTTGCCGTTGTCGGCATCCTCTTTGGCGTTATTCTCCTTTTCAACCCGTCGCTGACCGTGGGAACGATCAGTTACATGATTCCGCTGCTGTTCATCAGCCACGGCATCGACAGTATCATGATGTTCTTTGGCATGAACCGCATTGGGAGGTTTTTCCGCAGTCGCCTGAGATAATCGGCCACCGTGCGCTTGAACCCATCGGCGAGGCATCCGGAAAACAAGTGCGGGCAGAAAACCGGGGCCGCCGCGATGCATTGTCGCGGCGGCCCCGGCCCTTGGGCGGCAGGTACTGGCTACTTCGCGTTTTCGGCGGCGGCCTCGCCGGCGCGCATGCCCATCGTGGAGTAGAACGCGAGGGATGCCGCCAGCACATAGTGCTGGTTGTAGAAGTCGCGGTTGCTCATCTCGCCGGCGGCGTACAGGTTGGCGATGCCGGTGCCGTCCTCGCGCAGCACGTTCCCGGTGGCGACATCGGTGACGACGCCGCCCGTGGAGCCAAACGTCGTGGGATAATACCGGACGGCGTAGAAGGGGCCGGTTTCCAGTGCGACCAGCTTTTCGGCGGGCTTGCCGAAGTCCTCGTCGAGGCCGGCCTTGGCCATCTGGTTGTAGCGGTCAAAGGTATCCTTGAGCGCCGCTTCATCCACGCCCATCGCGCCCGCGAGGGCTTCGACCTCATCGCCCTTGAACACCTCGCCCAGCGCGAGGCCCGCTTCGAGGGCCGGCACCAATTCCGCATTGCTGGAATCAAACAGCGCGTAATGCGGGTAGCCGCCGTCCTTGACCATCTGATAGGGCAGCTCGGCGCGCAGGCCGGCGGCCTCGTTGACAAACCGCTCTCCCTTGGCGTTCACCAGAATCTGCGACGCCACCGTGAGCGCGGCCGCTTCGGGCACGGCGCGGGTGTACTCGGCACTGGGGGAAACGGAATTGAACGCCGTCCAGTAGTTCTTAAAGCGCGCGGCCCCGATGGCCTCGGCCATCCGGATGCCGTCGCCGATGCTGCCGGCCGCGGACTGCGGCACCACCGGCTCGATCTCCGGGCTGTACGCCTTTACCATCTCGGGGTTGCTGCTGAACCCGCCCGTGGCCAGCACGACGCTCCTGGCGCTGATCGAGATGTCCTCGGTCGGCGTGGTCGCCTTCACGCCGATGACCGCGCCGGCATCGTCGGTGATCAGGCTCTCGGCCTTGCAGTCCGTCAGGATTTCGACCCCCTTGGCCCGGACCGCCGCCTCCAGCGCGGCGACCAGCCCCGCGCCGCGGCCGTCCACGTTCGCCACCGGTGTGCCGCCGAAGGGATCGGAGATCTCCGGCAGGAAGGGCACGCCCAGCGATACGAGGTAGTCGACGGTCTTGCCGCTGTCGGTCAGGACATTGCGCACGCGGTCATAGTCCGGGTAGCCGGTGTCGGCAGGGCCCTGGTCCATGATCTTGTGCCAGTAGTTCATCATGCCGTCGATGCTGTCGTCAATGCCCTTCGGGTTCTGCAAAGACGAACCGACGCACAGGAAGTAAGCGCCGGCGGTGATCGTCGTGCCCCCGAGCGCCGGCATCTTGTCGATCAAAAGAACCTTCGCGCCCTGATCCGCGGCGCGCGCGGCGGCCGTCAGGCCGGCGATTCCCCCGCCCACCACCAGCACCTGCGCGTCCCGGGTGGCGGCGGTCTTCTCCGCTTCTCCGCCCTCGGCGGCGGCCTTCAGCGCGGCGGCATCGCCGCCCGCCTGGGTGACGCAGTCCTCCACCGCCTCCAGGATCGCCTTTGACGTAAAGGTGGCCCCGGAAACGACGTCCACGGCCAGCGTCTGGCCGTCCACGATGGCGGCCGGAATGCGCTCGATCGCCGGATCGCTGATCCCCGGCGTTTCCGTGTGTTCGCCCACCGCCACGCCGGTGATCGCCTGGTCATCAAAGGTGACGGTCACCGTGACGGGACCATTGTTTCCCTGCGCGGTCGCGGTATAGGTGCCGGGCACATACGCACCGGCCGACGTCTGCGCGTAAACCCCCGTGCCGCTTAGCATCAGCAGAAGGCTCAGCGCAATGGCAAGCATCCTTTTCATCCTTTATTCCTCCTCTTAATCGGCGCTGTCCTGGCGTTCCGATAAAACGATAACATATTATCGATTGGCTGTCAACAGGCCGATCCCCGGGGGAATTGCGCGGCGTCCCGTCATTCGGGACAGCTCTCGCGGGCGATGAATGTGGTGGGAAGCGTGACCGAGTCAATGCCCTTGCATTCGTAGGTGAGCTGCCTGTACAGAAGGCGCATGCACTGCTCGGCCATCTCGTCGATCGGAACGTTGACGACCGACAGGGAGGGCACCGCGAACTCCTCCTGCTGCTGGTCGCCGTTGCCCGTGGAGATGAGCTCCAGATCGTCGGGCATGCGCACGCCCATCTCCTGCAGGCCCTTGACCGCACCCAGCGCGATGGTATCGGACGCGCAGAACAGGCAATCCGGCGCCTCTTCGGCCTCGCCGAAACGCAGCACCCCCTGATAGCCGCCGCGCATCGTGTTTTCGACCGAAAGCACATCCACAACCCGGATGCCGACCTCCTCGCAACGTTTGACAAACGATACGGTGCGCAGGCCGGTCTGCCCGCCAAACCCCTTGTCGAGCGTCAGCACCGCGGCCGCCCTTCGGCGATGGCGCAAGAACACGTCCGCCGCCTTGACGCCGATCTTCGCGTCGTCCACCACGACGGTGGAGTACTGGCTGGAATGGCGGTTGTACAGCACCACCGGCTTTCGAAGCGGGGCCGAGTGCAGAAAGCTCATGTCCCGCTCGTCGGCGTTGCAGACGATCGCGCCGTGGCACAGGGACAATACCCGTTCGGACATGGCCGCGTCCAGCTTGCCGTTAAAATACGGATCGAGCAGGAGCTCGCAGGGCTGTTCAAAGCTTTCAAACGCCCGCTGAACCCCCTGGAGAAAGCGGCCCAGCATCGAAATGCGGGAGTCCTCCGCCCAGAAAAGCAAGATATAGAAGCAACCGGCATCGGCCCCGCTGCGCAGAGAGCTTGCGGAGACGTTGGGAAGATAGCCCAGGGCCCTGGCGGACTTCCAGACGCGTTCCTGCGTTTTGGCGGAAATCTGCCGCTGCTTGGCCTTCCCGGTCAGCACAATCGACACGGTACTGGGCGATGTGCCGGCCATTTCGGCGATGTCCTTGACCGTAGGCACGATGGATCCCTCCCTATCGTCGTCCGCACGGGCCTGCGCCAGAGCCTGGGATGCATTCTATTTATTGTAAGGCATTTGCGCCCGAGAATCAATCCCCGGCGGGTATCGGATGCCCGCGTCAGCGCCGTCAATCCATCCCCTGCACCACCGTCGCCACGCCCATTCCGCCGCCGACGCAGAGCGAGGCCAGCGCGTACTTTTCGCGGGTCCGCCGCATTTCGTGCAGGAGCGTCACCAAAATGCGGCAGCCGCTGGCACCCACCGGATGGCCCAGCGCGATGGCTCCGCCGTTTGGGTTTACGCGCCCGGGGTCCAGCCCCAGCGCGTCGGTCACCGCCAGCGCTTGGGCCGCAAAGGCCTCGTTGAGCTCAACGACGCCGATGGCATCCGCGTCCAGGCCGCACTTCTCCAGCGCCCTGCGCACCGCGTACACCGGACCCATGCCCATGTACGCCGGGTCGCACCCCGCGATGGCGCCGGTCACAAACCGGGCCATCGGCCGCGCGCCCAGCCTTTGGGCCGTTTCCTCCCGCATCACGACCACCGCGGCCGCGCCGTCGTTGATGCCCGACGCATTGCCCGCCGTGACCGTGCCGCCGGGCTTAAACGCGCTTTTCAGGCCCGCGAGGCCCTCCGCGGTCACGCCGTCGCGGGGGTATTCGTCCTCCTCAAAGCGCAGGACGGCCTTTTTCTGCCGGATCTCCACCGGCACGATTTCATCCCGGAACGCGCCTTCCCTTCGGGCCCGCTCGCACTTTTGCTGGCTCCGGGCCGCGAAGTCATCCTGCCTGGCGCGGGAGATGCCGTATTTTTCGGCGATGTTTTCGGCCGTAATGCCCATGTGCACGTCGCCGAACGCGTCCCACAGCGCATCGCGGATCATGGTATCCGTCAGCGCGCCGTCATTCATGCGGTATCCGAAGCGCGCGCCGGGCAGCGCGTAGGGCGCCAGGGACATGTTTTCCATGCCGCCCGCCACCACAATGTCCGCGTCGCCCGCCCGGATCAGCGCGGCCGCCATATTGACCGCCGTCAGGCCGGAGCCGCAGACGTTTCCGATCGTGACGGCCGGCACCTCCACCGGGATGCCCGCGCCGACGGCCGCCTGCCGGGCGGGGTTCTGCCCCTGCGCGGCGGTCAGCACGCAGCCCATCAGCACCTGGTCGACGGATTCCGGCGGCACGTTCGCGCGCCGGAGCGCCTCCCGGACCACCGTCTCCCCCAGTTTTGCCGCGGGGACGCCCGAAAGCGCCCCGCCAAATTTTCCGATCGCCGTGCGGCAGGCCCCGGCAAGTACGATTGCGTCCATCCGCGTTATCCTCCCCAGGTCAGATTACGCCTTCGCGCTTCAGGCTCTCCAGATCCTCCGGAGAATGGCCCAGAAGTCCGCAGTAGATCTCCTCGTTGTGCTGGCCCAAAAGCGGCCCAGGGCGCCGGATTTCCGGCGGCGTTTCCATCAGCTTGATGGGGTTGCCGTTGACGGTCATCCGCCCGATGACCGGGTGATCGATCTCGACAAACATCTCCCGCGCCTTCACGATGTGCTCGTCGGTGACGATCTGGGCCACATCGTAGATCGGCCCCGCGGGAATGCCGTGGGACAGCACAATTTCGGTGACCTCCGCCACGGTATGGCGCCTTGTCCAGGTTTCGATGTAGTGCTTCTGGATTTCATTGTTCTCCACCCGCAGCGGCACCGTCAAAAAGCGTTCGTCCGAAATCATCCACGGCATGTCCAGCACGTCCGTGCACAGCTTTTCGTACAGCTTCTGGTTGCCGCAGGCGATGATGACCAGCCCGTCCGCGGCCTGATAGGCGTCGTAGGGCGCGATGGACGCATAGGAGTTGCCGTTGCGCTCCGGCACCTCGCCGGAGTCAAAGTACCGCTCATAGGCGTTTTCAAGGCTGGCCACCACGCTGTCCACCAGCGCCACGTCGATGCGCTGGCCGTGGCCGGTCAGCCGCCGCGCGTTGACCGCCGCCAGCACGCCGATCACCATGTTCATCCCGCCCAGAATGTCGCCCATGGCGTTGCCGGCGCGGGTGGGCCCGCTGTCGCGGGTGCCGGTGACGCTCATCAGCCCGCCCATCGCCTGGGACAGGATGTCGTAGCCCGGCCGGCGGCAGTACGGACCCCAGCTGCCAAAGCCCGAGACGGCCGCGTAAATGATCTGGTCGTTGACCGCCCGGAGCGTTTCATATCCGAGGCCCAGCTTTTCCATCACGCCGGGGCGGAAGTTTTCGATCACGATGTCCGCCACCTTCACCATTTCCAGAAACAGCGCCTTGCCCCGGGCGGTTTTCATGTTGAGCGTGACGCCGCGCTTGTTGCGGTTGAGGTTGGCGTAGTACATGGATTCCTCGTTTTTGTAGGGCCCGTAGGCGCGGGCGTCGTCGCCGGTTCCCGGGATTTCGATTTTGATGACGTCCGCGCCCAGATCGCCCAGGATGCTGCCGGCATAGGGGCCGGCCACCACGCGCGTCAGGTCGAGAACCGTCAGGTCGGAGAGGGCACCGGGTAAGTTATTCATAGGTTCCTCCTCAAAAAGTGGGGATGATCAGCAGGGAGTCGCATTCGCCGCCAAAGAAAACCGTCTGGCGGGCGGGTTTTGCGTCCGTCTGCACAGACCAGACCCCCGCATGGTTTGTGTGGGCCGCGTATTGCGGCCAGTCGCTGGAGGAGATGTCCAGCCGCAGCCTCGACCCCCTGTGCAACCGCCAGGCCACATCCCACGTGTTGATTTCGATTTGGGTCACCGTGCCGGGGATGAAGGCCCGGCGCCTGACGGCCCGCGCCGTCGGATAGGAGAGCGTCGCGATGCCGGAGCGGATGTTGTAGGCCTCGCCGTTTGGAAAAACCTCCATGAGCTTCGCGGTGAACGACGTATCCTCGGCGGAGGACGAAACCGAAAGCCGCACGGAAACGGGCCCGAGGATGTCCATGTCCTCGTCCAGCGGGTCCGAAAGAAAGCTGATCACGTCCATTCGCCAGCCGGGCGGCGGCTGCAGGCGGCTGCCCGCCTCGTGAATCTGCTCCAGCACCGACTCCGCGCCGTGGGAAGGGACGGGGTCGTCCGGATCGTAGAGGAAGGACCGGCTGCCGCAGCGCGGGACATCCCGCTCCAGCGTGCCGGAGGCCGACAGGTGGTACGCGGTCTCGCCCCGGGGCGAAAAGGGATAGCCTTCGGCGCCAAACCACCGGTCCGCGCCCGTCAGGTAGCACCGGACGCCGCCCTCCGGCGCCTTGCCCTCCACCAGAATGCGATGGAACCATTCGTAGGCGTTGCGCGCGTCGTCGTTTTCCAGGTGCTGGCAGGCCTGCCCGTCCACGCAGGGCTGAAAGCCGTGGTCCCACGCGCCGATGCGCAGAAGGCTGTGGGCCTTTGCCTGTGGCGCGAGCTCCTTCCACGTCTGAAGCGCGCTGCCCAGGTGGTGGTCGTACCAGGATTCGCCCAGGTAGACCGGCACCCGGACGCGGGCGGGGATGTCCCTGAGCAGCTTCCAGAAGCCCTCGTTCCAGTAGGCGTCGGCGCGGCTGGTGTTCGTGACCCATGCCCTGTACCAGGGCAGCGCGCCCACCCGCCAGACGTCCTCGTCCACCGAAACCTGCGGGCGGTACCTGGCGCATTCGGGGTACGACCCCGCCGGCGCCGCGCCCGCGTTGTGAAACGCCCAGCTGGTGAGCACATCCTGCCGGAACAGGCCGCGCTGGTAGGCGGACACAAACCGATCGGTTCCGTAGTGGGTCAGGTACATCGTCCGGATCTTGGGGGGCGTGATGTCCGCCACGATCCAGCCGGTGAACGCCAGATAGCTGGAGCCGTACCAGCCCGTCGGCCCGATCCAGGGCTCGGCCTCGATCCACCCGAGAAACGCGCGCCCGTCGGCGCGGTCAAAGTCGTTGGGCACCCATCGGCCCTCCGAACCTCCGGTGCCCCGGCAGAACTGGCAGATGTAGGCAAAGCCGCGGGCGGCGTAAAACGCGCCGTGCGTCCGGTACAGGGGCTCCAGGTGCGGGTAGCAGGACCGCTGCACCACCGCCGGGAACGGGCCCTCCCCGTCCGGCCGGAACACCAGCGTGCGCAGCCGCACGCCGTCCTCCGCGGGCAGCATCCGCGTCTCCGTCCGGTACGCCCGGGCCGGCCCGGACAGCGGCAGGCGCGCGTACTGCGCGCGCAGCGCCTCCAGCGCCCGCCGGGTTGCTTCGTCCATCGGTTCAGTCATCGACGCGCACCTTCATCCGGAGGAAGGCCGAGCCCATGCTCTTTCCCAGGCTGTCCAGCCGGAGCGAATGGGTCGCGCCGCCGCCCAGCGCGTGCTTCATCACAAAATTGAACCCCTGGAGCGTTTCCACCTCGTAGCGCGTGACCTCGCCCTTCACCATGTCCCCAAAGTGCGCCTTGACCTTTTCGGGCGTGACCTCGCGCCGGATGATTTCAAAATATTCCGGCTTGCGCGCGAACACGCAGACGTTGGATGTGTCGCCCTTGTCGCCGGACCGGCCGTGGGCGATCTGATTGAGATAGACTTCCGCCATGTTTCCGCCCTCCTAGACTTCCAGGATATGCGCCGTCAGTTTCACCGCGTCGCGGGGGATCAGGGTCGGCCAAAGGCCGATGACCTCCTGCACGTGAGCCCTGCCGCCGAAGAAGCTGGCGCCCGGCGGGCCGTTGAGCTGCAGCGGCGCGACCTCCGGGATGATCTTCTGCGCTTCCTGTTCGGTCAGCGTGCGGATGGCGATGCGCAGCACCACCTCGTTGGCGTCCCGGACCTTTTCGGCGCTCATGTCTGCGACGCCGAGGTGCAGCGCGTTGAGGCCGATGTAGTCGATCCGGATCTCCTCCGCGCGAAGGCCCCTGCGCTTCATCTTCTTCATCAGAATGTCCGCGGCGTACTGCGCCTTTTCGTAGGCGTCGGGCCAGGCGAAGCTGAGCATGGCCTGCACCTTGTAGCCCGCGTGGTAGCCCATCGACACCTTGAGCGTATCGGGGCGGGGCTTGCCCCTGACGCCGCCCACCCGCACCCGGTCCGCCCCGGCCTGGGTCAGCGTCGCGCGGCTCACGTCCACGTTCACGTCGGGGGTGATGTAGTTGGCCGGGTCGTGCACCTCGTAGAGGAACTGCTCCTTGACGGACTGTTCCGAAATGAGCCCGCCGCAGTCCGGCGCCTTGGTGATCACAAAGTCGTCCTCCGACACCTCCGCGATGGGGAAGCCCAGCTCGTCCATCCGGGGCACGTCGCGCCAGCCGTAGTCAAAGTTTCCGCCGGCGCCCTGCCCGCCGCACTCCAGCAGGTGGCCCGCCATGATGCCGCGGGCCAGGTTGTCCCAGTCGTTCGGCGCAATGCCCAGCTCCCGCATGACGGGCGCGAGAAACAGCGCGGAATCGGTGGAGCGGCCGGTCACAACCCAGTCCGCCCCCATCTCCAGGCAGCTTAGCGTGGGCTCGTGGCCAAAGTACACGTTGGCGTTGAACACCCGGTCCTTGACCTCGGCAAAATCGCCGACATCGTCCATGTTTTCAAATTGGATGCCCTCGGCCATGAGCCGCGGAATCTGATCGGAGATCTCGTCGCCCAGCACGTAGCCGATTTTGAGCCCCTTCATCCCCTCCGCCTCGGCGATGTCCTTCAGCGCGGAAACCATGCCCTCGATGTTCATGCCGCCCGCGTTGGTCAGAATGCGGATGCCGCGGTCAAAGGCCGTCTTCCCGCAGGCCCTGACGAGCCCCAGAAAGTCCCTGGCGTAGCCGGCGGCGGGGTTTTTGATTTTCTGGCGCGCCATGATGGACAGCGTCAGCTCCGCGAGGTAGTCGCAGGCCATGTAGCCGATGTCGCTGTGGCGCACCATGTGGATGGCGGCGTCGTTGGAATCTCCCCAGAAGCCCTGGCCGCCGCCGATGACGACTTTTTTCATTTGGTCCTCCTATTCGTATAGCGTGCAGGCGACAAAGTGTCCCGGCGCGATTTCCTTCATTGGGATGTCCCGGCCCCTGCACTTCTCCGTCGCCTTCGGGCAGCGGGGCGCAAAGCGGCATCCGGGCTTGGGTTCGATGGGGCTGGACAATTCGCCGCGCATGATCTTGGTCGCCATCTTGCGGCCCCGGAGGCTGGGCTCCGGAATCGCGTCCAGAAGCCCCTGCGTATACGGGTGCATCGGGTTTTTGAAGAGGTCGCGCGTGTCGTCATACTCGACGCACTGGCCCAGGTACATCACCGCGATTTCATGGCTGATGTGCTTGACCACGCTCAGGTCGTGGGTGATGAACATGTAGGTCAGGCCCTTGTCGTCCTGCAGGTCCATCAGAAGGTTCAGAATCTGCGCCTGGATGGACACATCCAGCGCCGAAACCGGCTCGTCGCACACGATGAAGTCCGGGTTCAGCGACAGCGCGCGGGCGATGCCGATGCGCTGCCGCCTGCCGCCGTCCAGTTCGTGGGGATAGCTGTCGGCGTAGCGCTCGGCGAGGCCGACCGTCCGCATCAGTTCGTGAATGCGCGCCTCATACGCCCGCTTGTCCGGGCAGACGCCGTAGATGCGGATGGGCTCCCCGATCAGGTCCTCGACGGAGCGCCGGGGGTCCAGCGAGGACAGCGGGTCCTGAAAGATCAGCTGCATGCGGCGGCGCACCTCGTGCAGCTTTTTGTCGTCAAAGCTGACGATGTCCTCGCCGTCGAACAGGATCTGTCCGGAGGTGGCGTCGATCAGCCGCAGGATCATGCGCCCCAGCGTGGTTTTTCCGCAGCCGGATTCGCCCACGACGCCCAGCGTCATGCCCCGGCGGATCTTGAAGCTGACGCCGTCCACGGCGTGCAGCATGCCCTTGGGGGTTTTGAAATACTTTTTGAGGTCCTTGACCTCCACCAACACGTCGCTCATACCCGGTCCTCCCCGACGTTTTCGAACAGGTGGCATTTGATGCAGTGCGAGGGGCTGACTTCGCGCATTTTCGGCGCGACGCGGCACGCGTCCATCGCAAACTTGCAGCGGGGCGCAAAGCGGCATCCGGTCATCTTCTCGGTGGGGTCGGGCATCAGCCCGTCAATGGATTCCAGCCGCCGGGTTTCCACCTCCAGCTTGGGAATGGCGTTGAGAAGGCCCGACGTATACGGATGCCACGCGTCGCCCTCAAAGATGTCCCGGGCCGATCCGGTTTCGATGATCTCCCCGGCGTACATCACCGCCACCTTGTCGCAGGTCTGGGCGACCACGCCCAAATCGTGGGTGATCAGGATCATCGCGGTGTTCAGCCGCTGCTTAAGCTCGTTGATCATCGCCAGCATCTGCGCCTGGATCGTCACGTCCAGCGCGGTGGTCGGCTCGTCCGCCAAAATGAGCTTGGGCTCGCACACCAGCGCGATGGCGATCACGATGCGCTGCTTCATGCCGCCGGAGAACTGATGCGGGTATTCCGACTTCCGGTAGGCGGGGATGCCCACCATCTCCATGATGCCGTCCACGGTCTTGTCCAGCTCCGCGCGGCTCAGGTTTCTTTTGTGGATTTTGAGCACCTCGAGGATCTGGTCGCCGACGGTCATCACCGGATTGAGGCTGGACATGGGGTCCTGGAAGATCATCGAAACCGTGTTCCCGCGGTGGGTGCGCATTTCCTTTTCCGAGATGGCCATCACGTCCACGCCGTCCAGCAGTATTTTCCCGCCGGTTACAAAACCGATCCGCGCGGGCAGTATCCGCATGATGCTCATGGCCGTGGTGGTTTTTCCGGCGCCGGTCTCGCCCACCAGGCCCATCGTCTCGCCGTACCCCAGGCTCAGGCTCAGCCCGTTGACCGCGTAGACGACGTCGCCTTCGGTGCGGTATTCGACTTTCAGATCGCGAATGTCCAAGAGATTGTCCATGGCGCGCATCCTTTCCGATCGTATTGGTTACAGCGCGCCGCGCAGGCGCGGGTCCAGCGCATCCCGAAGCGCGTCGCCGACCATGTTGAAGCACAGCACGATGACCACGATGAACACGCCCGGCGCAATGGCGATGACCGGCAGCATCTTCAGGTAGTTGTAGCCGTCGCTGACCATGCCGCCCCAGGACGCG
The DNA here is from genome assembly GCA_040768845.1 of Christensenellales bacterium. Taxonomy (GTDB): domain Bacteria; phylum Bacillota; class Clostridia; order Christensenellales; family Aristaeellaceae; genus JAEZHK01. Next base: position 159,450 of record JAXGME010000005.1, on the reverse strand, counting down.
GTGGGCGGGTTGATGCCCAGGCCCAGGAAGCTGAGCGCCGCCTCGTTGAGGATCGCGGTGCCCAGGTTCATCGTCATCAGCACGATGTTGGGGGACACGCAGTTGGGGAAGATGTGGTACAGCGCGTTTTTCAGCTTCGACGCGCCGGAGATCGTGCCCGCGGTTACATAATCCATCTGTTTTACGGTCAACACCTGGCCTCTTGTCAGGCGCGTGTAACTCGGGATCATGCTCAGCCCCACCGCCAGCGTCACGTTGAACAGCCCTTTGCCCAGGATGCTGCCCAGAAACAGCGCCAGGATGATCATCGGCACGGACATCATCGCGTCCATGATGCGCATGATCACGCTGTCCACCACGCCGCCCACCGTGCCGGCGATCAACCCCAGAACCATGCCGATGGAACCGGCGATCGCCACCGCGGAAAGGCCGACGATCAGCGATACCCGGGTGCCGTAGATGATGCGGGAGAACACGTCCCGCCCCATTGAATCGGTGCCCAGAAGGTGCTCCCAGGACATGGGCTTGAGCATGTTGCGCAGGTCCTGCTTATAGGGATCGTAGGGCGCGATGACGGGCGCGAAGATCGCCGCCAGCACCATGAGGATCAAAAACACCAGGCAAATCACAATGGCCTTTCTGGCGAGGAACACCCGGAAAAACCTCGCGCGGCGCTTCGCCCGGCCGGTTTTCTTCTTCCTGTCTTTCGATTCGGTAGGCATGTTTACGCTCCTCATATTCAAGAAGAAATCTCGCTCCACCGGGCCTATTGATCCCGGATGCGCGGATCAATCACGCCGTAGAGCAGGTCGACCGCCAGGTTGCACAGCGCCACGGCCACCGCGATCAGGAACACGCCGTTTTCCACGACCATGTAGTCCTTGCCCTTGATGGCCGTAATCATCAGATTGCCCATGCCGGGGATGACGAAGATCGACTCGATCAGGACCGTTCCGCCGATCATGCCCCCCAGCTGGATGCCCATGATGGTGACGATGGGGATCAGCGCGTTCCGGAGCTGGTGCTTGAGGATGGTGGCCCACCTGCCCAGCCCCTTGGCCTGCGCGGTGCGCACGTAGTCCTGCCGGATGACCTCCAGCATCGCCGAGCGCGTCTGCCGGGCAAACTGCGCCAGCGGGCCCAGCGCCAGGATGGACACCGGCATCACCAAGTGGCGGATGCATTCGCCCAGGTTTTCCGAGGGGCTCACAAACCCCTGCACCGGCAAAACGCCCAGCCGGAGCGCAAACAGCAGAATGCAGATAATGCCCACCCAAAACAGCGGCATCGCCATGCCGATGTTGGCGAAGATGGAGATGATGGAATCCACAATGCCGCCCCGGTTGAGCGCGGCGATCACACCGAAGGCGACGCCCAGGATCACCGCCAGCACAAAGGCGGGCAGCACGACCATCAGCGTCGTGTTCAGCCGGTCAAAGATGATGCCGGAGATCTCCTGCTGGAACAGAACGCTCCGCCCCATTTCGCCCTGAAACAGCCCCAGCACCCACTTGCCGTACTGCACCAGCACGGGCTTGTCATACCCGAACAGCTGCGTGTAGTGCTGAATCTGCTCCGGGGTGGCGTTGGACCCCAGGAAGTTGACGATCGGATCCCCCGGCACCAGCTGCATCAGCAGAAACACCATCAGCGTCACGATGAACAGCACGATCACCGTCTGGCCGATGCGCCGGGCCAGCATTATAGACAGCTTCTTCATAGCGTATCCGTTCTCCCGTCCTTGCGGATCGATGGATAAGAGGGGAGCCGGCAGGCCCTCGCCCGATTGCGAAGGGGCGCTGACGGCTCCCGTCCGCGGTCAAATAACCCCCGGGGCTTACTTGTTCAGCCAGATGTTCTCGGGCGACCAGGCCCCCACGTGATCGACGCTGCGGTTGTCATCCATCACATAGTCGTACTTGAAGATCGGCTCGCGCTGGATGAACAGCGGCTTGCCAAAGAGCGCCAGATCGTCATAGATCAGCACCTGCATCTGATGCTCGAGCTCGACCTTCTCCTCGTTGGTGGGCGCGGTGCGAATCTTCTCGAGCAGCGCCATCGCCTCGTCCGGATGCTGGATACCGGCGGCGTAGAAGGGAGCGTCCTTGTCCAGGTGGCGGCCCATGTACAGGCCCAGATCGGGCGAGATCGAGTGGAAGTGGCCCATGACGCCCTTCCAGGTGCCGGTGGAGTACAGGCTGACCTGCGTGCTTTCGTCGATCAGGTTGACGTTGGCGCGGATGCCGACCTCGTTGAGCATGTTGGCGGCGGCGGTGAACATGTCCTTGTTGCCCGCGTCGGTGTAAAGGGTGGTGTCAATTCCGTTGGGGTAGCCCGCCTCGGCCAATAGCGCCTTGGCCTTCTCCGGGTCGTAGGGGTAGCCCTTGACGTCCGGGTTATAGGTCACCGCGCCGGGCGCGGCCCACTGGTTGGTGGTGTCCAGCATGCCGTAGCCAAAGGCCTCCACCAGCAGGTCCGCGTCGATGGCGTAGCACATCGCCTGGCGCACCTTGACGTCGGCAAACGGGGACTCGGGATCGGAGCTGTTGGGGATCAGGCCGGTGCCCACCAGGCCCACGCCCGACTTGTTGCCCTCCATCACGTACTTGTCCGCTTCGATCAGTTCCTGTGCAACGGTCAGGTTGTTCATCAGGATGATGTCGTACTCGCCCGCCTGGAACGCGGAGGAGCGGGTGGTGGGCTCATCCACAATGTACATTTCGATGCCGTCCAGGTAGGGCTTGCCCTCCTGCCAGTAGTTCTCGTTCTTGGCGTACTTGATGTAGACGCCGGGCTTGAATTCGGCCACCTGGAAAGCGCCGGTGCCGCAGGAGGTCACGCGCAGCGCGTCCACATCCTCCAGCGCCTTGGGCGACATATAATATACGAAGAAACCCACGGACTCCAGCGTGGAGGAGTTCCAGCTCTTGAGCACCATTTTGAGGGTGTAGTCGTCCAGGATTTCGCAGCTGGCAACGTTTGCGGTTTCGTTGCGGTTGCAGGCCTGGTATTCTTCGATGTTGCGCTTCACGGCCTCGGCGTTGAAGTCCGTCCCGTCGGCGAACTTCACGCCCTGGCGGAGCGTCCAAGTGATGCTGGGCTCCGCGGCGTCGGTGGTCCACGAGGTGGCCAGCTTGGGGATGATGTTGCCCGCTTCGTCGTAATAAGTCAGCGACTCATAGGCGACGGTCAGGTACACCAGCGAGGCGTTGTTCGTGCACTCGGGGGTGTAGCCGGGGGTGGAGACGGTGCTGTGGCTGGCGTAGCGCAGCACGCCGCCGGTCTTTTTCTCGGTCGCCGATTCTGCGAACGCGCTCATCGACAGTACCAGCGCCATTGCCAGTACGAGGCAGAGAATTCTCGGGATCCTCTTCATTCCATTGTCCTCCTCTATGTGCTGCTCCGGACCGATGCCCGAAAATTAATTATATCGTTTTACGTAAATCGTTATACCCAGTGCACATATTATACTTCCGCTCATGTTCTTTTGTCAATCGTGCAAATTATTCAATATGAATCTAAAAGATTATGCTTAATCGCCCTATCTATTGTTGGCCGGTTGTCCTGGCGTTTTCCGGGGCCGCGCCGCGCCGGCCCGGAAACCCGCCCGAAAACGGTTTTGCGGAAGGCCGCCGGTGCGCAAAGCGCCGCCGGCCGACTCGGAAAGAATCGGATGGCGGCGCTTTGTCAGGAGCGTACCGGCGGAAAACCGGTTGCGAAAGGGCCGGCGCAGTCGCTACAAAAGGCGGAACCCGGCGGCCGCACAGCCGCGCAGCGTGTCCTCATCCCACACGGATACCTGCACCTCGCCGATATGCGCCTTTTCCAGCAGCAGCATGCTCAGCCGGGACTGCCCGATGCCTCCGCCCATCGTGAGCGGGAGCTCCCCCCTGAGAAGCGCCCGATGGAAGGGCAGCTTCCGGCGGTGGTCGCATTGGGCTCTGGTCAGCTGCTCGTCCAGCGACTGCGCGTCCACGCGGATGCCCATGGACGATACCTCAAAGGGGCACCCGAGCACATCGTTCCAGAAGAGAATGTCGCCGTTCAGCGCCCAGTCGTCATAGTCCGGCGCACGGCCGTCGTGGCGGATTCCGGATCTCAGCGGGCCGCCAATCTGCATCAGGAAGACCACCTTGTGTTCCCGGAGCAAGGCGCGCTCCCGTTCCTTGGGCGTGAGCGCGGGATACCTGTCCTCAAGCTCCTGCGTCGTCATGAAGAATACCTCTCTTGAAAGGCGCGCCGAGAGCGCCGGAAACATGGCCGAAAGCGCCTCCTGGGTGTCGCAGATCGCTCCGACGATTTTGCGCACGGCATCCTTCAGCGTTTCCAGGTTGCGGGACTCGCGGTCGATCACCTTTTCCCAGTCCCACTGGTCGACGTAGATGGAGTGGAGGTTGTCCATCTCCTCGTCACGGCGGATCGCGTTCATGTCGGTGTACAGCCCTTCGCCCACAGGAAAGCCGTATTTGTGCAGCGCCACCCGCTTCCATTTGGCGAGGGACTGCACGATCTGCACGTCGCCCCCCGTTTCGCGGACTTCAAAATCCACCGGGCGCTCCACGCCGTTCAGATCGTCATTCAGCCCGGTCTGCGGCTCGACAAAAAGCGGCGCCGACACCCGCTTGAGGTTCAGGGCCCTGCACAGGCCGTCTTCAAACCTCCTTTTCAATATCCCGATGGCGGTTTGGGTTTCATAGATCGACAGAACCGGCGCGTACCCTTTTGGTACCACGAGATCGCTCACGGGGCGTTCCCCTCCTTGCTCTGCGGCCGAGGGACGGCGGGCCTCCCCGGTTCCGCGCCTCAGCGGTTTTCCGCAGTAGCATACCATACGGGCCGTTCCGCTGTCTACCTTTGCGTCTCGGCGCCGATCCCCGCGCGGACCATATCGCGGCGGCGGCGTCCATCCGCATTTGAGGAATTACTTTTTCGTACGGCCCTGAACGTCCGTCATTTTCTTTCCCATTCTCCCCCTGGTATCGGGTGGCGCGCCTTCGGCCATTCCATCCCCGCTGCCTGGACGCCTTTTTCCGGCTTATCCCTTCAGCGCCAGCGCCACCTTGCACTGGCGGACAATCTCCTCGGCGGTCAGGCCGTATGCCTGCATCAGCTGAAGGGCGTCGCCCGAACGGCCAAAGGTGTCCCGCGCGCCGACGCGCACCACCGGGACCGGGAACCGCTCCGCCACGACCTCCGCCACCGCGCCGCCCAGGCCGCCCAGCACGTTGTGCTCCTCGGCGGTGACGATGGCCCCCGTTTCGCGGGCCGCGTCCAGAATCGTCTTCTCATCCAGGGGCTTGACGGTATGGATGTTGACAACGCGCGCGCGGATGCCCTCGGCCCCGAGTGCGTCCGCCGCCCGCAGCGCCTCCTGCACCATGATGCCGGTCGCGGCGATCGTCACATCGTTTCCGCCGCGGAGCGTTACCGCCCTGCCGATTTCAAACCTGTAGCCTTCAAAGTCTGAAACCGGGGCGACCGCCAGGCGCCCGAGCCGAAGATAGACGGGGCCTGCGTACTCCGAAACCGCCCGGACGGCCTGGCGGGTCTCCTCGCCGTCCGCGGGGCAGATGACCGTCATCCCCGGAATGGAACGCATCAGCGCCAGATCCTCGAGGCACTGGTGGGTGGCGCCATCCTCGCCCACGGTAAGCCCCGCGTGGGTGCCGACGATTTTGACGTTCAGGCGGGGGTAGCACACGGTGTTGCGGATCTGGTCGAAACCGCGCCCGGCCGCAAACATCGCGAAGGCGTGCACGAAGGGAATCATGCCGAACGTGGCCATGCCGGCAGCCATGCCGATCATGTTCGCCTCGGCGATGCCCACGTTGAAGAAGCGGTCCGGGTACTTGCTGCCGAACAGGATGGACATGGTACAGGTGGCCACGTCCGCGTCCAGCCCGACGATTCTGGGATTTGCGCCGATTTCGGCGAGCGCTTCGCCGTAGGCGTGTCTGGTCGCGATTTTCTCCGACATCGCTCAGCCCTCCAATTCCTTTTCACGCGCATACAGTTCCTCGAACGCCAGCGCAAACTGCGCCTCATCCGGTGTCTTTCCGTGCCACTGGCACTTTCCCTCCATGAAGGAGATGCCCCTGCCCTTGACGGTATTGGCGATGATCATCGACGGGCGGCCCTTTTCCGCCTTGGCCCGGTCGACCGCGTCCGCGATTTCCTCCACATTGTGCCCGTCGATGGACTGGGTGAAAAAGCCGAAGCTCTCAAACTTGGCTTTCAGGTCGCCGGTATCCAGCACTTCGCACACACAGCCGTCCAGCTGGACCTTGTTGCTGTCCAGAATCGCAACCAGATTGTCCAGCTTGTGCGCGCCGGCGTACATCAGCGCCTCCCAGATCTGCCCCTCCTGAATCTCGCCGTCGCCCAGCACCGCGTAGACGGTGATGTCCTTTCCCAGCATTCTGGCGCAGCACGCCATGCCCACCGCCGTGGAAAGCCCCTGCCCCAGCGACCCCGTCGACATGTCCACGCCCGGCACCTGGGTCATTTCCGCGTGGCCCGACAGGTGCCCGTCGATCTTGCGAAACTCGTCCAGCCGCTCGACGGGCATATACCCCCGCAGCGCCAGCGTCGGGTACAGCGCCACGGTGCAATGCCCCTTGGAGAGCACAAACCGGTCCCGGTCCTCCCAGTCGGGCTGCTGTGGCCGGATGGCCATCTTGTCAAAATACAAAACCGCCATGATTTCCGACAGAGAGAACGCGCCGCCGATGTGTCCGGAATGCGCGCCCCGGACCATCTTCAGGCCGGTAATGCGCAGCCGCTGCGCGATCAGTTCCAACTCCCGTTTGCGTTGTTGATCCATGAGGCTTCTTCCTTTCAGGCTTAATTGGGTCGTGGATGCATGCGGCCAAGCAACGGCCCCGCCCGATGCGGAAGAATCCTGCGCCGCGCGGGGCCGTCTGCACCGGGCTCCACGGGGGCCGCAGCGAGGGGCGCGGTCCCCATGCGTCTGGCCGGGCGGGATTACTTCATTTCGGCGATGGCCTGATCCACCTGGTCCTGGGTCAGGCGGCCGATCTTGACGTAGTAGTCGAGGTACTGGTCGATGTTGGTGGAATCGATGTAGATGGCGGGTAGCGCGACGTTTTCGGCGGTGCTGGTGGTCAGCGCGGCATAGGCGGTCTTCAGCGAGTTGCCGGCGATGTCATAGGTATCCTGCATGACGGTACCCTTGATGTGGCCCTGCTTGATCAGAAGGAGCTGGTCCGGGTTGCCGTCCACGCCGTAGAACAGGCTGTCCTTCCAGGTGGGGTCGTCCTTGACGACTTCGTAGCAGGATTTGGCCAGCACGTCGCCGATGGTCAGCACGGCGTCGAAGTAGCCGTAGGCCTGCACCCAGTCCTCCATGGTGGCCATGAACTCCGCTTCATCGGCGCGGGCGGTACACTTCTGGGCGAGGCAGGTCACGTCGGGGCGCTGCGCGAGGAAGATTTCGTTGTAGGCCTTCAGTCGGGACTCCGTGTGCAGGTTCCCCGGGTTGCAGGTCATGATGCAGACCTTGGCGTCCTTGGGGACTTCCTCAACGGCCTTCTCGGCGACCAGCTTGCCCTGCTCGTAGGGATCGGCGTCCACCCAATAGCCGCCATTGACTTCGCGGATGCCGGCGTTGGTGGTCACCACAACCCTGCCCGCGTCCACCGCGGCCTGGCAGTAGGGCAACTGGGAGGTGGAGTCGTTGGGCTGCACGATGATCGCGTCATAGCCGTTGGTGACGCAGGTTTCGATCAGCGAGTTCTCCTTCTCGTTGTCGGCGTTGGAATCCAGAATGTCCAGCGTCATCTTGCCCTTGTAATCCTTCTCCATGGTTTCGTTGAACGCCTGGATGATGAATCCGCAGAAAGAATCGGCGGTGTTGCGGCAGATGAAAGCCACCTTGTACACCTTGGCGTCTTCGGCCAGGGCCGGGCTGATCGCCGTCGTCGTGATGAGCAGCATGGACAGCAGGATCAGAGCGATGGTTTTCCTCATGTGGGGTTCCTCCTCATTTCTTATTCAACCTCCGTGTTCCGGAGATCAATCCGATCCGCATCAGGCGGCCGGGCTGGGCTCCCTGGGGGCGGTCACCGTCTTTTTATAGGTCTTGCGCTCCTTGGAGTAGATGTCCCAGATGACGGCCAGCGCGATAATGACGCCCTTGATAAACTGTTGCATGTAGGAGTTGATGCCCAACAGGTTCATGATGTTGGCCAGGAAGCCAACCAGCAGCGCGCCCAGAATGGTGCCGAACGTGGAGGATACGCCGCCGGAGAAGCTGGTGCCGCCGATGATGGTGGCGGTCATCGCGTCAAATTCGTACCCCTGGCCGCCGTTGACCACGCCGGCGTTGACGCGCGCCACCCATGTGATGGCCGCGATGCCCACCAGAACCCCGTTGATGACGTAGGCCAGCATCTTGTTCCGCTTGACGTCGATGCCGGCGGACACCGCCGCGTTCTCGTTGCCGCCGATGGCGAAGAAGCTGCGACCCAGCCGGGTCTGGCGCATCAGGTAGGCGACAACCGCAAAGCACAGCAGCATCGTGATCGCGGGAACCGGCACAAAGCCGATGCTCTTCTGGCCCAGCACGGTGATGTTGCCCAGGCCGTAGATGTTCTGCCCATCGCACACGTAGAGGATGAGTCCCCGGGCCATCGTCTGCGTGGCCAGCGTGGCGATGAAGGGCGGCGTTTTGAAGATGGTGACCATCGCGCCCGACGCCATGTTCCATAGAACCGCCACCACGACGGCGACCAGCGCCGCCAGCGCCACACTCGGGCAGACGTTGGAATAGAACAGGATTGCAATGCAGCCCGCGCAAGCCACCACCGATCCGGAGGAGAGGTCGAGCAGTCCCGCCGTGATGAGGATCATCGCGCCAAGCGACAGGATGATGTTGACGGAATTCTGCTTGAAGATGTTGATCATGTTGTTGGCCGTCAGAAAGTTCGGGTTGGCCAGTGAACAGATCAGCATGAACGCAACGACGATGATCAGAAGACTGAATTTGCTGAGCACTCTCCCAACGGTCCACCTGTCCGAAGACGCCCTGGACATCGCATTTCCCTCCCATTGATGAATCGCACGGTCCGATCCGCCCCGATCAGGCCAGGCGCTCGCGGTCGATGGCGCAGCGCATGATCGTTTCCTGCGAAAAACTCTCCCGTTCCAGGCACCCTGTAATCCTGCCCTCGCACATGACGTAGATCCGGTCGCACATGCCGATCAGCTCGGGCAGCTCGGAAGAGATCAGCACAATCGCCTTGCCCTCGCGCGCAAAATCCGTCAGCTGCTCATAGATGGCGCGCTTGGCGCCCACATCTATGCCCCGGGTCGGCTCGTCCATCAGCAGGATGTCCGGCTGGCACAGAAGCCACTTGGCCAGGACGACCTTTTGCTGATTGCCGCCGGAGAGCGACATGACGCTGTCCTTGTAGGAACTGGCCTTGACGCGCATGCGGTCGCAGGCCTGGGCGGCCTCCCGTTCTTCCAGGCGGGCGTTCCAATGAAAATTTTCAAAATACTTGCCCAGGTTGGCCATCGTCACGTTTTCCTGGATGTTGCGGCAGGCGACAATCTCCATGCGCCTTCTGTCCTCGGACACGTAGATCATGTGGTTCCGGATGGCGTCGGACGGCCGCTGGATGCGCACCGGCTTTCCGTGGATCCGGACCGTCCCGCTCTGGTGCGGGGCCAGGCCGAACAGCGCCGTCATGGTTTCGGTGCGCCCCGCGCCCACCAGCCCCGCAAAGCCGACAATTTCGCCGCTGCGGACATTGAAGGCGACGTTTTCAAATACGCCGGGCTGTGTGAACCCTTCGACCTCCAGCGCGATATCGCCTATGGGCAGGGTTTCCTTGGGGTACTGGCTGTCCAGCTTGCGCCCCACCATCATGGTGATGACCTGGTCGATGGTGAGCTCCTGCACCGGATGGGTCGCGATCAGCGCGCCGTCGCGGATGACGGTGATGTCGTCGGCGATCCGGAAAACCTCGTCCATCTTGTGGGAGATGTAGACGATGCTGACGCCGCGGTCCCTGAGCTCCATCAGCTTGTTCAGCAGATACTCCGTCTCCTTGATGGAGATCGACGAGGAGGGCTCGTCCATGATCAGAATCTTCGCGTCAAAGGAGATGGCCTTCAGGATTTCCAGCATCTGGATGTCGGATGTGCTGAGGCTTCGCATCAGCGTGGTGGGACTGTAGCGCATGCCCTCCCGGTCCAGGCATTCCTGCGTGCGCCGGTAGATGGCCTTCCAGTCCACCTTGCCGTGCCTGGTCACGGGCCAGCGGCCGCAGAAGAAATTCTCCGCAATGGTCATATCCGGCACGAAGGACAGTTCCTGGTAGACCATGAAGATGCCCTGGGCCTGCGCGTCGATGGGGCTTTTGATCTTAACTGGCACGCCATCAATCAAAATCTCACCCGAGTCCGGCGCGTAGATGCCGTTGAGAATCTTGACGAGGGTTGATTTTCCCGCGCCGTTCTCGCCGCAGATGACGTGCACCTTGCCGGCGCGCACCTTCAGACTGATGTCGTCAAGTGCCTTGACGCCGGGAAACGACTTGCTGATGTGCCGGAATTCCAGCTTATCGGCTTCGTTCATCTTACCTCCCGCACTCTCCTTTCGTCGCTCATGCCGGGACAGACTAAAACTTGATGACCGCCTTCACCATATCGGCCGCCTTTTCCACGGAGGTGCGGAAGGCCAGATCGCTCTCGTCGAAGGTGAATTCGTCGCTGACGATCTGTCGGACGTCGATGGCGCCGCTGGAGATCGCCGCAATCGCCTTGGGGTAGAGGTTCCGGTAGCGGAACACCGACTGAATCTCCAGTTCCTTCATCATAATCTGCTGAAAGTTGAACGCCACGGTCGCCTCCGGGCTCATGCCCACCAGCACGATGGTGCCGCCGCGGCGGGTCAGGAAGGGCGTCTGGGCGATGGTATGCGGGGAGCCCGCGGTTTCCAGCACGATGTCCGCGCCGTCGCCGTCAAACAGCGCCTTGACGCGCGCCTCGACATCCTCGGAGGACGCGTCGATGACTTCGGTCGCGCCCAGCCGCCGGGCCACCTCCAGGCGCTTCGGGTACAGATCGACCGCCACAATCTTTGACGCGCCGCGGGCCTTCGCCGCCATCAGCGTCACCAGGCCGATGCAGCCGCAGCCCAGAACGATAATCCCGTCGCCCAGCGATACGCCGCCCTGCTGGGTAGCGTAAAGGCCCACCGCCAGCGGTTCCACCAGCGCGCCCTCCATGGAAGACACGTTGTCCGGAAGCTTAAAGCACATGTCCGCCGGGTGCACCACGTACTCCTGCAGCGCGCCGTTGGTCGGCGGGTCCGCAAAAAAGCGGACGCTGGTGCACAAATTGTAGTGCCCGGTTCTGCAAAGGCGGCACTTGCCGCAGGGATACCCCGGCTCCAGCGCCACGCGGTCGCCCGGCTTCAGGTCCTTCACATCCTCCGCAACCTCCACCACAACCCCCGCGACCTCGTGCCCGAGGATAAACCGGTCGGGCGACTTGATGTCGCCGCAGCCGCCATCCTTGTAAAAGTGTACGTCCGAACCGCACACGCCGCAGTATTCCAGCTTGACGACCGCTTTCCCGGGCTCCGCATGGGGCCGCAGCGCTTCGTCTCGAACTTCCATGTGCATCGCGCCCATCAGGTATGCCGCTTTCATGTATTTCTTCTCCTTTGTCATAACGCTTCACAACTTGGCCAATTTGCCAATATCGGAAAACTTATTTTGTAAAACCACTTTATATAATCAATTATAGGAACGCGCCGCTTACTTGTCAATACGCATTATTTTCACAAAAAAACTCTCTATAATATGAGCATTTAGCCCATATCTTTCGGGCGCATCGTGAAGATATCGCTCGCCCCGCGCCTTTTTATGATTTTAACTACATTAATATCCTGCGCATTTTGCAAAAATGCTCCTTGTTTTTCTACGCGTAATCCGCTATAATACAAAGTGTATTGGTGGAATGAATGGCTTACAGGGTGAAACAGCATGAGAATGACAGCGGCCAAAAAGGTTTTTGCGACCAAGCAGCCCAACCGAAACCGGATTTTCCGTCTCATCATGAACAAGGGGAAGATCAGCCGCCAGTCCATCGCCGGCGCGCTGCGGCTCAGCCTGCCCACGGTCAATCAATACCTTGACCACCTGTTTGAGGCAGGCCTCATCCAGGAGAGCGGCACGGTAAACTCCGCCGCCGTAGGCCGCAAGGCGAAGGCCATTTCCATCAACCCGGTTTCCAAAATTGCCCTGGGGCTGGACATTACCCAGCACCACATCTCCCTTGTGGCCGTCGATCTGTGCGGTCACGTGCTGCACAGCCTGAACGAGCAGTACGTCTTTACCGATTTGCCGGAGGACTACGAGCACCTGGGCACGCGGGTAAACCGCTTTATCAAGGAAAACCGCCTGAACGAGGCGGCGATCCTCGGCCTCGGCATTACGCTGCCCGCCATCATCAGCGGCAACGGCACCATCGTGGAGACCGCCAAGCTGCTGGGCGGCGCCGTCAACTTCCACACGCTGATCGGGCGGCAGATTGGCCTGCCCTATCGCCTGTACAACGACGCCAACGCCGGCGGGTTTTCAGAGCTGTACGCGCGCCGCGGCGCCAAGCGGCTGATCTACCTGTCGCTGAGCCACTCGATCGGCGGCGCGCTGATCGAAAACAACCAGATCGTGGAGGGCGACAACTGCCGGGGCGGTGAGTTCGGCCACATGATTTTGGAGCCGCGGGGCATATTGTGCCATTGCGGCCAGAGGGGCTGCGCGAACTGCTACTGCTCGCCGGACGTGCTGTCCGCCAACACCGGGGAAGACCTTCAGCTGTTCTTTCAGAAGCTGTCGGAGAAGGACCCCGTCTGCGAGGCGGCCTTCGACCAGTTTTTGTGGTACCTGTCCGCCTTTGTCCACAACATCCGGATGTGCTTTGACTGTGACATCGTACTGGGCGGGGGCATGGGGCAGTACGTCAATCTGTACATCGACGCGCTCCGGGAGCGGGTCAAGGCGATCGACAGCTTCGACAACTCCAGCGCCGATTACCTGAAAAGCTGCTTTTATCCACTCAACGCCTCGGCCGTGGGCGGCGCGCTGTTCTTCATCGACGAATTCATCCACAGCATTTAGACCCCCGCCGCCGCGTCCCGCGCGTGGGTGCGGGGGCCTGTCCGCACCCTAGTAGCTTTTCAATTGCCTCACGCTCTACGTCCTGTTCCACGCGCCGGCCTTCGGGATGATTTTCCAGCGCGGGCGGATGTGGTATAATCAGTATGGCATTTCATAAGGCAGCGGAGGCGGGCGGCATGGAGGGCATCGCGCGTTTGCAGGACTACGTCGACCAGGCCGACAACATTGCGTTCTTCGGCGGCGCAGGCGTATCCACCGAGAGCGGCATTCCGGACTTTCGCAGCGCGGACGGGCTGTACAGCCAGAAGTACGACGACCCGCCGGAGGAGATCCTGAGCCGGAGCTATTTCTTCAGCCACCGGGCGGAGTTCTTCCGGTTTTACCGCGACCGGGTGCTGGCGCTGTCGGCCCGGCCCAACGCCGCCCACCGGAAGCTGGCGGAGATGGAGGCGGCGGGCAAGCTCCGGGCGGTCATCACCCAGAACATCGACGGATTGCACCAGGCGGCGGGCTCCAAAAACGTGATCGAGCTGCATGGCAGCGTCCACCGCAACCACTGCCTGAAGTGCGGGCGCGCCTTTGACGCCGCCTACATAAAAAACGCGCCCGGCGCGCCCGCGTGCCCCTGCGGCGGCGCGGTGAAGCCGGACGTGGTGCTCTACGGAGAGGGCCTGGACCCGGAGGTGATTGAGCGGGCGATCGCCGCCATCCGCGCGGCGGATCTTCTGATCATCGGCGGCACGTCCCTCGTGGTCTACCCGGCGGCGGGGCTGGTGGACGACTTCCGCGGCCGGCGCCTGGCGGTGATCAACCGCACGCCCATCGGCAGCCAGCGGGCGGACCTGTTCATTCAGGGGTCCATCGGGGAGGCGCTCTCCGGCATCGAGGTGCGCTGAAGCTGCGCTTCCAGCGCCCGGGCCAGCGCGGGCAGCTCCGCCTCGAAGGCCACGCCGAAGCGGGGGTCCGTGCCCGCGTCGCGGGTGCGGCGGATGGCCCGGGCGGTGAAGTCCGTCGCGAGGTCCACCGCGCGCGCAAGGCCGGCGCCGGCCGTCAGCGCGCCGGTGAGGACGCTGGCGAAGAGGTCCCCCGTGCCGTGATAGCGCCCCTCCACCCGGGCGGCCAGCCGGACGCCCGCGCGGCCGGAGGCCGCGTCGAAATAGGCCGCGCCCAGCGCGTCCCCGTCAAACCACACGCCGGTCAGCACCACCATCCGGGGCCCCAGCGCGGCCAGCCGCGCAAGGAGCGCAAAAAGGCGGTCCATGTCACAGGGGCCGTCCTCAAAGGGCTCGTCCAGCAACAGCGCCGCCTCCGTCCGGTTGGGGAGGATCAGGTCCGCCGCCGCGGCGAGCTTTCGCATGCCCGCCGGAAAGTCCGGCGGGATGCGCGCGTAGAGGCGGCCGTCGTCGGCCATCACCGGGTCCACCACCACCCGCGTGCCCGGCGATTTCAGCGTGCCGATCGCCTCCAGCACCCGGTCGATCTGCCGCAGGGAGCCCATATAGCCGGTGTAGACGGCGTCGCAGCCCGCGCCCAGTGCCTGCCAGTGGCGCGCGACGGGCAGGATGTCGTCCGTCAGGTCGCGGTAGGTTGCGCCCGGAAAGCCCGTATGGGTGGACAGGATCGCCGTCGGAATCGGGCAGACCTCAATCCCCATGGCGGAGATCACCGGCAGCGCCACCGTCAGCGAGCACTTTCCGAGGCAGGAGATGTCGTGGATCGCCACAACCCGCTTTGGTCCGCCCATCCGATCCCGCCCTTCATCCGCGTGTTCTTTCATTTAACAGTCCTGCTTCCGCCGCCCGGGGCGCGGCTATTTTCCGCGCTTCTGGCAGTTTCTGCAGTGGCCGAAGATTTCCAGGTTGTGGCCGGTGACGGTGAAGCCGTCCTCCGGAAGGTCCGGCTGAAAATGGCCCACGGGGCAGGAGCTCATGGGGATGATGCGGTGGCAGTCCACGCACACGGCGTAGTGCTTGTGGCCGGGGCGGCGCGGCTCGTACAGCGCCACATCGCTGCCGGAGATGTCGATCTTCACCACCACGCCCTTTTCCACAAAGCTTTCCAGCGCGCGGTACACGGTGGAGAGCCACGCGCCGCCGCCGTCGCGCTCGATCTTCAGCGCGATGTCCATGGCGCTCATCGGCGTCTGGGAATCCATCAGCGCCTCCAGCACCCGCTCGCGCTGCCGGGTGCGCTTGAGGCCGCGGGGCCATTCAAAATCCGCCATACTCGTCACCTCCCCGCCGCCGCGGCGCGGCGGCCGCCCGCCAGCATCAGCGCCACCAGGCACACGATCCCCGTCAGCACCACCGCGCCGCCGGGGCGAAGCCCCAGGTAGAAGGCGGCGAAGAGGCCCACGATCATGAACACCACCGCGAAGCCCACGGAATAGATCACCGTCTGGCGGTAGCTCCGGGCAAAGCGCATCGCGCAGGCCACCGGCACCACCATCATCGATGATACGATGAGGGCGCCCACCGTCCTCGCCGCCACCGACACGGTGACCGCCGTCAGAATCGTGAAGGCGAAGTTGACCGCGCCCACCGGCACCCCCGAAAGGCGGGCGGCGCGCTCATCCAGGGCAATGAAGAACAGCTCGCGGTAGAAGATCAGAAAACAGGCCATCACCAGGCAGCTGATGCCCACCACCATCCACAGCTCGAAGTTGTCAATGGCCACGATGGAGCCGAACAGGAAGCTGTTGAAGTTGGCGCCGCCCGACACAAACCCGGACAGTACGCCCGCAAGGCCGATGCCCGCCGACATGATGATGGCGATGGACATCTCCTGGTAGCGGGGCATCTTCCTTCGGATGAACTCGATGGAGAGCGCCGCCGCCGTGGTCATCACCACCGCGCCCAGAACGGGGTTCACCCCCATCAGAAGCCCCGCCGCCACCCCCGCCAGCGACGTGTGGGACAGGGCGTCGCCGATCATCGAGAGCCGCTTGAGCACCACCACCACGCCCACGCAGGGCACGATCACCGACAGGAGCAGCCCCACCACAAACGCCCGGCGCATGAAGTCATACTGCAAGATGTCCATGGGCGCCCTCCTCTCCCTGAGGATGCTTGTGCCGGTGCCGGAGCTCCTCCTTCACCTGCTGGGGCGGCAGCTCCACCAGGGAGCCCTCCTCCAGACAAAGCACCCGGGACGCGATCTGGGAAGCGCGGGCCACGTCGTGGGTCACCATCAGGATGGTGAGCCCTTCGCGGTTGAGCCGGGTCAGAAGCGCGTAGAGCGCCTCCACCGTGGGGGAATCCACGCCGCTGGTGGGCTCGTCCAGCAGCATCGCCTCCGGATGGCCGGCCAGCACCCGCGCCAGCATCACCCGCTGCTGCTGCCCGCCGGACAGCTCGCCGATGGCGCGCTTTTCAAAGCCCGCCATGTCCACCTGCCGGAGCGCCTCGGCCGCCCGCGCCCGGAGCGCGCGCCCCGGCCGGCGGAAGAGGCCCGCCTCCGCGTAGAGGTTGGCTTCCACGATCTCCCGCACCGACGCGGGAAAGTCCTGCCCCGCCCGGGCCGCGTTCTGCGGCACGTAGCCGATCCGGGGCCATTGCCGAAAGGCGGACACATCCTGCCCAAACAGCCGCACGCGGCCCTCCCCGGGCGTCAGTTCGCCCAGGAGGAGCCGCATCAGCGTGGACTTGCCCGCGCCGTTTGAGCCGATCAGCGCCACGAAGTCGCCCCCGCGCACCGCAAAGTTCACGCCGGAGAACACCTTTTCCCCGCCATAGGAGAACCCCAGGTTCTCCGCCTCGATGACCGTTTCCATGCTTCCCCTATTCCAGCGCCGCGACCAGCGCCTTGAGATTTTTCCGCATCACCGAAAAGTAGTCGCCCCCGGCTGCGGCTTCTTCGTCCGAAAGGCCCTCGATGGGGCTGAGCACGTCCGTGGAGGCGCCCGCCTGGGCCGCGATGGACTGGGCCACCTTCGGGCTGACCAGTTCCTCAAAGAAGATGACCCTGACGGCGTGCTCCTTTGCAAAGTCGATGATCCCGGCCACCCGGGCGGGATCCGGCTCGGAGTCGGGCATCAGCCCCTCGATGGCCACCTGGTTCAGGTTGTAGGCGTGGCACAGGTAGCCGAAGGCCGCGTGGGCCACCACCACATCCCGGTTTTCAAGCCCGCCCAGCTGGGCACGGTACTCCGCGTCCAGCGCGTCCAGCGCCGCGGCGTACTTTTCATAGTTGGCGTCGTAGACGGCCTCGCCCTCGGGATCGGCCCCGACGAAGGCGTCCCGAATGTTGGCCATCTCGGTCTTGGCGTTCATCGGATCCAGCCACACGTGGGGGTCCCCGGCGTGAGCGCCGCCCTCCGCCCCGTCCCCGTGGCCTTCCAGCAGCGTCACGCCGCGGGAGGCCTCCGCGCGGATCAGGTCGGGCCGGTTCAACGAATTCAGCACGTCCTCCGCCCAGTGCTCCATCCCCGCGCCATTGTAGACGAATACGTCCGCCCGGGTCAGCGTCACGATGTCCGAAGGCGAAGGCTCCCAGTCGTGGGGCTCCGCGCCCGAGGGCACCATCGTCGTCACGTTCACCTGGTCGCCGCCGATCTTCTCCGCAAAATCCGCCATCGGGTAGAAGCTGGCCACCACGTCAAGCCCCGGCTTCTCCTCGGCGCAGCCGGCCAGCGCGCCCAGCGCCAGCATCGCGGCCAGAAGCCCCGTCAAAAGGCGCATCCTCCAAAATTTCATGCATCCACCCCCGTCGCTCTCCGCGCGCACCCCGCGCCCCGCGGGGTTATTGCTCATGATTCGCATTTGCAGTTCTATTATAGAAAGCCGCGGCCCAAAAATCAACGGTTCACGACAACTTAACCTCCTGGCGGAAACCGGGGTCCTCCGGCTGCGGCACCCCGCGCGTTTCAAAAAAATCAGCCAACGAACTTCATATTTCAGTCTGAACATCCAAATCATGCATTGACAGTTCGCAAGTTTCGTGGTAGATTGATGTAAACGATTACTGCGGGTTGTCCGCGGCCGGCGGACGGCGCGGCGCCCCGCCCGGAAAATCGGAGGGGCGGATGTCCACAATCCTGGATGTCTCCAAGGCGGCGGGGGTGTCGGTGGCGACGGTCTCGCGGGTGCTCAACGGCAAGGGTCAGGTCAGCGAGGCGACGGCGCGGCGGGTGCTTTCGGCGGTGGAGGCCCTGGCCTACGCGCCCAATGTGTCGGCGCGGAATCTTCGCCTCAACGAAAGCCGCATCATCCTGATTGTCGCGCCCAACATCACCAACCCCTACTACACCCACATCATCGCGGGCATCGGCAAGGCGGCGCACCGCATGGGATACAGCGCGTTTTTGTGCACCACGGAGGGCGACCGCGCCCAGACCGAGGGGGTGCTGGGCATGCTGCCCCGCCGCCAGGCGGACGGCGCGATCCTGCTGGCCACGGAGCGGGAGGCCCCCTGGCTTTTGCCCTACGCGGAAAAATACCCGCTGGTGGCCTGCTCCGAGTACGATCCGGCGCTCGGCGTCCCCCGGGTGTCCATCGACAACTACGCCGCCGCGCGGGAGGCCATGGCGCACCTGATCTGGCTGGGCCACGAGCGGATTGGTCTGGTCAGCAGCGAAAACCAGTACATCTCCACCCGGCTGCGCTACGAGGGCTACCGGGACGCGCTTTGCGAGGCCGCGCTCCCGCTTCGGGCGGACTATGTGCGCCTGGGCGACAGCGATTACAGCTTCAAAAGCGGGTTTGACTCCGCGGCGCAGCTCCTTTCGCTCCCCGACCGCCCCACGGCGCTACTGTGCATTTCCGACATGCTGGCGCTGGGCGCCATCGCCAGCGCCCGGGAAATGGGGCTCCGGGTGCCGGAGGACGTGACGGTGGTCGGCTTTGACGACGTGGAGCACACCACCATGTTCCACCCCCACGTGACGACCGTCGCCCAGCCCTGCGCCGGCATCGGCGAACGGGCGATGGCGCTGCTCGAGGGCGCGATCAGCCGCTCCGGCCCTCCGCGGGAGACGCTTTTGCCCCACCGGCTGATCGTTCGGGAATCCTCCGCGCCCCCATCGGGATCTCCCGGCCAAGGCCGGTGAGCCATAACAAAACCAGCGGGAGGTAATACCATGAGGAAACTCGTCGCGCTGATCCTGTCCCTTATGCTGCTTCTGTCCTTCACCAACGCCTACGCCCTGAAGGTGGGCATCGTGACCCCAGACGCTGACCACGGCTTCCTGGGCGAGAGCATCGCCCACGCCCGCGCCGAGATCGAGGCGCAGGTGGCCGCGCTGGGCGCGGACAAGCTGGAGTACAAGTACGAGGTGGGCGGCGAGGCCGCCAAGCAGATCGCGGCCATCGAGAACATCCTCACCTGGGGCCCGGACGTCATCATGCTGTGGCCGCTGGAGGGCGAGCAGCTGCGCTCCGCCGCCCAGTCCATCGTGGACGCGGGCGTGAAGCTGGTCATCTACGACCGCCTGATCCCCGATTTCACCGGCATGACCGCCGAGATCATGGGCGACAACGAAACCATCGGCAAGTGGATGGGCGAATACCTGCTCAAGTACTTCAAGGACCGCCTGGACGCCGGCGAGAAGCTGCAGTACCTGACCTTCATCGGCGACAGCTCCACCGTATCCATCCAGCGCACCCAGGGCATGGTGGACGTTTTGAACGCCTCGCCCTATGCCGCCCAGTTTGAGCAGGTGCACGAGCCCTTCCAGACCGACTGGTCCAACGCCAAGAGCCAGGAGTTCATGGAGAACTGGCTCAACACCACCGACCCCGCCCAGATCGCGGACCTGGACTTCATCTGCACCCATGACGACGAAATCGTGGACGGCCTGACCATCGCCATCGACAACTTCACCGGCGAACAGTCGATCAAGCTGATCACCTCCGTGGGCGGCCGCCGCGAGACGCTGGACACCTACGATCATCAGAAGATCGACCTGGTCACCTACTTCTTCAGCCCCTCCTTCATCCGCGAGGCCATCCGCCTGGCCATCGCCGCCGGCGAGGGCCAGCAGTACCAGGACCAGGACATCCACGGCCAGCTGTTTTTGATCCCCTCCATCGAGATCGACAAGAACACCGTGGCCGACTTCCGCGCCAGCAAGGAATACGAGGAGCGCTACTCCATCGGCTGACAAGGCCCCTGGACGACCAACCCGGCGGGCCGGCCCTTCGGCCGGCCCGCATTCCTGAAAAGCGCACAGGAGGGGACGGATATTGCTGGTTGAAATGAAGGATATCGTGATGGACTTCGGGCCCGTCCGCGCGGTGGACCACGTGAGCTTCACCGTGCAGCCCGGGGAAATTGTGGGGCTGATGGGCGAAAACGGCGCGGGCAAGAGTACGCTGATGAACGTGCTGGCCGGGACGTTTCCCCCCGCCTCGGGCGCAATCTTCCTGGACGGCAAAAGGGTGGAAATCGGAAGCGCGATCCACGCCATGCGGCTGGGCATCCGCTTCATCCATCAGGAGCTGAACCTGTGCGACGACCTGACGGTGTTTGAAAACATGTACCTGGCCGAGGAGATCACCCGCGGCCCGCTGCTCGACAAAAAGGCCATGGCCGCGCGCTGCGCCGAGGTGTTTTCCCGCATGCAGGTATCCATCGACCCCCGGGCCACCGTGGGGGATCTGCAGCCCGCGGAAAAGCAGATGGTGGAAATCGCCCGGGCGCTCCTTTTCAAAAGCAGCGTCATCATCATGGACGAGCCCACCACCGCCCTTGCCACCCACGAAATCGAAACCCTGTTTGAGATCATGCGGCAGCTGAAGCGCGAGGGCGTCAGCTTCATCTATATTTCCCACAAGATGCCGGAGCTGTTCGAGATCTGCGAAACCTACTACGTGCTGCGGGACGGAAGGCTCGTGGCCCGGGGCCGCTTTGACGAAATTGACGAATCCCGCGCGACCGAGATGATGATCGGCCGCCAGTTGCTGGACGATGACTTTGCCCACAAGCCCTGCCACGCGCGGCAGGAGGTGGCGCTGTCCGTCCGGGGCCTGACGGGCGCCTCCTTCCGCAACATCAGCTTTGACCTGCACCGGGGCGAAGTCGTCGCCATCACGGGCCTGCAGGGCTCCGGACGCGACGGCCTGGCGGATGCCCTGTTCGGCGTGGAGGACGCCACCGGCGAAATATCCGTAAGCGGCGCGCCCGTCAAAAGCGGCAGCACGGTGCTTCAGCACATGCGCCGCGGCATCGCGATGGTGCCGCGCGCCCGCAAGGAGCGGGGCATCCTCAACGACCTTTCGATCTACGACAACACCTCCATGGCCTTTTTCAACACCAAGTTCCGCGGCCTGCTGATCAACCCCGCCCGGGAGGCGGAGCGCTACGAGCGCGAGAAAAAGGCGCTGTCCATCAAGGCGGACAACCCCAAAAACCCCATCACGTCGCTGTCGGGCGGCAACCAGCAGAAGGTGATCCTGGGGCGCTGGCTGGAAACCGACGCCGACATCCTGATCTTTGACAACCCCACCCAGGGCATCGACGTGGGCACCAAGTTTGAAATTTACCACCTGATCCTGCGGCTGGCCGAGAGCGGCAAGGCCATTTTGGTGTTCAGCCAGGAGTTTTCCGAGATCTTCAAGGTGGCGGACCGCTGCGTCGTGATGTACCTGGGCGAGATCAACGAAACGCTGGGCCGCGACGCGCTCACCGAAAAGAACGTGATGTATTACGCCACCGGCGCAAATTTGGAGGGAATCCGGCATGCATAACACGGCGCAGGCAAAGTCCCCCCGGTATTACCTGAAGCGGCTTTTGTCCGATTACAGCTACTGGCTCTCCTTTTTCCTGCTGGTGGTCGTGGGCCGCGTCACCAACCCCAATTTCTTCCGCTGGACCAACATCTCCAACATCTTCGTGCAGAGCGCCCCCATCGGCATCATCGCGCTGGGGATGACCATGGTCATCTGCGCCGGGCAGATCGACATCTCCGTGGGCGCGCAGGTGGCGATCATCTCCGGCCTTTCGATTCTGGTGCTGAACTTCACGTCCAACATCTGGCTCACGCTCCTTTTCTGCCTGGTGCTGGGCCTTTTCATCGGCACGTTCACGGGGCTATTGGTATCCAAGGGCCGCATGCCCGCCATGATCGCCACCCTGGCGGTGCAGACGGCCTGCCGGTCCATCATCAACCAGATCGGCCAGGGCGGCCCCTTCACCGTGGCCGACCGGGCCAACTATGACGTATTCCGCATGGTGGCCGCCGGCAACATCCCGCTCTTCGGCCTCAAGATCCCCTACCCGATGATCATGCTGATCGCCTTCGCGCTCTTGTTCGGCCTCATCATGCAGCGCACCAAGCTGGGCAAGCACGTGTACGCGCTGGGCTCCAACGAAACCTCGGCGCGGCTGGCCGGCGTCAGCGTGGACAGGGTGAAGACGCTGGTGTTCACCATCACGGGGCTTCTGTGCGGCTTTGCGGGGTGGCTGTACGCCTCCCGCGTGATGGCGGTGGCCGCCGCCAGCGCGGGCAACCTGTTTGAGATGGACGCCATCGCCGCGGTGGCCATCGGCGGCACGTCCATGAGCGGCGGGCGCGGCAAGATCATCGGCACGTTCCTGGGCGTACTGATGTTCAAGATCATCAACAACATCCTGACGATGCTCAATGTGCCCACCTTCCTCAACGGCGCCATCTCCGGCGGCATCATCATCATCGCGGTGCTCCTGCAGAACATGCAGGGCAGAAGAAAATAAGCGCACATCCAAAAGGAGGTACGCCCATGCTGAAAATTGGCATTCTGGGCTGCGGCAAAATCACCGAATTCCGCCACGCCCCCGAGTACGCGGAAAACCCCGCCTGCCGGATCGACGCCTGGTACGACGCGCTGCCCGAGCGCGCCCGCGCCATGGCGGAAAAGTACGGCGGAAAAGTGTTCGAAAGCGCGGAGGCGCTGATCGCCGGCGATCTGGACGCGGTCAGCGTGTGCGTGGCCAACGTCTACCACGCCGACTTCACCGTGAAGGCGCTGAAGGCCGGAAAGCACGTATTGTGCGAAAAGCCCGTGGCCACCACCCTCGAAGAGTGCGAGGCGATGGTCAAGGCCGCCCGGGAAAGCGGCAGGCGTCTGATGATCGGCCACAACCAGCGCTACGCCCCCGCCCACCAGAAGGCGAAAGCGCTGATCGAATCCGGCGAGATCGGCCGGGTGCTCACCTTTATGACCACCTTCGGCCACTCGGGCCCGGAGATCTGGACGGGCACCGCCAACAGCTGGTTTTTTGACAAAAACCGCGCGGCCTTCGGCGCGCTGGCGGACCTGGGCATCCACAAGGCGGATCTGATCCACTACCTGACGGGCGACGAGATCGTGGAATCCTTCGCGATGCTGGGCACGCTGGACAAGAAAACCCCGGACGGCGCGCCCGTCTCCGTGGACGACAACGCGCTTTGCCTCATGCGGCTGAAAAGCGGCGGCATGGGCGTACTGCGCGCCAGCTGGACCAACTACGGCCGGGAGGACAATTCCACCCGCATCTACGGCACGAAGGGCGTGCTCCGGGTGTACGACGATCCGCACCAGTCGCTGATTTTGGAAAAGCGGGACGGCACGGTGGAAAAATTCGCGCTGGACCCCATCACCACCAACGAGGAGCAGACCGCCGGCAAGCGCCGCTCCACCGGCGTCATCGACGCCTTTGTGGAGAGCATCCTCACCGGCAGGCCTTCGCTGGCCGAGGGCACGGAGGCCGTCAAGGCCATGCGCGCCGTGTTCGCCGCCGCCCGGTCGGCCGAAACGGGGTGCGCGGTGCGGGTGGACGCCTGACGGCGAAAAGCCCCCGGCACAGCCGGGGGCTTCGGATGGCACCTCCAAGGGGACTCGAACCCCTGTTTTCGCCGTGAGAGGGCGACGTCTTAACCGCTTGACCATGGAGGCATGCTGGCTGCCGAACTAGGATTCGAACCTAGACAATACGAGTCAGAGTCGTAGGTGCTACCGTTACACCATTCGGCAAGGTGTCAACCGAACGAAGCTATGCAGCCGCATCCGACCGACGAGTGGTATTATAACAAAACGAACCCCGCGTGTCAACGGTTTTTTTCGACGCCGTTCCGCTCAAATGCCGCCCGGCAAATTAAAAGTTAGTAAATGACGCAATCCCGCTTGAAAAAGCGAATACGGGGGTTGTATATTGTGCGTAGCGAGCTCAATGAGGATGTAAGTGAGGGATCAGTATGCGCGCTGTCAACATCAAGCTGAGTCTGGCCGAGAACGTCAAGACCTTTGTCAACATCGTCAACCGTCACCCCTATGACATCGATCTTCGCGCCGGCCGTCATGTCGTGGACGCCAAATCCATCCTGGGCATCTTCAGTCTGGACCTGTCCCGTCCCATCACGCTGGAAGTATACAACGACGATTGCGACGACCTGATGGAGGAGATCAAGTCCTTCATCATCAACTGACGCGAATGCGAGCGCGGGCGGGCGGCGATGGCCGCCCGCCTTTTGTCGTGCTCCCAATCGCGGCGGAAAACGTACAATTTTCCGGCACACGTCAAATCGCCGCGTTTTTTTAAAGGCGCCCCTGTTCAAGCGTTTACGCTTGTGTTATAATTTGTGGCGTGTTCTTTTGCAACAATTGAACGGAGGGGTTCGCCCATGAAAGCGTGGAAACTGGTGTCCCTTTTGCTGGCCATCGCGCTCATTGTCGCCGTCATCTTCTGCGTCAATCTGAGCAACACCCAGAAAGCGGCGAACGCCGCGCTGGCCGAAATCAAGGGCAACCTCGACGCGGCGCAGACCACCATCGCCGAAAAGGAACAGGCGCTGACCGACGCCGCTTCCGGCGGCAAGGAAGCGCTGGAAAAGGCCGCGGCCGACGGCGAAGCCAAGCTGAAGGAAGCGCTGGAAAAAGCCGAAGCCGACAAGAAGGCCGCCCTGGAAAAAGCCGAGGCCGACGGCGAGGCCAAGCTGAAGGAAGCGCTGGAAAAAGCCGAGGCCGACAAGAAAAAGGCCGTTGACAAGGCCAAGGCCGGGATGCAGGCGGTCATCGACGAAAAGGATGATCTGCTGACCCAGGCCCAGGC
Source organism: Christensenellales bacterium (assembly GCA_040768845.1). Classification (GTDB taxonomy): domain Bacteria; phylum Bacillota; class Clostridia; order Christensenellales; family Aristaeellaceae; genus JAEZHK01. Next base: position 134,293 of record JAXGME010000005.1, on the reverse strand, counting down.
CACCATTGACGATCTCAAGCGGCAGCTGGCGGAAATGCCCACGCCCACGCCCGAACCCACACCGACGCCGACGCCGGAACCGACCCCCACGCCCGCCGTCACCCCCGCGCCGTAGCGGACGCATCCAATCGGGCCATTTCACCGTCTATACATGGACGACCGTCGCGCGCTTGACGCCGTGGCAGGTTCCGCCCCGGCGGAACGGCGGCGGCGGGCGCGCGGCGGCTTGAAACCCGAAAAACGGAGGGCCACGCGCCGTCTGTTCGCATTAAACATGGAGGCATCGCATCATGAAAAAAATTCTGACCCTGGTTCTCGCGCTGCTCATCACAGTGCTGCCGCTGACCGCGCTGGCCGAGGCCACCCCCGTCCCCGACGCCGAGGCCACCGCCGAGGCCGCCGAGCCGACACCCGCCCCCGATGCCGAGGCCACCGCCGAGGCCACCGAGGCCGCCGAGGCCGCCGAGCCGACGCCCGCCCCCGATCCCAACAAGGTCGTGGCCTCCGTGGACGGCGATGACATCCTCTACAGCGAGGTGGACAACTACTTTCAGATCTTCGCCAGCCAGTACACGGCCTATCAGATCGACGTGACGGAGGAGAACATCCACGCCTATCTGATGGACCAGGCGCTGAACTACGCGATTCAGATCAAAGTCATGCAGCACAAGGCCGCGGAATTGGGGCTGGATAAGCTGAGCGACGAGGATCTGGCCGACATCGAAAAGCAGGCCGCGGACACCTACGACGGCTACGTCTCCACCTACGCCAGCTACTTCACCCAGGCCGGCGCCTCCGAGGAGGACGCCAAGAAGCAGGCGGAGGACTACCTCTCCACCATGGGCTATCCGCTGGAGAAGTTCAAGGAGCAGTTCACCCTGTCCACGATCCTCACCCGCGTGCAGGAGAGCGTCACCGACCCCGTCACCGTCACGGACGACGATGTGAAGGCCGCCTTTGACGCCGAAGTCGCCGCCCAGAAGGAGCTCTACGACGCCACCCCCGCCGCCTACTGCTCCGCCAAGCTCAGCGGCGGCAGCGTGTACTACACGCCCGAGGGCATCCGCACCGTCAAGCACATCCTGATCGCGCCCGAGAAGATCAGCGAGATCAACGAGCTGAAGGAAAAGATCGCCGCCGAGGACACCGCCGAGGCCGACAAGGCCGACGCCCAGACCCAGCTGGACGCGCTGATCGCCGAGGCGCAGCCCAAGGTGGACGAGGTGGAGGCCAAGATCGCGGCCGGCGAGGACTTCCAGAGCCTCATTGACGCCTACGGCGAGGACCCGGGCATGCAGGCCGGCACGGAAACCGCCGAGACCGGCTACTACGTTTGCGAAGGCGCGTCCTATGACGCGGCGTTCCTTGCCGCCGCGCTGGCGCTCAAAAACGTGGGCGACGTGTCCGAGCCGGTGCTGGGCAGCTACGGCTACCACATCATCCGCTACGAGGCGGACGTGCCCTCCGGCACGGCGGACTTTGAATCCGTCAAGGAGGCGCTGACCAGCCAGGCCCTTTCCACCGCCCAGAGCGAGGCCTTCTCCAAGGCGCTGGACGAATGGACCACCGCCGCGACCGTCGAAAAGTTTGACATGTAACCCCCGGGCAATCCGCAAAGGGCCCGCGGCTTTTCGCCGCGGGCCCTTCATTCGTCCCGGCCGAAGGCGTCTACCGCTTCCGCTCGGCCTCGCAGTAGGCGCACTTGTAGGTGCAGCTCTCCCGGTCGGACAGCTTGAACACCTGGTCGATCTCCTGCTCCACGGTGGTGATGCAGCGGGGGTTTTTGCAGGTGATGATGTTCACCAGCCTTTCCGGCAGCTCCAGCTTGCGCTTTTCCACGTTGCGGCCGTTGCGGATGATGTTCACGGTGATGCCGGGATCGATGTAGCCCAGGGTGTCCAGGTTGACGGGAAAGTTGGCGTCGATCTTGATGATGTCCTTTCTGCCCATGCGGTTTGAGCGCACGTTCTTGATGATGGCCACGCAGCAGTCCAGCCGGTCCAACTCCAGGTAGCGGTAGATGTCCATGCTCCGCCCGGCGGAGATGTGGTCCAGCACCACGCCGTTTTCAATCGCGTCGATGTTCATGCGGTCGCCTCCATCAGCTTCATCATCAGCGCCATGCGCACGAATTTTCCGTTTTCCACCTGCTCAAAGTAGCGGGCGCGGGGGTCGTCGTCCACCCGGTGGGAGATTTCGTTGACCCGGGGCAGCGGGTGCAGCACGATCATGTCGCGCCTGGCGGGCTCCAGCTTTTCCGGCGTCAAAATGTAACTGTCCTTGAGGCGTACGTAGTCCGCCTCGTTGAAGAAGCGCTCCTTCTGCACGCGGGTCATGTAAAGGACGTCCAGATCGCCCATCACGTCCTCCAGCGCCTGCACCTCGCGCCAGGCGGCGCCCCGCTGGGCCAGCGTGCGCTTCAGGTAGTCCGGGATCACCAGTTCCGGCGGCGAGATCAGCACAAACTCCACGCCCTCATAGCGGCTCATGGCGGTGATCAGCGAGTGTACCGTGCGGCCGAACTTGAGATCGCCGCACAGCCCCACCACCAGATGGTCCAGCCGGCCCATGTCGCGGCGGATGGTGGCCAGGTCCGTCAGCGTCTGGGTGGGGTGGTTGTGGCCGCCGTCGCCGGCGTTGATGATGGGCACCTTCGACCGGGCGACGGCCGCCATGGGCGCGCCCTCCTTGGGGTGGCGCATGGCGATGATGTCGGCGTAGCAGGCCACGGTGCGCACGGTGTCGGACACGCTCTCGCCCTTGGCGGCGCTGGAGGAGTCCGCCGTAGCGAAGCCCAGCACGCTGCCGCCCAGCTCCAGCATCGCCGCCTCAAAGCTGAGGCGCGTGCGGGTGGAAGGCTCGAAAAACAGGGTGGCCAGCTTCTTGCCGCGCATCGCCTCGGCGTATTCTTTCCGGTGGCGGATGATGTCGTCGGTCAGGTCCAAAATGCCGTCGATCTCCGCAAGGGACAGGTCCTCGATATCGATCAGGTGGCGCATCAGGCGTTCTCCTTTCGGGCCATCCAGCCCTCGTCCGAGGGGTTGTCGCGGAAGGCGGCGAGGCGCGGCGCGTCCCCGGGGGCGATGTAGCCCTCGCGGACGGCGGTCTCCACCAGCTGATCAAAGTCGGTGAGGGAGGCGTTTTCCACGCCCGCGGCCCGGAGGCGTTCGAGGCCCTTTTTCATGCCGTAGGTGAAGATGCTGACGATGCCCAGCACCACGGCCCCCGCTTCGCGGAGGGCCTCCACCGTCTCGACCACGCTGCCGGCGGTGGAGATCAGGTCCTCCACCACCACCACCTTGGTGCCCGGGTCGCACCGGCCCTCGATGCGGTTTCCGCGGCCGTGGTCCTTGGCGCCGGAGCGCACGTAGCCCATGGGCAGGCCCAGGATGTGCGCCGCGATGGCCGCGTGGGGGATGCCCGCGGTGGCGGTGCCCATCAGCGCCTGGCACTCGGGGTATCGCGTCCGCACCAGATCCGCCAGGCCCGTTTCGATCCGGGTGCGCACTTCGGGGTCGGACAGGGTGAGCCGGTTGTCGCAGTAGATGGGGGACTTGATGCCGCTGGCCCAGGTAAAGGGCTGCTCCGGCCGCAAAAAGACGGCCCGGACGGCGAGAAGATCCCTGGCGGTTTCATGCTTCATGCGTTGCTTCCTCCAAATTCGCGCACGCAGCGCCGGTAGGCCGCCACCGGGTCGGCGGCGGCGGTGATGGGCCGGCCCACCACGATGAAGTCGCTGCCGCCGAGGCGCGCTTTTTCGGGCGTCATCACCCGGGCCTGGTCGTCGGCGGCGCCATCGGAAAAGCGCACGCCGGGGGTCACCGTCAGAAATTCCGGCCCGCAGGCGCGCTTCACCGGCGCGGCCTCCAGGGGCGAGCACACCACGCCGTCCAGCCCCGCTTCCCTCGCGTTTTGCGCGTAGCGGGCCACGGTCTCCTCCATGGAGGCGGAGATCAGAAGCTCCCTTTGCATCCGCTCCTCAGTGGTGGAGGTGAGCTGGGTGACGGCCAGCAGCTTCGGCCGGGAACCGTCCGGCCGGGTGAGGCCGGCAAGGGCCTCGCGCATCATGTCGATGGTGCCGGCGGCGTGGAGGTTGGTCATATCCACATTGAGGCCCGACAGCACCCGCATGGCGCGCCGCACGGTGGTGGGGATGTCGTGCAGCTTGAGGTCGAGAAACACCGGGTGGCCCGCCGCCTTCACCCGCCGCACGATGTCCGGCCCCTCGGCGTAGTACAGCTCCATCCCGATCTTGACGAAGGGCTTCTCGCCCCGGAACAGCCCCAGAAAGTCGAACACCTCGCCCGCGCCGGGAAAGTCCAGCGCGATGATGACCCTTTTATCCATGTGCGCCTCCTATGATGTCGGTCAGCCTGTCGATGCCGTACTTTTCCATTTCCCCGGGCAGGCCGTCCAGGATGTCGCGGCAGGCGAAGGGGTTTGCCAGGTTCGCCGCGCCCACCTCCACCGCCGTGGCACCGGCGAGCATCATCTCCAGCACGTCCTTCGCGCCCGCCACGCCGCCCATGCCGATGAGGGGGATCTTCACCGCCTCGTAGACCCGGTAGACCGCCGCGACGGCCACCGGCAGGATCGCCGGGCCGGAGAGGCCGCCGGTTTTGTTGGCCAGCACGGGCCTTCGGGTTTTGAGATCAATGCGCATGCCCAGAAGCGTATTGATGAGGGCGAGGCCGTCCGCCCCCGCGCCCTCGCAGGCCCGGGCGATTTCGGCGATGTCGGTCACGTTGGGCGACAGCTTCATGTAGACCGGCTTTTTTGTGACCGCCTTCACCGCCGCCGTGACCGCCGCGGCGCTCTTTGCGTCCGAGCCAAAGCTCATGCCGCCGCCGTGAACGTTGGGGCAGGAGATGTTGACCTCGATCAGCCCCACCGCCTCCGAAGCGTCGATCCGGCGGCAGGCCTCCCGGTACTCGTCCAGCGAAAACCCGCTGATGTTGGCAATCACCTTTTTGCGGAAGAACGCGGCCAGTTCCGGCAGCTCGTGCGCCAGCACGTGATCGACCCCCGGGTTCTGAAGCCCCACGGCGTTGAGCACCCCCGCGGGGCACTCCGCGATGCGCGGCAGCGGGTTGCCCGCCCGGGCCGAAAGGGTGGTGCCCTTGAAGGAGAAGCTGCCCAGGCAGTTGATGTCGTACCAGTCGCGGTACTCCCTGCCGTAGCCGAAGGTCCCGCTGGCGGCGATGACGGGGTTTTCGAGGGTCCACCCGCTCAGGTTCACCCGCGTGTCCACAAAATCTCCTCCCTTCGGAACACCGGCCCGTCGGCGCACACGCGCTTCATGCCGAAATTCGTTTCGCAGCTGCAGCCCATGCACGCGCCCGTGCCGCAGGCCATCCGGGCCTCGAAGCTGAACTGGCCGGGCACGTCTGCCGCCCGGTACACGGCCCGGAGCATCGGCTCCGGGCCGCAGGCGGCCACGGAGTCAAACGCAAGGCCGCCAAGCGCCTCCGTCACATAGCCGCCCACCGCCACCCGGGTTTCGCACAGGGCCTCGAAGTCCGCCCGCATGAACACCTCCTCCGGCGCGGCGAAGCCCAGCGCCGCCACCGGCCGCCTGCCCAGGGCGACGAGGGCCTTGGCCAGCGCGTAGAGTGGCGGTACGCCGGAGCCGCCCCCCACGAGGACCGGCCGCGCCCCGAGGGCGGAAAGGTCGTAGCCGTTTCCAAGGCCCACCATCGCGTCGGTTTCAAAGCCCGGCTTCCAGGCGGCCATGGCCGCCGTGCCTTCGCCCACCACCTTGTACACCAGCGCGTAGCCGCCCTCGTCCCAGTCGCAAAGGGAGATGGGCCTTCTCAGGTAAAACCCGGGCACCTGAAGGTGGACAAACCGTCCGGGCGCGCACCGGCGCGTATCGCCCGAAAGGCGCATGCGCATCACGCCGCGGGCAATGGGCTCGTTTTCCAGCACGCGGCTCACCATGGCAGCCCCTCCTTTTTCCACACCGTCCGGCCCGCCACCGCCGTCATCACGCACGCGCCGAAAAGGCGCATGCCCTCAAAGGGCGTGGCGCGGCCCATCGAAAGGAATTTCGCCGGGTCCACCGCCCATTCGGCCGAAAGGTCGATCACCGCGAAGTCCGCTTCGTCGCCGGGGCTAAGCCCGCCAGCAATGCCAAAGCGCGCCCGGGGCGCAAGGCACATGGCGTCCAGAAGCCGGGCAAGGGGCAGGCGCCCCGGCCGCACCAGGTGCGTATACAGGGCGGGGAAGGCCGTTTCCAGCCCCACCACGCCGTTCAGGCTGCCGTAAAAGCCCTTGGATTTTTCTTCCAAAGAATGGGGCGCGTGGTCGGTGGCCACCATGTCGACGGTGCCGTCGGCCAGCCCCTCGATCAGCGCCTCCCGGTCGGCGCGGGTGCGGATGGGCGGATTCATGCGGAAGCGGCCCTCGTCCCGCACATCCTCCTGGGAAAACACCAGGTAGTGGGGCGCGGTTTCGCAGGTAACGAACGCGCCGCGGGCCTTGGCCTCGCGCACCAGCGCCACGGACCGCGCCGTGGACAGGTGGCAGGCGTGGTAGCGGCAGCCGGTCTTTTCCGCAAGGCGCAGATCCCGCGCGAGCTGGCGCCACTCGGCTTCCGGGGAATCCTTGGGGCAGGCGGTGTCCTCGCAGTGGGCCACGATGATCTTTCCCAGCCGTTTTGCCTCCCGCATGGCGCGCTCCATGAGCGCCTCGTCCGAAACGCCGAAGCCATCGTCGGAATACCCCGCCACAAAGTCGGCAATGGCCGCCATGTCGGCGAGGCCGTCCCCCCGGGTGATCCGCCCGCAGGGGATCACCCGCACGCGGCCATCCCGCCGGATGATGGCCAGCTGCGCCTCGAGCCCTTCCCGCGAATCCGGCGCGGGGCTCACGTTGGGCATGGAAACCACCGCCGTCACCCCCGCCCGGGCCGCCGCCGCCGTGCCGCTGGCGATGGTTTCCTTATAAGAAAAACCCGGTTCTCGAAGATGCACATGAACATCAACGAAACCGGGAACGAACAGATATCTTTCGGAAGGAATGGCCTGGCCGGTGGAAACACGATCCCCGGCGCCTGCGATCCGGCCTCCTTCAAACGTCAGATCCAGAGGATGGAACGCGCCGCCCGCGTACATGCACGCGCCGCCGGAGAACCTCAAGCCCGTCACCGCCTTTTGTGTTATCCTGTTTATTATACGCCGGGCGGGCCGCCCCGTCAAGGGAGAACGCGTAAATTGTGCGCCGAAAAAAGCGGGTTTTCCCGCGCAATGTTCAAAGTCCGTTCATAAATTATCGGAAATTGTCTGGTATCATAAGACCAGAACCGAAAGAGGAGGTTTCCACGATGAAGAACAAAGCGATCCGCGTCGCCGCGCTGGCGCTGGCGCTGTCCCTGGCGATGGTCGCCGGCATGATGGTAAGCGGCGTCATGGCCGAGAGCAACGTAACCGCCACCCAGACCGCGGCCCCCGTCACCGTACAGGACACCAACCCCGCCATCTACGTGGCGCAGAAGACGGCCAATTCCGTCGTCGGCGTCATCACCAACAACGAAAACTGGGATCCGCAGACCCGAAAGGCCAGCGAGGACATGATTGCCCAGGGCTCCGGCGTGGTCATCCAGGAGGGCGGCTACATCCTGACCAACAACCACGTGATCGAGCAGGGCTCCAGCTTCCAGATCCTGATGCCCTCCGGCGACAAGGCGGAGGCCACGCTGGTGGGCACGGACAGCTCCACGGACCTGGCGGTCCTGAAGGTGACCGACGAGGCGCTGGCCGCCAAGCTGGTGCCGGTTGACCTGGGCAGCTCGACCGAGCTGGTGGTGGGCGAAACCGCCATCGCCATCGGCAACCCCGGCGGCGAAGTGCTGGCCAATACCGTGACCAGCGGCATCGTCTCCGCCCTGGAGCGCGAGGTGGACGGCGACAACACCACCCGTGACATCAAGTACATCCAGCACGACGCCCCCATCAACTCCGGCAATTCCGGCGGCGGCCTGTTTGACGCCAGCGGCCGGCTGATCGGCATCAACACCCTCAAGTACGCCGGCAGCCAGTTCTCCAGCGTGTCCTTCGAGGGCCTGGGCTTCGCGATTCCGGTGGACACCGCCTACCCGATCGCCATGGCGCTGATCAAGGACGGCAAGGTGATCCGCCCGCAGATGGGCATCACCGTCACCGACTTCACCGGCCCGGACGATCCGATGAACAACTACCCCCCGTCCAGCGTGGTGGTCTACTCCGTTTCGAAGGACAGCCCCGCCGAGAAGGCCGGCATGATGCAGTACGACTTCATCACCGAAATTGACGGCGTCCGGGTCACGAGCCTGCGGGAACTGACGGGCGAGATGGATAAGCATCAGGCCGGCGACACCGTGGAAGTGACCGTGGTGCGCTACGCCAACCCGACCCAGTTTGTCAGCGCCAACCAGTACAGCCAGGACCAGAGCGGCAGCGACGATTCCAACGACTACTTCGGCAATTTCGGCGGCTTCGGCGGCTTTGGCGGCTACGGCGGGCGCTACAACCAGAATAACACCACCGCCAACAGCTACGAAACGGTCAAGCTGAACGTGACGCTGGAGATTCTGGACAACTGATCCGGCAAATTCCCCGCTCCGGGAGGGCCCAAAATGGGCCCTCCCGCTTTATGCGCCGCGCGCCGCGCATTCGCGCCGCGTTTTTTTCGGCGCATTCTACATAAGATAAAAAACAGAAACTGCCTTGACGCGGCCAAACCGCGTTCGTATAATATTTTGCAATTACGCTGTTGGGGGAATGCTGGATGGGCATCAAGGTGGCAAAATTCGGCGGCACTTCGCTGGCCGACGCGGGCGCGTTCCTGCGGGTGCGGGACATCCTGCGCTCCGATCCCGACCGGCGGTACGTGGTGCCCTCCGCGCCGGGCAAGCGCTCCCCCGAGGATGTCAAGATCACCGACATGCTCTACCAGTGCTACCGCCTGGCGCAGCGCAAGGAGCCCTACGCCGACGTGTTTGACAAAATCGCCGCGCGCTTTTGCGGCATCGCGCAGGATCTGGGCCTCGATTTCAACCTGACCCCGATGCTGGACGAAGCCTGCCAGGCCATCGCCGGCGGCAGCCCCGATTACGCCGCCAGCCGCGGCGAGTACTTTTCCGGGCTGATTCTGGCGAAGCTGATGGGCTGGGACTTCATCGACCCGGCGGAGGTGTTCAAGTTTGACCGCCAGGGCCACTTCGCCAGCGAGTGGACCAACCAGCTCCTGGCCGAACGGCTGGAAAGGCACGAGCGCGCGGTGATTCCCGGCTTTTTCGGTTCGCTGCCCAACGGCGAGATCCGCACCTTTTCCCGCGGCGGCTCGGACATCTCCGGCGCGGTGGTGGCCCGGGCGGCCTCCGCGGACCTGTACGAGAACTGGACGGACGTATCCGGCTTTTTGATGGCCGATCCGCGCATCGTCGAAAACCCGCGCCCCATCGCCCGGCTCACCTACCGGGAGCTCCGGGAGCTCTCCTACATGGGCGCCACGGTGCTCCACGAGGACAGCATCTTCCCGGTGCGCAAGGCCGGCATCCCCACCAACATCCGCAACACCTTCCACCCCGAGCATCCCGGCACCATGATCGTCGTCCGGGGCGAGGAGTGCCCCGCGGACACCATCATCACCGGCATCGCGGGCCACAAAAACTTTACGCTGCTCACCATCGAAAAGGCGATGATGAACAGCGAGATCGGCTTCGGCCGGCGGGTGCTGCAATCCATTGAGGATTTTGGCATGTCCTTTGAGCACCTGCCCACCGGCATCGACACCATGTGCGTAATCCTGGCCGACGGTGAGCTCATGGGCCGGCGCGACCAGGTGCTGCAGCGCATCGAGGAAACCTGCCACCCGGATTCCATCGAGCTGAGCGGCGGCCTGGCGCTGATCGCCACCGTAGGCCGCGGCATGGTGCGCCAGAAGGGCACCGCCGCGCGGCTCTTCGGCGCGCTGGCCAAGGCCGAGGTCAACGTGCGCATGATCGACCAGGGCTCCAGCGAGCTCAACATCATCGTGGGCGTCGATATCGAAGAATTCGAGAAGGCCGTTCGCGCAATTTACAACGAATTTGTCTGATTTTGAGGTTTCCTGTTGCGGCACGCGGCGTAATTTTTGAATTTTATGTGAAATAACAACGCCCTTCTTGTGGATATTACATCCCCCCGCTATCATGAGTGCGGAGAGCACGCCATGAAGCGGGGTGTTTCGATGCGCTCAAGGGTCTACTACATGAGCCAGAAGGGCTGGGCCGAGGCCGTGGCGGAGGCCGTGGCGGGCGCGGTGGGCTGCCCGATGGAATCGCTGCTGCCGGCATACATGCCCGAGAACCTGGAATTGATGTTTCTGGGCTGCGAGGGGCTGCGCGCCGACCGGGTGACGCTGTCCTTCATCGAGTCGCTGAACCCGTCCCGCGCGAAGCGCGCCGCGCTGTTTCACTGCGGCGCGGGCCGCGGCGAGGCCCTGGCGCAGATGCGCGGGGCGCTTACGATCCGGGGGATCGCGGTACTGGAGGACGCCTTTTCCGCGCCGATGCGCGGCATTTTGGGGCGCGGGCCGACGCCCGCGCAGCTCGAGGACGCCCGCGCCTTCGCCAGGGCCGCGCTGAAGGCGGCCGGGCGGGCGTAGGGAGGCGGAGCATGCGCATCGTCGTGGGCATGTCGGGGGGCGTGGATTCGTCGGTGGCGGCGCTTCTTTTGAAGCGCGAGGGTCACGAGGTCATCGGCGTATTCATGAACAACTGGGACGAAAAGGACGACACGGGCGTTTGCACCGCCGAGCGGGACTGGGCGGACGTGCGCCGCGTGTGCGACCAGATCGGCATCCCCTACTACGCCGTCAACTTTCAAAGGGAGTACATGGACCGGGTGTTTTCCCACTTTCTGGAGGAATACCGCCGCGGCCGCACCCCCAACCCGGACGTATTGTGCAACCGCGAAATCAAGTTCAGCGCGCTGAAGGACTTTGCCCAAAAGCTGGGCGCGGAGAAGCTGGCCACCGGCCACTTCGCGCGCACCGACGCGGCGGAGGGCCGGGCGCGGCTCCTTCTCAGCGCCGACCCGGACAAGGACCAGACCTACTTTCTCTACATGCTCAGCCAGCCGCAGCTGAAGATGGCCCGCTTTCCCGTGGGCGATATGACCAAGGCCGAGGTGCGCGCCGTGGCCCGGGAAGCGGGGCTGCGCACGTCGGAAAAGAAGGATTCCACCGGCGTCTGCTTCATCGGCGAGCGCAACTTCCGCGCGTTTCTGAAAACCTACCTGCCCGCCCAGCCCGGCGAGATCCGGGACGTGGACGGCCGCGTGGTGGGCCGCCATGAGGGGCTGATGTACTACACCCCCGGCCAGCGCCGGGGCCTGGGCATCGGCGGCGAGGGCGGGCGCTGGTACGTGGTGGACAAGGACCTCGCCCGCAACGTGCTGGTGGTGGACCAGCGGGCGGATTCGCCGCGCCTCTATTCCGCTGAATCGCGCCTGGAGGCCGCCACCTGGATCGCCGGCGCGCCGCCGGTTTCGCCCGGGCAGTGGCTTTGCGTCCGCGCGCGGCTGCGCCACCGCCAGGCGCTCCAGGGCGCGCGCATTCTGGTGGACGGGGGCGATGTCCTCGTCCGGTTCGATCGGCCCCAGCGCGCCGTCACCCCCGGCCAGTCCACGGTGTTTTACCGGGCGGACGAGTGCCTCGGCGGCGGCATTGTGACGCGGTAAACCCCCGGTCCCTTCTGGGCCGGGGGCGTTTTTTGGGCGGCTGCGCCCTTTATTGGCCGTGCAGGTGGCACGCGCAGAAGTGGCCGGGGGCGATTTCCCGCATCTGGGGCGCGGCCTCCTTGCACACGGGCATCGCGTGGGAGCAGCGGCGGCGGAATCGGCAGCCGGAGGGGGGCGATATGGGGCTGGGCACGTCGCCCTTCAAAAGGATCCTGTGGCGCTCGCGCTCATAGTCCGGGTCCGCCACGGGGATGGCGGAAAAAAGCGCCTTCGTATACGGATGCTGAGGGTTTTTGTACAGCTCCAGGCTGTCGGCCAGCTCCACCGCGCGGCCCAGGTACATGACCATCACGCGGTCGGAGATGTTCTTCACCATCGAAAGATCGTGGGCGATGAAAAGGTACGTCAGGCCCATCTCCCGCTGCAGTTCCTGCAGAAGGTTGACCACCTGGGCCTGGATGGACACGTCCAGCGCGGAGATCGGCTCGTCGCACACGATGAAGCGGGGCCGGATCACCAGCGAGCGCGCGATGCCGATGCGCTGGCGCTGGCCGCCGGAAAACTCATGGGGGAAGCGGCTGGCATGCTCCCGCGACAAACCCACCTTGGCCAGCGCCTCGTGGATGGCCTGCTGCCGCTCGGCGGCGGACAGGCGAAAGTGGGTGTCCAGCCCCTCGCCGATGATGTCGCCCACGGTCATGCGGCCGTCCAGCGACGCGTAGGGGTCCTGGAAGATCATCTGCACTTCCCGGGTGTAGGCCTTGCGGCCCGCCTTGTCCAGGTGCGTGATGTCCCGGCCGTCGAAGCGGATCTCCCCTTCGGTGGGCTCGTACAGCCGGACCAGCGTGCGCCCGATGGTGGACTTGCCGCAGCCCGATTCGCCCACCAGGCCGAAGGTCTCCTGCGGGCGGATGGCGAAGCTGACGTCGTCCACCGCCTTCAGGCGCAGTTTCCCCACCGGAAAGTACTTTTTCAGGTGCCGTACCTCCACCAGCGCGCGGGCGCTTTCGGCTGCCATACCGGCCTTCCTCCCCCCGCCCGTCCGGCGGCGCGGCCGCACCCGGGCTTTTTCAGAAATTCTATCACAGGCGTTTTTCAAAGTAAAGCGCGTTTTCCGAAATTCGCCGGTACTTTCACCCCGGCGAAACGCGCGGACGCCGCCGCCGCGCACATTTTTGGGCACCAATCCTGCAAAATTTGCGCTCCTCGTCAAAATACGCAGCCGATGCCCGTTTGACCCTGCAAAATGTTTGTGACATTTTGCCATTTGGCTTGAATTCCGACCCTTTTGTGATATAATGATTCAAACGCATATTTCAACATTTCAAAGCTGCAATTCATCCCCATGGAATCCGGCGGATTGGCGGCCATACGCGCGGCACGCCCGGACGGCGTATCGCTGGAATATGGAAAGTCCATGAGAAAAGGGAGGAATCGGACCCATGCGAAAGACCCTATGTCTCCTTCTGACGCTCCTTTTGACGCTGGCGGCGCCCGCCGCCTTCGCGGAGGCGCAGTCCGCCGAAACCCTCAGCGCGGATCAGGACCTGACCTTCTCCCTGCCCTCCGTTCCGACGATTGATCCGCAGCAGTTCAACGCCGCCCCGTCCTACGTGGTGATGAAGGGCATCGGCGAGGGCCTGGTGCGCACCCACGAGGGCCAGGTGACCCCCGGCGTCGCGGAGAGCTGGGAAGTGGCCGAGGACAACCTCAAGATGACCTTCCACCTTCGCCCGGGCGCCTGCTGGTCCGACGGTACGCCGCTGACGGCCAGCGACTTCGTCTACGCCTTCCGCCGCCTGGCCGATCCCTCCAAGGGCTACAGCTACAGCTGGGTGCTCTACGAGATCAAGAACGCCGCCGACGTCATGGACGGCAAGCTCCCGCTGGATCAGCTGGGCGTGTCCGCGCCGGACGACGCCACCTTCGTGATCGAGTTCGCCACGCCGGCCCCCTACTACCTGGGCTTTCTGGACATGCCCTGCTTCTACCCGGTCAAGCAGGAGCTGGTGGAAAAGTACGGCGACCAGTACGCGATGGACGCCAATTCCATGCTCACCAACGGCCCCTTCACCGTGACCGAGTACCAGGTGGACCAGTCCATCAAGATGGTGCCCAACGAAAACTACTGGAACCGCGCCGCCATCAAGCTCAGCTCCGTGAACATTCTGATCATGGAAGCCGAGGCCGCCTTCTCCATGTTTGAAACGGGCGAGCTGGACCTGGCGGACATCCCCGTGGCCATCGCGCCCAACTACCTGGCCGACCCGAGCCAGCTGCCCGGCGCCGTGGTGACCTCCTACGCCTCGGGCGCGGTGGACTGGTACTGCATCAACATCGCCTCCGCAACCAACCCCATCCTGGGCAACCAGGACTTCCGCCTGGCGCTCAACTACGCGCTGGACCGCGAGGAGTACGTGGCCATCGCCACCAACGGGCTCTACGCCCCGGCGACCCGCTTCGTGCTGCCGCTGGTGGCCGGCGCGGACGGCGGCTACTACACCGAGCAGTACCCCATTGACGTGTACAAGACCACCGCGGAGCCGGACAAGGCCGCCGAACACCTGAAAAAGGCCATGGACGCGCTGGGCATCACCGATCCGTCCCAGATTTCCATCAAGCTGAAGATCTCCGACACCGCTTCCAACAAGCTCATCGGCGAAAACTGCCAGGATCAGTGGCAGCGCACGCTGGGCATCAAGGTGGAAGTCGAGCCCGTCACCTACAAGGCGATGCTGGCCGACCGCGTGTCCGGCGACTTTGACCTGGTCTACGCCGGCTGGATGCCCGACTACAACGATCCCTACACGTACCTGTCCTACTTCGTATCCACCAACTCCCAGAACGGCGGCAAGTTCTCGAGCGAGCGGTACGACGAGCTGGTCAACACCGCCAACACCTTCGCCGACGAAAAGACGCGCCTTTCCATGTACGCCGAGGCCGAGCAGATCCTGATGGAGGAGGCCGGCATCGTGCCGCTGCAGGTGCGCCAGGTGCCCTATGCCGTCAGCGAAAAGCTCAAGGGCGTGGTGCGCTTCTACCTGGGCAGCGATCTGGACTACGCCTACGCCTACTTCGTGGAATAACGCCAAACCCGCCGCGCGGACGCCGCGAGCCGGAGGCATCGCCTCCGGCTCCGGAGCTTTGAAAAACCCCCGCCGGGATTTTTCAAAGCCCCGGAGAAGGGCCGCCGCCCGCCAAAGCCCGCCTTGCGCGACGCCATCAGGAGGTTAGACCGATGCTCCGATACATCCTGAAGCGAACCGTGATCGCCCTCGTCACCGTGGTGGTGCTGATCACGATCATCTTTGCGCTGGTTCGCATGCTGCCGGGGGACCCCTTCATCAGTGAAAAGACGAACCAGGCCATCCGCGACAAGATGATGACCTACTACGGCCTGGACAGGCCCCTGTGGCAGCAGTGGCTGACCTACGTGGGCAACCTTCTGCACGGCGATCTGGGGGTGTCCCTCAAGTACCCGGGCAGAACCGTCAATTCCACCATCGCCCAGACGTTCCCCTACTCCGCGGGGCTGGGCGTCCGGGCGCTTCTGCTGGCGCTGTCGGTGGGCCTTTTCCTGGGCACGATGGCCGCCCAGAAGGCCGGAAAGGCGCTGGATGTCATCTGCGTACTGATCGCCATCATCGGCATTTCCATGCCGGACTTCATCATTGGAACGGTGCTGCAGCTGGTGTTTTCCATCAAGCTCAAGTGGCTGCCCGCGGCCCAGTGGGAATCCTGGCGGCACATGATCCTGCCGGTGATCGCGCTGAGCCTTTACACGCTGGCGCTGATCACCCGGCTGATGCGCTCCAGCATGCTGGAAGTCACCCATCAGGACTACATCCTCACCGCCCGGGCCAAGGGGCTTTCGACCCGGCAGATCATCTGGCGGCACGAGCTGCGAAACGCCATTTTGCCCATCGTGACCATCATGGGCCCCATCACCGCCGCAGTGCTCACCGGCACCTTCGTGCTGGAGCGCATCTACGCCATTCCCGGCATGGGCAAGTTCTACGTGCAGTCCATCAATGACCTGGACTATACCATGGTGCTGGGCATGACCGCCTTCTACGGCGTGTTTCTGGTGGCGGCCAACCTGATCGTCGACATCCTCTACGGCGTCATTGACCCCCGCATCAAGCTGGCCGAGGCCCGCGGCGGCGCCTACCGGATGGACGAGGACGAGGAGGACTGAACATGCTGGAAGACAACGGCGGGGCCATTCTCTCCGGCGCGCTGGACGAGGCGCTGCTGACCCCCCTGCCCAAAGATGACGCGGACCTCAACCGCATCGTCCGCCCGAGCCTCACCTACTGGCAGGACGCCTGGATCAAGCTGAAGAAAAACAAGGTGGCGATGCTGGGGCTTGCCATCATCGTGCTTTACGTGCTGCTGGCGATCTTCGCGCCCATCCTGTCGCCCTATGACTTCGCGGCCCAGAACGCCAAGGCCATGAACCAGTGGCCCAGCGCCCAGCACATCTTCGGCACCGACCAGGCCGGGCGCGATCTGTGGGTGCGCAACTGGATGGGCGCCCGGGTGTCCCTTTTCATCGGCCTGATCGTGGTGCTCATCAACACCTTCATCGGCTGTATTGTGGGCGGCGTGTCGGGCTATTTCGGCGGCAAGGTGGACATGCTGGTGATGCGCGTGATCGACGTGCTCTACGGCATTCCGATGATCATCCTGGCCATTCTGATGCGCACGGTGATGAGCTCCGGCGTGGTGCCGCTGGTGCTGGCGATGGTGGTGCTGGGCTGGATCGGCAGCGCGCGGCTGGTGCGCGGCCAGGTGCTGCAGCTGAAAAACCAGGAATTCGTGATGGCCGCGCGCACGCTGGGCGTGTCCGACGCCCGGATCATCCTGCGGCACATGATCCCCAACATCGGCGGCATTTTGGTGACCAACATGACCATGGCCATTCCCCAGGCCATCTTCACCGAGGCATTTTTGTCCTTTATCGGCATCGGCATTCAGTCGCCCAGCTGCTCGTGGGGCTCGCTGGCGCAGACCGCCATCCAGGTGTACCGCATGCAGCCCTACCAGCTTTTGATCCCGGCGTTTTTCATCTGCACCACGATGCTCTCCCTCAACATGCTGGGGGACGGCCTCCGGGACGCGCTGGACCCGAGGATGAGGCGCTAAGCCCGGAACCGGAACCGCATTCCCTTTGGAAGGAGCCTTCGAGATGTCCGAAACGAGCCCCCTCGTCACGGTGGAAAACCTGCGCGTATCCTTCAAAACCTACGGCGGCCGCGTGCAGGCGGTGCGGGACGTCAGCTTTCACGTGGAGGCGGGCGAATGCGTGGCCGTGGTCGGCGAGAGCGGCTGCGGCAAATCCGTCACCGCCAAGGCGCTGATGGGGCTGATCGACCGGCCCCAGGGCTCCATCGACGGCGGCCGCGTGGTCTTTCAGGGCGAGGACCTGACCCGCTATACCGAGCGGCAGATGCTGGACGTGCGGGGCAAGTCCATCTCCATGATCTTCCAGGACCCGATGACCAGCCTCAACCCCACCATGACCGTGGGCAAGCAGATCGCCGAGGTCATGATCAAGCACCAGAAGATTTCCCGCCGCGAGGCGGCGGAAAAGACCATCGACTACCTGAAGCTGGTGGGCATCGCCAATCCGCAGAAGCGCTGCCGCGAATACCCGGACAGCCTGTCCGGCGGCATGCGCCAACGGGTGGTGATCGCCATCGCCATGTGCATGAACCCGCGGCTTCTGATCGCAGACGAGCCCACCACCGCGCTGGACGTGACCATCCAGGCCCAGATTCTGGAACTGATGCAGTCGCTGCAAAAGAGCTTTGGCACCGCCATCGTGCTCATCACCCATGACCTGGGCGTGGTGGCCAACATGGCCCGGCGCGTGCTGGTGTTCTACGCCGGCAAGATCGTGGAGGAGGGGACCGTGCGGGACATCTTCTACCGTCCGGGCCATCCCTATACCCACGCGCTCTTGGGCTCCATGCCCCGGATCAACAGCCAGGCGCGGGAGAAGGTGGCCAGCATTGAGGGCGCGCCGCCGGACCTGTTCGCGCCGCCCGAGGGCTGCGCCTTCGCCGCCCGGTGCCCCTACGCGATGGCGCTGTGTCTGAAGCAGCCGCCCGATCTGCCCCTGGGCGACGGCCACCGGGCCGCCTGCTGGCTGAACCACCCCGCCATGCCCGCGGACAAAAAGCCCGATTGGATGCGCCTCGAACCCCGATGAGAAACGCCCGCCCCCCTAAGCGCGGGGGCGGGCGTCCGCTTTGGCAAAACGGGCCGCGCGGTCATTTTCCGATCCGACGCTCGAAGGCGATGAAGTCGCCGTAGGGGAGGCGCAGCCGCCCCAGTTCCCGGCAGCCCATCCGGCGGTACAGCCTGAGGGCGGCGGGGTTATCCACCGAGGCCAGGTGGCGCGTGGCGCGAAAGCCCTGGCGCGCGGCCTCCTCCGTGATGCGCCGCATCATCTCCGCGCCGATGCCCTGCCCCTGGCGCAAAGGGTCCACGCACAGCCGGGCCAGCGCGCAGACGTGTTCTTCCGTCCACCCGGCGTCCCCGTCCAGCTCCTCCTTCGGCAGCATGGAGATGGCCGCGACCAGCGCCCCGCCCTCCCGCAGCGTCCACAGGTCGCCCCGGGCGATGTCCTCGTCCACCAGGTCCCGGGTGGGGTAGGTTTCGTCCCAGTCGGTGGTGCCGCGGCCGCGGCCCAGGCGCTTGGCCTCTTCAAAAAGGCGGAACACCGCCTCCGCATCCCCGGGCCGCGCGCGCTCAAAAGTCTTCATTCAAACCACCTCGCCTTAAAAAGTGGCCGATCCCGAAGGGACCGGCCACCGGATGGATGTGCGCCCTATTCCTCGTAGATGAACTTATAGAGCCGGGCCGCGTTGGCCTCAAAGTCCGTATCGTAGATCGCCTGGCCGTTGCTTTTGCGGCTCTCGCTTTTGTAGGTGTTGGTGATGGGCATCAGGCCGGTGGTCACCTCGCCGATGCCGCTGTTGAGCACCGTGGTGGCGAGCGCGACGGCGCCCATCATGTCGATGTTGGTCTGCATGTACTGCCAGGAGGAGGTGAACAGGCTCACCACCTGCTTGACGGACACCGAGCCGCGCAGCTTTTTGATGGCGGCGTCGATGACCATGCGCTGGCGCTCGGTGCGCTGCCAGTCGCTGTCGATGTGGCGGATCCGGGCGTAGGCCAGCGCCTGCAGGCCGTCCAGATGGGTATCCGGGCCGAAGGTTTTGAGGTTGTACTCGCCGGCCAGGTACTTTTCCTTGCTCAGGCCCAGGATGCGCGCCTGCTCCCGGACGCTGCCGTTGATCTGCTCCATTTCCTTTTCGGTCACGTTCATGTCGATGCCGCCCAGGATGTCCACGACTTCCTTGAAGCTGCCGAAGTTGACCAGCACGTACTCCGTGATGTTCAGATCAAAGCACTCGTTGACCACCTTCATGGTCAGCTCCGGCCCGCCGAAGTAGCTGGCGGAGTTGATCTTCTGTTCGCCGTGGCCGGGGATGGGTACGATGGTATCCCGCATGACGGAAACCAGCTTGATGCGCCCGTCCTTGGTGTTGATGGAGGCGATGATGATCGTGTCCGTGCGGGACACCTTTTTGATGTTGCGGGTATCGGAGCCCAGCAGCAGGATGTTGCGCCACTCCGAGGGCAGGCCCTCCTTGACGGACAGGTCGCTCACCTGCACCTTTTCGTCGCCCTCCAGCGGCGCCAGGTCCGGATCGTTCTGGATCAGGTCCTGAAGGCTGCTGGCGCCGGCGGTGGCGGTGGCGTCGGGCGCCGGGGTTGCCCCGGCCTCGTCGCCCCAATCGTCGGCGGCGGTCTGGGCCGGGCTTTGGGTCTGGTTCTGGGTCGTCACGCGGGAGCCGCCGCGGTTGTGGATCAGAAACACACTGAACATGATCACCAGCACCACCACGACCGTCAGAAAAGCGTAGAACCGGCCGGTGATGCGCTTTTTCGGTTTGCGGCGGTTGTTGGAAGAGTACCCTCTGTTGCTCACGGAA
This sequence comes from Christensenellales bacterium, assembly GCA_040768845.1. Taxonomy (GTDB): domain Bacteria; phylum Bacillota; class Clostridia; order Christensenellales; family Aristaeellaceae; genus JAEZHK01. The sequence goes on along the minus strand of JAXGME010000005.1, from coordinate 114,582 downwards.
ACAGCTCCTCGCTCTTGGGTTGATGCACATGGACCCCCGCGGACCGGGCGGCGCAAAGAAAGGCGCGCCCCGTCTGGGCGCACTCGCGCCAGTATGCATGATTATAACGTATTGTTTGGCAAAATGCAAATCACAATGGGTAAAATAATTATGGCGTTGCGCGCGCCGCGCCCCCGTCCGCCCGCTCGGCGGCGCGGGCCATGAAAAGCAGCCACACGTAGGCGAGGGTCTTGGGGATCATCAGCATGCCGACGGCCGGCGCGGCGTCCGCGAAGAGCACCACCGGAATGTAAAAAAGGAAGCTGAGCAGAATCGCCAGCCAGGCCCGCTTCATCGGCGGATCGCTCCGCCCGGACGCGTACATCAGCGCCATCACGATCGCGCCCAGCGGCAAAAAGGGCAGATTGCGGTAGACGCCCCAGGCGAGGGGCGGATTCGCGCCCGTCCAGTCGTTCTGCGGAAAGAGGCACAGCGCAACGCGGGCCAGCGTGAGAAGCCATACCCAGGCCGTCAGGGCGTGCCGCCCCTTTACCTGGTAGCGCGCGCGCCAGGCGTGGTAAAAGAGCGCGTAGAACACCGTGGCCGTGACGGAGGTGATCAGCTTGCCCAGCCCCATCTGCGCCGCGAACGCCGCGGGTGCTCCGCTGTTGAGCGCCGCCATCCGGGGCACCAGGTGGAACGCGTCGCCAAAGACCAGAATCAGCCCCATGGCGCCAAAGAGCCGGTACTGCCCGCGCCCCCGCGCGTTTCGCAGGATCTCCGCGCTCAGCCACAGCGCGCACGCGAAGTACGCGATGTCAAACGCGGTCTCCATAATCGCCCGCACGTTTCACCCTCCCCGGCCGAAGTTGTCCGCTGATTGTATACCCGGCTCCGGGCCGCTCAATCGCCCCCGCGCGGGTTGCTTTTGCCCGAAAGCAGGGATATAATGGAAAAATCGCCCGCATCCGCGGGAAACCCTGAAACGGAGGCGCAAGATGGAAATCAAAACGGCGGCCATTGTCGGCCTGGGCGCGCTGGGCGTGCTGTTCGGACATCAGATTGAAAAAAGCGCGCCGGAGGGCGCGCTGAGGATTTTGGCGGACGGGGCGCGCGTCGCGCGCTACCGGCAGGAGGGGGTGTTCGCAAACGGCGAGGCCTGCCGCTTCCGCTACGTGACGCCCGAGGCCCCCGGAGAATCCGCGGACCTTCTGATCTTTTCGGTGAAATTCGGCGCCCTTTCGGCCGCCGTGGAGGCCGCCCGGGGGCTGGTCGGGCCGGACACGGTGATCCTTTCGCTGCTCAACGGCATCATCAGCGAGGAGGTCATCGGCCGCGCGCTGGGGGCGGAAAAGGTGCTGCCCGCCGTGGCCCAGGGCATGGACGCGGTCAAGGTGGGGAACCGCCTGACCTGCCACCACATGGGGATGATCTGCTTTGGCAACCGGCCCGACGGCGGCGGCGCGGCCCAGACGGCGGCGGTGGCGCGTTTTTTTGAACGAACGGGCGTGCCCTTTCAGATCATGCCGGACATGCGGCGGCACCTGTGGAGCAAGTTCATGCTCAACGTGGGCGTCAACCAGGCGGTGGCGGTGTTTGAATGCGACTACCGCGGCGTGCAGCGGCCCGGCGAGGCCCGGGACACGATGATCGCCGCCATGCGGGAGGCGCTCAGCCTGGCGCAGGCGGAGGGCGTGGACCTGACCGAGGCCGACATCGACTACTGGCTGCGCATCCTGGACGGCCTGAGCCCCTCCGGCAAGCCCTCCATGCGGCAGGACCTGGAGGCCGGGCGCAAAAGCGAGGTGGACCTGTTCGCCGGCACCGTCGCGGCGCTGAGCGCGGCGCACTTTATTGACTGCCCCGTCAACCGGATGCTGCTGGAGAGAATCCGCGCGATGGAGGAAAGCTTCTGAAATCACGGCAAAAAACCCCGCATCCCTTTTGAGGGTGCGGGTTCTCTGATCGGCGGCCGCCGCTTTGGTACGCCATTACTGGTATCCGAATAGTATGGGATGGATTGCACCTCGCCTCCCGGCTGCCAAACGGCCACGAAAGGAGTTTGTGAATCATGGTAATTCTGATCAGCGTCGCGCTCGTCATTGTGGGGATTGTCGGGCTGATTCTGTCCGCGGTCCTGCCCGTCATCGGCCTCCCCGCAATCCCGGGCTCTGTCGCCGCCCTGCTGGCGGGCATCGGATTCTTCGTGTACTACTGCTGCTGTTGCAGGTCCGGCAACCAGTCCCGCTGCGAGTAGCACTTGCGCGCACCCGGCGCCTCAGGTAAGCGATGCGCCGGGTGCAAATCGTCGCGGCCCTGCCCTGAGCGCATATCGCCCGCGTTGGGCCGGCATATTCCATTTAATATTTTGCGGCAGGTCACGGCAATGCCGGATTTCCGCACGTCCGGGCCCGCGGGTGCCGGATATTTTTTCGCGGCGGAAAATACCGGCGCCGCCGGGCGGAGCGCCTGGCGAAAGAGCGCGCCGGGATTGTGACAAAAACACGCGCACCAGGTAAAGATTCTTTCTCACCACAAAATTCTCCGTATTTTAATGATTCCCGAAATGTGATCAGATATAATAAGCGCTATGGGTTCAATATGGATTTGGTTATGGTTTGAATCGAGGCGCTTTCGTATGATGCGAATTTGACGCAGGACAGGAGAACCGGGCGGCTTTTGCCGCGCCGGGGCGCCGCAGGACGGCGCGCCATACCGCAATTAAAGACCGAAAGAAGGTCCGTCCCTTGAGCAAAGGAAGAAAAATCGCCATTCTCGGCGCCGGAAACGTCGGCGCGACCATCGCCTACACGCTGACCGCCTCGGGGCTCGCCACCGAAATCGTCCTGATCGACATCGCCTTTGACAAGGCGCGGGGCGAGGCCATGGACATCATTCAGGGCACGCCGTTTTGCGCGCCGGTGGACGTGTACGCCGGGGATTACGCCGCCGCCGAGGGCGCGGACATCGTGATCATCACCGCCGGCGCGGCCCGGAAGCCCGGGCAGACGCGCATCGATCTGGCCCAGGGTAACGTCAACATCATCTCCTTCATCATGCCGGAGGTGGTCCGCCGCGCGCCGGAGGCGGTGTACATCGTGGTGGCCAACCCCGTGGACATCCTGACCTACCACGTCACCAAAAATTTCGGGCTGAAGCCGCGCCAGGTCATCGGCTCCGGCACGATGCTGGATTCCGCGCGGCTCCGGTCCATCCTGGCCGCCCACGTGCACCTCAACCCGGGCAACGTGCACGGCTATGTGTTCGGCGAGCACGGCGACAGCTCCATGGTGCCCTGGTCGCTGACCAATATCGCCGGCATGACCATGGACGAGTACTGCGACCACGCCTGCCTCGAGGCCGAGCGCTGCGGCAAGGCGCAGCTGGAGGCGATCCTGGACGATGTGCGCACCTCCGGCGCCAAGGTGATCAAATTCAAGGGCGCCACCTACTACGCCGTGGCGATGGCCGTCAAGCGCATTGTGGAGTGCATCGTGCAGGACGCCAATTCCGTGCTCACCGTTTCGGCCATGATCAACGGGCGCTACGGCATTTCCGACGTGTGCCTGAGCCTGCCCTTCGTGATTGGCGCCAAGGGCATCATCCGCGAGATCACCCCGCCGCTCACCGACGAGGAAACGGAAAAGCTGCGCACCTCCGCGGGCGCGCTGAAGTCCGTCATCGACTCGCTGAGCTTTGGCCCCAGGGCATAGGCGCGCAGTTTTAACTTGACAGAAAACGCGCCGCGTGATACTGTTCGTCTGCATTCGCGTTGACGGAGGAACGTGCAAATAATTACGGACCGCCTCTTTTGGGAGGGCGCCGCGCAAGCGGCCGGTCGACTGCCTCTGGCGGCGGGGCGCCGCCTCATTGACGGAGCGAAGAGCTCAAATTTTATAAGTTGGTTACTTTATAACCGGCGCCTCGCGGCGCATCAACTTGTGAAACGGTCAATAAGAGTAGTAAAAGTAATTATTTGCTATATAGACTCTAAACCCGGAATCTGTCTTCAGGGCGGCCCGCGGGCCCCCCGGCCCGGAGCGCGCGCTCCGGGGCTGAAAAGCGGACTTGCGCAAGTGATGGGCAAAAGGCTCGTCACTTGTTTTTTTGTCCGCCCGGCGTGCGCGGAAAGGAACCGGGAGAAACTCTTGTTGCGGGGAGGGATGCCCATGGAGGGCAAGCTGAAGCTGTACGGGTTCAACAACCTCACAAAGTCGCTGAGCTTCAACATTTACGACGTCTGCTACGCCAAGACGCCCCGGGAGCAGAAGGACTACATCGCCTACGTGGGCGAGCAGTACAACTCCGAGCGCCTGACGGGCATCCTGACCCACGTGGTGGACATGATCGGCGCCCGCGTGCTGCACATTTCCCGGCAGGATTACGATCCCCAGGGCGCATCGGTGACGCTCTTGATCGCCGACGGTTCCATGACCCCCGCCGAGAACGCCGTGGTGGCCCACCTGGACAAGAGCCACGTGACCGTGCACACCTACCCGGAGTACCACCCGGATACGTTTCTCGCCACCTTCCGGGTGGACATCGACGTGGCCACCTGCGGCGAGATCACCCCGCTGTCCACGCTGGATTACCTGATCGGCTCCTTTGATTCAGACATCATCACCATGGACTACCGCGTGCGCGGTTTCACCCGGGACGTTACCGGAAAAAAGCTCTTCATCGACCACGCCGTCACCTCCATCCAGGACTACATCGACGCGGGCATCCTGCGCCGGTACGACGCGGTGGACGTCAACGTCTACGAGGCCAACCTGTTCCACACCAAGATGCTGATCAAGGAGCTGGACCTCAAAAACTACCTTTTCAACGTGGACGTATACGAGCTGCCCCCCAGGACGCGCCTGGACATCACCGGCAGCCTCCGCCGCGAAATGATCGAAATCTTCAGCGGACGCAACATCTTCTGAGCGCGAAGGGAGGCGACGAGATGCCCCGATCCCAGGCGGACGCGCCCATCGCCCGGGCGCTGGAGGACATGCGCGCCATGCGGCTGGTGCCGCTGGACGTGCCGGGCCACAAGCGCGGCCGCGGCAACCCGGAACTGGAGGCGCTTTTGGGCGAAAAGTGCCTGTCCCTTGACGTGAACTCCATGAAGCCGCTGGACAACCTGTGCCACCCGGTGTCGGTGATCCGGGAGGCTGAGGCGCTGGCCGCGGAGGCCTTCCGCGCGGCCCACGCGCTTTTGATCGTGGGCGGCACCACCGCCGCCGTCCAGAGCATGATCCTCTATGCCCTCAAAAAGGGGGACAAGATCATCCTGCCCCGCAACGTACACCGCAGCGTGATGGCCGCGCTGGTGCTGTGCGGCGGCGAACCGGTCTACGTGTCGCCGGAGATCGACGGGGCGCTGGGCATCCCTTTGGGCATGCGCCGCGCGGCGGTCCGCGACGCCATCCGCCGCCATCCGGACGCCCGGGCCGTCCTCATCAACAACCCCACCTACTACGGCGTGTGCTCGGACGCCGCCGCCATCGCGAAGATGGCCCATGAGGCCGGCATGCTGGCGCTGGCGGACGAGGCCCACGGCGCCCACTTCTCCTTCGGCGAGGATCTGCCGCGCTCCGCCATGGACGCGGGCTTTGATCTGGCGGCGGTCAGCATGCACAAGTCCGGCGGCAGCCTGACCCAGAGCTCCTTTCTGCTGGCGGGGCCGCGGGTGTCGGAGGGCTACCTGCGGCAGATTGTGAACCTCACCCAGACCACCAGCGGCTCCTACCTGCTCATGGCGAGCCTGGACATTTCCCGGCGCAACCTGGCGACGCGGGGCGCGGAGGTGTTCCGCCGGGTGACGGAACTGACCGACTACGCCCGGGACGAGATCAACCGCCTGGAGGGCTACCGCGCCTTCGGCCGGGAGATCATAAACGGCGACAGCGTGTTTGATTTTGACCGAACCAAGCTGGCGGTCAACACGCTGGGGGTGGGCCTGGCCGGCATCGAGGTGTACGACGTCCTGCGGGACGAGTACGACATCCAGATCGAATTCGGCGACATGGGCAACATTCTGGCCTACGTGTCGCTGGGCGACCGGCGGCAGGACATCGAGCGGTTCATCGGCGCGCTGTCGGAGATCCGCCGCCGCCGCCGGCGCGACCCGAAGGGCCTGTTCCGGCAGGAGTACATCGAGCCGGAGGTGGCCCTCACGCCCCAGAGGGCCTTCTACGCGCCGCGCCAGTCGCTGCCCCTGGACGAATGCGCCGGCCGCGTGGCCGGGGAGTTTGTGATGTGCTACCCTCCGGGCATTCCGGTTCTCGCCCCGGGTGAAAAAATCACGCCCCGCATTTTGGATTACATCCGCTATGCCAGGGCGAAGGGCTCCTCCATGACCGGGCCGGAAGACCCGTCCATCGAACGCCTGAACGTGCTGAAGGAGGACTGATCCATGGAACTGTGGTTTTCCGAGCGGCATACGCCCAGCGTGCAGCTCTCCATCAAGGTGGACCGGCAGCTCTATTCCGGCCGGAGCGACTTTCAGCGCATCGACGTGTTCGATTCCAGGGAGTTCGGCCGGTTTCTGACGCTGGACGGCTACATGATGCTCACCGAAAAGGACGAATTCATCTACCACGAGATGATCACCCACGTGCCCATGGCGGTGCACCCGGACGCGCAGAGCGTGCTGGTGATCGGCGCGGGGGACGGCGGCGTGGTCCGGGAGCTGACCCGCTACGAATCCGTCCAGCGGATCGACATGGTGGAGATCGACCCGCTGGTGGTGGACGTGTGCAGAAAATACCTGCCCCAGACCGCCTGCCGGCTGGATGACCCCCGGCTGACCATCTTCTACGAGGACGGGCTCAAGTACGTGCGCACCCGGAAGGACGCTTACGACCTCATCATCGTGGACTCCACGGACCCCTTCGGCCCCGGCGAGGGCCTGTTCACCCGGGAGTTCTACGGCAACTGCTTTAACGCCCTCCGGGACGACGGCATCATGGTCAACCAGCACGAGAGCCCCTTTTACGACCAGGACGCCGCCGCCTGCCGCCGCGCCCACAAGCGCATCGTGGAGAGCTTCCCCATCAGCCGCGTCTACCAGGCCCACATCCCCACCTACCCCTCGGGGCATTGGCTCTTTGGCTTCGCATCCAAAAAGTACCACCCGGTGCGGGACCTCGCCGCCGCCCGGTGGGGCCTTCTGGGCCTTTCCACCCGCTACTACACCACCAACCTGCACGTGGGCGCGTTTGCGCTCCCGGCCTATGTGGAGGAGATGCTGCGAAGTGTTGAACAGGAACATTGAGTGCTTTCTGGGCTGCGACGCGGACTATGCCCGCGCGGACATCGTGCTCTACGGCGCACCCTTCGACGGCACCGCATCCTACCGCCCCGGCGCGCGCTTCGGCCCCCGGGCCGTCCGGGCCGAATCCTACGGCATCGAAACCTACAGCCCCTACCAGGACCGGGACCTGGACGAGGTGGCCGCGCTGGATTCCGGCGACGTGGACATCCCCATCGGCGATACCGAAGCCGCGCTTCAGGCCGTCCGCCGCCGGGCCGAAGGCATCCTGGCGGACGGCAAGCTGCCCTTTTTGCTGGGCGGCGAGCACCTGGTGACCCTGGGCGCCGTCCGCGCCGCCTGCGAGCGGTACCCGGACCTGGCCGTCGTCCACTTCGACGCCCACGCCGACCTCCGGGAGGACTACCTGGGCGTGAAGCTCTCCCACGCGTCGGTGATGCGCAGAATCTGGGATCTTTTCGGCGACGGGCGCATCTTCCAGTTCGGCATCCGCTCCGGCGACCGGGCGGAATTTTCCTTCGCCGCTGCGGGGCACACGGTGATGCGGCGGTTTGACTTTGAGGGGCTGGATTCCGCCCTCGCCGCCCTCGCCGGCCGGCCGGTGTATCTGAGCGTGGACCTCGACGTCATAGACCCTTCCGCCTTCCCGGGCACCGGCACGCCGGAGCCGGGCGGCGTCGGCTTTCTCCAGCTGATGCGCGCGGCGGTGGCCGTGGCGAAGGGCGCCCGCGTCGTGGGCTGCGACCTTACGGAATTGGCGCCGGCCCTCGATGTCTCCGGCATGTCCGCCGTGGCCGCCTGCAAGCTCACCCGCGAGCTGTTGCTGGCCCTGTGCAAAAAACCCGCGTCATAAGGAGGTTCTTCCATGAAAAAGCTGATGATCGTCGGCTGCGGCGGCGTCGCCTCCGTGGCCGTCCACAAGGTGTGCCAGAACGACGGCTTCTTTACCGATCTTCTGATCGCCAGCCGCACCCTTTCCAAGTGCGACGCGCTGAAGGCCGCGCTCTCCGGCAAGACCCGGGTGCGCATCCAAACGGCGCAGGTGGACGCCGCCGATGCGCCCGCCCTCGCGGAGTGGATCCGCGCCTTCGGGCCGGACGCGGTTTTGAACCTGGCGCTGCCCTACCAGGACCTCGCCATCATGGATGCCTGCCTCAAGGCGGGGGCTCACTACATCGACACCGCCAACTACGAGCCGGAGGACACCGCGAAGTTTGAATACTCCTGGCAGTGGGCCTACCGCGATCGGTTTGAAAAGGCCGGGCTGACGGCGCTCCTGGGCAGCGGGTTTGACCCGGGGGTGACGGGCGTGTTCACCGCCTGGGCGCTCAAGCACCACTTTGACGAGATCCGCACCATCGACATTCTGGACTGCAACGGCGGCGACCACGGCTACCCCTTCGCCACCAACTTCAACCCGGAGATCAACATCCGCGAGGTCAGCGCCAAGGGCGCCTACTGGGAGGACGGCCGCTGGGTGGAAACGGAGCCCATGGCCGTCAAGCGGAGCTATGACTTCGCCGGGGTGGGCCGGCGGGACATGTACCTTCTGCATCACGAGGAGATCGAATCGCTGGCCAAGAACGTGCCGGGCGTCCGGCGCATCCGCTTTTTCATGACCTTCGGCCAGAGCTACCTCACCCACCTCAAGTGCCTTGAAAACGTGGGCATGACCTCCATCAAGCCCATCGCGTTCGAGGGAAGGGAAATCGTTCCGCTCCAGTTCCTCAAGGCCGTGCTGCCGGACCCGTCGTCGCTGGGCCCGCGCACCCGTGGAAAGACCAACATCGGCTGCATCTTCACCGGCCTCAAGGACGGCCGGGAGAAATCGCTCTACGTCTACAACGTGTGCGACCACGAGGCGTGCTACCGGGAGGTGGGCTCCCAGGCGGTGGCCTACACCACCGGCGTGCCCGCGATGATCGGGGCCATGCTGGTGATGGACGGGCGCTGGCGTCGGCCGGGCGTTTACAATGTGGAGGAGTTCGACCCCGATCCCTTCATGGACGCGCTGAACGAGTGGGGGCTGCCCTGGACGGTGGACGAGCACCCCGTGCCGGTGGACTGACGTGCGGCGAAGCGATCTGCCCACGCCCTGCTACCTGGTGAGCGAGGCCGCGCTCCGGCGCAACCTGGAAATTCTGCGCGGCGTATCGGCGCGCACCGGGTGCCGCGTGCTGCTGGCGCAGAAGGCGTTTTCGATGTTTTCGCTGTATCCCATGATTGGGGAATACCTCTCCGGCGCGGCCTCCAGCGGGCTTTTCGAGGCGCGGCTGGCCCGCGAGCACATGCCGGGGGAGAACCACACCTTTTCCCCCGCCTTCCGGGACGACCAGTTTGACGAAATTGCCGCGCTGTCCGACCACGTGGTGTTCAATTCGCTGGCGCAGCTGGAAAAATTCGGCCCGCGGGCGCGGGCGGCGGGGGCGGAGATCGGCCTTCGCGTGAACCCCGGCTGTTCCACGCAGGATCATGCCCTGTACGACCCCTGCGCCGCCGGGTCGCGGCTGGGCGTGCCGGCGGCGCAGCCGCTGCCGGAGCTGCCGGAGGGCGTAGCCGGGCTGCACTTCCACACGCTGTGCGAGCAGGACGCCGACGCGCTGGAGGAAACGCTTGGCGCCGTCGTCCGGAAATTCGGGCCCTGGCTCCGGCGGGTGAAGTGGATCAACTTCGGCGGCGGCCACCACATCACCCGGGCGGGCTACGACATCCCCCGGCTGGAAAAATGCATCCGCGGGATGCGGTCCGGGTACGGCCTTGACGTATACCTCGAACCCGGCGAGGCGGTGGCCCTCGGCGCGGGCGTTTTGCGGGCTCGGGTGCTGGACACGGTGCGAAACGGCGTCGATATCGCCATTTTGGACGCCTCCGCCGCCTGCCACATGCCCGACGTGATTGAAATGCCCTATCGGCCGCCGCTTTTTGACCCTTCGGCCCCGGCGGACTTCTCCGGCGGCGGGGCCATGGCCGGGCAGCCCGGCGAAAAGGCGCATGTCTACCGGCTGGCCGGGCCCACGTGCCTGGCGGGCGACGTGATCGGCGACTATTCCTTCGACGCGCCGCTTTCCCCCGGCGATATCCTGGAATTTGGCGACATGGCCATCTACACCATGGTCAAAAACAACACCTTCAACGGCGTGCCGCTCCCCGCCATCGCCATAGAGGGGGAGGGGGGCGACTGCCGCCTCGTCCGGACATTCGGCTACGGGGACTTCAAGGGGCGGCTGTCCTGAAAAGATGAAGGGGGCCCGCGGCGAAAGCCGCGGGCCCCCTTCTTTTGTGCGTCCTACACGTTGAACCGGAACAGCGTCACGTCGCCGTCCTTCATCACATAGTCCTTGCCCTCGCTGCGCACCAGGCCCTTTTCCTTGCAGGCGGCCATGGAGCCCTCCCGCGCCAGATCGTCAAAGGCGACGATTTCGGCGCGGATGAAGCCGCGCTCAAAGTCGGTGTGAATCTTGCCCGCCGCGCCGGGGGCCTTGGTGCCCCGTTCGATGGTCCAGGCGCGGACCTCCTTGGGCCCGGCGGTGAGAAAGCTGATGAGGCCCAGGAGGTCGTAGCCCAGGGTGACCAGCCGGTCCAGCCCGCTTTTGCCGATGCCCATCTCCTCGAGAAACGCGCTTTTCTCCTCCGGCGCCATCTGCGCGATCTCCTCCTCCACCCGGGCGGAGATCACCAGCACCTGCGCACCCTCCTTCTCGGCCACGGCGCGCACCTGATCCACCATCTGCCGCGCGCGTTCGTCGCCGGCCAGGCCGTCCTCGTTGATGTTGGCGGCGTAGACGACGGGCTTGTCCGTCAAGAGAAACCAGCCGCGGACGGCGGCGCGCTGCTCTTTCGTCAGCGGGCAGGTGCGGGCGGCGCTGCCCGCGTCCATGTGGGCAAGGAGCGCCTCCGCGGCCTCAAGCTCCGCCTGCGCGCTCTTTTCGCCGTTTTTCAAAAGCTTGCGCAGCCGGTCGGCGCGCTTCTGGGTGGTTTCGATGTCCGCCAGCAGCAGCTCCGTGCGGATGGTGTCGATGTCCCGCACCGGGTCCACCGAACCCTCCACGTGGATCACATTGCCGTCCTCGAAGCAGCGCACCACGTGCACCAGCGCGTCCACCTCGCGGATGTGGGAGAGAAACTTGTTGCCCAGCCCTTCGCCCTTGCTGGCGCCGCGCACCAGGCCCGCGATGTCCACAAACTCGATCACGGCGGGGGTGTACTTTTCGGGGTGGTACATTTCGGCCAGCACGTCAAGCCTCGGGTCCGGCACCGCCACCACGCCGGTGTTGGGCTCAATGGTGCAGAAGGGGTAATTCGCCGCCTGCGCGCCCGCGGCGGTGATCGCGTTGAACAGCGTGCTCTTGCCGACGTTCGGCAGGCCCACAACGCCAAGTTTCATGGTATCATCCTTTGCAATTGATCTCCGGTCCGTTTCAGACCGGACGGCCGAAAGGCCCCGCGGGGGATGCGCCTACGCCAGCGATCCCATCGGGTCCCAGGGCTTCAGCGCGATGGGCGCCTGCTCATAGGCGGCGCGCTGCGCCTCGGTGAGGTACTTTTTGTGCACCACCACCTGGTAGTTGTACTGGTCAAACCACTCGTCGGTCATGATGTAGTAGCCGTCCTGGCCGCGCTCGTCGGACCAGCTGTTTTCCACCTTCCAGCGGTTGGGCCGGCCCTCGTCGGTGAGGTTCACGCCCAAAAAGACCATGGCGTGGGTCAGCATGCTCTCGCCGGTATCCAGCCGCCGGGCCTTGTCCATGCCAAAAGACACGCCCATTAAGGCTTCGTAGTCGAAGGTCTTCATGCCCATGATGCCGCGCTTGCGCATCTGCATCTTGCCCACGTCGCAGCCGAACCACACGGGGCTGCCGTCCTTGAGCTGCGCGATGGCCAGCTTTTTCAGGTCCTCTCCGGGCAGGTTCAGGTACTTGATGGCCCGGCCGCCGGCCACGTTGCCCAAATAATCCACGGTGTAGGTCTTTCCGTAGGGCTTGTCGGCGGTGGGGGCGTTGATGACGGACACGTAGTCGTTCATGTCCTGGTCCACGTACTTTTTGTAGAATTCGACGGGGGTCAGCCCGCAGTCGCGGTGGAAATTCTTGTCCTTGTCGCGGTACTCAAAATCAAACGTCTTCGGCGGGGCGCCCAGGCAGATGGTGAGCATCCGGTAGACCTCGCCCAGCATCTTTTCCTTCAGCGCCTGCCGGTCGCCCGAGGCCGCCCGCAGAACGAGCGCGTCCTCCCGCAGCTTGGCCGTGATCAGCCGCACCATTTCGCCCGTGGCGGAAGAATGGTAGGTTTCCGGCATCACGTACTTGGGCACGCAGCCATACTTTTCGATCAGCGCGGCAAACATATCCCACTGGCCGCCGTCCTGCAGCGGATTCTGCAGCAGGAAGTTGACCAGCCGGCCGTCCAGCGGCTCCCCGGCGGTCTTGAGAACGCTCTCCAGAAAGTAGTTGGCCTTTTCCAGCTTGTCGTAGAACATCTGGTAGTTCTGGGACAGCTCAAACGTCTTGAGGTTCAGCTTTTTCATGATCTCGTAGCGCATGGTGTTGAGCCCGGCAAACAGCCAGCAGCGGCCGCTGGCCTTCTGGTCGGTGATCTTGCCGCTTTCCAGTTCAATGGAGAAGGTCATGGGGTTCGTGACATCCTCCAGGTGGTTTTCCGCCGCGTCGGATACGCCGTGCTTCACCACCGCGTGCATCCTGAGCGCGTTGACCGGATCGCCGGCAAAGTCGCGCTCAAAGCGATTCAGAAGATCGGGCAAGATGGGGGTATACATGGCACTTTCTCCTTTGTGTACGGTTTTGGAAACAAAATGCGGGCGGCGAGCGCCGCCCGCAGGGCGCGCGGGACGTCAGTTGCTGATGGCGGGTTCCGCCGGCGCGGGGGTGGCCACGGGCGCGGACTTGGCGTTCTCCTCGTAGAGCATCGCGCCGCAGTCCGGACAGCCGGTATAGCCCTCCTCCAGCAGCGCCTCCTCGAAGCCCATCACCACCCAGGTGTCGGTGAGCGCCTCGCATTCATCGGTGATGTGGAAGGTGTGGTCGGTGCCGCACCAGACCACCATCGGCTCCTGAAGCATCTCCGGCGCGGGCGGGTTGCAGCGGGGGCAGGGGTTGAACCCGGCCTCCACCGACGAGGCCAGCGTAAACTGCTTGGCGCCCGACATGCCCGGGCAATGCTCGTCCAGGTGGTAGTACTTGCCGCCCGTCGTATGCCAGACCATCATCTCGCCCAGCGTCTTGATGGGGGGCAGCGGCTCCGGCGTGGGCTGGGGCGTGGGCGCCTCGGTGGGCTCAAGCGACGGCGACGGCGACGGGGCGGCCGGGCTTTCCGCCGACTTGGGCGTGACCGGCATCGGCGACGCCGAAACCGCCGCCGCGGCCGGATCGGCCTGGGATGCGGGGGTCGGCTCTGCCGCGGGCGCCTCGGACTGGGTGATCACCGCCATCGCGGTGGCCTCGGGCGCGGCGGGCTCGGGTGAATTGTCCGCGTTCAGCACGCACTTCTCGCAGGGCATCAACCCTTCGGCCAGCGCCTCGGCCAGCGTGATCTCCTCCGCGCCGGCAATGCCGCCGCAGGTGGGATCGTTGTGGTACACCGCCTCGCCCGGCACGCGCCAGACCATTTCCACCGGCGGCGAGGGCGAGGGCGTGGGCTCCGGCGTGGGCGCCGGGGTAGGCGTGGGCTGGGGCGTGGGCGCCGGGGTGGGCGTGGGGGCGAGGCCCGTGTCGTAGAGGGTCTGCCGGAGGCCCGCCATGGCGCCGGATACCGCCAGCGCCGTCAGCCTGCCGCTCTGGGCGGCAAAGGCGTCCATGTTGTGCTTGGCGGCGGGCACCGTCGCCAGCAGCGCCTTGCGGCCCAGCCGGGCGGCGCCGGAGGTGATGCGCGACGCGTTCACCGAAAACTGGTCGGTGTGGGCGACGGCGTAGTCCACCGATTCGGCCAGCGCCGTCATCGAATTGCGGATGCCCGTCTGGGCGCTTTTGATGGCGTCCACCTGGGTGTCCACCGTCAGCAGGTAGGAAAAACCCATCAGGAAGATTGCGCCGGTGGCGACGGTGACCGCCGCCTTGACCAGGCTCTTCCAGCGCAGGCGGCGCGCCCACAGCGGGACCAGGCCCACCGGCCACAGGAGGATCAGCAGCGCCACCGTCATAATGGCGTAGCCCACGCGGCGGGGCCGGCGCCTGCGGCCGCCGTTTTTCTGCCCGCCGCCAGAAGGCTGCGGCCTGTAGCCGGGCCGCTTTTCCGAGCGCATCATGTACTGCCGGTCGGCGCGCTTGAAAAGCATCGACAGCGCGAAGCCCGGCGCGGCATTCAGGGCGGCCTGCACATCAACCACTCCTTTTGAGCATATGAATCTACCGTATAGTATAACAGAGGGGGCGGCGCATTTCAACCTAATTTTGCCCGGGGAATATAAGGAAGCGGGCGCGGGCGCCGGGGCGTGCGGGAAATAACGCCCGGCCGGGGCGCATACATCAGAAAGAGGGGGTGGTCGCATGGCGGCGCGCAGGGCGCCGGGCCGCGTTCGGGCGGGCGCGTTTCCGGCGATGGAGTGGCTGGAGGAGGCGGCGGGCGCGCTGCCAAGGCTGATGCTGGCGGGCGGCCGGCGCGCGATGATCGAAAACCACACCGGCATTCTGGAATTCAGCCCCACCCGCGTGCGCCTGATGACGCGGCAGGGGGTGCTCACCATCAGCGGCGAAGCGCTGCTGCTCACCGAGATCCGCCCCGACGCGCTGACGGTGCGGGGCGAGATCCAGTCCATTGAGCTGCCCGCGGAGGCCGGCCGCGCCCGGGAGGCGGCGCGGTGAGGGGGCCTGTGGTGCTGCGCCACCGGGGACGGATGGCGGAAAAGCTGATCGACCGCGCCCGCGCCGAGGGCATCGCCATTGACGCGGCCGAGCGGGTGGGACCGCGGGAGACGATTCTGCGCACCGGCGAGGCGGGCGCCGCGCGCCTGATGGCGCTGGCGGAGCGGTTCGGGCTGGACATGGCCGTCGTCCGGGTGGGCGGACTGCCCCGCCTTCGGCGCGCGCTCATGCGGCGGGCGGCGATGGCGCTGTCGCTTGTGATCTTTCTCGCGGCGCTGGCGCTTTTGTCGGGCCGCGCGTGGCTGGTGGAGGTGCGCCTGACGGGCGCGGAAAAGGCGGGGCTTGAGCGGGCAATGCAATCCGCCGGCGTGCGCGTGGGCATGCGCCTGGACGGGCTGGACGCCTATCAGCTGTCCCAGCGGCTTCTGAGCGACGCGGGCGGGCTGGCCTACGTGGGCGTCCGCCGGCAGGGGGTGCGGCTTCTGATCGAAGCCGTGGGCGAGGACGCGCCGCCGCCGCTGTACGACCCGGCGGCCGCCCGGGATATCCGCGCCACCCGCGACGGCGTGGTGGAGGAGGTCACGGTGCTCTACGGCGCGGCAGCGGTAAAGCCCGGCGACAGCGTGATGAAGGGGCAGACGCTGATCAGGGGCGAGGAAAAGGTGACGGACGAGCTCACCCGGGGCGTCGCCGCGCTGGGCAGCGTGGTGGCCCGGGTGTGGACGGCGGCGGAGGCCGAGGCCCCGCTCACCCGCGAGGAGATGGTGCCCACCGGGCGTGAGCGGACCGAGCGCGCCCTCGTCGGCCCCGGCTTTTCCCTGCCGCTGGTCCGGGCGGAGGCCTTTTCCCGCGAGGAAACCCAGCAGAGCTTTCTGCCCATCGGCGGCATTTTCGCGCCGCTGGGCGTAATGCGCACGCGGCACGCAGAGCTGGAAACGCGCCTGGTGCGGCTGGACGAGACCGCCGTCAAGCGTGAAATTTCCGAAAACGCCCTCGCCGCGGCCCGTGCCGCGCAGACCGCGCCGTGTACCGAGATTGACAAATGGGTAGATTATAGTATGATAGAAGGGGAAAAAATCCGCGCGCGCGCCGTTGTCGAATGGCGCATGAACATCGCGGGCTGAAGCCCTCAGCCGCTTTCGGAGGAAGAATACTTGGAAACACTCTATAAGACCAGGATGGAGGTCGACCGGAGCGATCAGTTCATCGCGCTGTTCGGCCTCAACGACGAAAACGTCAAACTGCTCAGGGACGAGCTGGGCGTGGAAATCTTCGCCCACGGCAGCGAAATCACCATCACCGGCGAGGAACAGAAGGCCGAATTGTGCCGCACGGTGCTCGAGCGGCTGCAGGCCGTGGTCGAGCGGGGCGAATCCATCGATCGCTCCCGCATCCGCTACGCCATCGAGCTGGCCGCCGAGGGCAACGCCGACCGCATCGATGAAATCATGCAGGGCGCCATCGCCATTACCTACCGGGGCCGCCAGGTGAAGTGCAAAACCCTGGGCCAGAAGCACTACGTGGACGCCATCAAAAACCACACCGCCACCTTTGCCATCGGCCCCGCCGGCACCGGCAAAACCTACCTCGCCATCGCCATGGCGGTGCTGGCCCTCAAAAACAAGGACGTGGAGCGCATTATCCTGACGCGCCCCGCCGTGGAGGCCGGCGAAAAGCTGGGCTTTTTGCCCGGTGACCTGCAGCAGAAGGTGGACCCCTACCTGCGCCCGCTCTACGACGCCCTCAACGAAATGATGGGCGTGGAGGGCTACCAGCGTCTTTTGGAGCGCGGGGCCGTGGAAGTGGCGCCCCTGGCCTACATGCGCGGCCGCACCCTGTCCGACGCCTTCATCATCCTGGACGAAGCCCAGAACACCACCTCCGAGCAGATGAAGATGTTCCTGACCCGCATGGGCGCCGGCAGCCGCATGGTCATCACCGGCGACATCACCCAGGTGGACCTGCCCGCCGGCAAAAAGAGCGGCCTCGTGGAGGCGCTGGAGGTGCTGCGCGGCGTGGAGGACATCGCCATCATCACCCTCACCCACCGCGACGTGGTGCGCCACGAGCTGGTGCAGGCCATCGTCAAGGCCTACGAACGGAACGCCAAGCGAAGGTAAACGCCGCCAAGCTGGGAGATGCGAACATGCAAAAGGAAAACCCGTCGGCGCCCGGCCCCACGTCGGCGTCCAGCACTACGTCGGCGTCCGGCCCCACGTCGGCGTCCGGCACTACGTCGGCGTCCGGCTCCCGGCCGGCGCCCAATGCCCGGGCGGAATCCCGCCCGGGGCGCAAGCGCGCCCGCGCGGGGCAGGAGGCCCGGCCGCTGAAGCCGGCGCTGGCGTCGCTTCTGATCGCGGCGGCGGCCTACGCCGCGCTGCTCCTTTTGCTGGCGGGGGCGCTGGCCCCCGAGCGGTACGATCTGAAGGCGGGCGAGGTGGCCTCCCGCACCATCACGGCCTCCAAGGACGTGAAGGACACCATCACCACGGACATGCGCATTGACGCCGCCGTGCGGGAGGTGCAGCCCTCCTACCAGAGCGACGAGTCCGTCATGCCCGACGTGCTTTCCAAAATCGAGGACAGTTTCGCCCAGCTGCGCGCGCTGGCGCAGCTCAGGGTAGGGCTGGACGGCACCGTGTCCCCGATGACGGACGAAACCCTGAAAAAGGCGGCCCAGGCCATGCGCCCGGTGGAGATGGATGACGCCGCCCTCGCCTCCGCGCTGGACACCGGCGACGGGGTGCTGGCCGCCCTCTCCGACGCCGCGCTGGATCTGACCCGCCAGGCGCTCAATTCCAAGGTGGCCGAAGGGCAGGAGAAAGAAACCGCCGCCAAGATCCTTCAGGATCTCGCCGAGAGCGGTTACGACGCGCAGCTGGCCGACGCCGCCGGCGCCATCGTGTCCACCTACCTGAAGGCCAACATGCTTCTGGACGAGGAAACCACCGAACAGAAGCGCCAGGCTGCCCGCGAAGCCGTGGAGGACGTGGTCTATAAAAAGGGCCAGAACATCGTCCGGGCGGGCGAGGTGGTCACCGCGCCGCAGATTGAGATGCTCAACAGCCTTGGCATGCTCAAGGACCGGGCCGTGGACCTTTCGCTCTACCTGGGGCTGGCACTGCTGCTTTTGCTGCTCACGCTGATTCTGGTCCTGTACGTGTACTCCTTTATCCCGGACATGCTGCGCGATCCGCGCCGCGTGGGGCTGATGGCGGTGATCCTGGTCACCACCGTGGCCTGGTCGCTGGCGTTCCGGGCGGTCAACGCCTATCTGATGCCGGTGACGCTGGGCGCCATGTTGACCACGCTCCTAATCAAGCCCCGGCTCGCGCTGGTGGTCAACATCGTGCTTTCGATCCTGGCGGGGCTGATGGCCTCGGTGGACAGCGGCATGTTCACCGCCACCATGTTCGGCGTGATGCTCACGGCCATGGTGGCCGGCACGGCAGTGGTGCCGGTGCTCCGGAACCGCCACCGCTTCTCGGGCATCATGCTGTCGGGCGCCATCGTGCTGCTGATCAACATGCTGACCACCGTGGCGGTGGGGCTGGTCAACAGCGCGGAGATCCAGAACGTGATGATATGGGCGCTCTGGTCCGGGGGCAGCGCGCTGGTGAGCGCGGTTTTGACCATTCTCGAGGCCCTGCTGCTGGAATGGGCGTTCAACCTGGTCACGGCGTCCAAGCTGATGGAGCTTTCCAACCCCAACCAGCCGCTTTTGAGGCGCCTTCTGCTGGAAACCCCCGGCACCTACCACCACTCGATTCTGGTGGCCAACCTGGCGGAGGCCGCCGCCGGCGCCGTGGGCGCCAACGCGCTGCTGGCCCGGGTGGGCGCCTACTACCACGACATCGGCAAGCTCCGGCGGCCGCTGTACTTCAAGGAAAACCAGATGAACGACAACCCCCACGACCGCACCGACCCGCGGGTGTCCACCGCCATTTTGACGGCCCACCCCCACGACGGCGTGGAGATGGCCGCCCGCGCCCGCCTGCCCGAGGAGATCCAGGAGATCATCCTGCAGCACCATGGCGATTCGCCGGTTCTGTACTTCTACGACAAGGCCGCCCGGCAGGGCGAAAAGGTGGACGTGGCGGACTTCCGCTACGACGGCCCCCGCCCCAGAAGCCGCGAGGCCGCCATCGTGATGATGGCCGACACCGTGGAGGCCGCCGCCCGCGCCGCCTCCGACGCCTCGCCGGAGAAGCTTCCGCTGCTCATCCGCAAGATGATCCAGGGCAAGATGGAGGACGGCCAGTTCGACGAATGCCCGCTGACCTTCGCCGATCTGGCCCGGATCAGCGAGGCCTTCACCACCGTGCTGACCGGCGTGTACCACGACCGGATCGAGTACCCGGAGGTTTCCATCCCGAGCCGCCCGCCGGTGCCCCGGCGGCCCTGGCCCGATGCCGGAAGGGAGCCCAACGATGAACCAAAACACGCTGACGCTTGAAATCGAAACCCCCGGCGCGCCGGAGGGCGCGGAGGACCTGATGCGCGCCGTGGCCCGCGCCGCCCTGGGCCTCGAAGGCCTTTTGGGCGTCGGGGTGGCCGCGCGCCTGGTGGACGACGAGGCGATCCGCGAAATCAACCGCGCCCAGCGCGGCGTCGACCGGGCCACGGACGTGCTCAGCTTTCCCACCGTTTCCTACCCGCCGGGCAAGACCGCCGGGCGCTGCCTCGCCCGCGTCCGCCGGGAGTACGATCCCTCCGCGGGCGTCTGCTTCCTGGGGGATCTGGTGATCTCGCTGCCCCGGGCGCAGGCCCAGGCGCGGGAATACGGCCACTCGCTGGAGCGGGAGCTGGGCTACCTCACCGCCCACGGGGTGGGGCATCTGATGGGCTACGACCATGTGGACGAGGCCGGCGCGCGGGCCATGCGCGCGCTGGAGGAACAGGCGCTTTTGATGCTGGCGCTCGGGCGCTGAACGCCGCACCCCATTTTTACGGGAGGGACGATCATGACCGACCGGGAACTCTTTGACCGCGCATGCGCGGCGATGGACTTTGCCTACGTGCCCTATTCCGGCTTTCGGGTGGGCGCGTGCCTCCTCGCGCAGGATGGCCGCGCCTTTGACGGCTGCAACGTGGAGAACGCCTCCTACGGCGGCACCATCTGCGCCGAGCGCACCGCGCTGGTCAAGGCCGTGTCCGAGGGCGCGAAGCGCTTCACCGCCATCGCCGTGGCGGGCGAGGCGCAGCCCGCCTGGCCCTGCGGCATCTGCCGGCAGGTGCTCGTCGAGTTTTCGCCGGACATGAAGGTCCTCTGCGGCGACCGCGCCACCGGGCGCTTCACCGCGACCACCCTGCGCGAACTGCTGCCCCACGCCTTTGGCCCCCAGGACCTCAAATAACCAAACGCGATGCGCAGGAGGACAAACCTTTGAGCTTTCATTCCGGCTTTGTCGCCATACTGGGCCGCCCCAACGTGGGCAAATCCTCGATCATGAACCGCTTTGTCGGGGAAAAGGTAGCCATCGTGTCCGACCGGCCCCAGACCACCCGCACCAAGATTCTGGGCGTCGCCACCGGCGAGGGCTGGCAGATTGTGTTTGTGGACACGCCGGGGCTGCACAAGCCCCGCACCAAGCTGGGCGAGTACATGGTGAAGGCGGCCAACGACGCCCGCGAGGGCGTGGACGCGGTGCTCTGCGTGGTGGACGCCGGCCACGTGGGCGCGGGCGATCTGGCGGTGCTGGCCGACGTGGGCAAAATGCGCTGTCCGAAGTTTCTGGCCGTCAACAAGATCGACCTGGCCACGCCGGAAACCCTGCTGCCCGAGCTGGACAAGCTCCGGGACATCGCCTTTGACCAGATCGTGCCCGTGTCCGCCCGGCGGGGCGACGGCATGGACGAACTGCTCTCCCTCATCCGCGCCGCCATGCCCGAGGGCCCGAAGTACTTCCCCGAGGACATGATCACCGACCAGCCCGAGCGGGCGCTGATCGCGGAGATCGTCCGCGAAAAGGCGCTTTTGAGCCTCCGGGAGGAGATCCCCCACGGCGTGGGGGTGGAGATGCTGGCCATCGAGGCCGGCCCCACGCTGACGGAAATCCACGCCAACCTCTACTGTGAGCGCGAGAGCCACAAGGCCATCATCATCGGCAAGCGCGGCGCCATGCTGGGCAAGATCGGCTCCGAGGCGCGCGCCGACATCGAGCGGCTTTTGGGTACCCGCGTCAATCTGAAGCTCTGGGTCAAGGTGCGGGAGGACTGGCGCAACCGGCCCTCGGACCTTCGCACCCTGGGGTACGAGCGGGAGTCATGATCACCACCGGCGCGCTGGTGCTCCGGCGCAGCGACTGGCGGGATTACGACCGCAT
Source organism: Christensenellales bacterium (assembly GCA_040768845.1). GTDB lineage: Bacteria > Bacillota > Clostridia > Christensenellales > Aristaeellaceae > JAEZHK01. The sequence goes on along the minus strand of JAXGME010000005.1, from coordinate 93,202 downwards.
GGTCACGCTTTTTTCGCCCACGCTGGGGCGGGTGGAGGCGGTGGTGCGGGGCTGCCGGCGCCCCCGGTCGCCGCTGATGGGCGCGGCGGAGTACTTCTCCGCCGGCGAATATACGCTGGTGGAGTCCCACGCTCGCTTCACCGTCACCGCCTGCCAGGTGCAGGAGAGCTATTACCCCGTGCGCGAGGACGCCGGCCGGCTGACCCACGGCGCCTACTACCTGCACCTCCTTTCCCTGGCGGCGCTGCCGGGCGAGCCCAACGAACCGCTTTTTCTGCTGGCGCTGAAGGCGCTGGCGTTTCTCAGCTATTCCGGCCTGCCGCCGGAGCTGGTCACCGCCGCCTTCGAGCTGCACTACCTGGCGCTGACGGGCCAGGCGCCCCGGGTGGACAAATGCGTTCTCTGCGGGCGGGACGCGACGCGCGCCCCGGCCTTTTCCGAGCGCCTGGGCGGGGCGGTGTGCGCCGCCTGCGCGCCGCGGACGCAGGAGGCGCTCTCGCCCCTTTCGGAGGGCGCGCGGCGCATCCTCCTCAAGGTACCCAAAACGCGGTTTGACGTGATTGACAAGCTGCTGGGCCATCCGGATTGGCCCGAAGCCGCGGCGCACGCGCGCCGCTTCATTTCCGAGCGCATGGAGCAGTTCCCCAAGGTGCTGCCGCCGCTCGTCACGGGGGATCAACCATGAACTATCAGCACACGCCGGTGCTTCTCAAAGAGTGCCTGGACGGCCTGGCCATCCGCTCCGGCGGCACGTACCTGGACGGCACGCTGGGCGGCGGCGGCCATGCTTCAAAGATTCTGGAGGCGCTGGGCCCCGGCGGCAGGCTCTACGGCATCGACCGGGACGAGGCGGCGCTTGACGCCTGCGCCGCGCGCATTTCGGACGCGCGCTTTTTTCCGGTGTACGGCAATTTTCACAACGCGCGGGCGCTTCTCGCCGCGCGGGGCGTGGCGCGCCTCGACGGCGCGCTATTGGATCTTGGCGTCTCCTCGCCCCAGCTGGATGACGCCGCCCGCGGCTTTTCCTACCACGAGGACGCGCCGCTGGACATGCGGATGGACCGCAGCCAGCGCCTGACCGCCCGCACGATCGTCAACGGGTGGCCGGAGGCGGAGATCGCCCGCATCCTGCGGGAGTACGGCGAGGAAAACTGGTCCACGCACATCGCGCGGGTGTTGTGCGACCGCAGAAAGCTGGCGCCGGTGGAAACCACGCTGGACCTGGTGCGCATCATCGACGCGGCCATTCCCAGGAAATTCCGCATCAAGGACGGCAGCCACCCGGCGCGGCGCGCCTTCCAGGCACTGCGCATCGCCGTCAACGACGAATTGGCGCCGCTGGAGGCGGCCCTTCGGGACATTGCGGATCTGCTCGCCCCCGGCGGGCGGCTGTGCGTCATATCCTTCCATTCGCTGGAGGACCGGGTGGTCAAGACCACGTTCCGGTCGCTGGCGAACCCCTGCCGCTGCCCGGCGGACGCGCCGGTGTGCGTCTGCGGCCTGAAGCCGTCGGTAAAGCTGATCACCCGCAAGCCCGTCTCCGCATCCCAGACCGAGCTTGCCGAGAACCCCCGCGCCCGGAGCGCGTCGCTGCGCATCGCGGAAAAGCTGGAGGTGGCCCCGTGAAGGATCTCGTCACGCGGCGCGGCGCGGTAAGGCTTCCGGCCTTCTTCCCGGACGCCACCTACGGGGCGCTGCGCGCGGCCGGCTTCGACGACGCCGAGTCCGCGGGGGTGCCCGGCGTGGTCATGAACACGTTTCATCTCTACCAGCGGCCCGGCGCGAAGCTGGTGAAATCCCTTGGCGGGCTCCACGCCTTTTGCGGATGGCCGGGGCCGATACTGACAGATTCGGGCGGTTTCCAGCTGTTTTCGCTGATCCGTGAAAATCCCTCCTATGGCGAGATACGGGACGGGGAGATCATCTTCCGGCCGGATTCCGGCGGCAAGATGGTGTTCACGCCGGAAAAGTGCATCCAGGCGCAGTACCAGCTGGGCAGCGACATTCTCATGGCGCTGGACCTGTGTACCCATCCGGACGATCCGCCCGAGGCCCAGCGGCGCAGCGTGGAACTGACGGTGGCCTGGGGCCGGCGCTGCCGCGCCGAGTTTGACAAATTGTTTTCCGGCAAGGCGGACCGGCCGCTTCTTTTCGGCATCGTGCAGGGCGGCGGGGATGAGGCGCTGCGCATGGAGTGCGGCCGCCGCCTGCGGGAGATCGGGTTTGACGGCTTCGGCTTTGGCGGGTGGCCGCTCAAGGCCGACGGCACGCTGCACGAGGAATCCCTCCGGTATGCCGCCGGGGCGATGGACCCCGATAAGCCCCGCTATGCGATGGGCGTGGGGCGGCCCGAGGAAATCGTGCGTTGCGTCGACATGGGCTATACCCTCTTTGACTGCGTGATCCCCACCCGCGAGGCCCGGCATCAGCGGCTGTACGTGTTCCGGGAGGGCTGCGACCACCCCGGCGCGCTGCGCGGCGGCGGGTCCGGCCCGGCCGGAAGCTTTTACCGCTTCCACTACTGCCTGGACGACGCCCACGCCCGGGACAGGCGCCCCGTGGACGAGGGCTGCGACTGCCCGCTGTGCCGGCGGTATTCCCGCGCCTACCTGCATCACCTGTTCAAATTGGGCGATCCCCAGGCGCTGCGGCTGGCCACGGCCCACAACCTGCGCTTCTACCGGCGCCTGATGGCGCTTCTGGACGATGGAACCTGACCGCGCCCTCGAGGCACTGCTCGCCGCCCCCAAGTACCGGGGGGTGTACGCCGGCGCGGTGGCGCGGGTGTACCGGGACATGCTCCGACGGCATGGGCCGAAGGGGGCCGACAAGGCGGCCCGGGTGGAGCTTCACCGGATCACCGGCGCGTTTCTGACGCCGAAGGACGTAAAGCGGGCGCGGGGCCTTCTGGAGCGGGCGCGGGGCGGCGACGGTTCGGCGCTTTTTGAGGCGCTGGCGCTGCACGCCTCCACGAGAGAGCGGCTGCCGGAGATCCGCGCGCTGTACGACCGCGCGCTGCCCGCGCTGGGCAACCCCCGCACGGTGGCGGATCTCGCCTGCGGGCTGAACCCGCTGTACCTGGGCGCGCTGGGGCTCTCCGTCCGCGGGATCGAGCTTCAGACCGACGCGGCGGCGCTGGTGAACGAATGGGCCCGCTTTATGGGCTGGGACGCGGCCGTCACCCCGGGCGACCTGGCGGAAGATACGGCGCTCCCGGAGGCGGACGCGACCCTTGCGATGAAGCTTTTGCCGCTCCTCGAGGGGCAGACGCCCGGCGGCGGGCGGGCGCTTCTCGAGCGGATGCGCTCGCGGCGGGCGCTGGTGAGCTTTCCCACCCGCACGCTGTCCGGAAGAAACGTGGGCATGCTGAGGCACTATGAAGCGTCATTTGAGCAAAACCTCCCCGCAGGTGCGATGATCCTGGACAAATTCGAGGCCTCGAACGAACTGTGCTACATTCTGGACTTGGATCGGCGTTAACGCGCCATTTTGTATGCGCCGGGGCCGGGGAGTATTCCGCCCGGCGCGGGAAAGGACGCGCATGGCAAAGCTTATCGTGGCGGCGACCCCCATCGGCAACCTGGGCGATTTGACGGAAAACCTGCGCCGGGCGCTGGCGGAGTGCGACCTCGTCGCCGCCGAGGACACCCGGGTCACGCTGAAGCTGCTCAACCACCTGGGCATCAAAAAACCCATGATCTCCTGCCACCGCCACAACGAGGACCGGCGCGCGGCGGAAATTGTGGCGCGGATGCTGGCGGAGGATCTCACCGTCTGCCTGACCAGTGACGCCGGCACCCCCGCCATTTCCGATCCCGGCGCCGCGGTGGTGGCGGCGGCCCGCGCGGCGGGCATTCCGGTGACGCTCTCGGCGGGCCCCTCCGCCATCACCGCGGCGCTGTCTGTCAGCGGGTTCACCCCCGGGCCGTTTCTTTTTCTGGGCTTTTTGCCGCGGGAGCGGGCGGCGCTTCACGAGGCGCTCTCCGGGTTTGACAAGGCCGGCGTGCCGGTGTTCGTGGCCTACGAATCGCCCCACCGGGTGGTGAAGCTGATGGAGGCCGTGGCGGAAAAGTTTCCGGAGGCGAAGGCGCTTGCCGCCTGCGATTTGACCAAGAAGTACGAGCGCATCGACTGCGGCCCGGTGGGGGCCGTGCTGGAGGCGCTAAGGGCTAACCCCTCCGTGGAAAAGGGCGAATATGTGATCGCCGTGGAAAGGCCGCCTTGCGAAGCGCCGGAAGCGGCGGGCGCGGCGGAGGCGGACGCCGCCGCCCTCGCCATCCTCGGGGCCATGCTGGAGGGCGCAAATCTTTCGGAGGCCGCCGATGCCGCCCTCGGGCGCTTTCCCCGGAACGATGTCTACCGCGCCCGGCTGCGCGTGCGCGACTTTCTCGCGTCGCAGGGGGAATAGGGAAGGCAAGGCCCGCGTCGCAATGGACGCGGGCCTCAAGGCATCAAAAAACCCTACGGTTTTTTCGATGCGATGGGAAAGGGTCTGCGTGCGCTTGAAATTCTCTGGAATTTCCGCGCAGCGCACTGACCAAAGGTACGGATAGCGCCACCAGTGTGCGCACTGATGGTGCTATCCCGTTCCCGGCGTGCACGCCGCCGGGAACGATTAAAGCATAACGGGCACTTTGTTGATGGTCTGAGGCCCGCGTCGCAATGGACGCGGGCCTTTTTCGCATTTTTTCCCGTCCCCGGGCATAACAATCACCGGGAGCGTGACAGATATGGCTGAGGAGGCGCGGCACCTTGTAAGCGCGGGGGAGAGCGTACGCCTTGTGGCGCGGCGCTACGGCGTGACGCCGCTGAAGCTGATGGAACTGAACCCCTACCTGGACCCCACGGCGCTCCGGGCGGGGCAGGAGATCCTGCTGCCGCCCCGGGCAAAGGCGCCGCCATGGCCGTTTCTCCTGAGGCCGCGGCGCCCGCGGCCGCCGTAGCGATCAGTCCCAGTCGGTGGTGAAGAGCTCGCCGGCGTCCTCGTCGTCGCCCAGGATGCGCTTGCGCTCCCGGGAGCCCATCTTTTCGACGCCGCGCAGCCGCTTTTCGATGACGCGGGACTTTTCCGCCGCGTCCTCAATGGATTCGGACGCCTGCCGGATGCGCTTCTGGGTGCGGCCCAGCGCTTCGGCGAAGGTGGCGAATTCGCCGCGCACCGCGCCCAGAAGCGTCCAGACCTCCTCGGCGCGCTTTTCCAGCGCCAGCGTGCGGAAGCCCATCTGCAGCGCGTTGACCAGCGCGGCCAGGGTGGCGGGGCCGGTGAGGGTCACGTGGTGGTCGCGCTGCATGCGCTCGGCCAGGCCGGGCCGGCGCAGCGCCTCGGCGTAGAGGCCCTCGCTGCCCAAAAACAGCACCGCAAAGTCGGTGGTGCGGGGCGGGTCGACGTACTGGGTGTGGATGCGCTCGGCGGCGCGCAGCAGCTTTTTCTCCAGCTCCGCGCCGGCGCTCTCCACGGCGCGGGCGTCCCCGGACTCCACGGCGTCGATCAGCCGGTCGTAGGCCTCGTGGGGGAAGCGGGCGTCGATGGGCAGGTAGCTGACCGCACCCTCGGCGCGGCCGGGCAGGCGGATGGCGTAGCCCACCGGCTCCGCGCCCTCGGACAGGCGCACGTCCGCCTCGTACTGGTCGGGGGACAGGATCTGCCCGAGCAGCGCGCCCAGCTGGATCTCGCCCACCGCGCCGCGGGACTTTACGCCCGTCAGCACGCGCCGGAGGTCGCCCACGCCGCTGGCCAGCGCCTCGATCTCGCCCAGGCCGCTGTACACCTGCTCCAGCCGCTCGCTGACCAGGCGGAAGCTTTCGCTCACGCGCCTGTCCAGCGTGGAGGTCAGCTTTTCGTCCACCATCTGCTGCATCTGGGTCAGCCGCTGGCCGTTGTCAATCTGGAGGCTCTGCAGCCGCGCCTCCACGCCTTCGCGCAGCCGGTCGATGCGGGTTTCGCCGCTCATCAGCCGGTTGTCCACCACGTCGCCGATGGAGGCGATGCGCTCCTCGTAGGCCGCGAGGCGCGCCTCCACGCCCCGGCGCAGCTCGGAAAGGCGCGTCTCCTCGTCCCGGCCCAGTTCGCGCAGCTGGGCGGCAAAGGCATCCAGCTGCATCTGCTGGGTGCGGCCCATCTCGCCCATCACGCGGGCGACGGAATCGCTCATGCCGCGGAGGTTCGCGCCCATCTCCTCGCGGGACTTCTGCGCCGCGTCACCGGTTTCGCTGCGCACGGACTGAAACTGGTCCGACAGCGCGGACTGCATGTCGCCCAGCCGCTTTTCCAGCGCGCCGCCGCGCAGCCGCGCCGCGGCCCAGATCAAAATCACCGCGCCCACCACGCCCACGGCGATGGCCATGGCCGGGCTGGACAGAATCTTCAGCAGCTCATCCATGACAATTCCCCTTTACAGCGTTTCGGATTGGTAGGCCACCAGCGTGGCGTCGCGGACGCCCTCGGTGGCCATCAGGTTCTTCAAAAGCGCCTCCTGCCGGTCCACGCGCACCTCCAGCGTGATCTCGCTGCCCTGGGGGGAGGTGGTGCGGCTCTTCACCTTCTGGTGCTTGACGCCGCGCAGCGCGCCCATGGCGGCATTCTCCGCGCCCGGCGCGCACCGGACCACCAGCAGGAAGCTGTCCGGCGCCTTGGTGGTGACGCGGGACAGCACAAACACCAGCGCCGCAATGCCCACCGCGGCCAGGCCGGCCAGGAAAAACTGCCCCGCGCCCAGCAGGATGCCCATCGTCAGCGCCCAGAACATGTAGGCGGTGTCCAGCGGGTCCTTCACCGCGGTGCGAAACCGCACGATGGACAGCGCGCCCACCATGCCCATCGACAGCTGGATGGAATCGCGGATGCACATGACCACCGGCGTGGTGATGAGGGTCATCATGACCAGCGTCAGCGCGAAGTTCTGGCTGTACATCACGCCCTTGTAGTTGATCTTGTACACCCAGAAGATGAATAGCCCGATGCCGAAGGCCAGCAGCATCGCAAAGAGGATCGTCACCGTGGAGCTGGGGGTGATGGACATGTTGCTCAGGTCCAGCTTGGTCAGGTTGTTCATGGGGGTTCCTCCTCAAAAACCTTTGTATGCCCGGAGGGATCACCGCAGCGGCTCGTACCGGCGGCAGAACACGTATTTGGAAATGGCCGCGCGGGCAGCGGGGGCGTCCCGGATGAGAAGCGCAATGGGCTCCGGCAGCACGCGGTCAAACTTGACCTCGAGAATCGCCTGATCGGCGTGAAGCGCCGGCAGCGCGGGCGCGTCCGGATCAAAAAGCGCCGTGCGCGGCCCGGCGCGCAGGTACCGGTCGATGGTCACGCGCGCGGTTTCGGCGCCGTGGCAGAAGGCCTCCCGCGCGTAGTCCACCACCACCACGGGGCGCAGAAGCCGCGTGCGCATCCCGCAGTACAGGTCGCGGACGAGGGGGCTGTCCACCCGGTCGAGGCCGGAAGGGTCGCCGGCGGCGATGCGGTCGGCCATCCGGCGGGAGATCCGCACGCTCTCCTTCTGGATCAGGTCGCCCAGCTTGCGCTTGCGTTCCAGCAGGATCAGGCCGTCGTCCCCGTTGTACAGGCGCAGGCGGTACTTATCCCGCGACGGATTGCCGGCAATCTTGTCGTAATAGGCGCTGTCCCAGGCGTCGTCCAGGTACAGCGACCGCACCCGGTAGCTGCCGTCGGCCCCGGCGTTCCGGTCGCGGGGGAGCGCGGCGGAAAGGCGCGCCGAAAGCCACAGGGCGTCGGTGTTGCCGAGGTAGAATTTCAGTTCGTGTCGGGGCGCGTAAGCACGCATGGGGCCTCCTTAACCGGCTTCGATCTGGTCCATGATGTCGCCGAAGTAGACGCGCATTTCGGCCTTGGTGTAGCCGGTGGCGCGCTGAATGTAGGTGAGCAGCTTCTTGGGGCGGGTCTTGGCGTAGTTGTTGAAGCTCTTGATGGCGTTCAGCCAGCCCTTCTCGTTGCCGCCCCACTTTTTCGTCTGGGCGGGCATTTCCGGGTAGAGGGTGTCCTGCCACTGTTGGGACTTTTCCAGAATCTTTCGGGTGGTCCACTCGGTGGACATGAGGCGGCCCAGCACCGTCAGGTAGCGCTGCTGCAGGGTTTTGTTCTTCATCAGCGCGATGAAAAGGCTGTTGTCCGTCTTGTTGCCGGAGCCCATGCCGCCCGCCTTCAGCCAGCGGCCGAAGGAGTCGGTGTCGGTGTAGAAGGCCCAGTCGGTGTCAAAGATGATCCAGCGCCAGCGGCCGTCGCCCTCGTCGGACCGGTACCGCTTGACGTTGAGCAGGTCGGTGTTGCCGATGAAGGTCTCCAGCGCGATGTACTCCAGGTAGTTCTCAAGGTCGATCTTTGATTCCACGTAGGCGATGTCCTCGTCCGTCCTGACGCCGTTTTTCTTCACGTAGGAAAGAAGCTGCTGAAAGGTCTTGTCGGAGCCCTGCATCACCGTGTCGTTGGCCTTCACGATGCTGATTTTGTCCGGCTCCTTCCAGCCCATGAACTGGGCGATGGAGTATTTGTGAATGCGCTCGCGCAGGTTGTAGTGGCCCCAGTACTGGCCGTTCAGGTACACCGCCACGGGCCTCGCGTCCTGGTACATGACGGATGTGGCCGCCGCCAACGAGGTCAAAAGCGCGTCCCGGTAGCGGGTCTTGTTGGCGTCCTGCCCGGAGGCGCGCAGAAGAAAGGACTTCACCTGGGCATAGTCCCGGTTGGGGAAAATGGCGGCGCGGAACCGGTTGTCGCCGTAGGCGTTGCGGGCGGAAATCTTGAAGGCCTTCTGGTCCTCCATGCGGCTGTACTGGCCCTGAAGCTGCAGCCCCGCGCCCTGGGAAAGGAGGGTTTCGCCATCGGCGGTAAAGTACTCCACGTGGGCGGCGCGCTCCCAGTCCTGCCAGAAATTGGCGCCCTTGAAGGGGTATTTCAGCTTCTTGGGGCCCATGACCAGAAGGCCCTTTTCCTCGTCAAAGAGCCCCGCCGGGTCGGCCACCAGCGAAATCACATCCAGCGTGTGGGGCGCCGCAAAGAGGTACGTGTGGGTGGACACCAGCGAGGGCAGCATGCCGTCCCGGAAGGCCCGGGCGCGCAGCACCGTGGTTTCGGAAAGCGCGATGGGGCCCTCGTAGCGGGGCGAGGCCTCGGTGGGCTCGGTGGCGTCCAGCGTGTAGCGGACATCGGCGCCCTCCGGCGCAAGGAGGGCGACCGTCACACCGCCCGTATAAAAGCCGCCGGGCTCGGAAAAGGACACGCTCTCCACGCGGCCCTGGTAGGGGGTCTGGCTGTTGAGGGCGCCGGGGGTGGCGCTCTCCAAATAAAAAAAGCCGTCCCGACCGCTGATCCTGCCGTAGGACACCCCGCCGTACTGCGTCAGAAGGGGCATCCGGTCCAGGATCGCGCCTTCCGGCGTGGCAAGCACCAGCGTTTCGCGCCCCGAAAGCGACAGCTTGAAGTTGGCGGCAAAGGCGTTTTTGGAAAGGTCCGCCTTGTCCAGCCCGTTGAGCAGCACCCGGAGGTAGCCGCCGGCCTCGATCTTCGTGCCCGACGGGAACCGCCACTTGCGGGGGTGGTCCGGATCGTCGGAAAGGCCGTAGCCGGAGAGGTCCACCGCGTGCAGGCTCTGGTTGTACAGCTCCACCCAGTCCGGGGCGGACTTGGCGGCGCCCGGCTGCCGCGCCGAGGCCGCCGCCTCGTTGAGAAACACCCTGACGGTATTGGCCGAGGCCAGGAGCGCGTCCATGGCGTCGGCGCTCTCCTTCGTGTTGGCCATGCCGGGCGTGGGCGCCAGGGCGCCCGTCCACCCGTCGCCCTCCCGGGAGAAGGACTGGTCGGCCGAAAGCAGGCCATAGTCCACCCGGTCCAGCGCGCGGCCGCTCGCGTCGGACAGCACCACCGTTTCGCCCTCGGCGTTGAGCTTGAAGGAGGCGTCCATATCCGTGTCCGCCCGTCCGGAGGCGTAGACCAGAAGGTAGCCCCGGGCGGGAATGGTCACATCCGGAAAGCGCCACTTGAAGGGCTTGGACGGATCGTCCGTGAGGGCGTAGCCCCGGAGGGACACCGCCGCGTCGGATGCGTTGTAGAGCTCAATCCAGTCGTCGTAGACGCCGTTTCGCCCGGCGTAGCTTTTGTTGTCCGCCATGACCTCGCTGAGCCGCACCGCGCTCTCGGTAACCACGCCCGCCGCCTGGGCAAAGGCCTCCTCGGTGTTGGGCAGGCCCGGCGTGTACTCCGCGGAAACCTCCCAGTCTCCGTCGGCGTTCAGCCGGTAGGACTGGTTGGCCTGAAGGGCGGGCACCGTCAGCGAGTGCATGATGTCGCCCTCCCGGTCAAACAGCAGCACCTGGTCGCCCTGGGCGCTGAGCTTGAAGGGCGCGTGAAAGGGGTAGCCCGCGGTGTTTTTGAGATCGTCGTCGCAGTAGACGACCACGTATTCGCCCGGCGCCAGGGTCATCTCCGGAAAGGTGAAGCGCACCAGCTTATCCATGTTGTCCGTCAGCGACCAGCCGGTGATGTCCACCGGCTCCTGGGCGGCGTTAAAGAGCTCCACCCAGTCGGGATACTTGCCCGCCTCGTCGGGGACGGCGGTCTTGTTGGAGGACATGACCTCCGTCACCCGCACGGCGCCCACCGGCGCCACGGCGGCCACCGCGTTCGTTGCGGCGGTTTCGCCCGCGCCGAGGTTCGGCGCGCCCCAGTGGAGCTCCAGAAGGTACAGAAGCACCAGCGCGGCCACCGCCGCCAAGGCGGCCAGCGCGACGGGCGTGGCCGGCCGGCGCGACGCGGCGGCGCGCGGAGCCCGCCCGGCCGCGCGCGGCGGCGTTTTTTTGGGTTTCGTCTGCAAGGGAATCCTCCGGAATCACAGTTTTTCCTAATTATAGCGTATTCATGGAAAAAACACAAACGCTTTCACGGCGCGGCCTTCATCCCTCCGCGCCGAAGGCGGCGAAGAAGCCCGCCGCGGTGGGTTCGGGAAGCTCCAGAAAAAACACGCGCTCAAACATGTCCTCCAGGCGGTGGGCGTCGGAGGATCGGAGAATTTTCCAGCCGGAATAATCCCCCGGGCAGGGCAGCGCGGGCACGATCTCCAGCGCGGCAAAGTCGCTGCCGGGGGGCAAAAAGCCCAGCGCGTTCAGAAGGCCGTTGGCGCCGCGGTTGATGTGGGCGGGCACCGGAAGCCCGCCGAAGGCGCGGATCCCGGCGGTCAGGTCCTCGAGGGACATATCCAGCGCGGAGATGAGCAGCCGGTCCTCGACGCCGAGGACCCCGTCGTCCTCGTCCAAAATCAGCTGACGGCCAAAGAAGTCCGGCATGTTGGGCATGTCCGGCAGCAGCAAATAGACGCGCTCGGAAAAGGCCAGCGCCGCCTCCACCGACGGGAAGTAGGCCAGAAGGTGCGCCTCCTCGCGGGTGGTCAGCTCCATGCCGGGCAGAAGGTTCACGCCCATCCGCCGGCAGGCGGCCTCCACCGCGGGCAGCTGCCGGGCGGTATTGTGATCGGTGACGGCGATCAAATCCAGCCCCTTCAGGTGCGCCATGCCGGCGATGTTGCCGGGGGTCATGGCCTCGTCGCCGCAGGGGGACAGGCAGGAGTGCAGGTGCAGGTCGCAATAGGCGCGCATGGCTTCCCCCTTTACGCGGGGCGCGGCCCCGTCAGCTCTTGGTAATGCCCGCGCCGTACATCAGCCCGCACAGCTCGAAGGCGGTCTTTTCGCTGGAGAGGACAGCCACGCCCTCGTCGGCGGCGCGCTTTACCACGTCCTCCGCCACGGCGATGCCCTCGGGCACCAAAATGGCGGCCATCTCCATCAGCGTGGCCACGGCCACCACGTTCATGTGGGTCTGCACGGTGATCCAGGCCATGCCCGCCTTGCCGTGGGCCATGACCCAGCTGAGCAGGTCGCAGCTATAGCCGCACAGCACTTCGCGGCCGGGATCGACGCCGGGGGTGAGATTCTTCGCGCCGGTGAGGCGCACAAGGCCCTGAATGTCCATAGACTCCCTCCTGTATTCGGGCGACTGGGCGGGGCGGCAAAGGCGCCGCTACAGGCGCGTGTTCTCCGAAAGGGACACCATCTGCTTGGCCATCTCCCGCACGCGCTCCTTGAGGACGAACACGCAGTCCGTCTCGTGAGCGAAGCCGCCCACGATGTCCTCGGCCAGCGCCTGACAGGTGGGCGAGCCGCAGGAGCCGCAGTCAAGCCCCGGCAGCCGCTGGCGGATCTCCTCGATCCGGTCCATCATGGCCAGCGCCTTTTGCAGGTCCTGGTCCAGCTGCATGGCCTTGATGGGGCGGATCTCGTCGTCAAAGTACAGGTCGCGCTTCAGGGCTTCAAATTCCCCGCGGGCGATGTTCTCGTCGGGCCGCTTGGCGGGCAGGCGGCGCACCAGGTCGCGGATGCGGTTTCTGGCGATAAAGCCGTTTTCCAGCGTCAGCGGGCCGCCCACGCAGCCGCCCACGCAGGACAGCCCCTCGAAGAAGGTGAGGTCCGGCAGGCGGTTGTTTTCGATTTCCTCCAGCACCTTGGCCACCTGGTCGATGCCGTCCACGGCCAGCGCGTTTTCGATGCCCGCGGCCAGCGCCTCGCCGCCGGTGCGCGCCCAGCCCAGGCCCAGCCCGGTGGCGCGAAAGCCCTCGTCCGCCTCCACGGGCGCCTGGGGCGCCTTGCGGATGTTGGTGGACAGAAGGCCGAAAATTTCCATGATGGAGATCACGCCGTCCACGGCGCTCTTTGTGTGGCCCAGCGGGCGGCGGATGGCGGTCATCTTGGCGGCGCAGGGGGAGATGAAAAAGCAGCCCACCTCCTCGGGGGGCACGCCGTTCTTTTCGCAGAACTCGCGCCGGGCGGACACCGCCGCCATCTCCATGGGGGAGCGCACGTCCACGATGTTGTCGATCAGCTCTGGAAAGCGGATCTGGATCAGCCGCACCACCGCCGGGCAGCTGGAGGAGATCAGCGGGCGCGGGCAGTCGCTCTGGCGCAGCTTTTCCCGCACCGCCATGGACACGATGTCCGCGCCGCGGGCCACGTCGTACACCTCGTCAAAGCCCATCATGCGCAGGCCCCGGGCCACGCTGGACAGGTTCGGCAGCTTTTTGAACTGGCCGTAGAGCGCCGGCGCGGGCAGCGCGATCTTGTAGGGGAAGCGGTTGATGGCGGCCAGCGGATCGGTGGTGGGCACCTTGGCGTGGTGCTGGCACTGGCGGATGCACTCGCCGCAGTCGATGCAGCGCTCCTCAATGATGTGCGCCCGGCCGCCGTGGACGCGGATGGCCTCGGTGGGGCAGTGCTTGAGGCAGTTGGTGCACCCCACGCACTTGGACTTGTCCAGCGTCACCGAATGCATGTAGCTCGTCATAGCCTGAACCCCATCTCAATGGTCGTGCCCACCCCCACCTGGGAGGCGATGGAAAAGTCCGTGGCGTTGCGCCGCATGTTGGGCAGACCCATGCCGGCGCCGAAGCCCATCATGCGCACATCGTCGGAAGCGGTGGAGAAGCCCTCCTGCATCGCAAGGTCGATGTCCGGAATGCCGGGGCCCGCGTCCCGCACGTTGAGGGCCACGTAGTCCGGCCGGACGATCAGCTCCATCTCCCCGCCCAGGGAATGGATGACCAGGTTGAGCTCCACCTCGTAGGCCGCGATGGACACCCGCCGGACGACGCCGCTGTCAACCCCCAGCTTTTTCAGGATGGCCTTGATCTTGCGGGATGCCTCCCCCGCGGTGGCAAAGTCCCCGGCGCGCACGGGATAGATCTCCCGGAGCGCGACGCTGGCGTTTTCCATTTGTGTCTATCCCCTTGCTCCGCTGGGCAGGCCGTTGGCAAACAGCCTGCCGCAGGATTCATACAGCGTGTGGGGCGTGCCCGCCACCGCGATGCCCAGGCTTTCGGCCATGTCCAGCACCTCCCGGGGCGGCACCTTGCCGCGCACGAATACGATCATCATCACGTCCAGCATTTCGCAGGTGCGCACCACGTGCAGGTTGGTCAGCCCCGTCAGAAGCACCATGCGCTCCTTGGGGTAAGCCAGTACGTCGCTCATCATGTCGCTGCCGCAGGCCGCCTGCACTTCCCCCGCGGGCAGCGTGCCGGATAGCAGCCGCGCGTCCAGAATTCTTACGATGTCCTCCGCCTTCATGGTCATCATCCTCTTCGCGCCAGTTTCGCCCGAATCTATCCCGCCGCCAGGCGGTTGATAAAACCGATATGCCTGAGGCGCAGGTCAATGTAATTATACTTCATCTGGCTCGAAAAGAAAAGGGGCGATGTCCGGGCGTCAAAGAGCATGGCGGAGGCCGCGTCCTCCAGCGCGGAGAGGAGGGCCGCGACGCCCTGGGAAGCGGCGTTCTGCCCGTCGCCCGCCGCCCGCTCGAGGGTCTCCCGCGCCCTTTTCGCCTCCGCCCGGGCGGCGAGGAGCGCCTCCCGCGCGCCGGCATCGGTCAGCGTGCCCGCGTCCAGCGAAAAGGCCGCCTCGCCCATGGACGCGGTGGCGGCCCGGAACGCGGCCTCGGCGTCCATCAGCGCCTGAACCTGGGCGCGGGCGCCGGTGAGGCGCACGTGCAGCTCCGGCGCTTCCCGGACGGCGAGAGAAGCCGTCAGGTTTTCCTCGCCGGCCAGCTTTTTGAGCACCTTTTCGGCCTCGTCGGCGGAATCGTAGCCCGCGCCCACGATCAGGTATTCGCCGGTGCCGGGCAGGATGTAGCCCGCCGCGCCGCGGGATACGTACCGGGCCGCCTCAATGCGGGCGGAGGCCTCGTCCCCCGCCCGGGACAATACCACCAGGCTCACCGACAGCGGCCCGACCGTCCAGTCCACCTGCTCCGCCGGTGAAAGCGCCGGCTGCTGCGCGGGGTAGGACAGGCCCTCGGTGACCAGGTACATCGTCAGTGCGACGAGGAGCATCACAAGCGTCCAGGCCGGCGCGTAGGGATGGTCGCGCCGGACGCGCACGCGGTTCATGGGCATCGCTCCTTCCGGACAATTGCGCTCCGCCGCCATTGTATGCCCGGCTTGCGGCGGGCAGGACAATCTGTTATCATGGGGGGCAAAGGGGGCGAGATCTTGCGGCTGCATCTGGACACGGCCCCGGTGCTGGAAAAGATGCGCGAGGGCGGGGAATGCCCGCTGTGCGCGCTGAAAAAGGAGAGCGAGGCGGCCTACGCGGAGTATTTTCTGGGCGGGTCGGTGATGGAGGTCTCCGCCCGGCGGGAGGTCAACGAAAAGGGGTTCTGCGCCCGGCACCTCCGGATGCTCTTTGACCGGAACAACCGGCTGGGCCTGGCGCTGATGGAGTCGTCCCATCTGAAGGAAGTGCTTTCCGCGCTGAAGGACCGCGGCGGTGCGGAAAAGCGGCCGCGCTTCAAAAAAGCGGCGCCCCCCGCGCCCGAGCCGGGCTGCGCGCTGTGCGACCGACTGGATGCCGCCATGCGCCGCTACGCGCTGACCGTGGCCGCGCTGTGGGATTCGGAGGCGGACTTCCGGCCCCTCATCACCGGCGGCAAGGGCTTTTGCCTGCCCCACTACGAAATGATCCGCCGCGAGGCCCCGGGCGCGCTGTCCGGAAAGGCGCTGGCGGAATTTCTGGAGGCGCTGGACGGGGCGGAGGTGAACAGCCTCGAGCGCATCGTCCGCGAAGTGGACTGGTTCTGCCAGAAGCACGACTACCGCAACGCCGACGCGCCCTGGGGCGAGAGCCGCGACAGCGTGGAGCGCTGCATGAAAAAACTCCGGGGCGAATAGGCGCCTTTGAGGGAGGGATTACCGTGTTCCGGGACTTTCGCGCCGACGACCGGGCGGCGTTTCTTGGGATGGCGGGGGCGCTGTACGCCTCCGGCGCCACCGAAGGCGGGGCGAATTCGGCGAATTTTGAACGGACGTTTGACCAGGCGCTGAGCGGCAGCCCCTACGTCCGGGGCATCATGATCGAGCGGGGCGGCCGGGCCGCGGGCTACGCGCTGCTAGCGCTCACCTGGTCCAACGAGGCGGGCGGGCCGGTGGTGTGGGTGGAGGAAATTTACATCGTCCCGGAGGCCCGCGGCCGGGGCATCGCCGGCGAGCTGTTCGATTACCTGGAGGCGCGCTACCCGGAGGCCGCGCGGTTCCGGCTGGAGGTGCACAAAGAAAACCGCCGGGCCATGGCGCTCTACGAGCGGCTGGGCTACCGGCGGCTGGACTACGTGCAGATGATCAAGGACCGGGAGCCGTAGCGGGGCGCGAAAGCGCCGCCCGAAGGGCCGCGAGGCTGGCCTTCGCGTCCGCCATGGGGGTGATAAAGGGCTCGTCCTGCTCCGCCACCAGCCACTTCGCGCCGGCGGCGACCGCCGCCCGCACCACGGCCGGGACGTCCAGAACGCCCCCGCCCACCGGGCGGAAGGCGAAGGATGCGGGCCTTTCCGCGCAGGGGCCCGTGGGGCCATCGCAGGCGTAGTCCTTTACGTGCACCACCGGGCAGCGCCCGGCGTACTTTTCAATGTACCCGGCCGGATCAAGGCCGGAATAGCGCACCCAGCAGGTGTCGATCTCGGTCTGCAAAAGGCTGGCCGGCACCGACCGGAACAAAAAGTCCAGCGCGTACAGGCCGGACAGCCGGACGAACTCAAAGTCGTGGTTGTGGTACAGAAGCGGGATGCCCGCCTCCCGGCAAAGCCGCGCGAAGCGGTGGATCTCCGCGATGAAGGGCGCAAAGCCCGGGCTGCCCGGCCGCCATTCTTCCGTCAGATACGGCACCGCGATGTGCGCGCAGCCGATGGCCAGGTGATAGGCGATCACGCCGAAGGGGTCCTTAAGGATGTCCTCGAAAGGCACGTGGCTGGAAACCGCTTCAAGCCCGCTTTCGTCCAGGAGCGCGGCCACTTCGTCCGCGCTCCGACCGTGGAAACCGGCGAACTCCACGCCCTCGTAGCCCAGCGCCGCGATTTCCCGCAGCACCTTTCCAAGGTCCTTCTCAGCCGCGTCCCGGGCGGAATACAGCTGGTAGGCGATCTTGACCATGCTTTTCCCTCCGTAAGCTTCTCGTTTGACGCCCGCGGCCCTCAGTTTCTCAGGCTGCCCAGCGGCGCGGGGATGCGCCCGCCCCGGGCGATGAAGGCTTCGGCGCCGAAGGGATGCGCGGGGATCACCGGCGCGGAGCCCAGGAGCCCGCCGAATTCCACCCGGTCGCCCGCCACGCAGCCGGGCGCGGGGATGACGCGCACCGCGGTGGTCTTGGAATTGATCATGCCGATGGCCGCCTCGTCGGCAATGATGGCGGCGATGGTGGCGGCGGAGGTGTCGCCCGGCAGCGCGATCATGTCCAGCCCCACGGAGCACACGCAGGTCATGGCCTCCAGCTTGTCCAGGCTCAGCGCGCCGCAGGCGGCCGCCTCGATCATGCCGATGTCCTCGCTGACGGGGATGAACGCGCCGGACAGCCCGCCCACGTGGGAGGAGGCCATCACGCCGCCCTTTTTGACCGCGTCGTTGAGCAGCGCCAGCGCGGCGGTGGAGCCGTGGGTGCCGCACTTCTCAAGGCCCATCTCCTCCAGGATGTGGGCCACGGAGTCGCCCACGGCGGGCGTGGGCGCGAGGGACAGATCCACAATGCCGAAGGGCACGCCCAGCCGGCGCGACGCCTCCCGCGCCACCATCTGGCCCACCCGGGTGATGCGAAAGGCGGTGCGCTTGATGGTTTCGGCCACCACGTCAAAGGGCTCGCCCCGCACCTTTTCCAGCGCGCACTTGACCGCGCCCGGGCCGCTGACGCCCACGTTGATGCAACTGTCGCCCTCGCCGGGGCCGTGGAAGGCGCCGGCCATGAAGGGGTTGTCCTCCACGGCGTTGGCAAAGATCACCAGCTTGGCGCAGCCCAGGCCCTGGCGCTCGCGGGTGGCCTCGGCGATGGCCTTCACGGCCTGGCCGCAAAGGGCCACGGCATCCATGTCGATGCCCGCCCGGGTGGAGGCCACGTTGACCGACGCGCACAGAAACTCCGTTTCAGACAGCGCCTCCGGCAGTGACTCGATCAGCGCCCGGTCGGCGCGGGTCATGCCCTTTTGCACCAGCGCCGTATAGCCGCCGATAAAGTTGACGCCCGTGGCCTTCGCGGCCGCGTCCAGCGCCCGGGCCAGCGGCAGCGGGCTTTTGACCGCCCCGGCGATCAGCGATACCGGCGTCACGGAAATGCGCTTGTTGACGATGGGCACGCCGTACTCCCGCTCGATCGCGCAGCCGACGCCCACCAGGTGTTCCGCCGCCTTCGTGACCCGGTCGTATACCTTTTTTGCCAGCGCCCCGGCATCGTCCGAGGCGCACGCAAGGAGCGATATGCCCATGGTGATGGTGCGCACGTCCAGCTTTTCCTGGTCGATCATGCGCAGGGTTTCGAGAATTTCATTGGAACTGAACATGATGAACCCCCTTCCGCACACTGAAAAACCGGCGCGGCTTTTCAATGCCTCAGATCTCGTGCATCGCCTCGAAGATGTCGCTGCGCTGGATGCGAATCTGAAGGTTCAGCCGGCCGCCCAGGCTTTCAAGCTCGGTGGAGAGCTGTTCAAAGGCGCAGTCCGGGGCGGACACGTCCACCACCATCATCATGTTGAAATAGTCGCTCCGCACGGTCTGCGCGATGTCCAGAATGTTGACGTTGTGCTCGTACAATACGCGGCTGACCCCGGCGATGATGCCCTTGCGGTCCAGCCCCAGCACCGTGACAATGGCCTTGGAAACCTTATCCACTGAATTCACTCCCTTTACCGGGTTATTGTAGCAAAGCCCGGCGGCAAACGCAAATGAAGTCTTTGGGAAGGTTGAAGCGGTGAAAAGAAGCGTATACAATATGCTGGGGGGATGCGGATGAATCTGCCGGAGGCGGTGTCGGGTGCGATCGCGCGCCTGGAGGCGGCGGGGTACGAGGCGGTGGCGGTGGGCGGCTGCGTGCGCGACTGGCGGATGGGCCGCGTGCCGTCGGATTACGATTTGGCCACCGACGCGCCGCCGGAGGCGGTGCGGGCGGTGTTTTCCGGCGCGCGGGTGGTGCCCACCGGGCTTCGGCACGGCACCGTGACGCTGGTGACCGGGGGCATGGCCGTTGAAATCACCACCTACCGGGTGGACGGCGCGTACCGCGACCACCGGCGGCCCGAGGGCGTGACCTTTACGCGAAGCCTCACGGAGGACCTTAAGCGGCGGGATTTCACCGTCAACGCCATGGCCTTTTCGCCGTCCCGGGGGCTGATCGACCCCATGGGCGGGCAATGGGACATCGATCAAAAGCTGATCCGCGCGGTGGGCGACCCGGAGGCGCGCTTCCGGGAGGATGCGCTGCGCATCCTCCGGGCGCTTCGCTTCGCGGCCCGGCTGGTTTTTTCCATCGAGCCCGGAACCGCCCGGGCGCTTTGGGATCAGCGGGATTCCCTGGCCTTCGTCGCGCGGGAGCGGGTGGGCGCGGAGATCTGCCGGCTGGTGACTGGGCCGGGCGCGGCGGCGGTGGCGGAGGCGCACCGGCCCGTGCTCGTTTCCGCGCTGCCGCCCCTGGCGGCGGCTTCCGACGGCGCCTACCGCGAGGGCCTTGCCAGGCTCGCCCGCGCGCCGGCGGCGCCGGCGCCGCGGCTGGCGGCGCTGGTGAGCCCGATCCCGGAGGGCGCGCGGGAGGCGCTGGATTCGCTCCGGCTGCCCGCCCGGCTCTCCGAACGGGCGCTGCGCCTGGCGGCCTGGCTGACCGGGCCCGAGCCGGACCCGGCCCGCGTTCTGGGCGCGCTGGGCCCGGAGGACGCCCGGGCGCTCTTTGCCATGCGCGGCGCGGACAACGCGCGGCTCGAGGCGCTGATCGCCTCGGACGCCTGCGTGAGCCTTCGCCAGCTGGCGGTGAACGGGCGCGACCTTCAGGCGCTGGGGCTTAACGGCGCGGCGGTGGGCGCGGCGCTCGAAAGGCTCCTGGACGAGGTGATCGCCGGCGCACCCAACGAGCGCGGGGCGCTTCTTTCCAGAATTCGTACATTATTGTGAACAATCCCGGGCTTCGCTTTACTTCCCAACCGCCGCGTCGTATAGTAGGATGGGCCGGAAAGGCGGAAACCGGAGGGATGACGATGTACGGCGAGGCGGACCTTGACCGCGCGGAGCGGGCGAGCCGGCGGGCGCGGAACGCGGCGCTGGCGATGGGCGCCGCGGCGCTTCTGGCGGTGGTCGCGGGGATGGCGCTCAGAATCAAGCCGCTGGCGCTGGCCGCCGCCATCGCGGGGGGCTGGGCGGTGTACGGCTGGTGCGCGCTGAAGCTGGCGCCCTGGAGCGCCTACCTCAAATTCCTGCGGGAGATGTCCGCGGGGCTTCGGCGCGAGGCGCGGGGCGCCTTCGTATCCGCCGGGGCCGAGCCCCGGATGGTGGACGGCGTCATGGTGCGCGACGTGCTTTTGGATACCGGCGGCGATGTGCCGCAGCTCTTTTACTGGGATGAGGAAAAGCCGATGCCGGATTTTGCGCCGGGGCAGCGCGTGCGGTTCGCCGCCTTTGGAAAATTCGTCACGGGCTGTGATTCGGAACCGTCGGAAGGGGGATGACGCGCCGTGCGGGTGCTCGTCTGCGTGACCGTCCAGAAATCCTGCCGCCAATTGATCGAATACGGGGCGCGCGTCGCGTCGGAGCAGGGGGCGGGCCTTGCGGTATTGCACGTGGCGGGGCGGACGGACAATTTTCTCGGCAATCCGGCCGAGGGCGAGGCGCTGGAGGCGCTTTATGAGGTTTCCTCGGAGTACGGCGCGGAGATGACCGTGCGCCGGGCGTCGGACGTGACGGGCGAGATTGCGGCCTTCGCCCGCGCCATGGGCGCGGGCGTCATCGTGATGGGCCAGTCCCGCCAGTCGGACCGGGACATCCCCGGCCAGCTCAGGGCGCTCCTGCCGGGCGTGGACGTCCGGGTGCTCCACCCGCAGGCCGTGTAGATGCGCGGGCTTTTCGCCGGAATATAACAGCCCGCGCCGGGCCGTTTTACGAAACATTTGTGTCGCGCGGCTCGTCTGAAGGACACAGACAGTATAGTATTGAGGTGACGGACCCATGAACAAAGGACGTGCGCCGCGCACGCTGGCATTATTTTTGATTCTCGTGCTGGCGCTGGCCGCATGCCTGACCACCGCCGCAGAAATCGCGCCCGGCGACCCCATGGGCAGCTTTACCGCGATGTCCGACGAGGCGGCGGCGACGGCTGCCCCCTCGCCGGAAAGCGTGGACGACGATCAGGCGGACGACGGCATTGTGGAAAACCCCACCGAGGAGGAGCAGTTTCTCACCGATCTGATGAACGAGCTGGGCGCCGAGGACGTCGACGCGCTGGAACGGGTCAACGGGATGACGCAGATCCTGCTGATCGGCGTGGACGCGCGCCCCGGCCAGAAGACCGGCCGCAGCGATACCATGATGCTTTTGACCATCGACGCCGAGCACCAGAGCCTGAAGCTGACCAGCTTCATGCGCGACCTCTACGTGGAGATCCCCGGCTACACGAACAACCGCCTGAACGCGGCGTACGTGTTCGGCGGGCCGGAGCTTCTGATCAAGGCGCTCAAGAAAAATTTCGGCGTGGACATCAACTACTACGCGGCGGTCAATTTTTCGATGCTGGCGGACCTGATCGACCAGATTGGCGGGCTGGAGGTCGACATCGAGTCCAAGACCCAGATGAAGTACATCAACCTGGTCATCAAGGAAGACAACGCGGTGCTGAAAAAGGCATACCCCAAGGCGGGCATCAAAACCAACGACAACCTCCTGACCAAGACCGGCGTGCAGGTGCTCAACGGGCGCCAGGCCCAGGCCTATGCCCGGTACCGCAAGGGCTCCAGCGACTTTGAGCGCACCGAGCGGCAGCGCCAGGTGGTGCTGAAGGCGATGGAGAAGGTGAAGGCCATGTCCATGCTGGAGCTGGGCAAGCTGGCGATGGAGAACCTGGACAAGGTGACCACCAACCTGACGGTGGCCGACATTTTGAAGCTGGCCCCGGCGGCGTTCCAGCTGAAGGACACCGAGGTCAAGCAGCTGCGCATCCCCGTCGACAAGGGCTATACCTCCAAGATGATCTCCGGCATGGCAGTGCTGGTGCCCAACCGCGAAAAAAACGTCAAGGCGCTGACCAAGTTTTTGCTGAACTGATGCGCAGCGCGCAGGAAGTCTGACCGAGGCCCCCGCCGGCATGCCGGCGGGGGCCTTTGAATGCGTCCGCCCGCTACTTTACCCGGACGGTCACCGCCTCGTCCGTCAGGTAGTTCTCGGGCACTTCCAATTTGTCGTGAGGGCAGGGCATCAGCGTCACGCTGTCGGGGATGGCGGCCACGGGCCCCCAGGAACCGATGTACACGATCCGCTGGGGATCGCCCCGCGCCTCGGCTTCGTAGTCAAAGCCGCTGGACGACCCGCCGGTCACGTCCTTCAGCAGGTCTTTTCCGTCCGGTCCCAACAGGCGGTAGCTCCGGTAGATCAGCGGGTTGGTGCTGTCCCAGCCCAGGTCCTCCTCGGTCAGCGGCGCCTTGGGATAGAGGTACAGCCGCACGTTGGTGGACGCCGGGCCGAGCTCCAGCTGATCGACCGCGAGGGTGTAGGCGTCAAACTCAAACGTGGTCTGCCCGTCCGGTTTCGCGCTCCCGCCCTTCTGAAGGGACTCCGGCTGTACGGCAATCGAAATGGGCAGCGCCGCGACGGTTTCGGTGTACCCCAGCTTTTCGTAGACATCCACCGGGCTCATGGTCCCTCCGGGTTCGTAAAGCTTTGCGGCCTCGTCCGACATCAGCTCATACCGGTCCGGCTCGTAAGGCTCGGCGAAGGAATCCGCCGCCGGGTCCGAGGGCGCACCCGCGCCGGGGCGCGACCAGGAAAGGTCGGTCAGCGGCCGCAGCACGTAGCCCGTGAAGGCGATCTCGACGGGGCTTGCGGTGTCCAGATCGAAGTCAAAACGGGTGTCATCCAGCTCGATCTGTACCGGCTCGCCCTTTCGGAGCGCCCGGAAGGCGTCCAGCCCGCCCGTCCAGATTTTGTGCCCGCCGACGCGGGGCGCTTCCACCGCGCACAGCAGCGTTTCATCCAGGTCGGAGGTGAAGGTGACGCGCATGTGCAGCGAATTCTCCTCCAGCAGGTATTCGTCCACGGTCAGGCGCACGCCGCCGTATTCCGCGCCGAGGCCCGGCTGCGCCAGCAGTTCCCGGGCGGTCTGGGTGGGCTCCTTCCCGGGGAAGAGCGAATCCAGCAGGCCGCTTTGCGTCGCGGCATAGGCCAGCCCGGCGATGAGCAGCGCGCCGACGAGCGCCGCGATCAGCGCGGCGGAAAATTTTCTTCGTCCAGCCATTCGTCTGTCCTCCAATTGATCGATCGTGTTCAGAATGTGTCGGTGGAACGCCTCCGGCATGGCCGGGCAGGCATTTTGCAGCTTGCGCTTCACTTCGATCCCTCCCCATCCGAGAGCATTTCCCGCAGCTTGCGCTTCGCCTGTTCCAGCCGCCATTTGACGACGCCGGCGGTGACGCGCAGGATTTTTCCGCCTCCGCGACGGAATAGCCCGCCACGTAGCGCAGAATCAGCGGCGCGCGGTATTTCCCGTCCAGCGCGGCGAGGGCGACCCGGAGGCCGGGATCGCTTGGCTCGGCCGGCGCGTAATTTTCCGGTAGCTCGGCCTCGGGCCTCGCCCGGCGCTGGAGGTTGTGGCATTCGTTGAGAAGAATGCGCACGAGCCAGGTTTCAAAGTACGCCGGGTCGCGGAGCGAATTTCTGCCCGCCCAGGCCTTGACGAGGGCCTCCTGCACCGCGTCCTCGCACTGGGCATAGCCGCCCAGCGTCAGATAGGCGATGCGGAACAGCTTCTCCTCACAGGCGACGACCCGGTCGGTAAATTCCCGTGCGTCCATCGGGCACCTTCTTTGCTTGCTTTTGTCATGACACCTGTTAGACGGCGCGGAGCCGGGAAATGACTGGCGCCGCGACAAAAAAACCGCGCCGGGTAACCGGCGCGGGGCGGGCGCAAAGCGCGGGGCTATTTGATGGAGCCCTCCACCATGCCCTTGATGATGTACTTCTGCGCAAAGAGGAACAGCACGATGATGGGCAGCATGGCCAGCATGGCGCTGGTCAGGATCAGGTCCCACTGCTTGAGGTAGGAGCCCACGAAGGCGGTGACCGCCAGCGGAATGGTCTGCACCGCGCCGTTGGAGCCCAGCACCAGAAGGGGCAGCAGGTAGTCGTTCCAGATCCAGATACCGTTCAGGATCAACACCGTCACCGCCACCGGCTGAAGAAGGGGCAGCACGATGCGAAAGAAGGTGGCCGCCTGACCGCAGCCGTCGATGGTGGCGGCCTCCTCCAGTTCCAGCGGCACGCCCTTGATGAAGCCGTGCAGGATGAAGATGGACATGGAGCAGCCAAACCCCAGGTACGCAAACGCGATGCCCTGGTAAGTGCCCAGAAGCGGTATGCCCGTGGCGCCGCCCAAAATGCGCAGCCAGCGCACCAGCGGGAACATGACCACCTGGAAGGGGATGACCATGGCCGCCACAAAGGCCATGAACACGATGGTGGACCAGCGCTTTTTGTTGCGCACCAGCACCCAGGCGCACATGGCGGAAAACAGCAGGATGACCGCCAGCGAGAGCACCGTGATGATGACGGAATCAAAAAACGCGCCGACGTAGTCGGTGGTGGGGTTATTGAAGATGGTGACAACGTTGGTCCACATCTGGCCCCAGTGCTCCGGCCAGGAAACCGCGGAGAAGATGATCTCCTTGGCGGTCTTGGCGGCGTTCAATACCACCATGCCAAAGGGCATCATGAAGAGGAGAAAAAGCAGTATGCCCACAGCCTCCACGGCGATGCGCCCCGCCGCGCGGGTGGAGGGGCTCTTTTCGCCCACGGCATGAAGCCTGGTGGAGCCGGCTTTCGTGGTCATCACATCTCCACCTCCTTGCGCTTGTTGAAGTACACCTGCGCCAGCGAGAACACCACCAGCACCAGGAAGAACACCACCGACTTGGCCTGGGCCTCGGCCATCTTGTTTGCGCCGTTGGCGGTGGTGAAGATGTCCATGGCCAGGAGCTGGCTGGCCTTGGTCACGCCGCCCATGAAGCGCGTGCTGGGGCCGCCGTTGGTCAGGGTGAAGTTCATGTCAAACTGCTTGAAGGAGTTGGTCAGCGTCAAAAACAGCGAAATCGTGAAGGCGTTGGCCATCATGGGGATCAGCACCTTGCGCATGCGGGTGAAGTAACTGGCGCCGTCCACCGACGCGGCCTCCAGCACGCTGGTGGGCACCGACTGGATGGACGCCACGTAGATCATCATGATGTAGCCCGCGTACTGCCAGGTGTTGACAAAGCTCATCGCCCAGATCACCGTGTCCGGCCGGGAGATCAGCGACTTGCCCAGGTAGGGGATCGCGCCGCCCGCCAGCGTGAACACGTTGTTGAACAGGAATTGCCAGATGTAGCCCAGCACGATGCCGCCGATCAGGTTGGGCACGAAAAAGCCGGCGCGGTAGAGGTTGCGCAGCCGCGCCTGCCCCGTGACCAGGAGCGACAGGAAAAAGCTGACCACGTTGACCAGCACCACGTTGATTACGGTGTACTCCACCGTGATCATGAACGAATACAGAAACTGGGGCTGATGGAACATGCCCCGGAAGTTTTCAAACCCGATGAAGGTGATGGTTTCACGCACGCCGTTCCAGTCTGTCATGGAGTAGTAAATGCCCAGAAAGAACGGGCAGAGGATCACCATGACGAAGGCGAACAGGCAGGGGAACATGAACGCGAGGTCGACAGACAGTTTACGCTTCAAGGCGGTTTGCCCCCTTCGCGGCGCGGGAAGCCCGGCCAGATGTATGCCAAAAGGGGGGAACCGCGCGCGGTTCCCCCCGCAAGAGGATCCTTACATACCGGGGATGGTGGCGATGGCGTCGGTCAGGTCCTTGATGAGCACGTTCACATCGGAGTGATCCTGCGCGAACAGGTCAAACACCGGTCCCAGCACGTTCTGGCCGGTGCCGTCGGGCATAGAGCCGAAGCGCCAGTTGTAGTTGCCGCCCTTGGCGCTGGCATCCACCAGCGCGGCGGAGAACTGGCCGGTGGGCTTGAGCGTCACGGACTTGAAGGCGGGCACCATGCCGGCCTGGTTGACCATGTAGTCCGCGCCCTCGGGCGAGGTGGCCAGGTAGTCCAGGAAGTCCTTGGCGGCCTTCTGCTCGGCCTCGGGGGCGCCGCTGTTCAGGCAGTACCAGCTGGGCGCGGCCATGAAAAGCCCCGTCATTTCCTGCTTGTCGGTGAAGCAGTGGGAGATGTAGCCCATCTTGAAGGTGACGCCCAGCTGCTTCATGTTGGGGTCCACCCAGTTGCCCTGGTTGATGAAGGCGGTCTTGCCCTGGGCGAAGGAGGACACCTGCGCGTCGTAGTTGCCGTTGGTCAGGATGTCCTGGTCGGAATAGTCAAACAGCAGCTTGACGTAGGCCGCGTAGTCCGCCATGCGGTCGGCGTCCACCTCGCCCTTGAGCAGCATGTCCAGGATGGAGGTGTCATCGTAGCCGAGGCCGCCGGCCAGGTAGGCGTTGAAGTTGTGGTTGCCCATCACCCACCACATGCCGCCCGCGATGGACGCGGCCATGGAGGCCACGGCGTCCAGCCCCAGGTCGGCCTTCTGGGCGTCCAGCTTCTCAAAGGCGGCCTTGACCGCGGAGAAGGTGGTCAGCGTGGCGGGATCGATGCCGGCCTTTTCGAGGATGTCGGCGTTGTAGCCCAGGCCGAAGCCCTCCACCGCCACCGGGAAGCCCACGATCTTGCCGTCGTCGCCGACGTAGGCGAAATCGGTGTCCTCAACCCAGGCGCAATCGCTCATATCGGCCATGTTGTCCTTCCACAGGTCGTAGCCGCCCTTGCCCTCGATGTTGAACAGCGTGGGCATCTGGCCGGCCTGCAGCTTGGCCTTCAGCGCTCCGCCGTAGTCCGCGCCGCCGCCCAGCGTCTCGATCTTGACGGTGACGCCCGGATGGGACTCATTGTATGCCGCGGCAAAGGCCTGCAGCGCGGAGTCGATCTCCACCTTGAGCTGGAACATGGTGACCGTGACATCCTGCTCCGCGTTCGCCGCCGGGAACATCGCCAGCGCGAGCAGAAGCGTGAGGGCCAGCGCGATGATCTTCTTCATGGGTGATCCTCCTTGAAAGTCGTTGTGTGCCATGCATCCCAAATATACGCGATTCGCCCGCGTTTGTCAAGGCGAATGTTTACAATGCAGTCTATCTGTTGGCTGAAAACGTTGCCGAAATGGTCAAAATCATCATAGTTTCGACCCCGGAAGCGACGATATTTCAGAAAATTAACAAGCCCGGCGCCCCGATCATAACCGGGGCGCCGGGCGGGGCATCGCGCCCCGGGGCGTTTCATGAAGATGGGCCGGCCGCGCTACGGCGCTGCGGTGGCCGCCGCAGCGGCAGCCACGCTCCGGGCAAAGTCGGAATCCGGCGCGGGGCCGGAAAGCTGGTCAATCAGCGACCGGATCACCGCGGCGGCGGTATCCGGATTGACGCAGGGGGCGTAGATGATGGCGTACTTGTCGCGGATGTCAAAGGCAATGTCGTCGGCGAGCATGCCGCCCAGGCCCGAAAGGTCCACCGCGTAGAGGCGGCTTTCGGCGGTCGGGTTGCCGTCCGCGTCCGGGACGGGGAGGGACAGGGCCAGCGCCTTTGGCAGCACGCCCGATTCCACGTAGGATTCCAGCGGCAGCGCGCCGCCCTGTGCGACCAGCTGCTCTGTCAGCGCCCGGTTCTGCACAAACACGGCGGTGGAGCGGTCGGCCAGCATGACGGTGTACTTCTG
This sequence comes from Christensenellales bacterium, assembly GCA_040768845.1. GTDB lineage: Bacteria > Bacillota > Clostridia > Christensenellales > Aristaeellaceae > JAEZHK01. Next base: position 65,403 of record JAXGME010000005.1, on the reverse strand, counting down.
GGCGCCGTAGATGTCCGTGGAGGCGTCGCCGGAGTAGGCGATGTTGTAGAGGTTGACCGCCTCCAGGTTCTCGTCCAGCGGCCGGACGGCCTCGAGCGCCTTTGCGGCCACGGCGTCCAGCCCTTCATCGCTCATGGTGGCGTTGCCCACCAGCTGCACATCCACCCGGTGGTACGCATCGGGACGGTACTCGGTCATGGTGTAGACGAGGTCCACCGCGAACCACGCGATGGCGGCGATGGCCACGTACGCCCACTTGCCGTAGTGCAGATGGTTTTTCAGGCGGGCGCGGGTAACGCGGGTGTCTGGCATGGAGAAACCTCCCGAAAAAAGATGTGGCGCAAAAAGGGCGGCGGTTGTCACACCGCCGCCTCAATGGGGCTATTCCCTGGGCTTCATCGTGGGGAAGAGCAGTACGTCGCGGATGGAAGCGGAGTCCGTCAAAAGCATCACCAGCCGGTCCAGGCCAAAGCCCAGGCCGCCGGTGGGGGGCAGGCCGTACTCCAACGCCGCCACAAAGTCCTCGTCCACGGAGGCGCTGGCGCCCTGGGCGCGCTTTTGCGCCACCTGGCGCTCGAAGCGCTCGCGCTGGTCGAAGGGATCGTTGAGCTCCGAGAAGGCGTTGCCGAATTCGCTGCCCACGATGAAGAACTCGAACCGCTCGGTGAGCATCGGGTTGTCCGGCTTGCGCTTGGCCAGCGGGGACACCTCGATGGGGTAATCGTAAATGAAGGTGGGCTGGATCAGGTGCTCCTCCACGGTGGCCTCGAACAGAAGGTTCAGGCACTCGCCGCGGGTGAAGCCCTTTTCCACCGCGTAGCCGGCGGCGGCAAGCTTGGCGCGGGCGTCCTCATCGCTCGTCCAGCCGTCATACTCTAGGCCCGAGTACTTTTTGACCGCCTCGGCCATGGTCATGCGCGCCCAGCGTCCGCCCAGCTCGATGGCCTGGCCCTGATAGGTGATGCCGGTGGCGCCGCAGGCGGCCATCGCCACGTGCTGGAACAGCGCCTCGATCAGGTCCATCATGCCCAGGTAGTCGGTGTAGGCCTGGTACAGCTCCACGGAGGTAAACTCCGGATTGTGGCGGGTGTCCATGCCCTCGTTGCGGAAGATGCGGCCCACCTCGTACACCCGGTCCATGCCGCCCACGATCAGGCGCTTCAGGTGCAGCTCGGTTTCGATGCGCAGGAACATGTCGATGTCCAGCGCGTTGTGGTGGGTCACAAAGGGCCGCGCCGCCGCGCCGATCTCCAGCGTGCCCAGCACCGGCGTATCCACCTCCAGGTAGCCGCGCGCGTCCAGAAAATCCCGGATGGCGCGGATGATCCTGGATCGCTTGACGAAGGTGTCCTTGACCTCGGGGTTCATGATCAGGTCCAGGTACCGCTGGCGGTAGCGCAGATCGGTGTCCCGGAGGCCGTGAAACTTCTCCGGCAGCGGGTGCAGGCACTTGGTGAGCAGCGTCACGCCCGTGGCGTGCACGGACACCTCGCCCGCCTTGGTGCGGAACACGCGGCCCGTCACGCCCAATACGTCGCCCAGGTCAAAATCCTTGAAGGCGGCGTAGGCTTCCTCGCCCACATCGTCCCGGCGCACGTAGATCTGTATTTTGCCCGCGCCGTCCTGCAGGTGGGCAAAGCTGGCCTTGCCCATCACGCGGCGGGAGACCATGCGGCCGGCGACGCTCACCTCGCGGCCCTCCAGCGCTTCATAATCGGAAAGAACCGCCTGGGACAGGTGGGTCTGGTCAAAGCGGGTGATGCGGTAGGGGCTGGCCCCCGCCGCCTCCAGCGCCTTCACCTTGCCGATGCGGATCAGGTTCTGCTCGGACGCGTTCTCCGGGGTCCCGGGGCGCACTTCGGACATCGGTAAAACCCCTCTCGGAATGACAGATTATGAATTCTTCAGGATGGACAGCACTTTCAGCCGGGTGACGCCGCCGGGCGTCTGGGCCTCCACCGTATCGCCGGGCTTGGCGCCCATCAGCGCGCTGCCGATGGGGGACTCGGTGGATACGAAGAGCCGGGCCGGGTCCGCCTCCGTGGCGCCGACGACGGTGTAGGTGTCCTCCTCGTCGTACTCCAGGTCCAGCACCCGGACTTCGGAGCCCACGCCCACCACGCCCTTGGGCCGGTCGGAATCGTCCACGATGACGGCCTTGCGCAGCATCTCCTCCAGCACGCGGATGCGGCCCTCGACGCGCGCCTGCGCGTTCTTGGCCTCGTCGTATTCCGCGTTTTCGCTCAGATCGCCGAAGGACAGCGCGGTTTTGATGTCCGCCGCCACCTTCGCGCGCTGCACGACCTTCAGGTCGTTGAGCTCCTCTTCCAGCTTCCGCTTGCCGTCCGGGGTAAGCACGACGCTCTGGTTGGACAGATCATTACCTTCCAAGAATTTTTCCCTCCCGCATACTCCGGCGACGGAGAATAAAGAAATAGCCGGAAACGACGAACACCGCGCGTTTTGTCGCGCAGTGTCCTGCTTTCCAGACGGGGGCATTATAGCACGGGGTGCAAGGCGTGTCAAGCGCGGCTTGGGGCGCTTTTCGCCGTATTCGCGCATTTTTCAGAAAGCCTGGTTAAACATGCGTAAACCGCATTGCGCCGACGGCACTTTCCTGATAACATAATTTATTAGCGCATCCTTGCCCCGGCTCGCTACCGGGGCCGCCAAGTCCATAAGGAGGTGAAAGTCATGAACCAATACGAAGCCATGTACGTCATCGACACGCTGCTCGAGGAAACCGCCCGTCAGGAACTCATCGCCCGCTTCAACGCACTGGTCGCCGCCAACGGCGGCACCGTGGACCGGGTGGACGAGTGGGGCAAGCGCCGCCTGGCCTACCCCATCAACTACAAGACCGAAGGCTACTACGTGCTGATGTACATTACCGCGCCGCCGGCGCTGCCGCGGGAGCTGGAGCGCAATCTCCAGATTTCCGAGAACGTGCTGCGCTACCTGGTGACCCGCTTTGAAGGCGCCCTGCCGCCCAAGCGCGAGCCGCTGAAGCCCTTCGTCGCCGCCGCGCCTGCCGCCGCGAGCGCCGAGGCCGCGCCTGCCGAGGCCGCGCCCGCCGAGGCCGCGCCTGCCGAGGCTGCGCCTGCCGAAGCCGCGCCCGCCGAGGCCGAGGAAAAGGCGGAGCCCGTCGCCGAAGTGTAATTTCCAAAGGAGGCGAAATGCGTGAACAAGGCAATCCTGATCGGAAACCTGACCCGTGACCCGGAGCTGCGCACCGCTGCCTCCGGCGTGCCGGTGTGCACGTTCACGCTGGCGATCAACCGCCGCTTTACCAACAAGCAGGGCGTGCGGGAGGCCGATTTTATCCCGATCGTGACCTTCAAACAGAAGGCGGAGCTCTGCGCCCGCTATCTGACGAAGGGCCGCAAAGTTGCGGTGGAAGGCGTTATTCAGACCCGTTCCTATGATGCGCAGGACGGTACGAAGCGCTACGTCACCGAAGTTGTCGCCGATGAAGTGGAATTCATCGGCAGTGCGGGCGGGTCCGGTTCGGCCGGCCGCGCGGAGGACGCGCCGCCGCTGCCCGATCCGGACGACTATCAGGGCCGCACCGGCGCCGCCCAGCCCTTTGCCGGCGAGGACGACGACGAACTGCCCTTCTGACGGGCTTCACGGGCTTTGGCCCGGGCTGCCGGTCCCGCCCCCAGGTTTGTCCAAAGCAGCCGCCGCGGCATGGCCGCGCCGCGCTGTGATCCATTCCAGGACTGACCATTTTTAAGGAGGAAACCCCAATGTCCGAAGACAGAGGCGAGCGCCGCGAGCGCAGGCCGCGCGGCCGGAAGCCCCGCCGCAAGGTTTGTATGTTCTGCGTGGACAAGGTCCAGCACATTGATTACAAGGACGTGGTGCGCCTGCGCCGTTTCACCAACGAGCGCGGCAAAATTCTGCCCCGCCGCATGAGCGGCACCTGCGCCAAGCACCAGCGCCAGCTGTCCATCGCGATCAAGCGCGCGCGCATGATCGCCCTGATGCCCTATACCACCGACTGAGACCGCTCCAAAGCCGGCGCCGGGAATCGAAGGATTCCCGGCGCCTTTGCGTGCTCACTCGTCCGTGGTGTAGCAGGCCAGGATCTCGCCGAAGAACATGGTGTGCAGGTCGCCCTGGGGGTAGGCGGTTTTGAGCACGTCGGGGTCCATCCGGTCCGGGGTCATGGCCTGGGTGAGGCGCACGCGGCATTCAAAGTGCAGCCCGCACTCGGCCACGATGGGGGCGTCCACCGCCCGGGCGGGGGCGGGCGTGAGGCCATGTCCGGAGAACTTGTCCACATCCCGGCCCGAGGCGGTGCCGGCAAAGGCCAGCTCGGCCCGGAGGGCGGCCTTTGTGGGCACGCTGACGGTAAACGTACCGGCGGCCTCGATCAGCCCCAGCGTGTGGCGGGATGCGCGCACCACCGCCATCAGCACCGGCCGGTTCCACAGAAAACCGATGGTCGCCCAGCCGATGGTCATGGTGTTGGGCGGGGAACCGGCGGCGGACAGAAAGGCGCCGCCGTGGGTGAGCTTGTGCACGGTGGCGGCCATGGCGTCGGTGTAGGGGATATCTTTCATGACAAAACGCCTCCTTTGCGTTCATTATATCGCAACGGAGGCGTTTTTAGAAGGGGTTTGTCTGTCAGGACAGCACCGGAAAGGCCATGGATACGATGGTGGACACCGCAAAGTTGGAGGGCAGGCTTCGGGCCAGGGTGGAGGTATCGAGAATCGTCTGAACCTCCTTGAAGGGCAGCATGGACAGAATCAGCGGCGCGACGCCCAGCAGCAGCGCCACCACAAAGCCGCCCCGCACCAGCCCGAACACGCCGCCCAGCATCCAGTCCAGGTGCTTGAGCAGCGGAAAGCGGAACACGTTGTTGAGCAGGTTCACCACCAGCAGCGCCACCACGTAGCACACCGCGAAAATCAGCAGGAAGGAGATCACGTTGATCGCCGCCACCCAGATGGTCTGCCCCAGGTAGTCCGCCAGCGTGGTCTTGCCCAGGCTGGAAAAAAGCTGGTTGGACACGTTGTTTTTGAAGGCGGATTCGATCACCGTGGGCAGGTTCAGCTCCTGCAGCGCCTGGTTCAGCAGCGAGGAGCCGGTGCCCGTGCTGGACACCGCCTGCGCCACCGGCGTGGCCCCCAAAGAAGCGGTCTTGAAAAGCGACGATGCGTCCAGGTAGTAGCTGAGCGAGCCCATCAGGTACTCGTTGCCCAGCGCCATCTGCGCGACCCTGGGGAACAGGTTAAACGCGCCGAACCATGCGGCGAAAAACCCGACCGTGGCCAGCCCAGAGGTGATAAAGCCCTTGTACATGCCGGAAATCACGGACAGCGCCAGGAGGGAATACATAATGACGTCCACAATATTGATGCTCATCGATAGGCTCCCCTTTCCGTAAGACCCGTGTCAGCGCAGCAGCGGCACCAGATAAACGACGCCGCCCGAGGACACAATGGCCTGGTGATTGCTTGTAATGCCCAGCACATCGTCCACATCGATGGGCATCTGGTAGGTTTCCGGCGTGGTCTGATCCAGCCGGCACATCATCACATACTGGGATGTGAAGGCGTAGATGGCATCGTCCCGCGCGTACACGCGGGCGGCCGGATACGGCAGCCGCACCGGGTGGTCCGTCTGGCCGCGGATCATGCGTACGTCCTGAATCTGGCCGCTCTCCGCCTGGGCCACCGGCACAAAGGCCATCAGCGGGTTGTCGGCGTTGTCGTCCAGATCCATCAGATACCAGCCGTACACCAGCATGCGGTCGCCGGTCAATTCTCGGCTGGTGTAGTCGAAGTCCTTGATGTGGGTGGTGCCCACCGCCCGGATCTTCGAGGACTGGAACAGCACCTCGTAGAGCACCTGCTGGGTGTCCGTGATGGTGCCGGCCAGCATTTTGCCCGGCTTGTAGGTGGAAATCGAGCACAGCGGCACGGTGCCCTCGGTGTCCATGGACATCACCCAGAACAGGCTGCCGCTGTAAAAAAACCCGAAGTCCAGCACCGTCTGGTTGGCGAGCTCAATTCGGTCCACCTGGCGGCCGCCGTGCTCCATGATCAGCATCACGCTGGAATGCTCCGTGCCCACCTGGGCCGCCGCGTACTGAGTGTCCATGCGCGCGTCGAGTATTTCGGCCTCCAGGGTGCCGCTGTAGAGCGTGGCGCCCTGGTCCTGCGACAAAAGCGACAGCGTCTTGCCCTGCCACGCGGCCACGCCGCCCTTGCCCACGGAAAACGACGAGCCGCTGCCCGCCGCGTAGCTCCAGATCTGCAGCCCCTTGCCGTTCAGCGCGTGCAGCGTCGTGCCGTCGGAGAACACCAGGCCTTCGCCCAGCGGCTCCATCGCCTGGCCGGATCGCGCCGGAAGCGCCGTCTTTGAGCGCAGCGCGCCGGAGCTCCGGGATGCGATCTGACTTGCGATCAGCCATGCCAATAGAGAAATCAGCGCGACCACCAATACCACGCTAAACCAGGAGAGCCGCGCGGTTTTCTTCTGCATGAAGCCTCCCCCATGAAAAACGCCGCAAGGCTTGCTTGTCCTTATCATTCATATTATAATGGAATCGGGCGCAGGTTGCAATGGTGAAGTTTTCCGCCGGGCCGGGCGAAAGGGGCGAGGGTATGCTGATCGCAAACGCGAGGGTGCTCAGGGGCGGGAAGATCCTGCCGGACACCGATGTCTTTGTGAAGGATGGCCGCGTGGCCGCGGTGGGGAAGGGCCTCTCCGGCGGAAAGCGGATTGACGCCCGGGGCGCGCTGCTCGCGCCCGGGTTTGTGGACCTGCACGTCCACGGCTGCCGGGGCGACGATACGATGGACGGCGGCGACGCGGTGCGGCGCATGGCCGGGTGGCTTCCCTCGACGGGGGTGACGGCCTTTCTGCCCGCCACCATGTGCGATTCGCTGGAGGCGACCCGCGCGGCCCTCGAGGGCGTGAAGCGGGCGATGGACGCCCCCGGCGGCGCGGCCGTGCTGGGCTGCCACCTGGAGGGCCCGTTTTTGAGCGCCGCGCGCAGGGGCGCGCAGGCGGAGCGCTTCATGAAGGCGCCGTCGCTGGCCGACTACGCCCGCATCGTGGCGGGGTACGAATCGCTGCCCCGCCTCATGACCATCGCGCCGGAGATTGACGGCGCGATGGAGCTGATTAAGATTTTGAAGGACAATCTGGTGCTTGCCGCCGGCCACACCGACGCCACGGCGGAGCAGCTTCTGGCCGCGGCGGACGCGGGGCTCACCCAGGCCACCCACCTTTTCAACGCTATGCCGCCCTTTCACCACCGGGCGCCGGGGGCGGCGGGGGCGGCGCTGGCGGACGAACGCATCCGGGTGCAGCTGATCGCGGACCTCATCCACCTGCACCCGGTGACGCTGAAGGCGGCCTGGCGCGCCAAGGGCGCGGCGGGCTGCCTGCTGACCACCGACGCCATGGCCGCCACCGGCATGCCCGACGGTGACTACCGGCTGGGGGCCAGCCTGGTGCAGGTGCGCGGCGGCGTGGCGCATCTCCCGGACGGCGCGCTGTCGGGCAGCACGCTGACGATGGACCGGGCGGTGCGCAACATGGTGAAGGCCGTGGGCGTGCCGGAGGCGGAGGCCCTCCGGATGGCGTCGGAATACCCCTGTGCCGCCGTGGGCGAGGGCGAGCGGGGCAAAATCGAGGCGGGCATGATTGCGGACCTCGTGCTGCTGGACGGCGACTACCGCCCGCTGGTCACGGTGGCGGAGGGCGAAGTCGCCTACCGGGCGCCCGGGTTCTGACGCGCGTTTCACGTGAAACAGCCGACGCCGGGCGGCGCGGGCGTTTCACGTGAAACATATTTCCGGAAAGGGGGGCGGGGCTTGAAGCGGGCGCGGGGAGCGGGGCGGCGGCTCCGGATCGTCCTGATCGCGCTGGCGGCGCTGGCGCTGCTGGCCGGCTACATGGCACTGGAGGCCGACATCGTGCGGGTCGAATACGCGGATGTCTACCTGCCGGATCTGCCCGAGTCCTTCTCCGGCACGCGGATTCTGTTTCTCTCCGATCTGCACGTGTCCAACACCTGTCCGCCGGAGAAGGCCGCTTTGCTGCTCGGCCAGCTCCAGGCGCTGAAGCCGGACCTTTTGCTGCTGGGCGGCGATTATTCCTCGCTGGACATCGCGGACTATGCCCGCGCGCTGACCGGCGGCGCCTCTCTGGCGGAGGCCAAGGCCGCCCTCGCCCTCCAGCGGGACCGCTTCTTCCTGATGATCGGCGATTTTGAGGCGCCGCTGGGCAAGTACGCCGTGCCCGGAAACCACGACTACGAGCTGGAGGATCTGTCGGCCGCCGCCGCGCTGGGCGGCGTGACGCTCTTTGGCAACTCCGGCAAGGTGCTGAGCCGGGGCGGCGACCGGCTGATTTTGGCGGGCCTGGACGACTGGCGCTACGGTGAGCAGGACGTGGAAAAAGTCGCCTCCGCGGTGCGCGGGGACGACTGCGCGATTCTCCTCAGCCACAATCCGGACGCGCTGCCCTCGGTGGCCGCGGCCCCCTCCGCCGACGATGCCCCCTGGGCCGATCTGGTCCTCGCCGGGCACACCCACGGTGGACAGGTGACGCTGTTTGGGCGCGGCGTCTTCACCAGCTCAATCTACGGAAACCGCTACCGCTCCGGGTGGTACGAGGACGAGGGCGTGCTGATGCTGGTCTCCAACGGGATCGGCACGTACATGGCCCCGCTCCGGCTGGGCGCGCCGCCCCAGGCGCATTTGATTACCCTTTACAAAAAGTGACACAAAAAACCAAAAACGGTGGCAAAAGGCTTGCATTTCGCAGGCCTTTTGGGTATCATACTGTGTATGAACGTCCGGCGCGGCAGCCGCGCCGCGCCGTTTGCGCCGGCGGAAACGCCCTTCAGGTTTCGTGTTCCACTTCCCGCTCCCGGAACAAAAGCGAGATGCACCAGAGCCCCGCCACGCCCACCAGCGTGTAGATGACGCGGCTGAGTACGGCCGTCTGACCGCCGCACACATAGGCCACCAGATCAAACGAAAACAAGCCCACCAGCAGCCAGTTGATGGCGCCGATGATCACCAGGATCAGCGATATACGGTCCAGCATGGGTTTTCTCCTCTCGGGCGCCGGTCGAGCCGGCTTTCTCGCTGGGTAGTATGCCCGGGATAAAAAGAAAAATACCGCGCCGCCGCAGATCATATGCTGTTAGCGCGGAAACGGCCAAGTTGAAAATGCACGGGGAGGCGTGGACATGGAGCGCAACGGAAACAGGACAAAGGTACTGATCGGGGCACTGGCGGCGGCGCTGGTGGCGGCCATCCTGACGGCGGTCGGGCTGGGCGTGCAGTCCGCGGGCCGCGGCAAGGACCTGGCGGCGAGTACCACCGCGCTCCAGGAGAACACCGACACCCTGGAAAAGGCGCAGGACGCGCTGGTGGCGGCCAAGGACGAGGCTTCGGCGCTCAGTGCCCGGCTGGAATCGGAAAAGGCCGATGCCCAGGCCGCGCTGGATGAGAAGCAGGCGCTGCTTGATGACGCGCAGTCAAAGCTGGACGCGCTTACGGCCGAGTCCGACGACAGGCAGGCGCTGCTTGACGACGCGCGGTCAAAGCTGGCCGCGGCGCAGAAAGAGGCCGAGGCGCTCGAAACGCGGCTCGCGGCCGCCGAATCGGAGCGGGACGAGGCGCTCCTTGCCAGGGAACAGCTCGAACAAAAGGGCGCCGAGGACGCCCGGTCTCTCGATGCGCTGAAGACCGTCAGCGCCCAGTACGACGAGGCGTCGGCCCGGGCGGACGCGCTGCAGGAAAAGCTCACCGCCGCCCAGGAGGACCTGGCCGGCAAGGCGGCCCTTCTGGACGAGGCCCAGCGCAAGGCGGATGAACTCAACCAGGCCCTCGCCGCCGCCCGGAAGGACGGGGGCGAGGCGAAGGCGGCCCTCACCGCCGCCCAGGAGGACCTGGCCGGCAAGGCGGCCCTCCTGACCGAAACCGAGGAAGAACTGGCCGAGGCCCGGCGGCAGCTTGACGAATTGAACCTCCGGCTGACCGCGGCGCAGGAAGGCGAAGGCGGCGTCCGCGCCGACCTGACCACCGCTCAGGCGGATCTGGCCGGCAAGGCGGCCCTTTTGACCGAGGCCCAGGCCGCGCTGGACGAAGCGCAGCAAAAGGTGGCCGAGCTCACGCGCCAGTTGGAAACCAGCGGCGAATCCGAGCGCGCCGCCCGCGCGGCGCTGTCCAGTGCCCAGGCGGAGCTGACCGATAAGGACGCGCTGCTCGTCCAAACCCAGGCATCCCTTGAAAGCGCCCAGGCGCAGCTGGAGGAGAACGCCGCCGCCCGGAAGGACGTCGAAGCCAGGCTGGCCGAGGTCGAGGACGCCGCGCCCGCCGAGGCGCTGCAGGCGCTGGACGAGGCGCGCAGGGCCGTCGATGCCGAAAAGGCCGCCCATCAGGTCACGCTGGATGCCCTTGCCGACGCGCAGCAGGCGCTGGAGGCCGCCGCGGGCGACCAGGCCGCGCAGAAGGCGGCGCTCACCGACGCGCAGCAGGCGCTGGATGCCGAGAAAGCCGCCCACAAAACCACGCTGGACGCCCTTGCCGGCGCGCAGCAGGCGCTGGCCGCCGCCGCCGCCGCGGGCGAGCGCCAGCAGGCCGCGCTGGAGGAGGCCCGGGCGGCGCTGGCCGTCGAAGCCGAGGCCCGCGCCAAGGCCGAGGCGGACCTGGCGGACGCCGAGGCCGCGCTGAAGGAGGCCGACGGGCGGGCCAAGGCCCTCGAAGACGCGCTGGACGAGAAGACCGGCGAGCTCACGGCCCAGCAGGCCGCGGGCGCCCAGGCCGAAGCGGACAAGGCCGACCTTGCGGCCGCGCTGGATGAAAAGATTGCCCAGCTCGAGGACGCCATGAAGTCCATCGACGAGAAGGATCAGGAACTCCGGCAGGCCGAGGAACTGAAAGACAGCCTCACCGATCAGGTGATGGACCTGGTCTCCGCCTGGGAATCCAACATGAAGGGCTTCTCCGACGAGATCAAAACCGTGCTCGAGCAGAAGCTGGCCGAGCGCAAGGCCCAGCGCGAAGCCCAGGCCGCCAGCGGCGTGGAGTCCGACGACCAGCAGACGCTGGACGAAATCGAAACCTGGCTGAACGACCTGTATACCCGCATCTGCGAGAACATTTCCGTGGACCCCGCGGGCTGAGGGTTTTGGCGCAAACGGCTTATTCACCGAATCCGGCGCGCGCGCGCCGGATTCGGTTTTTCCCGGGACCGGAACAGCCCGGCACGTTTAACTTGATTGTGGCGGCCCGATCGGATATAATAAAAAGAAGCCAAATTTGCCGCGCCGATCGCGGCCCCAAGGGGTTCATTACATGTCGGAAATCCTGTGCATCCAAGGCGGCGTGCGCCTGTGCGGCGAGGTGTCGGTCTCGGGCGGTAAAAACGCCGCGGTCGCGATCATTCCGGCCGCGCTTTTGGCGCATTCCCCCTGCACGATCGAAAACCTGCCCGATATCGACGATGTGAGGTCGTTGATCGAGATGCTGCGCGCGCTGGGCGCGGGCGTAGAATTCTCCGGCAACACCATGATCATCGATCCGCGGACGGTGGACAATTTTTCGCCGCCCTACGAGCTGTCCCGGCAGATGCGCGCCTCGTACTACCTGGCGCCGGTGCTGCTGGGGCTTTTTTCCCGGGCGGAGGTGCCCATGCCGGGCGGCTGCGACATCGGCGCCCGCCCCATCGACCAGACCATCAAGGGCATGACCACGCTGGGCGCGGACGTGCGCATCGAGCGCGGCACGCTGCTGGTTTCCACCGAGGGGCTGCACGGCGCGGAGGTGTATCTGGACATCCCGTCGGTGGGCGCCACGATCAACACCATGCTGACCGCCGTATCCGCCACCGGCAACACCACCATCTACAACTGCGCCAAGGAGCCCCACATCGTGGATGTGGCCAACTTTCTCAACAGCATGGGCGCGCGCATCAAGGGCCCGGGCACGGACATCATCCGCGTGGCCGGCGGGCGGCCCCTCCGGGGCTCCACCTACGCCGTCATCCCCGACCAGATCGAAACCGGCACGCTGATGATCGCCGCGGCCGCCACCGGCGGCGACGTGACCATCAGCGGCGCCATCCCCACCCACATGGAGGCGCTGTCGGCGAAGCTGCTGGAGATGGGCGTCTACGTCAGCGAGGAGGACGACCGCATCCGCGTCCGCGCGGACGGCAACCTCCGCTCCGTCAACATCAAGACCCAGGTGTACCCAGGCTTTCCCACGGACCTGCAGCAGCCCATGACCTCGCTGCTGACCATCGCCAACGGCCAGTCCGTGGTCACGGAAACCATCTACGAGGCCCGCTTCAAGTACGTGGAGGAATTGCGCCGCATGGGCGCGAAGATCCGCATTCTGGACCGCACGGCCATTGTGGACGGCGTGGACCGGCTGATCGGCGCGCCCGTTTCGGCCACGGACCTTCGCGCCGGGGCGTCGATGGTGGTGGCGGGCCTTCTGGCGGAGGGCGCCACCGAAATTTCGGGCCTCCGGTACATCCTGCGCGGCTACGAGGACATTGACCTCAAGCTGCGCGCGCTGGGCGCCCGCATTGAGCGGATCGAGCGCCCGTCCCGGTACTAGGCCGCGGGAGGGATTGCCATGCGCTTTTACAAGATGCACGGGCTGGGCAACGACTATGTGTACCTCGACTGTTTCCGCCAGGCGCCGCCGGCGGACCCGGGCGCGCTGTCTGTGAAGATGGCGCGGCCACATTTTGGCGTCGGGTCGGACGGGCTGGTGCTGATGCTGCCTTCCGGCGTGGCCGACGCCCGGATGCGCATGTTCAACGCCGACGGCAGCGAGGGCGCCATGTGCGGCAACGCGCTCCGATGCGTCGCCAAATACCTGTACGATTCGGGCATCGCCCGGAAGGGCCGCCTGACGGTGGAGACCCTGGCCGGCATCCGGACGGCGGACGTTCTGGTGGAAAACGGCGTCGCCGTCGGCGCCCGGTGCGACATGGGCCGCGTTTTCTGGGACGAGCGGGACGTGACCGTCCGCGCCGCCGGGCGCGACTGGTCGCTGCGCCGGGTGGACGTGGGCTCAAAGCACGGGGTGGCGCTTCTGGACGCGCAGCCGGAGGACGCGCTGTTTTTTGAGGCGGGGCCGCTTCTCGAGCGGGCGGAGGCGTTCCCCGACCGCGCCAACATCGAATTTGTCACCCGCGAGGGCCCGGACGCGCTGCGCATGCGGGTGTGGGAGAAGGGCTCCGGCGAAACCCTGGCCTGCGGCACCGGCGCCACGGCGGCCTTTGTGGCCGCGTCGCTGAAGGGCTGGGCGGGGCGGCGCGCCACGGTGCAGCTCAGGGGCGGCGCGCTGGCCATCGAGTGGGGCGAAGGCGGACACGTGATCATGGAAGGCCCCGCGACCTTCGTCTTTTCCGGCGAATGGCCCGAGGACTGATACAAAAGGAGCGATCGGCATGGCGGACATTCTGGTGGTCGGAAGCCTGAACGTGGACCTCACCGTCAGCGTACCCCGGTTTTTGAAGCCCGGCGAAACCATGACCGGCACCAAATTTGCGGTGTTTACCGGCGGCAAGGGCGGAAACCAGGCGGTGGCCGCGGCCCGGCTGGGCGCGGACGTGGCCATGATCGGCTGCGTCGGCGACGACGCCAACGGTGAAATGTACAAGGCCGCGCTGGCGCGCGAGGGCGTCCGGCTGGAGGCCATATCCACCATTCCGGACGAAACCACCGGCGTGGCGGTGATCACCGTGGACGGGGCGGGGGAGAACACCATCGCCATCGTGCCCGGCGCCAACGCGCGGCTTTCGGTGGACGTGATCTCCGGTGCCGGGGCGATGTTCCGCGGCGCGAAGGCCTGCCTTTTGCAGCTGGAAACGCCGCTGCCCACCATTCAGCACGCGGCGGCGCTGGCCCGGGCGGCAAGCGTCCCCGTGATTCTGGACCCGGCGCCCGCGCCGGCAAAGCCGCTGCCCCGGGCCCTTGTCATGCTGTGCGACTACATCACGCCCAACGAAACCGAGCTGGGCCTTCTGACCGGCATGGCGGTTTCCACCGTCGAACAGGCGGCGGAGGCCGCGATGAAGCTGATCGCCCAGGGCGCGAAGGCGGTCATCAACAAGCGGGGCGCGGCGGGCGCGCTGCTGGTCACCCGCGAGGGCTACCGGCTCTACGAGGGCTACAGGGTCAAGGCGGTGGACACCACCGCCGCCGGCGACACCTTCAACGCCGCCCTGGCCGTGGGCCTGGCGATGAACCTGGCCGTGCCGGACGCCATCCGCCTGGCCAACGCGGCGGCCGCCCTTTCGGTGACGGGCATGGGCGCCCAGGCCGCAATGCCCTCCTTCGAGCGCGCCTCCGCGCTGGTGGACGGCCTGGAATACCCCGAGGGTTAGTCCGCCACCGCGATTTTTTCGATCTCCCGGAGCTTCGCGGGGCCGATGCCCTCCACATTCAGCAGCTCTTTGGGCGCCTCAAGGGCGCCCTTTTCGCGCACGAAGGCCTCGATGCGGGCCGCCAGCACCGGCCCGATGCCCGGAATCGACGCCAGAAGCGCCGCGTCCGCATGGTTGAGGCCGATCCGCGCCCGGCCCTCGCGCCACACGATGCCGCTGAGCGCCTTCGTGTCCATCCTCGGGTGCCGCACCGCCGCCCGGGGCAAGCCCCGGATCAGCAAAAGCGCCGCCATTAAGAGCATCAGCGGCAAAAGCCCCTTCGTCATCCGCCCCATCCCATCACCTTCCCCGCCATGCTAGCGCCTCCGCCCGCCGGACGCCAGCCGGAACGGAACGCCCGTTCACCCCAATCCCGCGCGCCGCGAGAAACCGAACATATGTTCATTTTTCTGTAAAATCCCGCGCGGCCCGCTGGCGGCCGCGGCCGGTTTGTGGTATAGTTGGGGAGGAATACCGGAAGGGGCGTGAATCGGGTGGCCGCTGACAAAAACTCGGAAAAGGGCAGCGTGTCCCGCAGGATGGGCGACGACCGCAAAAAGGCGCTGGAAGTGGCGCTCGGCAAGATAGAGAAGGACTTTGGCAAGGGCTCGGTGATGAAGCTGGGCGACGCCTCCGGCAAGATGCAGGTGGAGGTCATCCCCACCGGCTGCCTGCCGCTGGACTTCGCGCTGGGGGTGGGCGGGCTGCCCCGGGGCCGCATCATCGAGATCTACGGGCCGGAATCCTCGGGCAAGACCACGCTGGCGCTGCACGCGGTGGCCGAGGCCCAGAAGGCCGGCGGCACCGCCGCCTTCATTGACGCCGAGCACGCGCTGGACCCGGTGTACGCCCGGGCGCTGGGCGTGGACATCGACGAATTGTACATCGCCCAGCCGGACAACGGCGAGCAGGCGCTGGACATCTGCGAGGCGCTGGTGCGCTCCGGCGCCATCGACGTGGTGGTCATCGACTCGGTGGCCGCGCTGGTGCCCCGGGCCGAGATCGAGGGCGACATGGGCGACAGCCACGTGGGCCTTCAGGCGCGGCTGATGAGCCAGGCGCTGCGCAAGCTGGCCGGCGTCATTTCCAAGACCAACGCCATCGCCATCTTCATCAACCAGCTTCGGGAAAAGGTGGGCGTGGTCTACGGCAACCCCGAAACCACCACCGGCGGCAAGGCGCTGAAGTTCTACGCCTCCGTGCGCATCGACGTGCGCAAGAGCGAAGCCATCAAAAACGGCTCCGACGTCATCGGCAACCGCACCAAGATCAAGATCGTGAAAAACAAGGTCGCGCCGCCCTTCCGCACGGTGATCGTGGACATGCTCTTTGGCGAGGGCATCTCCCGCGAGGGCGCGCTGCTGGATATGGCGCTGGACCGCGGGCTGATCAAGAAGAGCGGCGCCTGGTTCTCCTACGAGGATCAGCGCATCGGCCAGGGCCGGGACAATACCCGCCGCTACCTCAAGGAGCACCCGGATCTCTACGCGGCGCTGACCGCGCAGCTGCGGGAGGCCTTTTCCGCCGGCGGCATCGCCGTCGAGCGCGACCCCGGCGCCGGGGACGAGGACGACGAGCCGCTGGACGACGACGAATGAAAAAAGCGCCGGAGGGCCCGGTTCCTCCGGCCTCCCCATCCGCAAAGGCATAAAGGCAGAGCGGAGGCGATCGCCTCCGCTCTGCCTTTTTATGGGCGAAAGATCATTCTTCCCCGCGGGGCTCTCCCGCGGGTGCGCCCGGCGTATCCTCCGTGGCCGCCAGAAGGGCCGCAACCTCCGCCGCCTCCAGCTTCCGGTAGTGGCCGGGGGCGAGGCCGGAAAGCGTGATGTTCATCACGCGGACGCGCTCAAGGGCGCGGACCCGGTAGCCCAGGGCCTCGCACATCCTGCGGATCTGGCGGTTGATGCCCTGCACCAGCACGATGCCGAACGACCGGTCCCCGGTCCGCCAGGCGCGGCAGGGCAGCGTGACCCGGTCCAGGATGGGCACGCCCGCGGCCATGCGGGCCAGAAATTCGTCGGTCACGGCCCGATCCACCGTCACCCGGTACTCCTTTTCGTGCCCGCCCGAGGCCCGCAGGATGCGGTTGACGATGGCGCCGTCGCTGGTCAAAAGCAGCAGCCCGCTGGAATCCTTGTCCAGCCGCCCGATGGGAAACACCCGCTCCGGGTAGTTGAGGTAGTCGATCACGTTCATGGGCTCGCGCCGGTCGGTGGTGCACACCACCCCCGCGGGCTTGTAAAGCGCCAGGTACACCTTGGGCGCGCCGCCCTCGACGGTCCGCCCGTCCACCGCCACCCGCGCGCCCTCCGGCACTTGGTCTCCCAGCACCGCCACGCGGCCGTCGATGGTCACGCGGCCCGCCTCGATCAGCCTGTCCGCCTCGCGCCGGGAGCAGAACCCGCTGTCCGACAGCAGCCGGTTGATGCGCATGGCGGACAAATCTTGCTTTTTCATGAAATCTTTTCTCCGGTTCTATGGATAATCCGTAACATATATGATACAATAGCGGCTGAGAATACTCAAGAAGGCGTGGGGTCGAACGATGGATTTTACAAAGTACGCGCTCCGGCCGGGCGGTATCCTGCTGCCCCAGGGGGTGGACTACCGGAAGTGGGCGGTCATCGCCTGCGACCAGTTTACCTCGCAGCCCGAATACTGGGCGGACGTGGAAAAGCTGGTTGGAAGCGCGCCCTCCACGCTGAACATGATCTATCCGGAGGCCTGGCTCCACCAGGGAGACGCGCGCATCCCCCGGATCCACGAGGCCATGCGCCGGGCGCTCGAGGGCGTGCTCCAACCGGCCACGGAGGGCTTTGTGCTGGTGGAGCGGCAGGTGTCCACCGGCACGCGGCTGGGGCTTGTGGCCGCGGTGGACCTGGAAAAGTACGACTACCGGCGCGGCTCAAAGGCGCTGATCCGCCCCACGGAGGCCACCATTGCGGAGCGCATTCCACCCCGGATGAAGATCCGGCTGGCCGCGCCGCTGGAATCCCCCCATGTGCTCCTTCTGGTGGACGACCCGGAGAAGACCCTGCTGGAGCCGCTGCACGCGGCGCGCGCCGCGCTCCGGCCGCTGTACGACTTTGACCTGATGCTGGGCGGCGGCCGCGTGCGGGGCTGGGCGGTGGAGGGCGCGCCGCTGGAAAATACCGCCCGGGCGCTGGACGCGCTCCATGCCCGGTGCGACGGGCTGCTCTACGCGGTGGGCGACGGCAACCACTCGCTGGCCACCGCCCGGGCCTCGTGGGAGGCGATCAAGGCGCGGCTCTCCCCCGCCGAGCAGGCGGCCCACCCGGCCCGCTGGGCGCTCGTCGAAATCGGCAACCTCTTTGACCCGTCGCTGGTGTTCCGGCCCATCCACCGGGCGGTGTTCGGCGCAAACGGCGCGGATCTGACGCTGGATTTCATCATGTGGTGCCGCGCCCGCGGCGTGAACGTGGCCGCCTGCGACGAGGACGGCGCCCAGATGTACCTGCTGGACGCGCCCGTGCGGCTGGTCAACGCGCCGGATACGCCGCCGGTGCAGCTGATCCAGCCGTTTCTGGACGAATGGCTGGCCGCCCATCCGGAGGCGTCGGTGGACTATATCCACGGCCGGGAGGCGCTGGACGGCCTACGCGCCATGGGCGCGGCGGGCATCCGGCTGACCGCCATCGACAAATTCACGCTGTTCCCGGGCGTGCGCACCGGCGGCTCGCTGCCGCTGAAGAGCTTTTCCATGGGCGAGGCGCGGGACAAGCGGTATTATCTGGAATGCCGCGCGCTGGTATAATCCGCCGCGCCTGAAAGGGGCATGTATGGCCAAGGCAATCCTTAAAAAGACGCGGGAGGCGCGGGTCCGCTCCGGCCATCCGTGGGTGTTCGCCTCGGATGTGGAAAAGATCGAAGGCGATTTTACGCCCGGCGACGTGGTGGAGGTGTTCTCCGGAAAGGGCGCCTTCCAGGGGCGCGCCTTTTACAACCCCAAGTCCCAGATCGCCCTCCGGATGCTCACCCGGCACGACGAACCGGTGGACGAGGCCTTTTTTCGCCGCCGCGTGCGGGAGGCCGTGGCCTATCGCCGCCGCTTCGGCGATTTTGACAGCTGCCGGCTGATTTTTGCGGAGTCCGACTTTCTGCCCGCGCTGATCGTGGACAAGTTTTCCAACGTGCTGGCCGTGCAGTGCCTGTGCCTGGGCATGGAAAAATGGAAGGACCGGATTGTGCGCATCCTGGCGGAGGAGATTGCGCCCCGGGGCATCTACGAGCGGGACGACGTACCCGTCCGCCGGCTGGAGGGCATGGAGCAGGTGACGGGGCTTCTCTACGGCGAGGTGCCCGACCGCGTGGAAATGACCGAAAACGGCGTGCGCTACCTGGTGGATGTGAAGTTCGGCCAGAAGACCGGCTTTTTTCTGGACCAGAAAGAAAACCGCGCCGCCATCCGGCCGCTGGCGGAAGGCGCGCGGGTGCTGGACTGCTTCTGCCACAACGGTTCCTTCGCGCTGAACGCCGCGAAGTACGGCGCCGCGGACGTGCTGGGCGTGGACATCTCCGAGGAGGCGGTGGCCGTCGCCCGGGAAAATGCGCTTTTGAACCATCTTCCCGCCGCCGGGTTCGAGGCGGCCAACTGCTTTGACCTTCTGCGCGGGCTGTCGGACAAAAAGGAGCGCTTTGATCTGGTGATCCTCGATCCTCCCGCCTTCACCAAGACCCGCGCGGCCCTCGCCAGCGCGCTGCGCGGCTACAAGGAGATCAACCTGCGCGGCATGAAGCTGACCCGGCCCGGCGGCTTTCTCGTCACCTGCTCCTGCTCGCAGCACGTGTCGCCCCAGGCGTTTTCCGACATGATCAACGAGGCGGCGCGGGATTCCAAGACAAAGCTCCGGCTGGTGGAGAACCGCGGCCAGGCCCACGACCACCCGGTGCTGCCCCCCGCCCCGGAAACCCACTACCTGAAATGCCAGATCCTGCAGGTGATGGAATGATGGACGCCCCGGGCAAATCGGAAGGGCGCGCCGCCCGGAGAAAAGCCGCGCGGCGGGCCCGGAGAAAGCGCGCGCTGACAGCCCTGGCCGCGGTCATGATGGCCGCGGCGGGCTTTTTGCTGCTTTTCGGCGCGCTCGGGCCCCGGCCCGATCTTGCGGCCTCCGCCCCGGCCTCCGCCCCGACGCCCACGCCCGCCCCGACGCCCACGCCCGCCCCGGCGCCATCGCCCGCCGCTACGCCAAGCCCCGCGCCCGTCACGCTGAGCGTGTCCGCCGCCGGGGATGTCACATTGGGGGGCGACACCCGCGGGCGCACCCACGCGGCCTTTGCCGCGGCGTGGAAGAAAAACGGCGCGGACTACTTTTTTCAGAACGTGCGCGAGATTTTCGAGGGGGACGACCTGACCATCGTCAACCTCGAAGGCCCGCTGACCCGCGCCACGCGACACCGGGAAAAGGAATTTGCCTTCAAGGGCGATCCGGCCTACGCGCAGATTCTGGTTTCCGGTTCGGTGGAGGCGGCCAACCTGGCCAACAACCACGCCAAGGACTACTACGACAAGGGCCTCAACGACACCGCCGACGCGCTGAAAAAGGCCGGGGTCACGCCCTTTGGCTGGGGCAACAGCCAGGTGCTGGAAATCAAGGGCGTCAAGGTGGGGCTCGCCGGGTTCGGCGTGTGGTACATCTCCGCGAGTCAGCTGAAAAAGCAGGTCGCCGCGCTGAAGGCGCAGTGCGACCTGGTGATCGTCTCCATCCACGGCGGCGAGGAGGGCGAGGGCCGCGCCACCAAGGCCCAGAAAAGCTACGCCCGCGCCGCGGTGAACGGCGGCGCCCTGCTGGTGCTGGGGCACCACCCCCACGTGGTGGGGGGCATCGAGGTGTACAAGGGCGCGGTGATCGCCTACAGCCTGGGCAACTTCTGCTTCGGCGGCAACCTGAACCCGTCGGACAAGGACACCTTCATCCTCCGGCAGACATTCACCGTCGGCGCGGAGGGCATCGTCCCCGCGGAGACCCTCGTCATCCCCTGCGCCATCTCCGGCAGCAAAAAGAAGAACGACTACCAGCCCGCGCCCCTCGCCGGCGACGACGCGGAGCGCGTGCTGGGCCGCGTCGAAAAGCTGTCCAGGGGCTTTGATGCCCCCGTGGACCTCACCGCCTCCCGCGCGCGTCTGGCGGGGTGAGGGCAGCGCCCCGCTACGACTTGCCGATGCGCGCGGCCATCACGGTGATGTCGTCCCGGGCCTGGCCCTGGCGCTCGAGGGCGAGGTTTGTCAGCGATTCGCACAGCGACTGGGGCGGCTTAACGGCGCACTCCAGGATGGCCCGCTCGAGGAAGGCGCGCTCGCCCTCCCGGGAGGCGTCGTAGAGCCCGTCGGTCATCATGACGAGGGTGTCCCCCGGCTGCAGCCGGAGGGTCGCCCCCGCGGGCCGGACCCCCTCCAAAATGCCCATGGGCAGCCGCCCGCCCTCCACCCGCGTCAGCGCGCCGCGGCGCACGAGAAAGCTGTCGCAGCCGCCCAGCTTGGAAAAGGCGGCGGTGCAGGCGTTGAGATCCAGCACGCACAGATCCACCGTGGCAAACATGTCGTCGCCGCCCAGCAGCATCAGAAGCTGGTTCACCGAATCAAAGGCCAGCGCGTGCTCCACCTCCGCCGCGAGAAAGCGGCGGATCAGCCGCACGGCGGCGCGGCTCTCCCGGGCCGCCTGGGTGCCGGTGCCCATGCCGTCGGACAGCATCAGAAGCACGCGGCCGCTGGGAAGGCCCGCCGCCAGGTGGCTGTCGCCGGAGGGCTGGGTGCTCTCCTTCGCGCGGCTGACGAAGCCCACCGTGGCGGTGTAGCGCGGCGCCTGGAAAAAGCTGATCTCGCCGGAGAGCCCTCCCTCCGGCAGCGCGGGCGCCCTGAGCGGCACGCCCAGTTCGGCGGTGAGCCGCGTGGCCGCGCGGTGCGCCTCCTCCGGGCGCCACACGCCGTCGCGCTTGACCGCGGTGATGGTGACGAGGTCCCCCGCCGCGGCGCGCAGCGCCAGCACCTCCCGGGTCTTAATGTCCTCCCGGTCAAGGGCCGCCACCGCCTGGCGGGACAGGTGCGCGTCCACCTTGACCGGCGCGGCCAGCGCGCCCCCCGCGCGCTGCAGCAGCGACTCCGCCTGCCGGAACTGCTTTCCCAACAGCGCCGATGCCTGCCCCCGCGCCCCGGCGCTGCGGCGGCGCTCGCCGAACTCCCGCAAAAGCGGCCCCAGCCGCTGCGGAATCTGCTGCGCGCGGCGGCACCCGCGGGCCACCTCCGGCGGCAGGTCGTCCCGCTCGCTCAATGCCTCTCCCGCCGCGCTGCGGCGCACCAGATCGCACATCATCCGCCCGGCGCGGGCGTCGCCGCCGTCCCAGCAGGCGGCGCTCATGGCACAGCCGCGGCACAGCCGAGCGCGCATTTTTCCGATCACCTGGCGCTCGTCCGGGCCCTCGTACGGGGCTTCGTATCCGCCGGCCATTTCGCCAAACACGGCGCTCAGCGCCCGCAGGCGCCTCCGCGCGTCGCCCAGCAGCCGCGCGGCCAGCCGCTCCGGGTCGTGTCCGCTCTCGGCGCGGGAAAACCAGGCCCAGGCCTTATTAAGCAGCGCGGGGGGCAAAAGACAGTACACGAGCCCCGCCGCGAAGGCCTGCACCGGGTGCAACGCGCCGTAGCTCTCGCCCATGCCGTAGATGAGGGTTACGGTGTTGGTCAGCGCGAAGGCCAGCGCCGCCGCCCAGCGGCCCAGCCCCCCGGCCGCGCCGGCGGTCAGCGCGCAAAGGCCCAGCGCCGCGCCAATGAACGGATCGCCGCCGGAAAAGGACAGCGCCGCGCCGAACAGAAGCCCGGCCGCCGCGCCCGGACCCGCACCCAGCGACGACGCGACGAGGCACAATACCCCCGCCGCCGCCGGCGCGATCACCGGGCCCGCCACCGGAATCGAGCGCACGCCCATCAGCGCCAGGCCCGATACCAGCATCAGCGCGATCTGCTCGTCGCGCATCAGGTGGTCGCGGGCGGCGCGCACCGTCACGGCGCTCAAAAGCACCGGTGCCACCGAGGCGGCGATCACCGCGTTGGCGGAGGCCATCATCACGTTGTAGGGCAATCCCTGGGACGCGGCCAGCGCCGGAACCAGCGTGGCGATGCCCGCGATCAGCGCGGTCTGCGCATCCCTGCCGCCCAGAAAGCCGTCCCGCCCCGCCCCGGGCCTTGCGCGCGCGGGCAGAAACGCCACCGCCCGGGTCAGCGCCTGGGCAATGGCGCAGCCCAGCAGCGGCGTCAGCATCAGAAACCCCAGCGACGGGTTCAACCCCATCAGGCAGCCGATCCAAAGCGCCCAGGCCGGCGTGCCCGCGGCCAGGCCCGCCGCCATCATCGCGATGGCGAAGGGCGACTGGTCGGTGAGCAGCGTCGCGCGGGTCAGAAGCAGCATCAAAACCGACCAGGGCGCCTGCCGGGCGACCGCCAGCGCGCCGGCCGGGCGCGCCGCGCGCACTTCTTCACGCAGCATGTCCATTCCTCCGTAACCCGGGCGGGGCGCGCCGGGGTTTCCCGCGGCGGCGCTTTTCCCCGCGCGCTCAATGGGTACGCGTCCCGAGGACGCGGCTTTTTATATGCGCGCGCCGGCGCGGATATGCGCGGAATGCGGCGCTGCCAAAAAATAATGGCGGGCCGCGCTTTTGCGTCCGGGGCGCTTTTTTTGCGGCGAAATCCGGCCTCGGCCCGGGTTTTTTCGGCAATTCTGCAATTGTTACAATGTGAATTATTCATGGCGCGGGCCGTCGCGGTTGACAGAACGCGCGGGCGCGTGCTATCATGTTGGACAATACGATAGAGGCGCAGTGACAAAAAGTACCCGGCGGAGAAGGTATTCCGTGAACCCGGGGAAAGGATAAGCTGCCGAAACGGCCGGGCAGACGTGCCCATCCGTTGGTCCGCACGTGAAAATCCTGCGGACTCCCGCCCGCTCCGGGCGGAGGCGCTGTCGGTGAAGGCCAGAGAGGGCTGCATCGATGGATGCGGCCCTTGTTGTTTCTGGGGCCCGCGCAAATCCAAATTGGGAAAAGGGGTGCAATTCATCGTGAAGAGGGTTCTTGCCATTGTCCTGGCGCTGATGACCGCGCTCATGCTGATGCCGGCCGTCGGCATGGCGGAGGCGGACAACGCCAACACGCTGGTGCTGTTCCTGATCGACGATCCGGAGACGCTGGACGGCCAGCTGACCACCGACTCCTACACCATCGCCCTCAACTGCTTTGACCGCCTGATCGAGTGCGAAACCAACGACGCGGGCGAAGCCGTGCTGGTGCCGGGCCTGGCCAAGAGCTGGGACGTGTCCGACGACGGCCTGACCTACACCTTCCACCTGCAGGAGGGCGTCAAGTTCCAAAACGGCGCGGACTTCACCGCCGACGACGTGGTGTACACCGTCAACCGAATGATGAACCCCAAGACGCTGGCCAAGAACACCGACTTTATGGACATGATCAAGGGCGCCAAGGCGTTCTACGAGGACACCACCGGCACGATCACTTCCGTCGAGGGCGTGGTGGCGGTGGATGACTACACCGTGGAAATCACGCTGGAAAACCCCTTCGGCTCCTTCCTGGCCAACATCGCCACCCCCGGCTGCGCGATCTACGACCGCGAGACCACCGAGGAAGCCGGCGACCAGTTTGGCGTAGACCCGGCCAAGTGCATCGGCACCGGCCCCTTCCAGGTGGTGGGCTGGGAGCGCGGCGCGTCCGTGACGCTCAAAACCAACCCCGACTACTTCAAGGGCGCCTCCAAGCTGGACGGCATCACCTTCATGATCGTGCCCGACGAGGACACCCAGCGCATGATGTTCGAAACCGGCCAGGTGGACGTGTTCAACTTTGAATACGGCCCCAGCCAGCTCAACTACTTCCTCACCACCGGCGACTACAAGGACCACATCGTGTCCGGCATGCGCGCCGGCACCTACTACTACCTGTTCAACGAGTCCATCGAGCCGCTTAACGACCCGAAGGTGCGCCAAGCGCTGTTCATGGCCATCGACCGCCAGGCGATTTTGGACGCCCTGTATAACGGCAAGGGCAAAGTGGCCAACACCTTCGTGCCCGAGGGCGTGCTGGGCCACAACCCCGACGCGCCGGAGATCGTCTACGATCCCGAAGCCGCCAAGGCGCTTCTGGCCGAGGCCGGCTACCCGGACGGGTTTGACCTGGAGGTCGCCCAGTTTGCGGACAGCTCCTCCGCGCTCCAGGTGAACGAAATCGTGCAGAGCTACCTTTCGCAGATCGGCGTCAACGTGAGCATCAACATGATGGACGACGCCACCTTCTACGGCCTGCGCGCCGAGGGCAAGTTGCCCAGCTACTACCAGTCCTGGTCGGCGGACTTCAACGATCCGGACAACTTCCTCTACACCTTCTTCTCCGAAAAGAACTCCGTCACCCGCTCCTCCAACTACGCCAACCAGGACGTGTGGAAGATGCTGGAGGAGGCCCGCGTGATGGTGGACCAGGAGGCGCGCCTCAAAAAGTACCAGGAGGCCGAGAGCATCATCGTCGGCACCGACTACGCCATTTTGCCGATGTACCAGCTGGAGCACCTGTTCTGCCT
The DNA here is from genome assembly GCA_040768845.1 of Christensenellales bacterium. GTDB lineage: Bacteria > Bacillota > Clostridia > Christensenellales > Aristaeellaceae > JAEZHK01. The sequence goes on along the minus strand of JAXGME010000005.1, from coordinate 40,385 downwards.
GAATCCCAGGGTTCAGAACTTCAAGGTGGCCTGGAACGGTTGGAACGACCAGAGCTTCTACTCCGTCGAAATCGTCAACCCGTAGCGTGCGCGCCGGGCCGGCCGCGGTTTTCGCGGCCGGCCCCTTCCGCCGCACCCAACACACGAAAGCGAGATTTGGCCGATGGGCAAGTACATACTCCGGCGCATCCTGATCACCATTCCGGTTCTGATCGGCATGGTGTTCGTCATCTTTTTCATGCTCAACGTGGTGGCGGGCGACCCGGTCACGATCATGATGAAGGAAAAGATCAAGCCGGACGTGATCGAAACCCTCCGCAAGTCCATGCACCTGGACGATCCGTTTCTGGTGCGCTTCGGCCGCTACGTGTGGGACGCGCTGCACGGGGACCTGGGCACCTCCTACAAGCTCAAGACCCCGGTGGCCAAGCTGATCGCAAGCGCCTTTCCCACCACCATGAAGCTGGCGGTGCTGGCGGCCCTCTTCGCGTGGATCGTGGGCATCCCCATCGGCATCGTCTCCGCGGTGAAAAAAAACAAGTGGATCGACCACCTGTTCATGGGGTTTTCGCTCTTTGGCGTATCCATGCCCGTATTCTGGATCGGGCTGATTTTGCAAAACGCCTTTAAAAACGTGCTGCCGGTGTCCGGCTTTGACTCCTGGCGGCACATGATCCTGCCCACGATCGTGCTGGGCTGGTCCTCCAGCGGCACCATCGCGCGGCTGACGCGCTCCAGCCTCCTCGAGGTCATGCGCAACGACTACATCCGCACCGCCCGTGCCAAGGGCATGCGCGAATTCGCCGTCATCACGCGCCACGCCTTCAAAAACGCGATCATCCCGGTGGTCACCGTGATGGCCATCCAGCTGGCGAGCCTGCTCTCCGGCGCGGTCATCACCGAGACCATCTTTTCCATACCCGGCATCGGTCGGCTGTCGGTCAACGCCATCGAAAACCGGGACGCACCGCTTTTGCAGGGCACGGTGATCTTTACCGCGGCCCTCATCATCGCGGGCAACCTGATCGCGGACCTTCTGTATTCCGTGATCGACCCGCGCATCCGGGTGGACTAGTAGTTCGTCCACTACAGAATCTGCGCCCTGTCATCGGTTCTTAGCCTTCGTGGACTACCGGCGGCCCGGGCCGGAGCGGCCGGGCGTTCATTCCTTCGAAAGAGGTACGTCTGATGTTCAAGCGAAATCCCTTCCGGAACCTCTCCCCCGCCGATCAATTCTCCCAGGAGGCGGCGGAGGCGATCCTGGCGGGCGAGGGCCCCAGCCAGGGCACGGGCCTTCTGGACAGCCTGAAGGACATGCTCCGGGCCAACAAGGCCGCGCTGGCGGGGCTTATCATCATCGTAATCGTCGCGCTGATGGCGGTGCTCGCGCCGCTGATCGCGCCCTACGACCCCTATCTGGTGTCGCTGAAGGAGCGGCTCAACCCGCCCTCCGCGGCCCACTTTCTGGGCACCGATGAGATCGGCCGCGACATGCTCACCCGCGTGATGTACGGCGCCCAGGTATCGCTTCTGATCGGCCTGGTGCCCTCGTTTCTGTCGCTGGTGATCGGCTCGGTGCTGGGCCTGGTGGCGGGCTACTACGGCGGCAAGGTGGACGGGGTCATCATGCGCCTGGCGGACGTGGTGCTGGCGTTTCCGTCGCTGCTTCTGGCGATGGTGGTCATGTACATTCTGGGCGGCACGCTTTTGAATCTTTTCATCGCGCTTTCCATCATCAACTGGGCGGGCACGGCGCGGGTGGTGCGGGCGCAGACGCTGGCGCTGAAGGAAAAGGAATTCATCGAGGCGGCGCGCTCGATGGGCGTGAGCCGGACGAAGATCATGTTCCGGCACATCCTGCCCAACTGCGTGCCCAGCCTGATCGTGCTCTTCACGCTGGACATCCCGGCGGCCATCCTGTCGGAATCCAGCCTGAGCTTTCTGGGCGTGGGCGCCCAGCCGCCCCGGGCCAGCTGGGGGCTGATGATCTCCGCGGGCAAAAAATTTGCCTACCAGTGCCCCTGGCTGGTGCTGGCGCCGGGCATCGCGATCCTTCTGATCACCCTCGCCTTCAATTTTCTGGGGGACGGGCTCAGGGACGCCATGGATCCCTACTTGAAAACCTGACGGGAGGGCGGTACAATGGAACGGAACGAAGAACGGCCGCTGCTCTCGATTGAGGGGCTGGTCACCACCTTTCACATGCGCGGCGGCGAGGGCAACGCCGTGGACGGCGTGAACCTCACCATCCGCCGCGGCGAAACGGTGGGCCTGGTGGGCGAATCCGGCTGCGGCAAGAGCATGACCGCCATGAGCGTGATGGGCCTTCTGCCGGAGATGGCCCGGATCACCGCCGGGCGGATCGACTTTGCCGGCGAGGACCTGGCGCACTTTCCCCGCGACAGGATGCGCAAAATCACCGGCGACCGGATCTCCATGATCTTTCAGGAGCCCATGACCTCGCTGAACCCGGTCAAGACCGTGGGCGGCCAGGTGCGCGAGGCGATCCTCCTGCACCAGAAGATCTCCCGCCGGGCGGCAAAGGCCCGGGTGATCGACATCTTCCAAAAGGTGGGCATCCCGGAGTCGGAAAAGCGCTACGGCGCCTACCCCCACCAGCTTTCGGGGGGCCTCCGGCAGCGGGTGATGATCGGCATGGCCATGGTTTCGTCGCCGGACCTTCTGATCGCCGACGAACCCACCACCGCGCTGGACGTGACCATCGAGGCCCAGATTCTCCGGCTGATGCGCGCGCTGCAGGCGGAGCAGGGCACCTCGATTCTGATGATCACCCACAACCTGGGCGTGGTGGCGGAAATCTGCGACCGCGTGTACGTGATGTACGCCGGGCAGGTGGTGGAGCAGGCGGACGTGCGCACGCTGTTCAAGGCGCCCGCGCACCCCTATACGCTGGGGCTGCTGCGGTCGCTGCCGGGCCTTCGCGCGAAGGGCGAGCGCCTCGAGAGCATCCGCGGCATGGTGCCCTCCCTCACCGGCATGCCCCCCGGCTGCCGCTTCTCCCCCCGGTGCGACCGCGCCTGCGACCGCTGCCGCCGGGAGGCGCCGCCGCTTTACACCCTTGGAAACGGCCACGCCGCGCGCTGCTTCCTGCTTGAAGAGGAGGGAGACGCGTGATGGATGCGCTGCTTCGCGCCGAGCACCTGGTAAAGGAGTTTCCGGTGCGCCGGGGCACCGTGCACGCGGTGTCCGACGTGAGCCTTGAAATCATGCGGGGCGAAACCCTGTGCGTGGTGGGCGAGTCCGGCTGCGGCAAATCCACGCTGGGGCGGCTTTTGCTGCGGCTCATTGAGCCCACCGCCGGAAAGGTGTACCTGGGCGGCGAGGAGATCACCGCCCTGGCGCCCGGGGCGCTCCGGGAGGCGCGCCGCCGGATGCAGATGATCTTTCAGGACCCCTACGCCTCGCTGGACCCGCGCATGACCGTGGGCCGCATCATCGAGGAGCCGCTGTCCACCCATGCCGTGGGCGCGCCCGCCCAGCGCCGGGCGCGGGTGCACGAGCTGATGGACAAGGTGGGCATCCGGCCGGAATTCTACGGCCGATACCCCCACCAGTTTTCCGGAGGGCAGCGGCAGCGCATCGGCATCGCCCGCGCGCTGGCGCTCAGCCCGGACCTGATCGTTTGCGACGAGCCGGTGTCCGCGCTGGACGTGTCCATCCAGGCCCAGATCCTCAACCTTCTGCGCGACCTGCAGGCGGAATTCGGCCTGACGTACCTGTTCATCTCCCACGACCTGTCGGTGGTCAGGTACATCGCCGACCGGGTGTGCGTGATGTTCCTGGGCAAGGTGTGCGAGATGGGCGACGCCGAGGCGGTCTACGCGCGCCCGGCCCACCCCTACACCCGGTTTTTGCTGGAGTCCGTACCCCAGCCGGACCCGGACCGGCGCGGCCAGGACCGCCAGATCCTGACCGGCGAGGTGGGCTCCCCGCTGAACCCGCCCCGGGGCTGCCGCTTCCATCCCCGCTGTCCCTATGCGACCGACCTGTGCCAAACCGCCGAACCGCCGCTCGCGGCGCTGGACGGCCGAATGGTTGCCTGCCACCACGCGCAAATGATCACAAGGGGGTTATGACTTGAAGCGCATGTTCCTTGTCCTTCTGGTGGCCGCGCTGGCGCTCTCGCCGGCATGGGCGCTGGCGGAGTCCGGCGATCCGGATTCCTTTGAAGACCTGGGGGAGATCGATTCGGGCGACGCCTGGCTCATCCCGGAGGACGGCGGCCTGACCTGGGACGGCGGCTCCATGACCATCGCGCTGCCGGAGGACGCCTCCACCGGCTACGCCTGGAGCGCCGAGCTGGACGACGACACCGTGCTGACCGCGGATACCGACGCCGTGGATGCGCCCGCGGACGGCGCGCTGCCGCTGCACACCTTCGTCTACCTGCCCGGCGCCGACGGCGCCGCGCTGGTGAGCCTCTACTATGAAGAGACGGACGGCGAGGACGTGGCCGCCATGCTCAGCTACACCGCCACCGTGGAGGGCGGCAAGATTGCGGACGTGACCTTTGAGGACCTGTCCGACTGGGGGACCGAGGGCGATGACGACGGCGGCGTGCTCTACGAGGGCGAAACCGGCGGCGTGCCGCTGTACCTGCCCGAGGACATGCACATTTCCTCCGAGGCCGACGGCGTCACCCGGCTCGAGAGCGGGGACGGCTCCATCTGGATGACCATCCGCTACGATCCGGAGGGCGACGCCGAGGCGCTTCTGGCCGAATTCGAGGACGAGGACGAACTGGCGCGGCAGTACGCCGACGAGGCCGCCGGCTCCAGCTTCCTCTCCGCCACCGTGGACCGCGAGAGCGATCCGCCCAGGGGCATCCTGGTGTACGAGGTGGTCAAGGACGGCACGGACACCATCGTCGAGCACACCGGCTATCAGGCGCCCAGCGGCGGCGTGCTGATTGTGGAAACGGGGTACGTGATGTAGGATGGCGAAGCCCATCATGACGCGGGCCGTCGGCGGCGCGGTGCTGGCCTCGGGCGCGTCCGCGCGGTTCGGGGAAAACAAACTGCTGGCCGACTTTCAGGGGCGCGCGCTGGTGAATCGCGCCTTTGACTGCCTGCCCGACGGCCTTGCGCGGCGGGTGGCGGTCACCCGGTGGCCGGCTGTGGCCGCGCTGGCCCGGGCGGCGGGGCTGACGGCCGTCCTCCACGGCTTTCCCGACGTGGCGGACAGCATCCGCCTGGCGGCGGAGGCCATGGAGGGGCTGGACGGCGCGCTGTTTCTGGTGGGGGATCAGCCGCTTCTGACCCGGGCGTCGGTGGAAAAGCTGCTGGCGGCCTTCTGCGCGGCGCCGGAGCGCCCCGTGCGGCTGGCCTATCGCGGCGTACCGGGCGGGCCCATCGTCTTTCCCGCCTCCGCGTTTGCGCACCTCGCCGCCCTGGCTCCGGGCGAAACCGGGCGCGCCGCGCTCCGGCGCGCCGGCCTTGCGCCACATCTGGTGGAGGCGCAAAGCGCCTGGGAGATGATGGACTGCGACACCCCGGAGGCCCTCGCCGCCCTCCGCCGCGCCGCGCCGCACGTTTGATTCCGCGCCCGCGAAAACCCCCTTGACAGCGGGAAAAAACGTATGCTAGAATGATGCCAAAGAGAATACCAGGGCTGTAAGGTAGTGCTTCGCGCACGGGCTATCCTGTTTGAAGATGGGATTGCCGGGCGGCCTCTCGTCTGCGAACGGGCTTCGCAGACTTTTTTATTGCGTCAAAGGCGAAGGAGGGAATCCCATGCTGCTGATTGGGAACGGAAGCGTCGTCACCCGGGACGGCGCGCGGCCGCTGGTGGCGCGCGGCGCGGTGGCCGTGGAGGGCGGCGCGATCGTCGAGGTGGGCGACTGGGCGGCGCTTTGCGCGAAGTACGCCGGGGCCGAGCGCTTGGACGCCCGCGGGGGCGTCATCATGCCGGGACTCATCAACGCCCACAACCACATCTACTCCGCCTTCGCGCGGGGCATGTCCATCAAGGGCTACGCCGCCAAGGGCTTCCTCGAGATTCTGGACGGACTGTGGTGGACGCTGGACCGCCATCTCAAAAACCCCGACACCCGCCTCTCCGCCGACATGACCTTTGTCGACGCCATCGAAAACGGCGTCACCACCGTGATCGACCACCACGCCAGCTACGGCGAGATTGAGGGCAGCCTGTTTGAAATCGCCGGCAGCGCCCGGAACATGGGCGTTCGCGCCTGCCTGTGCTACGAGGTGTCCGACCGGGACGGCCGGGACAAGATGATGCAGGGCGTGCTGGAGAACGAGCGCTTCATCCAATACGCCCGGGCGGACGATTCCGGCATGCTGGCCGCGCTTTTTGGCCTGCACGCGCCCTTTACGCTGTCCGACGAAACCCTGGCCCTCTGCGCCGCCCACAACCCCGGCGCCGGCTACCACATCCACGTGGCGGAGGGCATCGACGACGTGCTGGCGAGCCTGCGCGAGCACGGCAAGCGCCCCGCCTTCCGGCTGCACGATTTCGGCATCCTGGGGGAAAAGACGCTCCTTGGCCACTGCACCCACGTGTCCGAGGCGGAGATCGACCTGATCGCCGAAACCCGCTCCATGGTGGGCCACAACCCCGAGAGCAACATGGGCAACGCCATCGGCTGCCCGCCGGTGATCCGCATGTTCCACAGGGGCGTCCGGATCGGCCTTGGCACCGACGGCTACACCAACGACATGCTGGAGAGCTACAAGGTGGCGAACCTTTTGCACAAGCACAACCTGGCAGATCCGTCCGCCGCCTGGGGCGAGATCCCGGCCATGCTGTTTCACATGAACGCCGAAATGGCCTCGCAGATGTTCGGCCGCGAGATCGGCGTGCTGAAGCCCGGCGCCGCGGCGGACGTGATCGTGGTGGATTACGACCCGCCCACGCCGCTGACGGAGGACAACATCAACGGCCACGTGATGTTCGGCATGAACGGCCGGATGGTGACCGCCACCGTGGCGAACGGCCGGGTGCTGATGAAGGACCGGCAGCTCACCGGCGTGGACAGGCCGCGCCTCATGGCCCGGTGCCGCGAAGCCGCCGGCGCGCTGTGGACACGCATCAACGAGGGGAGGTAATCCATATGTCCGACAGGATGATCCCGGCGCCCTTTGATCAATTGATGGACGAGCTGCTGCGCGGCTACGAGCGCGAGGGCCGCGTACTGGGCGTATACGACCTGTACCGCCACAATGGCGGCCAACTGCCCCTCTTCGGCGAAAAGATCGAAACCCCCTTCGGCCCCGCGGCCGGCCCCCACACGCAGCTGGCGGGCAACATCATCTCCGCCTACGCCGCGGGCGCGCGCTACTTTGAGCTCAAAACCGTGCAGACGCTGGACGGCGAGGACCTGCCCGTCGAAAAGCCCTGCATCCTGGCGGCGGACGAGGGCTACAACGTGGAGTGGTCCACGGAGCTGACCGTGCCCCAGGCGCTGGACGAATACGTGAAGGCCTGGTTCGCGCTGAAGCTGATTTCAAAAGCCTGGGGCCTGGGCGACCCAGAGGGCTTTGCCTTCAACATGAGCGTGGGCTACGACCTGGCGGGCATCCAATCGGAAAAGATCGACCGCTTCATCGAGGGCCTGAAGGACGCCTCCGGGCTGGAAGAATTTCAGGCCTGCCGCGCCTGGGCGCTTGAAAACCTCGGCCGGCTGGGGCTGACCCGCGAATACGTGGAGGGCGTCAGCCCCAGGGTGTGCCGCTCCATCACGCTGTCCACGCTGCACGGCTGCCCGGCGGGCGAGATTGAGCGCATCGCCGCCTACCTGATTGCCGAAAAGAAGCTGAACACGCTGGTCAAGATGAATCCGACCCTGCTGGGCTACGACTTCGCCCGCAAAACGCTGGACGGCCTGGGCTACGAGCTGTCCTTCGACGACCACCATTTCAAGGAAGACCTGCAGTTTGAGGACGCGGTGCCCATGATCCGGCGGCTCCTCGCGCTGGCGGCGGAGAAGGGCCTCGAGTTCGGCGTGAAGCTGACCAACACCTTCCCCGTGGACATCACCCGCGGCGAGCTGCCCGGCAGCGAGATGTACATGAGCGGCAAGGCCCTCTACCCCCTCACCGTTTCGCTGGCGGAGAAGGTGGAGCGCGCCTTTGACGGCGGCCTCCGGGCCTCCTACTCCGGCGGCGCCGACGCGATGAACATCGAGCGCATCTTTGCTGCGGGCGTCTGGCCCATCACCCTGGCCACGACGCTGCTCAAGCCCGGCGGCTACAACCGGCTGAAGCCCATCGCCGGGGCGCTGTCCGCCATGCCCTACCGGCCCTTTACCCGGGTGGACCTGACGGCCCTCGCCGCGCTGGCGCGGGACGCCCGCCGCGACGCGCGCGCCCGCGCCACCCGCGCGCCCCACCCCAAAATGTCCCAAAAGGTGCCGCTGCTCGACTGCTACCGCGCCCCCTGCGCCGACGGCTGCCCCATCCATCAGGACATCCCCGCCTACGTGGAGCTGGCGGGCCGCGGCCAGTACTTCGAGGCGCTCTCCGTCATCTGCGAGAAAAACCCGCTGCCCTTCGTCACCGGCACCATCTGCGCACACCGCTGCACCAAGAGCTGTACCCGCAACTTCTACGAGGAGAACATCCGCATCCGCGAGGCAAAGCTCCTGTCCGCCGGGCGCGGCTACGAGCGCTTCATGTCGATGCTCTCGCCCCGCTCCACGCGGCCCGAGCGCGTGGCGGTGGTGGGCGGCGGCCCCGGCGGCATGGCGGCGGCCTACTTCCTGGCCCGCGGCGGCACGCGGGTGACGCTGTTTGAAAAGCGGGCCGCCCTGGGCGGCATCGTGCGCTACGCGATTCCGCGGTTCCGGATCTCCGAGGCCTCCATCGAAAAGGACGCCGCCATGCTCGAAAAGCTGGGCGTGGAAATCCGCCTGAACAGCGAGGTGCTGGCCCCCGCCACGCTCCTGTCCGAGGGCTATTCCCACGTGGTGCTGGCCGTGGGCGCCTGGGTCAGCGGCGAACTGAAGCTCGAGAAGGGCTGCACCGTGGACGCCCTCAACTTTTTGCAGGCCTTCAACCGCGGCGAGGTGCAGACGGGCGCGTCCGTCGCCATCGTGGGCGGCGGCAACACCGCCATCGACGCGGCCCGCGCGGCGCTCCGGGTGCGCGGGGTCAACCGCGTGTCCATGGTCTATCGCCGCACCAAGCGCGAAATGCCCTGCGACGAGCACGAACTGGCCTTCGCCGCCGAGGAGGGCGTGAAGCTCATCGAGCTGCTGGCCCCCGTGGCCCATGAAAACGGCGTGCTCACCTGCCGCCGCATGGCGCTGGGCGATCCGGATGCCTCCGGCCGCCGCGCGCCGGTGCCCACGGACGAACTGGTGGAAATCTCCGCCGACACCGTCATCGCCGCCATCGGCGAAAAGCCGGACTGCCAGCTCCTCTCCGCCGCCGGCGCCTGCGTGGCGGACCGGGGGCCCTCCGCCGTAAGGCAGAGCGAGCGGCTCTTCCTGGTGGGCGACGCCCGCCGCGGCCCCGCCACCGTGGTGGAGGCCATCGCCGACGCCGCCGAGGTGGCGCGGCTGATCCTGGGCGTCGAGGAGGCGGAGCCGCTGCCCCTCAACGCCGCCATGCTGCGCGAGCGCCGCGCCGCGCTGAAAAACCCCGGTCGGCCCGAAAACGAGAACGAGCGGTGCCTGGGCTGCGGCAGCGTCTGCGGCAACTGCGTGGACGTGTGCCCCAACCGCGCCAATCAGGTGGTGGCGGTGGACGGCCGCGAGCAGATCCTGCACATTGACGCCCTGTGCAACGAGTGCGGCAACTGCGAAACCTTCTGCCCCTACGACAGCGCGCCCTACAAGGAGAAGTTCACCCTCTTTGCGCGCGAGCGGGACATGGACGAAAGCGAAAACCCCGGCTTTTTCATCCAGCCCGACGGCTCCTTCCGAGTGCGGCCCGAGGCTGCGGCCGAACCCATGCGACGCTTTATGCAGACTGTGAGGGATCGCAAATGAAACTGATTCTGGGCGGCGTTGTCGTCTCCTCCGGCGAGGATTTCCGCGCCGACGTGGCCATCGAGGGCGGCAGGATCGCGGCCATCGGGCCGTCCATCGCCCCGAAGCCCGGCGACGAGGTGATCGACGCCCGGGGGCTCCTGGTCTTTCCCGGCTTTATCGACGCCCACACCCACTTTGACATGGATAACGGCGTCACCGTCACCGCCGACGACTTCGCCTCCGGCACCCGGGCGGCGGTGGCCGGCGGCACCACCTGCATCGTCGATTTCGCCACCCAGGAAAGGGGCGGCACCCTGGCCGAGGCGCTGGCCGCCTGGCACCAAAAGGCCGACGGCCGCTGCTTTTGCGACTACGGCTTCCACATGGCCGTCACCGACTGGAACGAGGCCGCCCGGGCCGAGCTTCCGCTATTGATCGAGGCGGGCGTCACCTCCTTCAAGATCTACATGGCCTACGACGCGCTGCGCCTTGCGGACGACCAGGTGTTTGACGTACTGCGGGCGGTGGGCGACGCGGGCGGCGTGGTCTACTGCCACTGCGAAAACGGCCCGGTGATCAACCGCCTGGTGGCCGAGGCCCGCGCGGCCAGGCGCCTGGGGCCCTCGGAGCACCCCCGCTGCCGCCCGGCGCTGATGGAGGCCGAGGCCATTTCCCGGCTGACCTACCTGGCCCAGCAGGCGGGCGTGCCCGTCGGCGTGGTGCATCTGTCCAGCGAGGCGGGCCTCCGGGCGGCCCTTTCCGCCCGCGCCCGGGGCGTGAAGGTGTTTTTGGAAACCTGCCCCCACTACCTGACGCTGGAGGACGACCGCTACGACGAGCCGGGCTTTGCCGGCGCAAAGTACGTGTGCTCGCCGCCGCTTCGCAAGGCGGCGGACGTGAAGGCCCTCATCGACGCGGTGCAGGAGGGCGCCATCGACACCATTGCCACCGACCACTGTAGCTACACCCTGGCGCAAAAGGCGCTGGGCGAGGCGGATTTTTCCAAAATCCCCAACGGTCTGCCCAGCGTGGAGCACAGACCCGCGGTGATCTACTCCGAGCTGGTGGCGAAAAAGCGGATTGAGCCCCGGGACATGTGCCGCATGCTGGCGGAAAACCCCGCCCGCCGCTACGGCCTGTACCCGCGAAAGGGCGTCATCCGCCCCGGGGCGGACGCCGACATCGTGCTGTGGCAGCGGGACTACAAGTGGGTGATCCGCGCGGAGCACCAGCACATGCTGGCCGATTACAGCCCCTGGGAGGGCTTTGAGGTCACCGGGCGACCCGTCCGCGTGCTGCTGGGCGGCGAAACCGTGATGGAGAACGGCGAGGTGTCCGGCCCCAGGGGTCGGTACCTGAAGCGGGGCCTGCCCGAACTGTAGCCCGACCGACCACAGGAGGTGCGCTATGGCTTCATTCTGGGTCAACGGCCGATCGGTGAGCGCCGAGGGCGGAAAGCTGATCGACTTTCTCCGGGACGAGATGCGCCTGACTTCGGTGAAGAACGCCTGCGGCACCGGTGCCTGCGGCGCCTGCACGGTGCTGATCGACGGCGCGAAGCGCCGCGCCTGCATCACCGACGCGGCCAGGCTCGAGGGCAAGCGCGTCGTCACCGTCGAGGGGCTGACGCCGCGGGAAAAGGCGGTCTACGCCCACGCCTTTTCGGCGGCGGGCGCGGTACAGTGCGGCTTTTGCATTCCCGGCATGGTGATCTCCGCCAAGGCGCTGCTGGACCAGAATCCCTCCCCGGACCGGCGGGCCGTGAAGGCCGCCATCCGCGGCAACATCTGCCGCTGCACCGGCTACCAGAAGATCGAGGACGCGATCCTTCTTGCCGCGGACATCTTCCGCGAAAACCGCCCGGTGGAGGCGCCCGGGGGCTTTGGCCTTCTGGGCGAGGACATCCCCCGGGTGGACGCCCCGGCCAAGGTGCTGGGCGAGGGGCTCTTCGCCGACGACGTGGTTCTCCCGGGCATGCTCCACGCCAAGGCGCTCCGGTCGAAGTACCCCCGGGCCAGGGTGAAGAAGATCGATCTCACCCGCGCCCTCCAACACCCCGAGTGCGTGCGCATCCTGACCGCCGCCGACGTGCCCTTCAACAAGACCGGGCACCTGGTGCCCGACTGGGACGTGATGATCGCCGAGGGCGACATCACCCGCTACGTGGGCGACGCCATCTGCCTCGCGGCCGCCGAGCGGCGGGAGGCGCTGGACGGGATTCTCGCGCTGGTGGACGTGGAGTACGAGGTGCTGACGCCCCTTCTGACCCCGGACGAGGCGCTGGCCGAGGGCGCGCCGCGCCTGCACGAGGGCGGCAATATCCTCTTTCATCAGGAGGTGCGCCGCGGCGACGCCGAGGGCGCCATCGCCCGCGCCGCCCACAAAGTCACCCGCGTCTACGACACCCCCATGACCGACCACGCCTTCATGGAACCGGAATGCGCCATCGCGCAGCCCGACGGCGAAGGGGGCATCCTGCTGTTCACCGGCTCCCAGTCGGTCTACGACGAGCAGCGGGAAGTGGCGCGCATGCTGAACCTGCCCCGGGAAAAGGTGCGCTCCCGCACGATGCTGGTGGGCGGCGGCTTCGGCGGCAAGGAGGACATGAGCGTGCAGCACCACGCGGCGCTGATGGCCTACGTGACCGGCCGGCCCGTCAAGGTGCGCTTCTCCCGGGCGGAGAGCCTGATGGTGCACACCAAGCGCCACGCGGCCCACATTGAAATGACCACCGCCTGCGACGCGCAGGGCTTCATCACCGGCATGCGCGCCCGGATCGTGTTTGACACAGGGGCCTACGCCTCGCTGGGCGGCCCGGTGCTGCAGCGCGCCTGCACCCACGCCGGCGGGCCCTACAACTTCCAAAACGTGGACATCGCCGGCATGGCGGTCTACACCAACAACGTGCCGGCCGGCGCGTTCCGGGGGTTTGGCGTCACCCAGAGCTGCTTTGCCGCCGAGATGAACCTGAACCTCTTGGCGGAGGCGGTGGGCATCTCCCCCTGGGAGATCCGCTTCAGAAACGCCATCCGCCCCGGCCAGGCGCTGCCCAACGGCCAGATCGCCGGGCCGGACACCGCCTACGCGGAGTGCCTACTGGCGGTAAAGGACGCCTACGAATCCAGCCCCTACGCGGGCATCGCCGGGGCCATGAAAAACAGCGGCCTGGGCGTGGGCGTGCCAGACACCGGCCGGTGCGAAATCGTGATCCGCGACGGCAAGGCCCACATCCTGACCTCCGCCGCCTGCATGGGCCAGGGCATCGCCACCGTGGTGATCCAGATGGCCGTGCAGGAAACGGGGCTGCCGGCGGAAGCGTTTGTGCACGAGGCGGCGGACACCCTGACCACCCCCAATTCCGGCACCTCCACCGCCAGCCGCCAGAGCCTTTTCACCGGCGAGGCCACCCGGCGCGCCGCCCGCAAGATGATGGACGCGCTGGCCGGCCGGCCGCTTGCGGCCCTCGAGGGCCACGGCTTTTACGGCGAGTACAGCGGCGTCACCGATCCCATGGGCACAGATAAGCCCCACCCCGTCAGCCACATCGCCTACGGCTACGCGGCCCACGTGGTGATCCTGGACGAGGCGGGCCGGGTGCAAAAGGTGGTCGCCGCCCACGACGTGGGCCGCGCGGTCAACCCCAGGTCCTGCGAGGGGCAGATCGAGGGTGGCGTGGCCATGGGCCTCGGGTACGCGCTGACGGAGGATTTCAAAACCGAGGGCGGCTATGTCAAGACCACCTACGCCACGCTGGGGCTCTTCCGCGCCACGGACATGCCGCCGGTGGAGGTGATCCTGCTGGGCAAAGCCGAGGACAGCCAGCTGGCCTTCGGCGTCAAGGGGGTGGGCGAGATCGCCACCATCCCCACCGCCCCCGCCGCGGCCCACGCCCAGTACCGGCTGGACGGCGTGTTCCGTACCCGCATCCCCATGGCGGACACCGCCTACCAACCCGGAAAGCGAGGCGATTGACCAATGGCATCCCCCGAAACCCGACAGGACCCGAGGCTCTGCGAGATCGAGGGAAAACCGCCCCTTCTCGAGGCCCTGCCGCTGTCGCTGCAGCATGTGCTGGCGGCCATTGTGGGCTGCATCACCCCGGCGATCATGGTGGCCAACGCCGCGGGTCTGAGCCAGGAGAACCGTGTGATCCTCATCCAGGCGGCGCTTGTCACCGCGGCGCTGTCCACGCTTTTGCAGCTCTACCCCCTCGGCCGCGGGCGGCTGCGCCTGGGCGCAAAGCTGCCGGTGATTATGGGCATCAGCTTCGCCTACGTGCCCACGATGCAGGGCATCGCCCAAAGCGAGGGCGTGGCCGCCATCACCGGCGCCATGGTGGTCGGCGGCGCGGCGGCCCTTCTGGTGGGCTTTTTCATCCGCCGCGTGCGCCGGTTCTTCCCGCCCATCGTGGCGGGCACGGTGGTGTTCACCATCGGCCTTTCGCTGTACATGACGGCCATCAACTACATGGCCGGCGGCGTGGCCAACACCGCCGATTCCGTGGCCGCCCGGGGGTTGACCGACGCGCTGGTCTACGGCTCCTGGCAGAACTGGCTGGTGGCGCTCATTACCCTGGCCGTGGTGGTGGCGCTGGGCAGCTTCGCCCGGGGCATGCTGAAGCTGTCCTCCATCCTCATCGGCATGGCGGCGGGCTATCTGGTGGCGATGGCCTTCGGCATGGTGGACTTTTCCGGCGTGGCCGGTGCGGGCTGGTTGGCCGCGCCCAAGGTGCTGCCCTTTGGCATCCGGTTTGAGCCGGTGGCCTGCACGGCGCTGGGGCTTCTCTTCGCCATCAACGCCATCCAGGCGCTGGGCGACTTCACCGCCACCACCGTGGGCGGCCTGGAGCGCGAACCCACCGACGCCGAGCTCTCCGGCGGCATCATGGGCTACGGGTTCACCAACATCCTGATGAGCCTCGTGGGCGGGCTGCCCACCGCCACCTACAGCCAGAACGTGGGCATTGTGTCCACCACGAAGGTGGTCAGCCGCCGGGTGTTCGCGCTGGCGGCGGGGGTGCTTTTGCTGGCGGGGGTGTTTCCCAAATTCGCGGCGGCGCTCACCACCATCCCCCAGTGCGTCCTGGGCGGCGCCACGCTGACGGTTTTCTCCACCATCGCCATGTCCGGCGTCAAGCTGGTGACGGCCAAGCCCCTCACCCCCCGAACCACCACCGTGGTGGGGCTTTCGGTGGCGCTGGGCATGGGCGTCAGCCAGGCCTCCGGCTCCATCGGCGGCCTGCCCGAGAGCGCGGCCATGATCCTGGGCCAGTCGCCCGTGGTGCTGACCACCATCCTGGCGGTGATCCTGAACCTCATCCTTCCCCCGGAATACCATGCGGCCGAATGCCGAAAGGAGATCGATCATGAAACCCATTGAGTGGACGCTGAACCACATGCCCAAAACCGACGACCGGCAGCTTTCGGTCATGTCCCGCGAAAACGTCAAGCGCGCCCGCGCCTTCCACCAGAGCTTTCCGGAGTACACCGTGACGCCGCTTCAGCGGCTCCAGGCGCTGGCGGGCCGCCTGGGCGTGAAAGATGTATTCGTCAAGGACGAATCCTACCGCTTCGGCCTGAACGCCTTCAAGGTGCTGGGCGGGTCCTTTGCCATGGCGCGCTACATCGCCGGGCAGCTGAACATGGACGTGGGCAGCGTGGACTACGACTTCCTCAAGTCCAAAAAGCTGGAGCGGGAATTCGGCCAGGCCACCTTCTTCACCGCCACCGACGGCAACCACGGCCGCGGCGTGGCCTGGGCGGCGCGCCAGCTGGGGCAGAAGGCCGTGGTGCGCATGCCCAAGGGCACCGTGCGCGTGCGCTACGAGAACATCCTGAAGGAGGGCGCGGAGGTCACCATTGAGGACATGAACTACGACGACTGCGTGCGCCTGGCCGCGGCGCAGGCCGCCGCCACGCCCCGGGGCGTGATCGTGCAGGACACCGCCTGGGACGGCTACGAGGAAATCCCCGCCTGGATCATGCAGGGCTACGGCACCATGGCCATGGAGGCCGCCGAGCAGATGCAGCACGCGGGCTACCGCCGCCCCACCCACATCTTCGTGCAGGCGGGTGTGGGTTCGCTGGCGGGTGCGGTGGTGGGCTACTTCGCCAACCTCTTCCCGAAGGACCCGCCCCAGGTGATCGTGGTGGAGGCCGATACCGCCGCCTGCCTTTACAAGGGCGCCGTGGCCGGGGACGGTGCCCCCCGCATGGTGGGCGGCGACATGCAGACCATCATGGCGGGCCTGGCCTGCGGCGAGCCCAACACCATCTCCTGGGACATCTTGCTTAACCACGCGAACGCCTTCGCCGCCTGCCCGGACTGGGTCAGCGCCAAGGGCATGCGCACGCTGGCGGCCCCCGTGAAGCCCGACCCGCAGGTGAAGAGCGGCGAATCCGGCGCGGTGGGGCTGGGCCTTCTGGCCGCCCTGTGCGAACGGACGGAGTACGAGCGGTTCCGGCAGGCGCTCAAGATCGACGAAACCAGCGTGGTGCTGATGTTCTCCACCGAGGGCGACACCGACCCGGAAAACTACCGGCAGATCGTCTGGGACGGCAAGTACCCTTCCTGCTGAACCGAAAGAAGCGATCCCCAAAACCCGACACATCAGAGGAGGAAAAAACCATGGATTTTGACCGCATCAAGGCAACGGCAGAGCACTACAAGGCCGACATGACCAAATTTCTCCGCGACCTGATCGCCATCCCCGGCGAGAGCGCAAACGAGGAGGGGCACATCCGCCGCATTGCCAAGGAAATGGAAGCCCTGGGCTTTGACAAGGTGGAGATCGACCCCATGGGCAACGTCCTGGGCTATATGGGCACGGGCAAAACCCTCATCGCCTACGACGGCCACATCGACACCGTGGGCATCGGCAACCGGAGCAACTGGACCTTCGACCCCTACGAGGGCTACGAAAACGACGAGGAGATCGGCGGCCGCGGCGCATCCGACCAGATGGGCGGCCTCGTGAGCGCGGTCTACGGCGCCAAGATCATGAAGGATCTGGGCCTCCTCTCCGACAAGTACCAGGTGCTGGTCACCGGCACCGTGCAGGAGGAGGACTGCGACGGCCTGTGCTGGCAGTACATCGTGAACGAGGACAAGGTTCGGCCGGAATTCGTGGTGGTGACCGAACCCACCGACGGCAATATCTACCGCGGCCATCGCGGCCGCATGGAAATCCGCGTGGACGTGGAGGGCGTAAGCTGCCACGGCTCCGCGCCGGAGCGCGGCGACAACGCCATCTACAAAATGGCGGAGATCCTGCTGGAGGTCCGCGAGCTCAACAACCGCCTGCACGTCGATCCGTTCCTGGGCAAGGGCACCGTCACCACCAGCGAAATTTTCTTCACCTCGCCCTCCCGCTGCGCCGTGGCGGATTCCTGCTCCGTGTCCCTCGACCGCCGGCTGACCGACGGCGAAACCTACCAGATGGCGCTGGAGGAAGTGGCGAATCTGCCCGCCTGCAAAAAGTACGGCGCCAAGGTGAGCATGTACACCTACGAGCGCCCCTCCTGGACGGGCCTTGCCTACCCCACCGACTGCTACTTCCCCACCTGGGTCATCCCGGAGGATCACCCGGCCACCCGGGCGATGGTGGAATCCTTCCGGGGCATGTACGGCGAACCCAAAGTGGACAAGTGGACCTTCTCCACCAACGGCGTGTCCATCATGGGCCGCTACGGCATTCCCTGCATCGGCTTCGGCCCCGGCAAGGAGAACCAGGCCCACGCCCCCAACGAAAAGACCTGGAAGGCCGATCTGGTCAAATGCGCGGCGGTCTACGCGGCGCTGCCCACCCTGTACTGCAAGTGAGGCCCCAAAGCCATCCCACCACATGATATAAGGAGCGGATACCCATGAAAAACCCCATCGAGGCCCTGAAGACGCTGAACCACGCCGGCATGTACGAGGGCGATTTCTTCCTGACCTGGGAGAAGACCCGGGACGAGCTGCTCAGCGTATTTGCCGTGGCCGACGCGCTGCGCGACCTGCGCAGCCGCAACATCTCCACCCGCATCTTTGACAGCGGCCTGGGCATTTCGCTGTTCCGCGACAACTCCACCCGCACCCGCTTCTCCTTCGCCTCCGCCTGCAACCTGCTGGGCCTCGAGGTGCAGGACCTGGACGAGGGCAAGAGCCAGATCGCCCACGGCGAAACCGTGCGTGAAACCGCCAACATGATCGCCTTCATGGCGGACGTCATCGGCATCCGGGACGACATGTACATCGGCAAGGGCAATACCTACATGCACGAGGTGGTGGACGCGGTCACCCAGGGCCATAAGGACGGCGTGCTGGAGCAGAAGCCCACGCTGGTCAACCTGCAGTGCGACATCGACCACCCCACCCAGTCCATGGCCGACATGCTGCACCTCATCCACCACTTCGGCGGCGTGGAAAACCTGAAGGGCAAGAAGATCGCCATGACCTGGGCCTACTCGCCCAGCTACGGCAAGCCCCTCTCTGTGCCCCAGGGCATCGTGGGCCTGATGAGCCGCTTCGGCATGGACGTGGTGCTGGCCCATCCCGAGGGCTACGAGATCATGCCCGAGGTGGAGCAGGTCGCCGCGCGGCAGGCGCAGGCCTCCGGCGGCTCCTTTACGCGCGTCCATTCCATGGCCGAGGCCTTCGAGGGCGCGGACATCGTCTACCCCAAGAGCTGGGCGCCCTTCGCCGCCATGGAAAAGCGCACCAACCTCTACGGCAACGGCGACTTTGACGGCATCAAGGCGCTGGAGAAGGAACTGCTGGCCCAGAACGCCGCTCACAAAAACTGGGCGTGCACCGAGGAGATGATGGCCAGGACCCGGGACGGCAAGGCGCTGTACCTGCACTGCCTGCCGGCGGACATCTCCGGCGTCAGCTGCGAGGCGGGCGAGGTCGCGGCTTCCGTGTTTGACCGCTACCGCACGCCCCTCTACAAGGAAGCTTCCTTCAAGCCCTACATCATCGCCGCCATGATCTTCCTGGCCAAGATGAAGAACCCCGCCGCCGCCCTCGAGTCGCTGGAGGCCCAGGGCTTCCCGCGGGTGTTCGAGGAATAACCGCCCCGGGGGCGCATCCCGCCGCGCCCCCTTCCGTCCATCATCACGCCGGGGAAGGCGACGCCGAGGAGGGCGTATGGGCAAGAGAATCGTCATCGCGCTGGGCGGAAACGCGCTGGGCGGCAATCTGCCGGAGCAGATGATCGCCGTCAAAAAGACCGCCAGGGCCATCGCGGCGCTGATCCAGGAGGGGCACCAGGTGGTGCTCTCCCACGGCAACGGCCCGCAGGTGGGCATGATCCAGGAGGCCATGGGCGAATACGGAAAAGCGCACGGCATCCCCTTCATCCCGCTTTCCGTGTGCGTGGCCATGAGCCAGGGCTACATTGGCTACGACCTGCAAAACGCGCTGCGCGAGGAGCTGATCCTCCGCGGCGCCCCGCGGCCCGTTTCCACCGTGCTGACCCAGGTGCGCGTGGACCCGGCCGACCCCGCCTTTGAAAACCCCACCAAGCCCATCGGTCAGTTCATGACGCGGGAGGAAGCCGACAAAATGGTGGCGGAAAAGGGCTGGGTGGTCCGCGAGGACGCGGGCCGGGGCTACCGCCGCGTGGTCGCCTCGCCCAAACCCGTGGAGATCGTGGAAATCGAAACCATCCGCGACCTGATGAACGCCGGCCAGGTGGTGATCGCCGCCGGGGGCGGCGGCATCCCCGTGATCGCGGAGGGGCCGCACCTCAAGGGCGTGCCCGCCGTGATCGACAAGGACTTCGCCAGCGAAAAGCTGGCCGAGATGATCGGCGCCGACTGCCTCATCATCCTGACCGCCGTGGAGAAGGTGGCCGTCAATTTCCGCAGGCCCGACGAAACATGGCTGAGCGAAATGACCGTGGACGAAGCCGCCGAGTACGCGCGCCAGGGCCAGTTTGCCCCCGGCTCCATGCTGCCCAAGGTGCAGGCCGCCATGGCCTTTGCCCGCTCAAAGCCCGGCCGCACCGCGCTGATCACGCTGCTGGAACGGGCGCTGGACGGCGTGGAGGGCCGCACCGGCACCGTCGTGCGCATGGGCTGATCCCAAACGCTGAGGCGCTCCCGCAGGCGGGAGCGCTTTTTTGCGCCCCGCCCGCGCATTTCTTAACATTTCCCCCGCTTGACAGCCCGGCGGGGGTGTGGTATATTTTATCACGTTAGCAAAGTAAAGCGCGGAGGGGATATCGGAATGAAGAAGTTTATCGCGATGCTGCTGGCGTCGGTCGTGGCGCTGGCGCTGGCGGCGCCGGCCCTGGCGGAGGACGCCTCGCTGCAGAAGGTTCTGGACAAGGGCACGCTGATCCTGGGGCTGGACGACAGCTTCCCGCCCATGGGCTACCGGGACGAAAACAACGAGATCGTGGGCTTTGACATCGACCTGGCCCGGGAAGTCTGCCAGCGGCTGGGCGTGGAGCTGGTGCTGCAGCCCATCGACTGGGACGCCAAGGAGATGGAGCTGGCCACCGGCAACATCGACTGCATCTGGAACGGCATGAGCGACACGCCGGAGCGGCAGGAATCCATGGCGCTGTCCAAGGACTACCTGAACAACAAGATCGTCTTTCTGGTGAAGGACCCCGCCTTCAAGGACCGCGAGGACCTGGTGGGCAAAAAGGTGGGCGTGCAGGCCGGCTCCTACGCCGAGGAACTGCTGGAGACCGACCCCGCCTACGCCGACTACTACAAGTCCCTGGGCGAGGTGCTGGCCTATCCCGATTACCTGACCGCCATCATGGACATGCAAAACGGCAATATTGACGGCATCCTGATCGACCTGGTGGTGGCCAACTACCAGATTCAGCAGATCGGCGACGAGAGCCTCTTCACCATCGACAACCTGGCGGACGACTTCTACGCGGTGGGCTTCCGCAAGGAGGACGTGGCCCTGCGGGACAAGGTGGATGAAGTCCTCGCCGCCATGGCCGCCGACGGCAAGGTGGACGAGATCACCGAAAAGTGGTTTGGCGAGAACATCTCGCTGATCGGCGCGAACTGATCCGCCGCACATCAATACGGGCATCCGGGCTGACTGCCTGCGCGGTCAGCCCGGTTTGTCGGAAGGGGCGTCCCGATGCTGGGCAAATTCTTCAGCGATCCCGAAAAGCTCATCAACCTGACCGGGCTTCTGCTGGGCGGCGTGGGCACCACGGTGTCGGTGTTCGCGCTGACGCTGGTTTTATCGATCCCGCTGGGCATGCTGGTGGCCTTCGGCAGGATGTCCAGGCACGGGATCGTCGCAAAGCCGGTGGCCTTCTACATCTACATCATGCGCTCGACGCCGCTGATGCTGCAGGTGATGTTTCTGTATTTCCTGCTGCCGCAGATCCTGCCCTTCCGGTTTGACCGGTTCTGGGCGGTGATCCTGGCCTTTGTCATCAACTACGCCGCCTACTTTGCGGAGATCTTCCGCGGCGGCATCCAGGCCGTCCCCCCGGGGCAGAAGGAGGCCGCCGCGGTGCTGGGCTACACCCGGGCGCAGACGTTTTTCCGCATCGTGCTGCCCCAGGTGGTCAAGCGGGTGATCCTGCCGGTGACCAACGAAGTCATCACCCTGGTCAAGGATACCGCGCTGGCCTCCGTGGTGGCCGTCACCGAGGTGCTGACCATCGCCAAGAAGCAGGCCTCCGCCAGCGTGTCGGTGGACCCGTACATCGTGGCGATGATCATCTACCTGGCGCTCAACGGCGTCGCGGAGCAGGCCTGCAGGCTGGTCGAGCGCAAACTGAACTACTATTAGGAGGGCCGCATGCTGAAGGCGACGAACATCGTA
Source organism: Christensenellales bacterium (assembly GCA_040768845.1). Taxonomy (GTDB): domain Bacteria; phylum Bacillota; class Clostridia; order Christensenellales; family Aristaeellaceae; genus JAEZHK01. The sequence goes on along the minus strand of JAXGME010000005.1, from coordinate 18,637 downwards.
AAGGGCTTTGACGGCCTGGGCGTGCTGGAGGGCATCTCCATCTCCGTCAAAAAGGGCGAGGTGCTGGCGCTGATCGGCCCCTCCGGCAGCGGCAAGTCCACCTTCCTCCGGTGCGTCAACCGGCTGGAAACCATCGACGCCGGCGAAATCGAGCTGGACGGCGAGAAGATGTGCTGGATGGAGCACGGAAGGCTGCGGGAGGCGGACGATAAGACGCTTTCCCGCATGCGCCGCAAGATGGGCATGGTGTTCCAGTCCTTCAACCTGTTCCCCCACATGAACGTGATGAAAAACCTTACCGACGCGCCGGTGGCGGTGCTGAAGCTCTCCCGGGACGAGGCCGAGGCCCGGGCCATGGCGCTGCTCAAAAAGGTGGGGCTTTCGGAAAAGGCCAAGGCCTATCCCCACCAGCTCTCCGGCGGCCAGGCCCAGCGGGTGGCCATCGCCCGGGCGATGGCCATGCAGCCGGAAATGCTGTGCTTTGACGAGCCCACCTCCGCGCTGGACCCGCAGCTGACCCAGGAGGTGCTCGCCGTCATGCGCGATCTGGCCGCCGAGCGGATGACGATGGTGGTGGTTACCCACGAGATGGGCTTTGCCCGCGACGTGGCCGACCGCGTAATCCTGATGGCGGGCGGGCGGATCGTCGAGGAGGGCCCGCCCGATCGCCTCTTTGGCTCCGACAACCCCCAGACCGTCCGGTTTCTGGGCGGCTTCGGCACCCCGTAGCGCAAAGTGCCCGCATCGCTGCCGGAGGCCCCGCAAACGCGGGGCCTCCGGCGTTTTAAGACCGCAGCCCTGTGGATTGTTACCAAGCGCCCCCCGCCCGCCTGTGGAAATGTCACCGCGCCCGGGCCCGATCCGAGGGCGAGGGATTCCTTCGCGCCGCGCCAAAAATTGGGTCGCGGACATTAATTAACATCTTGTTTACGAAATAAGCCCGTATTCCGGAAGGATGTCCCGATGCGCACCCCCGCGCCCGTGGCGGCACGGCGGGCACGGCCCCGCGAAAGCGGCGGGAAAATGCCCAAAACACGCGGTTTTGCCGTGGCGGAACGCCGGCGCTGGCGTAACATCGCCGGAAAACAGGCCAAATTCCAAAAATTTTGGCGTCCGGCGCTTGTAACCCCTCATGTAACTCCCATCGCGTACAATAAAGCCATCAAGAAGAGAGACCGCCCGGCAACGGGCGATACACAATCACAAAATATGATCGGCGCAAGACGCGAGAGGAGAGAATAAAATGAAGAGCATGAAGAAGCTGCTGGCCGCCCTGATGGCCGTGATGGTGCTTGTGTTGGCCGCTCCCGCGGTATTCGCCGAGGATGTTCAGCCGGCCGCGCCGGCTGCGCAGGCCGAGGCCCCCAAGGCCGAGGCCCCCAAGGCCGAGGCCCCCAAGGCCGAGGAAACCCCCAAGGCTGAGGCCCCCAAGGCCGAGGAAACCCCCAAGGCCGAAGCCCCCAAGGCCGAGGAAACCCCCAAGGCCGAAGCCCCCACCGCGGCGCCCGAGGCCACCCCGGAAGTGACCGCCGAGCCCGAGGCCACCCCGGAAATCACCGCGGCGCCCGAAGCCACCCCGGAAGTGACCGCCGAGCCCGAGGCCACCCCGGAAGCCACCGCCGAGCCCGAGGCCACCCCGGAAGCCACCGCCGAGCCCGAGGCCACCCCGGAAGCCACCGCCGAGCCCGAAGCCACCCCGGAACCCACCCCCGCTCCGGAGCGCAGCGTGGTGGTCACCGCGAACGCCACCGACCTGACCGTCGGCGACACGCTGGTGCTGACCGCGAAACTCTACGGCTTTGACGGCGTCGCCTGCACCCTCGTCTGGCAGGTCAAGACCCCCGGCGCGGACTGGAAGGCCATTCCCGGCGAGAACGGCGAAACGCTGAAGGTCGTGCTGGACGACGGAAGCGTCGGCTGTCAGTGGCGCCTGGTGGTTGAAACCGCGGAATAACCAAAAAGAAACGAAGGCCCGCCGGAAACCGGCGGGCCTCAGACCATCAACAAACGGCCACTTTCCGGGACGACCGGAGAGTGGCTGTTTGCAAGAAGGCTGGAGGGAGGAAGAAAAACGGAAGGAAGAAGGGCCTGGCGAGCCTCTTCATGTTTTGAACCGCGGCGGTCAGGAAGGACTGCTCACGCATATTGGGAAGGCCGAGCATGCGGGCAAAGCGCAAGCCGTGGTTCTCCTTGGCCTCCGCGAAAGATCGTTCAATGGTTTCCTTACGCCAGGCGTACAGTCTTCGCCCTTGAGAGGTCTTGGTAAACGCCGTAACCTCATCCAGCGCATCCTGCCATACATGTCTGGTCACCATCCTTCTGGTCGCCTTCTCGCTGAAACACGCCGCCCGCCTTGGACATCCCGCGCAGTCTTTCCGGTCGCTGAAGTATTGCCGGTAGCCTTCGCGGGTGGTTGTCCTCCAGTATAGGCGCTTGCCTTCGGGACAGAAGTAGGTGTCGAAGGTTGGGTCGTACTTGAACCGGTATTTCCCGTAGTGCTCTTCCTTGTGTGTATGACGGCGGTAGCCGATGACGCCTTGAATTCTCTTCGTTTCCAGCAGATGCGCGATCCATGCGCTGTGGTATCCGGCGTCGAACCCCATGTACCTGGGCAGATGCCCCAGCCGCCCCTCTATTTCTTCCAGAAGTTCCGGTACGGGGGTGACATCGTTGATGTTGGCCGGGGTGATGTGGATATTGACGATCACGTTGTGCTTGCTGTCCACCGTGCGGTGTTCGCTGTAGTGAAACCCTTCCGGCTTCCCTTCCTTGCTCAACTGGCCGCTGTCAGGATCTGTCGTGCTCTCCATCTTCGTCTTCCCGCCGGACGGCGAATCGTCGTTGCTATCATCTTCATCATCCCGGTCATTGTCGTCATCCCGCTCAAACGGCTTCTTCCCCAATACTTTGCGGTCCAGATCGATCTGCGCGTCCAACTCCGCCATGTACGAAGCGGGCGTCTCCTCCACCGTCACCAGCCGCTTCTTGTGCTTATTCGCTTTCGCCTTAATGTGCGTGGAGTCAGTGTACAGCACCTGTCCACCCACCAGTCCCTTATCCACACACTGCCGAAGAATCTCGTCGAAGACCTTCTCCGCGATGTTGTTCTCCAGAAACCGCCGAACCCGGTTGATGCTGATCGTCGCGTGATCCGGTCCTTTCTCCGTCAGCTTCAATCCCAGAAACCATTTGAACGCAATGTTCTCATTCACCATCTGCGCCAGCTTTACTTCGGACTTGATGCCGTATAGATAGCCAGAAACAGCATCCGGAACAATAGCTCCGGCGGTACCGCCGGGCGGCCGATATTGGGCGAGTACAAATCCTTGCACAAGCCGTGAATGAAGCTGAAATCTACTGCCCGCTCAATCTTGCGCAGCAAGTGGTCTTCCGGCACCAACTCTTCCAGCAGCACGATCTCATATTCCTTCTGGCTCGCCGTCGCTTTCTCTTGCAGCATGCCGCCCGACCTCCTGTGTCCGCATCTCTCCTATCTATTCGACATCCACGCTGCTTTTTCCTTTTGGTTTTTGCTCACCTCTACACAAAATTTGCGCCCAGCCCAAGCGGGCTGAGCGCACTTTGTTGATGGGCTGAGGCCCGCCGGAAACCGGCGGGCCTTTTTCATCGGCAAAGTTTGCGGGAAAACCATCGGAGCCGGCGCACACATGCGCCGGCTCCGTCCGTCCAATGGGCGCGCCGCTACGCACCGTAGGAATTGCGCCGGATGATCTGGTCCTGATAGCCCTTGTCCAGCTGCACGAAGTGGCCGCTCCACCCCCACACGCGGACGATCAGGTTCCGGTGGGCATCGGGGTTGACCTGGGCGTCCAGCATCTCCTCCCGGGAGACGGCGTTGAGCTGCAGCTGATGGCCGCCCATGGCGATGTAGGTTCTGACCAGCTGCGCCACCTTGGCCACGCCCTCCGGGTGCTTGAACACGGTGTCGTGCAGCTCGAGGGTCAGCGGCCCGCCGTTCATCACGCGGTGAAGGCCGGGCCGCGCCATCGCGGAGACGACCGACAGCGGCCCCGCGTCCCGGAGCGTCAGCGACGGCGAGAAGTTGGCGGAGAGGGGCTCCCCGGCCCGCCGCCCATCGGCGGTGGCGCCCAGCGCCTTTGAATGCCACAGATAGTACATGGCGGAGCCGGTGCCCGCGCGCACGCGCCCGCCGCGCTCGTTGACCAGCGGCTCCAGCGCGTCGGCAAAGGCGTCCAGCAGCCGGTCGGCAATTTCCTCGCACGCCTCGTCCCGGCCCAGCTTGGGGGCGTCCTCCCGCAGAAGGCGGGCAAGGCCGGGGGCATCCTGAAAGTCCGTCGCCAGCGCCGCCAGAAGCGCGGCGGGGGGAATGGCCCGCTCCTCAAACACGTACCGCCGGACGGCGGCCAGCTGGTCCACCGCGGTGGCAAAGCCGGTGCCGTGGAAGCCGTAGTTGTTGTATTTGGCGCCCTCGCTCACGTCGTGGGTCACGTCGCGCATCAGCACCGTCTGAAAGGGCGCGGGCTCCATGAAGAGGGGCGCGAGGCCCGCCATCGTCCTTTCCGCGTCGGCGCGGATGGCCGCGCGGACCTTTTCCTCCAAGGCTTCGTAGGTTTCGCAGGCGGCCAGGTTTTCCCGTATCACGTCGGAAACGACGCCCGCCAGCGACACGGCGCCGATGTTGGGGATGTCCATGGCCACGCCGGGGATGATGAACTCCCAGCAGGCGGCGACCACGTAGTCCCGGGCGTCCTCAAGGTCGTAGCCCATGTCCACCAGCGCGGGGATGACCACATCGTCGTTGGCGTACTGGGGAAAGCCCAGGCCCTGGCGCGTGAGCTGGGTGCCCAGCTCGTAGAGCTCGACCGGGGTGTTTTTGTCCACGCGCAGGTTGATCTTGGGATCGATGCGCCGGTTGTTGAGGCTGGCTTTGAGGCACAGCGTGGTCAGCGGGTTGACGGCGGGATTGCCGTTCCGGTCGCAGCCGCCCAGCATCATGCTCTGGCCGTTGTCGCCCCGCTGCATGCCGGTGTACAGGTCGCTGTCCCGGTTGAAGGAAAGGAAAAATTCCTCCGTCAGGGTGAGGGCTTCGGCCTCGGTCATGCCCTTTTCCATGTCGGCCCTGAGAAAGGGCCACATGTACTGGTCAAAGCGGCCCACGGTATTGTGGTAGACGTTTGACGCCCACAGCGAAAAGTGCAGGATGCGAAAGGCGTTCAGCGCCTCGGGATAGGATGCCGCGCCGGTGCGCACGGCGCGGGAGAGCCCCGCGTCGCCGTAGCGGTCGGCGTAGGCGATGACGGCGTCGATGGCGGTGCGCCCCTCGGGGGTGGTCCTCTCGCGGCGGGGCAGGAGCCCCTCCGTCAGCACGCCCGCCCAATCGGAGGAGATGTTGCACACCCGGCCCTGCTCGTGCACGTGCCGGCCCGCCTGGAGCCTTTCGCGCTCGCCGGGGGCGTAGATGTCCGGAAAGGAGGGAATGGTGCGCCAGGCATAGATGCGCTCTCCGGGGTTTTTTACAATGCGCTCGCGTTCGAGAAACAGTTTCAGCCGCTTCGCCGCCCGCTGGGCCAGTGTGAGCGCCGGGTCCTGAATGGCCTTTTCGACGGCCCTGGTTTCCTCCGGGGACAGTTCCTTCCAAAGTTCGCTCATAGGGTGACGACCTCCATGCCGCGTTCGGCAAATGGTTTTACAAAGTAGTTTGACGCCTGATCTTCGGGGAATTCCGGTTCGTAGGGAAGGTTTAACTGCGCGTACTTGGCGCCGGCCGCGCGGTTGTAGCCCATCAGCTCCACCCGTTCCAGCGCCTTTGCGCCCTCGAGGAGGCGCGCGGTGGCGGTGAGGTTTTCCCGCGTGTCGGTGACGGAGGGGATCAGCGGCACCCGCGCCCGGAAGGGAATGCCCAGCGCCTTCAGCCGCTCCAAATTTTCGAGGATCGGGCGGTTGTCCGCGCCGGTCCACGTTTTGTGGGCGGCGGGATCGGCGAGCTTGATGTCCATCAGCACCAGGTCCATGGTCTTTATAACGCGCTCGAACACCGCCGAATCGGCGTAGCCGGAGGTTTCAATGGCGGCGTGCAAATCCGCAATCAGGCCCCGGGTTTCCACCACAAAGTCCGGCTGCATCAGCGCCTCGCCGCCGGAAAAGGTCACGCCGCCGCCGCTCATCTTCAGCGCCCGGGCGTTTTTCGCCACGCGGCGGGCGGCCTCGGCGCTGGTCACTTCGCGCCCGGCGATCCGGAGCGCCCCCCGGGGGCAGGCGGCCACGCAGGCGCCGCAGGCGGCACAGCCGTCCGGATGCGGGCAGACCGCGTCGCAGGCGCCGCAATGGATGCACAGGTCCCGGCTCTTCAGCCGCTGGGGCTTTGGGGAAAAGCTCTCCGGGTTGTGGCACCACTTGCAGCGGAGCGGGCAGCCCTTGAGGAAGATCACGCTGCGGATGCCCGGCCCGTCGTAGACGGCGAATTCCTCGATGTCAAACACAATGCCGCTGGTCATATCTCTGTCCGTCAGCGCGCCCGGTCCGCGTCCTTTCCGATGGTGTAGGTCAATATCCGCTCCTGCTTCATGTCGTCCTTTTCGGTGATCTCCGCGGCGATGCCGCCGTCCCGCATCACATAGATGCGGTCGCTCATGCCGATCAGCTCCGGCATGTCGGAGGAGATCATCAAAATGCCCACGCCGCCAAGCGCGATCTCGTCCATCATGCGGTAGATCTGCATTTTCGCGCCCACGTCGATGCCGCGGGTGGGCTCGTCCAGGATGAGCAGCCGGGGCCGCGCGGCGAGGCACTTGCCCAGCACCACCTTCTGCTGGTTGCCGCCGGAGAGGGTGCGGGTCTTCTGGGTCGCGCCGGCGCAGACGATGTCCAGCTTCCCGATCATGGACGCGGCCAGGTCGCGCTCGGCCGGGCCGAACATGAAAAACCCCCGGAAAAGCTGCTGGAGCGACGCCAGCGTCAGGTTTTCGGCGATGTCCATGTCCAGAATCAGGCCCTCGCTTTTGCGGTCCTCGGTCAGGTATACGAGCCCCCGGCGCACGAGGTCGGTGGGGTCGGGCCGGGCGACGCGCCGGCCCAGGTAGGTGATCTCGCCGCCGCAGAAGCGCCGGTAGCCGAAGACGGACTTGGCCAGCTCCGTGCGCCCCGCGCCCACCAGCCCGCCCAGCCCCACAATTTCGCCGGAGCGCACCTGAATGGAGATGGGCGCGGTACCCGGCTCAAGGCGCAGGTTTCGGACGTCCAGCACCACGTCCTTCCCGGGTGTGTGGCGGCTGGCGAACAGGTCGCCCAGCGGCCGGCCCACCATCATTTGCACAATCCGGTCGGTCCGGAATTCCTCGCGCTCGAGGGTGCCGATGGACCGGCCGTCCCGGAGCACGCTCAGCCGGTCGCCGATCTCGTTGAACTCCTCCAGCCGATGGGAGATGTAGATGATCGCCACGCCGTCCGAGCGCAGCTTTTTGATCAGCCGGAACAGGATGTCGATCTCGCTGCGGGTCAGCGACGAGGTGGGCTCGTCCATGATGATGATGCGGCAGTTTTTGGAAAGCACCTTGACGATCTCCACCAGCTGCTGCTGAGCCGTGGAAAGCTTGCGCACCGGCGCGTCCGGATCGATGTCGATGCCCATGCCGCCAAGAAGCGCCCGCGCGCCCGCGCGCATGGCCCGGGCGTCCCGGAGCGCGCCTTTTTTGATCTCCCGCCCCATGTAGATGTTGTCGGCCACGGTGAGGTTTTCGCACAGGTTCAGCTCCTGATGGATAAAGCCGATGCCCAGTTCCTGGGCCTCCCGGGGGTTTTTGGGGGCGATGGCGGCGCCGTCCAGCAGCATCCGCCCCTCGTCCGGCGGGATGATGCCGCCCAGCACCTTCATCAGCGTGGACTTTCCCGCGCCGTTTTCCCCCACCAGGATGTGCACCTCGCCGCGGCGCAGGTCAAAATCCACCCGGTCGAGAATCTTTACCGTGGTGCCCCGGAGCGCCACGCCGTAGCTGTCGAAGATGTACTTGGAAATGCCCTGCATTTCCAGAATCGTATCGTTCATGCGCACCCTCCCCTACAGCTTCCGGTTTTTCACGACTTCGAGGATGATCGCCATGAGGATCACGAGGCCCATGGCGGGCTGGTACAGGTAGTAGTTGACGCCCATCAGGTTGATGCCGTTTTCCAGCGTCTTGGTGATCAATACGCCGAACACGCAGTTGATCACGCTGGACACGCCGCCAAACAGGCTGGTGCCGCCCACCACGGCGGAGGTGACGATTTCAAAGGTGTAGTTGGCGCCCCCCAGGTTGGACTGGGCGCAGTTGACCCGCACCGTCAAAAGCACCGACGCCAGCGCCACCAGCGTGGAACTGAGCGCGTAGGTCGCCACGTGGAGCCGCGCGGTGTCCACGCCGCTGAGCCGGGCCGTGGCCGGGTTGAAGCCGAAGGCGGAAAGCGCGCGCCCGTAGGTGGAGCGGTGGCGCACCAGCCAGACCAGCACCAGCACGATCCCCGCGATGAACAGGTAAGACGGCAGGCGAAATATCTGCGTCAGCACGTCGTTTCCGGGCAGCCGTTCCGCCAGAAAAGCGAAGGGCTTCGCGGTGCCGAAGGCGAGCAAATCCTCCGGCAGCTGGTAGAAGGCCTCGCCCTTGCCCACAATCTGCGCCACCCCGTAGAGCACGTAGCCCGAGCCCAGCGTGGCGATGAAGGGCGGCACCTTCAGGTACTGGATGATGACGCCGTTGACCAGCCCCACGAAGGCGCCCGCCAAAAGCGTCAGCGGGATCGCCTGCCAGGCGGGCAGGCCCAGCTTTTTCGCCAGGATGCCCAGCAGCACCGAGCACAGCCCCAGCGTGTAGCCCAGCGACAGGTCGATGCCGCCGGTGGTGAGCACCAGCATCATGCCCATCGCGGCCACCAGCGGCACCGCCGCCTGCTTGACCACCGTCAGCACGTTTCGCACCGTAAAGAAGTTTCCGATAAAGATTGCCGCGCCGAGGAAGATCAGAAGGAAGATCAGTATCGCCCCGTGCGCCTTGGCGAAGGCGGTAAATCCGCCGCGTTTTTCCGTCTTTTGCATGCCGGCGCCCCCCTACGCGCATCCGCCGGCCCGACCGGCCGGGGAAAATTGCGCGGTCCGCGTTTCGCGGCGCGCCTTCATCAGCATGGAGAAGGCCACCACCAGGATGATGATGACGCCCACCAGGATGTTCTGGTAAAAGGAATTGACGCTCAGAAGGTTCAGGATATTCCGGATGGAGCCGATGATCAGCGCGCCCACCATGCTGAAGATCACCTTGCCCTCGCCGCCCATCATGCTGACGCCGCCGATGATGCAGGCGGCAATGGCGTCCAGCTGGTAGGGCTCGCCCTGGGTGGGGTGGGCGGTGTCCAGCTGCGCGGCCAGCAAAACCCCCGCCGCCGCGGAGCAGAACCCGGAGGCCGTGAATACGAAAAGCTTGATCCGCGCGGTGTCGATGCCCACGTTTTTGAGCACCTGTTCGTTGCCGCCCAGCGCGTAGATGCGCTTGCCGATGGGCAGAAGCGTGGTTACAAACGCGCCCGCCAGCACAAAGAGCACCATCAGGTAATCGGAATAGGGCACGCCCATCAGCGAGCCGTTGCCGATGGCCACGAAGCCCGCCGGAAAGCCGCCGAAGGAGCGGCCGTTGTTGAAAAGGAACGACGTGCCCTGGGTGATCTGGCCCACCACCAGCGTGGCGATGAACGAGGGCACCTCCAGATAGGCGTTCAGCGCGCCGGAGGCCGCGCCGATCACGAGGCCGGCGCCAAGCGCCGCCAGGATTGCCAGCGGAATGGGCGCGCCGCCCGCCAGCAGAAGCCCCGCAACCATGCCGCAGAAGGTCACGTTGCCGCCCACCGACAGGTCGATGCCCTTGATGACGATCACCATCGTCACGCCCACGGCGCAGATGGCGATGATGGAGCACTGGCGCACCATGTTGAGCAGGTTCGCGGGCTTCAGGAAGTTGGGTACGAAGGAGCCCGCAATCCAGAACGCCGCGACACAAAGGGCCGCGTACAGCCATTTTTTGGTTCTTCCGGGCTTTTTCAAGCGGATGGCACCTCGCTTTTCGGGCTGTGTACTCTGCCTGGGAAATCCCCTGGCCCGCGGGCCTCATGGTCGCGCCGGGGGCCAGGCCCCCGGCGCGCGTTCGTCATGGGATCAGCCGATGTTGCTGGCGTCAAAGATCTGGGTGCCGGCGTCGATGAACTTGGGCACGTCGTCCGCCGCGCCGTCCAGCGCCTTCATCAGGTTTTCCACGCCCATGGCGCCGATCTTGTCCGGAAACTGGGCCACGGTGCCCAGGACCGAGCCGTCCTGGATCATGCCCTTGCCGGCGTCGGAGCCGTCAAAGGAGATGATCGTGACGCCGGTGATGTCGTTGTTTTCCAGCGCCTGCAGGATGCCCGGCAGCATGTTGTCGGAGCAGCAGAAGATGCCCTGGATGTCCGGGTTGGCCTGGATCATGTTCTCGGTGACCTGCATGGCCTTGTCCACCACCCAGTCGCCCGGCTGCTCGCCGATGAGCACGAGACCGCTGCCCTCGATGCCCGCCTTGAAGCCGTCGGCGCGGTCGTCGCCCGCCTGGGAACCGTTGGCGCCCCGGACGATGATCACATTGCCCTTGCCGCCCAGCTCCTCAACCATCCGCTCGCCGGCGGACTTGCCGCCCGCCAGGTTGTCGGTGGAGATGAAGGTGACGTACAGGTCCTCGTGGCCCGCCTCGATGCCCTGGTCCACCAGCACCACGGGGATGCCCGCGGCCTTGGCCTTTTCCAGCACCTGGATGTCGGCGTTGGAGTCCATGGGGTTGACGATCAGGCCGTCCACGCCCTGGCTGATCAGGTCCTCGATCTGGTTCACCTGGGTGGCCACGGCGGTCTGGGATTCGGCCAGCACGCCGACAAAGGTGTCGCCGTTCGCCTCCACGGCGGCTTTGATGGCCTCGTACAGGCTCAACTGGAACGCGTCGTTGGTGATGGTCTTGGTGCTGTAGCCGATCTTCTTGCCTTCCGCGGCGGCGGTGGCGGTCAGGGACAGCGCGAGCACCAGCGCCAGGGTCAGAACCAGGATCCGTTTCATGGGCAATTCCTCCTTGTGATGTGGTGGTGACCAAAATGCGCGCGCCCGCGCGCAATGCGTACCCCGCCGGAAGAAAGCCGTTCCTTTGCAGAGTATAGCATGATATTATCGATAATTCAATAGTAAAATTAAAAAAATACTGGACAAATCAACTGTTTTATGCGCGCTGTTTGCGATCAATATAAAGGAAGCGCGCGCCCGGGGGCGTTTTGATTGACAAACGCCCAAATCCGGTTATAATCAAAGCAAACCGAGGCGGCGCCGGCGCGCGGCGCAAAAGGAGAATCTCGGAACCTATGGCACGATTTAAGACGAAGGATGGCCTGCCCACGCTGAAGAGCATCGCGGAGCGCACCGGCTTTACCGCCAACACCGTGTCCCAGGCGCTGCGCAATTCGCCCTCCGTGGCCCGCCAGACCCGGGAGGAAATCCGAAAAGCGGCCCGGGAGATGGGCTATGTGCACAACGTGGTGGCCAGCTCGCTCCGTTCGGGCAGGACGCACACCGTGGCGCTGGTGTTTGGCGATGTCAGCAACATGCTCTTTGCCATCAAGATCCGGGAACTGGAGGAGGCGCTCCGCAAGCGGGGCTACCAGGTGCTCATCCTCAACACCGACGAGGACGAGGCGCTGGAGCGCCGCGCGGTGCACACCGCCATCAGCCGCCAGGTGGACGGGGTGGTGCTCTGCCCCTGCCAGAAGGGCGTGGAGGCGCTGGAGCTGATGGAGCGGCACCGCGTGCCCTACGTGCTCTCCGGGCGGTATTTTGACGATGTGGACTGCGACAGCGTGGTCTGGGCGGACTACCAGGGCGGGCTGATCGCCACGCGGCACCTGATCGGGCGCGGCTGCCGTCGCATCCTGTTTCTGAACGGCCCCGCGTTCATCTCGTCGGCGCGGGAGCGCGGCCGCGGCTACCGGGACGCGCTGGCGGAGGCGGGGCTCGAACCGGTGGAGGTCAGCGTATCGGCCATGTCGGGCGGCGTGCGCGGCGCGCTGGACGAAATCCGCGCCCGGGGCGTCGGCTACGATGGCATCTTTGCCTTCAGCGATCTGATCGCGCTGGAGGCCGCCTGCTGGCTGCAGGAGCACGGCGTGGGCATTCCGGACAAAGTGCGCATGGCCGGGTTCGACGACATCCTGTCCCACATGTGCATTCCCTTCGGGCTCACCTCGGTGGCGGCGGACAAGACGCAGGAGACGCTCATTACGGTGGATATGCTCGTCCGGCGCATCGAGGGCCGGCAGGAGCAGCGCGGCAAGCGCCGCACGATGGATGTGACACTGGTGGCCCGCACCAGCAGCTGATCCGCCCCCGCGCGGTCCTGGCCCCGGCCTTCGGGCCGGGGCCCTTTGCGGGCTGAAATTTCAGAAAAAATTGTTGAAACCGCCCAAGTGTGGTATATTGGTTCCACGGACACGACGAGGGGGAACCGCCATGCCCAAACTGGTATCGAGCCTCGTGCACGCGCAGATCATGCTTTTGAACCCGCTTTTGAAGCGCATGGATCTCAAATCCTCGCGCAAACTTCAGGATGCGCTGGGCGCCATCGGCGCCACGGCGCTGGCCGGAAGCGTCGCCTTTGAGGACGAGTCCTTTGACGTATTCGATGCCGCCTGGGCCGTACCCAGGCAGCGCGCGTCCGGCGGGGCGGTGCTGTACCTGCACGGGGGCGCCTACACCGCCGGGTGCCTCGCCTACGCCAAGGGCTTTGGCGGCGTGCTGGCGGAGGAGACGGGGCTCAGCGTGCTGTGCGCGGGCTACCGCCTGGCGCCGGAGCACCCCTTCCCCGCGGCCCTCGAGGACGCGCTCTGCGCCTACCGGCGGATGCTCCGGCAGTACCCGCCGGAGAAGATCCTGCTGGCGGGCGAATCGGCGGGCGGCGGGCTGTGCTACTGCCTGTGCCTGCGCCTCAAGGCGCTGGGCCTGCCGCAGCCGGCGGGGGTGGTGGCGGTGTCGCCCTGGGCGGACCTGACGCTCGCCGCCGCCCGGTCGGAGGAGGAGTCCGCCGACCCGGCGCTGAGCCGCGAGGGGCTTGCCGTCAGCGCGGCCCTCTACGCCGGGGACAACCTTTCGGATCCGGAGGTTTCGCCGGTGTTCGGCGATCTTCGCGGCCTGCCGCCGTCTCTGATCTTTGCCGGCTCCGGCGAGGTGCTGCTGGGCGATGCCGAGGGGATGGCCCAAAGGCTCCGGGCGCAGGGCTGCCGCTGCGCGCTCCACGTGGAGGAGGGCATGTGGCACGCCTATGTGCTGTACCCGCTGCCGGAATCGAAGGCGGCGCTTCGCCGCATCGCCGTTTTCGCGGAGGAAATTTTATAGGAGAAGCCATGGCCAAGAGCGTCGGCGGGGCTGGCCCCGCCTGGATGAAGCTGGACAACGCCGCCAAGATCTACCCGCCCGCCCGCACCCGGGGTTGGGCGGCCATGTTCCGCCTGTCGGTGACGCTGACGGAGGCCGTGGACCCGGCGGTTCTCGAAAAAGCCCACCGCGCGGTGCTCAAGCGGTTTCCCGCCTTCTCCGTCCGGCTGCGCCGGGGGCTTTTCTGGTACTATCTGGAGCGCATGGAGGGCGCGCCCGCGCTGCAAAAGGACGTGGGCAACCCGCTGGTGCGCATGGACCTGCGGGAAAACCGGCGGTTTCTCTACCGCATCCGCTACCACGGCCGCAGGATCGCGGTGGAGTTTTTCCACGCGCTGACGGACGGCACCGGCGGGCTCACGTTTCTTTTGACGCTGGCGGCGGAGTACCTGCGCCTGCGCCACGGCGTAGCCATCCCCGCCGGCGGCCACGTGTTGAACCCGCGGGGAGCGCCCCGCCCGGAGGAGATGGAGGACAGCTTCCTGAAAAACGCCCGCGGCGCGGGCCGCAGCCGCTTTGAGGGCCCCGCCTTTCACATTTCCGGCACGCCGGAGCGCAGCCATTTTCTCAACATCACCACCGGCGTCATCCCCTCGGAGGCGCTTCTCAAGGCGGCCCGGGCCCGCGGGGTGAGCGTCACGGTGCTGCTGACGTCGGTGCTGCTCTCCTGTTACCAGCAGGCGCAGTTTTCCCGGCCCGCGCGGCGCGCCCGCCGGCCCGTGCGGGTGCAGCTTCCGGTAAACCTGCGCAGGTTCTACGGCTCAAAGACGCTGCGGAACTTCGCATCCTACATCAACGTGGGCATCAACACGCGCTATGGACAGCACAGCTTCGAGGAGATTCTCGGCGCGGTTCGGCACACCCTGGGCCTGGAGATCGCCGAAAAGCCGCTCAACGCCCGCATGTCCGCCAACGTCAACGCCGAAAAAAACCCGGCGGTCCGGGCGATGCCGCTGTTTCTCAAGGCGCCCTTTCTCCGGATGATGTTCAGGCTTCAGGGCGACCGCTACTGCACCACCACCTTTTCCAACCTGGGCGAGGTGACGCTGCCCGAGGCCATGCGCCCCTATGTGGACCGGATGGACTTCCTGCTGGGCGCGCCCTTCATCAACCCGGTCATCTGCGCCTGCGTCAGCTGCGGCGGAAAGACCGCCGTCAACTTCTCCCGCTGCATCCGGGAGCCCTTCATCGAGCGCGCGTTCTTCACGGCGCTGGTGCGGATGGGCATCCCGGTGCGGGTGGAGAGCAACCAGAGGTGAAATATGTCCTATTGCGTACATTGCGGCGTGGAACTGGCGCCGTCGGAAGCCCGGTGCCCGCTGTGCAAGACGCCGGTGGTCGACCCCAACGGCGCGTGGCACCCGCCGGAGGAAAAGCCCTACCCGGAACAGCTGGAGGTGGTGCCGCCCCGCATCGACCACCGCTACGGCGCGGCGCTGGCGGCGCTGTTTCTTTTGATCCCGGCGTCGGCGGTGCTGGCCAGCGACCTTCTGATCAACCACCGGATCACCTGGTCGGCCTACGTGCTGGGCGCGATGCTGCTCGTGGGCGTGTGGGTGCTGCTGCCCTTTGCCCTGGATGTGCGCCGCCCCTACCTGTACCTGACGGTGGACACCTTTTCCACCGCGCTGTACCTGGAGATGATCGCCTTCCTCACGGGCGGCGCCCACTGGTACCTGACGCTGGCGCTGCCGCTGACGGTGCTGGCGGGGGGCGCGCTGATGCTCGGCGTATACGCCTGCCGCCGGAAGCGCCTGGCGCCGCTTGACCGGGCGAGCGCGGTGGTGGCGGTCTTCGCCGCGGCCCTCGTGGCGCTGGAGGCGCTGACGGACCTGTGGGCCCGCGGCGGCGTGCGGCTCGAATGGTCGCTCTACGCGCTGGTGCCGCTCATCGCCTCCGCCGGCGTGCTGCGCGTCATCGAGCGCAGGCCAAGGCTCAAGGAGGAAATCAAAAAGCGGCTCTTCCTGTGACGACGCCCAAAGCGTAATCCAATGTTCACCCGAACGCCCCGGTTTCATGCCCGGAAACGTGGTATACTGAAACGAATACCGAGATAAAGGAAGGCACTATGACTTTTCAGGAAATGCAACTGATCCCCCCGCTGCTGAACGCCGTTCGGCGGGCGGGCTACGAAACCCCCACCCCCATCCAGTCCGCCACCATCCCGCTGGTGCTGGCGGGCAAGGACGTACTGGGCTGCGCCCAGACCGGCACCGGCAAGACCGCCGCCTTCGCGCTGCCCATCCTGCAGCGGCTGGCCGGCGATGCTCGCCCCGCAGGCGACGTTCGCCCCGCGGGCGACGCTCGCCCCGCGGCGCGGCCCATCCGCGCGCTGATCCTCACCCCCACCCGGGAACTGGCCCAGCAGATTTACGACAGCTTCCTCGCCTACGGCGCGCAGAAGCTGGGGCTCAACTGCGCGGTAATCTTCGGCGGCGTCAGCCAGGTGCCGCAGACGGAAAAGCTGCGCCGCGGCGTGGACGTCATGGTGTCCACCCCCGGCCGGCTGAACGATCTGATCGGCCAGGGCTACATCCGGCTGGACCGGCTGGAGATCTTCGTGCTGGACGAGGCCGACCGCATGCTGGACATGGGCTTCATCCGCGACGTGGAGCGGGTGATCGCGCAATTGCCCCGGGTGCGGCAGACGCTGTTCTTCTCCGCCACCATGCCGCCCGCGGTGGAGGGCTTGGCGCTGAAGATCCTCAAAAACCCGTCCACCGTCAAGGTGGACTCCGTCACCCGCCCGGTGGACAGCGTGCGCCAGGCGCTCTACTACGTGGACAAGGGCAACAAAAAGCACCTTCTGGCCCACCTGCTCCGGCAGGAGGGCGTGGAGAACGCGCTGATCTTCACCCGCACGCGCCACGGCGCGGACCGGGTGGTGAAGGATCTGGCCAAGGCGGGCATTCCGGCGCTGGCCATCCACGGCAGCAAGTCCCAGGGCGCCCGGCAGGAGGCGCTCTCCCGCTTCAAGTCCGGCGACATCGGCGCGCTGGTGGCCACGGACATCGCGGCCCGCGGCATCGACATCGCGGGGCTCAGCCACGTGATCAACTTTGACCTGCCCCACGAGCCGGAGGTGTACATCCACCGCATCGGCCGCACCGGCCGGGCCGGGCAGGAGGGCGACGCCATCAGCTTCTGCTGCATCGACGAAGTCAAGGACCTGGGCGCCATCGAGGCGCTGACCGGAAAGCGCATCCCCACGCTGGAGAGCCCCTGGCCCATGGAGGTGTTCACCCCCGCGGAGCCGGCGCCCCGGTCCGCCGCGCCCAAAAAGCTCAACCGCCAGGGCCAGCCCATGCCGGAGCCCCGGCCCCGGAATGGCGCCGCGCCCAAGGGCGGCCGCGCCGCCCGGACCCCGGACAAGCCCGGCGCCAACGCGCCCCGGCGGGACCGGCCGGGCGCGCTCTGGCGCAGCCGGTAACGGAAAATAGCCCCACCAAAAAACTCCCCCCGGGGGAGTTTTTTTACGGGCAGCGCCGCGGCCTCCGGTTTGGGTGACAAACCGAACTGAAGCCGCGGTTCAAGATCCGGAGGACCGGCCGTCACTGCGCGGCCCCTCATTCCCGCAGGAAAATCCGGACTTCGATCCGCAGCCAGCTCCCGGTCATTTTTTTGGATGATATGCGCGCAAAGAGCAGCTTGCCCGCGTCCATCAGGCGGGAGAAGACCACGTTGTCCGCCTGGGGCACATAGCCGATTTTCACGCCGTCGGCGTTTCGGATGACGATCGCCCGCTCGTCGTACGGGTTGTCCGGCTCCCGGAAAAAGTCGAGCTTGTCGTCGACGTTCAGGTGGGGTTCGAGCTCCTCAATGCCCGCGATATGGCTCGTTCCCGCCACGTAGGTGTCAAAGAGGAAGATGTCGCGCTCAAACGGCTTGGGGACGGAGAAATTCCCGACCTTTCCGTGCATCAGGCCGAGTACGCCGGCACCTTCGTTTTTGATCATTTCGCCCATGCGCTCACCTCAGCAAATTCTCGATCCCGTCCTCGTATGCGGCAAGCACTTCCTTCAGCTGCCCGATGCGCTCCTCGAGTTCCGCCCTTCGTGCCTCGATTGCCTGCGGATCCTGAACGAAACCCTTCATCGTGTAAGGATATGCTGATTTGATCTCCCCGATCTGGCGCCTTACGCGCTCAATCCGCTTGGCGAGCCGCGCCTTTTCCTTTGTCAATGGCGCCAGTCCGCCGGGCCCGTCATCCGGAAGCGCGGAATCTCCAACCATCGCCGCGATCACGCGCAGGCCGTCCAGATCGCCGCGCTCATAGGTTTCGACGGCGCTGTGAAACAGCCGGAGCTTTGCCTCGCTCAGGCCCGGATGCAGGTCGGGGTGCAGGGCCTTGACGACGGACCGGTAGAGCTTTTTGAGCGCCCGGCTCTCCGCTTCCGTCAGCAGTTCCAGACGGCTGCGCATCAGCGCGGCGTTCATCCTTTCAATCTGCTCGTTCAGCCGCGCCCGGTACTCGGCGAATTCGGCGTCCAGGACTTCTTCAATCCCGGACAAAACCACCTTTTCCTGCCGATTCCTTTTCGCCCGGATCAATTCGAGCTTGCGCTTGAGCCGCAGGATGGCGCATTCGGTTTCGTACGCTCTGTACTCAAGCCCGCCGACGGCGAGCATGTAGGCCATTTCGATGTTCCGGCATTCATGGTGCAGAAGATCGTCCCGCTCCAGGACGAGCATGGAAAGCTCCGTCCGGAGTTTTTCGACCTCTTTTTTCAGCGCCTCGAAGTCCGGAAAGGGGAGAATGGCGCTGGATTGGGGCGTGTTCCCGTCCATAAGGCACCGCCTCCGTCGATTGTCCTTCGCATTCAGGGGCGTGCGCAACACAGAGTATACCACTTCCGTCCGGTTTCTTCAATAACCGGGAGCGGATCATTGAAAATCCGGCCGGGAACCTCCGCCCATTCTGCCCCCCAAATGCCTGATTGACGCCGGGGGCTCCAGATTGAATCCCGCCCCGGATACCGGGCGGCAGGCGGTTGACCGACGCCCCAATCCGACCGCTATCCGGGTATTGGCAGGTAATCGGAATCGACCGCGCCTCTTGCCGCGCTCTTGGGCTGGAAAAGCATGTATCCCTGGCCCAGATAGCCCAGCTTGTAGGATATGTTGGCGGCCGCCGCAAATACCTCCCGGCGGATGTTCTCTATTTCAATGCTGAACCGGTCATACGCGCAGGTCGCGCTGATGGCG
>JAXGME010000004.1:0-325565 GCA_040768845.1 Christensenellales bacterium | reverse complement strand
GCCGCGACCTGCCGGCTCAGCCGGTAATGCCGTACTTCGTCAGGAAGTCGTCGATCAGGTTCATCAGCACCTTTTTGCGGTACTCCGCCGAGATGCGGCCCCGGATGGGCTGAATGGCCTCATCCATCGCCGCCACATAGTCGTCCCGGATCTTCCGGGCCTCCTCGACGGTGCGTCCGATCAGCATTCCGTCGATGTCCGGCCGGCGGATGATGGTGCCCGCCACCGCGCCGAAGGCGGTGGCCGCGTGGCGGATCTCGCCGCCCTCGATGCGCATGAGCCCCGCGAAGGATACGCGGGCGATGGCCAACGCGCCCCGCGCGCCGATCTTATGGTAGTAGTAGTCCCGAACGTTCGAAAGCGGCATCACGATCTTCTCCAGGAGCTCGTCCTCCCGGAGCACCGTCTTGCCGCGGCCCAGGTAGAACTCCGCAATGGGCACCCGGCGCTCGCCCTTTTCGCTGGCGAGAACCAGCGTGGAATCGGTGACGGCGAAGATCAGCGCGCTGTCCGCCTTGGGCGAGCCGTTGGCCACGTTTCCGCCCATGGTGCCGGCGTTGCGGATGGCGGGCGCGGCGATGTAGCGCACCGCGTCCTTCAGAATTTCCGGCACGGCGTCGCTTTGCAGCGCTTCGGTATAGGTGACCGCCGCGCCGATCTCAAGGCGGCCGTCGAGGGCTTCGATGCCCTTCAGTTCCGCAATGTCGCCGAGAAAGAGGTAGGCCGCGTCCGGATCCGCCTCGATCATCAGGTCCGTGCCGCCGGCGTAGGGGATCACCCTTTCCCGGGCGCGGATCTCCAGCGCCTCCCGCAGCGTTTCGGGCTTGAAGCTTACCATAGGCCCTCCCCCTCCTTTGCCGCCAGGCGGATGCCCTCGACGATGGCCGCGTAGCCGGTGCAGCGGCAGAGATTGCCGGAAATGCCGTCGCGGATCTCATCGTCGGTGGGATGCGGATTCCGATTCAGAAGGCTCTCCGCCGCCAGAACCATGCCGGGGGTGCAAAAGCCGCACTGTACTGCGCCGGTCTTGCCGAAGGCCTCGTCGATGGCCCTGAACCGCGGGGTTTCGCGGTAGCCCTCGATGGTGGTCACCTCGTGGCCCGGCAGCGCGCCGACGGCCACCATGCAGGAATTGACCAGAAGGCCGTCCATGAGCACCGAACAGGCGCCGCACTCGCCCTCCTTGCAGCCGCACTTGGCGCCGGTCAGGCCGAATTCGTTGCGGACCACATCCAGAAGACGCGCCGACGGCGAAGCGCCGCTCTCCACTTCCCTGCCGTTGAGGATGAATTTCACGCCCATGATGCGTCGCCCCCTTCCAGCGTCTTCAGCGCGTCCTCCATGGAAAAGGGCGCCTTGTAAAGCGGCGCGGCCAGCGCCTGCTCCATCGCCAGCACATAGGCCGGCGCGACGCCCACGTGGGGCAGCTCGCCCGCGCCCTTGGCCCCCATCGGGCCGAACTCGGCGGGGTTGATCACAAAATCAGACACCATCGGCGGCGCGTCCATCGACGTGGGGATGATGTAGTCGCTCAGGTGATCGTTGCGGATGACGCCCCGGTCGTTGTAGGCGATCTGCTCCATGGACGCATAGCCCAGGCCCTGCAGCATGCCGCCCTGCATCTGCCCGTGACAGACCGCCTCGTCGATGGGCACGCCCACGTCGTACACACCCCAGCAGCCGATGGTCCTTGCCTCGCCGGTCAGGGTGTCCACCTCCACCTCCACGGCGTTGCCGGACCAGGAATAGTCCGGGTAGGCGTCGCCGGTGAAGTCGTCCAGGCTGAAGGGGATCATGTATTCCGGGTGCTGGTAGTGCTCCTCAATGGTGACGGTTTCGCCCGGCTTCCAGGCGTCCTTCAGCTTGTCCGCGGCCCGCCGGAGGATGAGCCCCACGATCATGATCGACCGGCTGGCCACCGTGGGGCCGGAATCCGGCACCCGGTCGGTATCCGGCGCTTCGAGGCGCACCTTTTCGACGGGGATGCCCAGCCGCGCGGCCACCAGCTTGGGAAAGCTGGTGGTCAGGCCCTGCCCCATCTCCGTGTTGGCGGTGAACACGTCCACCGTGCCGTCCGCGTTGCCCCGCACGCGGGCCACGGCCTTGATGAGATCCCGCTCGCCGTTTCCGGTGAAGGCGCAGCCGTGGAAGGCAAACGCCAAGCCGATGCCCCGGCGGTAGCGACCCGTCTGCTTTTCGTAGGCCCTGCGCTTGGCGCGGTAGTCCGACAGCGCCTCCAGCTTTTCGGCGATCTCCGGCGTGGGCACATGAAAGTGGTACAGCCCGCGGGTGGAGGTTTCGTCGCCCATTTTCGAGGCGTGGCGCAGCTTGAAGTCCAGCGGCTCCTCGCCGAGGGCCTTGGCCACGTGCTCCATCATCATTTCAACGGAAAAAAACGTCTGCGGGCCGCCAAAGCCGCGGAAGGCGCCGTTGGGCACGGAATTGGTCTTGGCGGCGCGGCTCATCACCCGCAGGTTGGGCACGTCGTAGACGCCGTTGGCGCAGATGGAGCCGCGCTGCAGCACCACCGCGGACAGCGTGGTGTAGGCGCCGGCATCGTAGGTCACGTCAATGTCCATGGCGGTGACGCGGCCGTTCTTGACGGCGACCCGGTATCTGCTCACCGAAGGGTGACGCTTTGGCGTATAGGCAATGTCCTCCTGGCGGCTGAATACCACCTTGACCGACTTTTTCACCTTGGCCGCGGCCACCGCCACCTGGCAGCCCAGGATGCTCGGGTAGTCCTCCTTGCCGCCAAAGGCGCCGCCCGTAGCCTCCTGGACGACGTTGAGCCCGTCCTCGCCGACGCCCAGCGCCTTTTTCACCGCGCGGAACACGTAGTAGGGGCACTGCATCGATCCGCGCACGGTGATCTTGCCATTGTGGTATTCGCCGATCATGGCGTTGGTCTCCAGGTGTACGTGCTCCTGCTGGCCGGTGGTAAAGGTTTCTTCCAGCACCCTGTCGGCCTCGTGGAAGGCGGCGTCGATGTCGCCCTTTTCAATCTTGTACTGAAAAAAGTGCGTGGTGGCCGAGAGTGGGTCCAGCTCGGCGGGCAGCGGCTCAATGTCAACCCTGACCGCCGCCGCGATGCGGCTGACCGTGGCCTCGTCCGGCCCAACCACCATCAGGATCGGATCGCCGACAAATTCCACCGTATCCCTGGCGAACACCGGGGTGTCATCCAGCACGATGTGCACCTCGTTGATGCCTGAAACATCGCGGTGATCGACGATATGATACCCCTCGGGAAGCTCCGGGACGCCGATTCCAAGGATCCGGCCCCGCGCGACGCCGGAGCGCACGAGCTTTCCGACGAGGTACGCTTCCGACTGGATGTCGTCGGTGTAGCGCGTCCGCCCGGAAACCTTGTCGTCGTGATCCCTGCGCTTCATCGGCCGCCTGATTGCATCCATCGCTTCCATGCAAGCCCTCCGTTCCCGCGGCGCTTGGCATATGCCGCCGCATGCCCATTTTACATGATTTCTTCCGGCCTTGCAAGCCTGCCCGCATCCGGCATCACAATTATTTTGAATGCCTAAAAGGCGCGTTGAAGCCGGCGGAGGTCGCGCTCCCTTTCGACAATTTTACACAAAACCCCGCAAAATGCAACACCGGAGGCAGACAAGCGCCTTCCGTTTCCGGTATAATAGCATGGCACATTATGAATTGACTGGAGCTCGTCATGCACATCATTTGCGACACCCATACCCACACCATCGCTTCCGGCCACGCCCACAGCACCGTGCTGGAAAACGCCGCTGAGGCCGCCCGCATGGGCCACAGGTTTCTGGTAATCTCCGATCACGCGCCAAGGATTCCCGGCGCGCCGACGGAGCTTTACTTTCGCGCGATGAAAAACGTGCTGCCGGAATCGGCGCTGGGGGTGTACCTTTTGTGCGGCTGCGAGGTCAACGTGCTGGACGAGGCCGGCGCGCTGGATTTGCCTGCGGAGATCCTGGACAGGCTGGACCTTGTGATCGCGTCGATGCACACGCCCACCTTTCCGCCCAGGGACGAAGCCGCCCACACGCGCGCCTGGCTGGCGGTGGCGGAGAACCCCTCCGTGGACATCATCGGCCACGCGGGGGACGGCCGCTTTGCCTTCGACCACGAGCGGGTGATCCCCGCCTTCAAGGCGAACGGCAAGGTGGTGGAGATCAACGCCCACTCGTTCAAGGTGCGCAAGGGCAGCCACGAAAACTGCCGCGCCATCGCGCGGCTTCTGAAGAAATACGAGGTGCCTGTGGTGGTGTCCACGGACGCCCACTTCGCTTCGTTCATCGGAAAGGCCGAGGCCTCGCTGGAGGCCCTCCGGGACGTGGATTTTCCGGAGGAACTGGTGCTCAACGCCGATGCGCGGCGCTTTGCGGACTGGGTTTCACAAAAGAGCGGCCGCACCTTTGAGCTCTAGCACCGGCGCCCGGTTTCCATTGCATTACGAAAGAAGGGCGCGGCGTGTACCATCTGATCGTCAACCCTACCGCGGGAAACGGACGCACGCAAAAGGTTCTGATTGACGTCGAGGCCGAGCTGAAAAGGCAGGGCATTTCGTTTCGCAAGACGCTGACGACGCGCCCCGGCCACGCCGCCGAAATCGCCCGCGAGGCCGCGGCGCGCGGCGGGGCGCGGGTGATCGTGCTGGGCGGCGACGGTACCTTTGGCGAGGCGGCCAACGGCCTTGTCGGAACGGACGCGGTGATGTACTTCGCGTCCTGCGGCACCGGAAACGATTTTGTCAAGGCGCTGGGCCTGCCCAAGGACCCGGTGGAGGCGCTGAAGATCCAGCTGGCAAGCCCGACGCGCACCATCGACTGCGGCCGCGTCAACGACCGCGTATTCCTCAACGTGGCGGGCACGGGCTTTGACATTGAGGTGCTGCGCCAGACCGAGCGGTTCCGCGACCACTTCAAGGGGCTGACGGCCTACCTTTTGGGCCTCGTGGCGGCGCTCCGGCACTTTCGCCCCGTCGACGCCACGATCACCGCGAACGGGCGCACCTTCCGCCGGAAGATCACCATCGCCGTGGTGGCCAACGGCCGCTACATCGGCGGCGGCATGCTGGTCGCCCCTGCGGCCGATCTCTCCGACGGGCTCTTTGACGTATCCTATGTGGACGAGGTCAGCCGGCGGAAGATCTTAAGGCTGCTGCCGAAGTTCGTCACGGGAAAATACCTCTCGCTGCCCATCGCCCACGCGATGCGGGTGGAGGCCTTCGAAATCGCCGCCCCCGGCATGGTGATCGACCTGGACGGCGAACTGATCCCCATGGAGCGCGCGCGCTTTGGCGTTTTGCCCGCCGCGCTCAGGATTGCCTGTCCCTGAGCAGCCTTTCAAGGCTTCCGGCGCAAAAATCGCACAGCTCCCGGGCAAATTCCGCGTTGACGGCCTCGGCCATGACGCGGCATTCTTTTTGCGCCCCCGGCGCGCTGATCCAGGCCCAGCCGCGCTCGTCCTCAAAGGACACGCCGTCCGAAAGGCTCGCGCCCGGCACGCTCTCGGCCATCCGCTTCAAAAGCGCGCCCCGGTCCTTGAGCTCGACGGAGACCACCCGGTCGCTGCGAAACACCGGCGGCATCGAGCGCACCACCCCGGCGATGGAGAGGTTCTCCTTTTTCAGCGCCGCAAGCGTCGCCAGCGCGGCGTATACGCCGTCAAAGTAGAGCCGGAGCAGGCGCTCATCCTCGCCCAGCAGCGCGCGCATCCATTGCGCGCGGTCGCTGGACACCCGCTCCACCGCCGCGCCGCGGGACGACGCCAGGTCCGCAATGCTCCGGGTCATGCCCGGCGGCATCAGAAGCCGCTTCGCGCCCAGAGACAGCGCCGTCCAGCAGAGCACCTGCTGATTTTCCGCCTCCGGAAGCGGCCCGCTCTCCTCGTAAAAATGCGCGCCCTCGCCGGTTTCGTCCAGCGCGATCCCCACCTCTCCCGGCTGCGGGTCCATCATCTCCGGCTCCCACTCGGCCCGCACCTGGCAGCCCGCGCGCAAAAGCGCCCGCTCCGCGACGGAGAGCAGCGGCTCCCCAGGCGCGTAGAGCCGGACCTTCATCCCGGCGGCGTCGAGGCCCTTGGTCAGCGCCGCCAGATACCCGCGCTCGCCGCCGCCGGCCATCACCGGCGGAAACAGCCGCTGCGCGTAGGGGCGCGGGTAGTCCTCCCGCGAAAGCGCGCCGGCAAGGGCGCGCATCTGGGCGCCGGTGGGCGAAAGGCCCCCCTCCGCCAGAAGCGTCAGATGATCCCGGGCCACGTAGAGCGCGCCGCCTGCGTCCATCGAACGCACCGCGTGAGCGGTCTGGGGCAGCGTGGCGGGACCCAGGTCGATCGCCTGAACGCCCTGGGCGATCAGCCCGGCGGAAACGGCGCGGGCCTGCGCCAGCGACTGGATGGTGGTATCCCGCCCCACCACCACGCTGCCCGGCTTCAGCGCGGCCGCAAAGGCCTGGGCAAGGCGCACCGCCTGCGCGGGGCTCTCCGGCGCGAAAAGATCCGCGTCGCCGGCGCCCCACACCAGGTTCTGGTCCAGCTTCTGGCCCAGCGCCACCCGTTTTCCCGGCCACACCTTGACGCCGGGCATCAGGACGCAGCCCTCGCCCAGCACCGAACGGTCTCCCAGCGCGCCCTCCTCAAAGATGGACGAGCGCCGCCCCACCTCCGCGCCGGTCTGCACCACCGCGCCGCGCACCTGCGCGCCCGGGCCAATCCGCGCGCCGCGCCAGATCACCCCCCGCTTAATGGAAGCGTTTTCCTCCACCACCGATCCCGCGCCCAGCACCGTGTAGGCGCCGATGCGGGCGCCGGCGCATACCTTCGCGCCCTCGCCGACAAAGCAAGGCCCCTCCAGCACCGCGCTGCGGTCCACCAGGGCCCCGGGCATCCGGTGGACGGTGCCGGGCCTGACGGGCGCGTCCACCGCGACCCGGCCGTCCAGGATGTCCGCGTGGGCCTTCAAATAGGCCGATACGTCGCCGATGTCGCACCAGTAGCCGCGCATTACATGGCCGTAGACGCCCAGCCCTTTTTCCACCAGTGCGGGGAACATCTCCCGCCCGAAGTCGTAGGGCCGGCCGGCGGGAATGTGCGCCAGCGCCTCCGGCTCCAGGATGTAGATGCCGGTATTGACCGTGTCGGAGCACACCTCGCCCCAGCCGGGCTTTTCCAGAAAACGCTGCACCCTGCCCTGGGCGTCCGCCACCACCACGCCGTACTCCAGCGGGTTCTCCACCTTTTTCAGCACCATCGTGGCCAGGGCTTTTTGTTCGCGGTGAAAGGCCACCGCCTGCGTCAGATCGCAGTCGGTCAGCCCGTCGCCCGACAGGACCACGAAGGGCTCGTCCAGAAATTCCTCCGCCAGCTTCACGCTGCCCGCCGTGCCCAGCGGCTGATCCTCGGTAAAGTAGGTCAGTCCGACGCCGTAGTCCGTGCCCTCCCCGAAGTACTCCGTGACCCGTTCCGGCAGGTATTGCAGCGTGACGCCCACCTGGGCAAAGCCGTGCTTTCGGAGCAGGTCCAGCGCGTAGGACATCACGGGCCGATCCATCAGCGGTACCATGGGTTTGGGGCAGGCGCAGGTGAGGGGCCGCAGGCGCGAGCCCTCGCCGCCGGCCATGATGATTGCCTTCACAAACAAAACCTCCGGCAGGAATGTATGCGTATTCTTGCCGGAGATGACGCCTTCAATGCAATTTGGCCGGAAAATGTCGCTTCAGTCGGGTTCCGCCGGGGATTCGGGCGGGATCTCGCGCCAGAGCGCGCGCCTCTGCGTCCGCCAAAGCGCGACAAATACCGCAAAGACCAGCGCGGCGCCCGCGAAAAAGCGATATTCCGCCGCAGGAAAGCCGCCCAGCGCCATAAAGAAGAAGTCCGCCACCACAAGAAGCGCCGACAGGACGGCGGCCCAGCCCAGCGTGTGTTCCAGCCGGAGGGCGGAGGCGCGGTAATCGCGCGCCGTCAGCGGGCGTCTGGCGGCAAGGGCGCACGCGAGGTCAAAAAGCGCCAGCGCCGCCAGAAAGACCAGCGCCGCCCAGGGCATCGCCACGTATGCCGCGCGGGAGCCGGGCGCGTCCATCAGCCCCAGCGCCGCGAGTCCGGCCGCCGCGATGATCAGCAGGGGCATTACGCGGCGCAGGTAGACCCGGCGGCCCTCCGCCGTCAGCGCATACCGCTTTCCGGTGTAGATGTAACCCGTCCGTCCGTCCGCGCCCTCCGCCTCGGCGTAGTCCTTCGTCCATGCCCGCCGCACCGGATCAACTCCTTCACAATTTGAAAGCATGATAGCACATCGCGCACCCGGCCGCAAGGCTTCACATATATGGAAGAAGCGTGTCAAATCTGGTTGACTGATCCATATGCCGGTGGTATACTCGTATGGATGTTGGCGGTGGTCGCGTTGCCGCCAAATTATTTGAAGGAGGGCTTGGGGATGGTCAAGCGTCTGCGCATTTTCCTCTCTGTGCTGCTTGCCCTGGCCATGTCGGGCGGCGGCTTGACGGCCTTGTCGGAAACCGCCGTGCCCGCCGGCGCTGACACGCCGCTGGTGGTTGCCTTCGAACAATTCAGCGAAAAATTCAACCCGTTTTTTGTCGACAGCGTGACGGACAACAGCGCCAGCGACATGGTTCAGCTGCGTCTTCTGACCTACGACCGCTTGGGCGAAGTGGTGAACAATGCCATTGAGGGCGAAACGCGCAAGCTCGGCGACGCGGAATATACTTACAAGGGCCCTGCGGACATCTCCGTCAACTATGACGAAAAGGCGGATCAAACGGTCTACACCGTAAAGCTGCGGGAGGACCTCAGGTTTTCCGACGGCGAGCCGCTGACCGCGGACGACGTGATCTTTAGTTATTACGTCTATTGCGATCCCAGCTACGTGGGATCGGCCACCATCAACAGCTACAACATCGTGGGCCTGCAGAACTACCGCACGCAGACCAGCGAGGACGTGTACGCCAAGTACCAGTCCGTCGTAGACGCCATTATCAAGGCGGGCCCCGGCCATGCCCGGGCCGAGGGCGACGCCTTCACCAAGGCGCAGCAGGAGGGCTACTGGGCGGCCCTCAAGGCCGAATGGACCGGCGCCGTGCAGGGCATTGTGGACTACTGCATGGCCAATTACGCCGACAACACCCAGGCCGTCGTGGGCTTCACCCCCGAGGAGGTCGCCGCCGATCCGGGCCTTCAGGTGGCCTTCGGCATGGCGCTGTGGGGCTTTGGCGAGGTCGCCGACGGCGTGCTGACCGGCGCCTCCGGCAAGACCTGGACGCTGGCCGAGGTCAAGCCCGCCATCGGCGACTACTACGAGGAGACATACGCGAAGTACGCCGGCGATCCCGACGCTTTCTTTTTCACGGAATCGCCGAACCCCGGCGCCAAGCCGATCTCCGACGCCGCCAAGGAAGCTTTCATCAAGCAATGGGGCCCGAAGGACGAGGCAGCCGCCGGCGGCTTCCCCAACATCGAAGGCATCAAAAAGGTGGACGACTACACCATCACCATCACCATGAACGGCTTTGAAGCGTCCGCCATCTACAACGTGTTTGACATCCCCATCGCGCCGATGCACTATTACGGCGATCCGGCGCAGTACGATTACGCCGGCAACAAATTTGGCTTCCCTTACGGCGACCTGACCACCGTGAAGGCCAAGACCGCCCGGCCGGCGGGCGCGGGCCCCTATAAGTTTGTCAAGTACGAAAACCGCGTGATCTACTACGAGGCCAACGACCTGTTTTTTCTGGGCGCGCCCGCGACCAGATACGTGCAGTTCAAGGAGACGCCCACCAGCGAAATTGCGACCGCCGTGGCCACCGGCACGGTCGATATGGGCGATATGAACGGCAGCAAGGCTGCGTTTGAGGAAATCCGCGGCCATAACGCCAACGGGGAGCTGACCGGCGATACCATCGTCACCGAGCGCGTGGACCATCTGGGCTACGGCTACATCGGCATCAATGCCGGCACGGTGAACGTGGGCGGCGTGCCGGGTTCAGAGGCATCCAGGGCGCTTCGCAAGGGTCTGGCCACGGTGCTCGCCGCCTATCGCGACGTGGCCGTGGACAGCTACTACGGCGATGCGGCCTCCGTGATCAACTATCCCATCTCCAACACCTCCTGGGCCGCGCCGCAGCCCACCGACGATGACTACCGGCCGGCCTACTCCACCGCGCCGGACGGCACCCCCATCTACACCGCCGACATGTCCGCCGACGATCGCTACGACGCCGCGCTGAAGGCCGCCGTCGGCTACTTCAAGGCGGCGGGCTACACCTTTGACGAGGCCGCCGGCAAGTTCACCGCCGCGCCGGAAGGCGCAAGCCTTTCCTACGAAATCTATCTCCTGGCGGACGGTGTCGGCGACCACCCGTCCTTCGCAATCCTGACCGACGCCAGGGCGGCGCTGGCCACGGTTGGCCTCGAGCTCAAGATCAGCGACCTCTCCGACGCCGCCATAATGATGGACGCGCTGAACTCCGGCACACAGCAGCTCTGGTGCGCCGTATGGCAGCCCAGCATCGACCCGGATATGTACCAGAACTACCATTCCTCCGGCATCGTGGGCGAGGGCGGTTCCGACTCCAATTACGACCACATCGCGGACGCCGCGCTGGATCAACTGTTGGTGGATGCCCGCAAGTCCCCCGACCAGTCCTACCGCAGGGAAGTCTACCGGCAGTGTTTGGACATCATCATGGACTGGGCCGTCGAAATCCCGGTCTACCAGCGCCAGAACTCCACCGTCTACTCCCCGGTGCGCATCGACCCGGCCACCTTTACGCCGGACGTGACCACGTTCTACATGTGGCAGAAGGAAGTCTATAACATCGCGATGGCCACGGCGAAATAGCCCGGATACGGCAGAGCGCGCATTGAACCCGCCCGCGCGGGTTCAATGCGCGGCATGTTTTCCGGCGAAGGGTAGAGCGCATGCACAGATTCATACTGAGGCGGTTGGCGCTGGGCGCGCTGATTGTGTTTTTTGGCTCTCTGATCGTGTATACGGTGATCCGCTGCCTGCCCTTTTCCTACGTGGAGAACATTGCGAGGCAGCGCGCCGCGCTGCCCGACGGCCGAAGCTACACCGAGTGGCTCGCGCAGCTCAACCAGGTATACGGCATGGATCAGGGCATCCTTCAGGGCTTTTCCCATTGGCTTGGCAACGCGCTGCGCGGCGAATTTGGCGAATCCTGGGCCTACAACCTGCCTGTCACGCAGAAATTTGTAAACGTCATCTGGTACAGCGTGGGGATCAACACCCTCACGTTCGTGCTGGAAATTTTTCTTTGCATCCCGCTGGGCATCCTGGCGGCCCGGAAGCGGTACAGCCGGACGGATTATTTCGTGACGGTCTTTTCGCTGATGGGCATGTCGCTGCCCACTTTCTTTCTGGCCACCATCCTGAAGTACATCTTCGCGGTCAGGCTGGGCTGGTTTGATCTGTACGGCATCGTGGGCCGGTTTTACGAACAGCTGAACACCTGGGGCAAGCTGGCCGATATGGCGCGCCACATGGTGCTGCCCGTGCTGACGCTGGGCATGCTGTCGGTGGGCGGGCTGATGCGCTATACCCGCACCAGCATGCTGGAGGTGCTGTCCGCCGACTACATCCGCACCGCCCGGGCCAAGGGCCTGAGCGAGCGCGTGGTCATCAACAAGCACGCCTTTCGCAACGCGCTGATTCCGCTGATCTCCTACATGAGTTACATGCTGCCGGAGCTGTTTGCGGGCTCGATGATCACCGAGACGCTGTACCAGATCCCGGGCATCGGCTACGTCGCCTACCAGGCGATGGTGGCCGGCGATATCCCCTTTACGATGTTCTACCTCGTGTTCCTGATCGCGCTGACGCAGGTCAGCCTGATCATGGCGGACATCCTGTACGCGGTGGCCGATCCCCGCGTGCGGGTCAATTAGCGGAGGTGCCGGCATGAGCGAGCAGCAAAAGAACGCGCGGCCTGGCACCGAATCCCTGAGCGACGAGCGCCGCGTCAAGGTGCTGTCGCCGTCGATGCTGGTGATGAAGCGCTTCGTCCGGAACCGCCTGGCGATCACCGGCCTCATAATCCTGACTGTGATGTTTCTGTTTTCCTTTCCGGGCGCCCTTTTGATGCCCTACACCCAGTCCCAGGTGTTCAAGACCTACGGCGCCATGGACAAGCGCTGCGCCAGCGCCACCGTCAACCGGGAACTGCGCTATACCACGCTGGACGGACAGTCCTTTCCCGCCTCGGCCCGCGCCGCCTTCGTGCTGGCCCGGAACAACGGGGATTCCATCTTTTTTGACGGCGACACCCGGTATTCCATCGCCTCCGGCGGCGAGGATTACTACCGGATCGACCGGCTGGACACGCTGGCCACCGCGCTGGTCATCAAAGGCGGGCTGACCTACGCCAAGGGCAGTCAGACGCTGGACGACGCGCTGAAGGCGGCCTTTGAACGGGCGGCCGCCTCGGACGGCGCGGAATTTATGCTGGACGGCGTGCGCTATCTCGTCTCCCATTCCGGAAAAAACGCAGTGCTGGGCCGCAGCCGGCCCGTCGCGCTGGCTTCCAGGCTGGTGTTTGACGCACATCACCAAGCCGACGAAAAGGCGGTGGGTTCGCTGGCCTTTTGCGCCGCGGCGATGGACGCCATCGCCGCAAAGCAGTCCGCCTTCCATCTCGACGGCGAAGCCTACCAGATCGAGGAAGCGGACGGCTCCTACGGGATCAAAAAGGGCGGCGCGCCCTACGCCGACGCCAGTCTGATCATCGTGAACCCGATTGATTCCGGATCATTTTTGCCGATCTCCTTCAAAACCGCGGTGCGTGAGGCCATCGCCTCCGGCGCTCGCTCTTTTTCCACGGAGGGCGGGAACGGCAAGACCGACTACACGCTGAGCCTGGTCAAGGACACCTATTCCGTGATGACCAGCGCCACCGTACCGTTGATCGACATCTACGCCGCCCCGTCCCCCGCCCATCCGCTGGGCACCGACAGCAACGGCATGGACGTGCTGACGCGGCTGATGTACGGCGGCCGTATTTCGCTGATGGTGGGCTTTGTGGTGGTGCTGATCGAGCTTTTGATCGGCGTGACCCTCGGCGGCATATCCGGTTACTTCGGCGGCAAGGCGGATACGCTGCTCATGCGATTTGTAGACCTTTTCAACTGCATCCCCTACTGGCCGATGATGATCATCGCCGGCGCGGTGATGGACTCCGCGGGGATCGGGCCCTACGCGCGCATCTTTCTTCTGATGCTGATCCTGGGCGTCATGAACTGGACCACCGTGGCGCGCATCGTGCGCGGGCAGATCCTGTCCCTGCGGGAACAGGACTTCATGGTGGCCACCGAGGCCGCCGGCATTCGCGCCTCCCGGCGCATCTTCCGCCACCTGGTGCCCAACGTGATGCCGCTTCTGATCGTGCATGCCACGATGAACCTGGGCAACATCATCATCGCCGAGGCGACGCTCAGCTTCCTGGGCCTGGGCATCAAGTACCCGCTGGCCTCCTGGGGCTCGATCATCAATTCCGCCACCAACCTGCACGTGATGACCCACTACTGGTTCCTCTGGATTCCGGCGGGCTTTCTGATCCTGACCACGGTGCTCGGCTTCAACTTTGTGGGCGACGGCCTGCGCGACGCCTTCGATCCCAGGATGAAAAGGTAGGCGATCGCGATGAAGATAGAATGGCGCAATGCCCATTACATCACCGCCCGGGAATCGCGCAGGATCTCCCGGGAGAACCGGCGCATTACGGACCAGCTTGAAAAGAAGCTGAACCGAAGGCATGTGCCGGAAAGCGAATACCTGTGCCACATGCGCAGCGAGGCCAATATCGTGGAATTTGACCAACTTTCCGCCAGCTTTTTTACCGACATCGGCGTGGTTCGCGCGGTAGACGGCGTGTCCTTTGACGTGCCCCAGGGCATGACGGTGGGCGTGGTGGGCGAATCCGGCTGCGGCAAGTCGGTCACCAGCCTTTCGCTGATGCAGCTTTTGCAGCGCCCTCAGGGCCAGATTACCGGCGGCGCCATCCGCCTGAACCTGGGCGACAGGGCCATTGATGTGGCAAAGGCCCCCGCCTATGTGATGCAGGGCATCCGCGGAAACTCCGTCTCCATGATCTTCCAGGAGCCCATGACCAGCCTCAACCCCGTCCTCCCCATCGGCGACCAGGTGGACGAGGTCATCGCACTGCACACCCGGATGGACCGGGCGGCCGTGAAAAAGCGCACGCTGGAAGCCCTCGAGATGGTGGGCATCGCGGACCCTCTGCGGGCGTACGCGCTGTTTCCCCACGAGCTGTCCGGCGGCATGCGCCAGCGGGTGATGATCGCCATGGCCCTCGCCTGCAACCCGCGCCTGATCATCGCGGATGAGCCCACCACCGCGCTGGACGTGACCATCCAGGCCCAGATCCTGGACCTTTTGCGCGGGCTGAAGGACAAGATCAACGCCTCCATCATGCTGATCACGCACGATCTGGGCGTCATTGCCGAGATGGCCGACTGCGTGGTGGTCATGTACGCGGGGCGCGTGGTGGAAAGGGGCACCGCGAACGAGGTGTTTTTGTCCCCCGCCCACCCGTATACCCGAGGCCTGATGGCCTCCAGGCCCGTCATCAACCGGGACGTCGAGCGGCTCTTCTCCATTCCCGGTTCCGTGCCCAACCCGATCGACATGCCGGACTGCTGCTTCTTCCGCGACCGGTGCGATCAGCGGTGCGACCGGTGTACGGGCGCGTATCCGGGCGAAGCCGCGCTGACGGCCACCCATAAGGTGAGCTGCTGGCTGTACGAAGGCGTGACGGGAGGCGACGCGAAATGACGGACGACATCCTCGAGGTACGGAATCTGGTCAAACACTACCCGATCCGCTCCGGCATGCTTGGCCGCGCGGTGGGCCGCGTCCGCGCGGCGGACGGCGTCAGCTTCTCCATCCCCCGGGGCAGCACGATGGGCCTGGTGGGCGAATCCGGCTGCGGGAAGACCACCGTCGGCAAGACCATCCTGCGGCTGACGGACAGGACCTCCGGCTCGGTGCGCTTTGACGGCCGGGAAATCTTCGACCTCTCCCCCCGCGAGATGCGCGTCCTCCGGCCCCGCATGCAGATCATCTTTCAGGACCCCTATTCCAGCCTCTCGCCCCGGCTGCCGGTCAGCGAGATCATCGGTGAAGCAGTCCGGGAGCACCACATCGTGCCCGACCACGCGCTGGACGCCTATATCACCGACGTCATGGGCGCCTGCGGCCTGCAGCCCTACCACAAAAACCGCTATCCCCACGAATTCTCCGGCGGGCAGCGGCAGCGCATCTGCGTCGCCCGGGCGCTGGCCCTGAAGCCCGACTTCATCGTATGCGACGAACCGGTTTCGGCCCTGGACGTATCCATCCAGGCGCAGATCATCAACCTGCTGTCGGATCTGCAAAAGCAGTTCGGCATGGCGTATCTGCTCATCTCCCACGACCTGTCGGTGGTGGAATACCTCTCGGACACCGTGGTCGTGATGTACTTGGGCACCATGGTGGAATACGCAAAAAAGCGGGCGCTGTTCAAAAACCCGCTGCACCCCTACACCCGCGCGCTGTTTTCCGCCATCCCGACACCCGATCCCACCGTGAGGATGGACCGTATCCTGCTCAGGGGATCGATCCCCTCCCCGACCAATCCGCCTGCGGGCTGCAAGTTTCACACCCGCTGCCCGAGCTGCATGGAAGTCTGCAAGACGGCGGAACCCAAACCCATCGACCAGGGCGGCCACATGGTGGCCTGCCACCTGTACGGCCATGAAGCGCCCTGACCGCATGCAGGAGGACGACGGCCGCGTGGTGGCCGGCATGGAGATGCTCTCCGGCGATTCGGCGCGGCCCGGCCCCGGGGAGAAAGCTCCGCCCGTGCCCCCGATGACCCGGGCGGAGCTGCGCCGCTTCATGGTCAGCGCCACGCTGGCGGGGCTGACGGTGGCGCTGGCGCTGAGCCTGGCCGTGGCGGCGCTGGTGCTGCTTTGCCAGTTTGTCTGGTTCCGTTAAACGCCCGCGCAAAAGTCTTTCAGGAGGCGACATACAATGAACCTGGCGATCCATATCGCAAACATCCTGCTCTGGCCGGCCATCGTCGTCGCGCTGTACATGGGCGTCCGCTGGATCGCGGACGCGATTTCCCTGAAAAGACAAAAGGACAGGGGGAAGAAATTTCATGAGTGAGTGTACCCGCGACTGCTCCAGCTGCGGCGCGTCCTGCGACGGGCGCGCAGCGAGCTTTCGGGAGAGCGCAAACGCCGCCAGCCGCATAAAGCGCGTCGTCGGCGTGGTCAGCGGAAAGGGCGGTGTCGGCAAGAGCCTGGTCGCCGCCCTTCTGGCGGTCAACGCCCGGCGGCAGGGCCTCAAAGTCGGCATCCTGGACGCCGACATCACCGGCCCCTCGATCCCCAAGGCCTTCGGGCTGACCGGAAAGGCCACCGGAAACGAGATGGGCATCTTTCCCGCCCTCACAAAAACCGGCATCCGCGTGATCAGCCTGAACCTTTTGATCGAGGACGACAACGACCCGGTGGTCTGGCGCGGCCCCGTCATCGCGGACACCGTCAAGCAGTTCTGGACGGACGTGGTTTGGGGAGATCTGGACATCCTGTTCATCGACATGCCGCCGGGAACCGGCGACGTGCCGCTGACGGTTTTCCAGGCGCTGCCCGTGGACGGAGTGGTGGTGGTTACCACGCCGCAGGACCTGGTCAGAATGGTGGTGGAAAAGGCCGTCCGCATGGCGGCCATGATGAATATCCCCCTGCTGGCGCTGGTGGAGAACATGTCCTACGCCCGGTGCCCGGACTGCGGCAAGCGCTTTTCCCCCTTTGGCGAGAGCCGCCTTGAGGCGGTCGCCCGGGCCCACGGCGCACCGGAAACGGCGCGGCTCCCGATCGACGCAAGGCTCTCCGCCGCAGCGGACAAAGGCGCAGTTGAGCTCTATGAGGGCGACTGGCTGGACGGCGTGTCCGCCCGGCTGAAGGCGCTGGCGGACAGCGCGCCGTAACCGCCGCGGTGCGGACTACTAATAGTCCGCGAAGCCTAATTTCCGCGCTATGGCTGGATCTTTTCCTGTCCGGCTGTGTCGCGCTCCGCTTGACGCAGCGCTGCTGCGCCTGCGCCCCGGCTCCGTGCCGGGCAGAAAAATCTCTGCGCCCTATCATCGGTTCTTAAACTTCGCAGACTACTAGACAGCGAAAAGCCCGGTCTTTTATGCCAAAGGCGGCGGAGCCCCGGGCCCGGGGTTCCGCCGCCTGTACAGCGCCTCTTTACGCCTTCTTCTCCCTGCGGAAGCACAGGAACCAGTCAAGGCAGTACTGATCGTCGGTCTGGCTTTCCATGCGCTCCTTCGCGGTGCCGCAGGAGCCGGCGGTGGGTACGATTACATCGTCGCCGGGCCGCCAGTCGGCCGGGGTGGCCACCTTGTCGGCGTCCGCCTTCTGCAGCGCCTGCACGATGCGCTTGATCTCGTCAAAGTTGCGGCCGGTGGACAGCGGATAGTAGAGAATCGTGCGGATCTTGCCTTCCGGATCGATCACAAACACCGCGCGGACCGCCTGGGTGTTGGACTGTCCCGGCTGGATCATGCCGTACTTGTTGGCGACCTCCATGCGGATGTCCTCGATCAGCGGGAACTTGACCTCAATGTGCTTCTTCCCGTTCCATTCCAACTCCTGAATCTTGCGGAGCCACGCGATGTGGGCGTAGAGAGAATCGACGGACAGGCCCACAAGCTCGGTATTGAGCGCCTTGAACTCATCCGCCATGGAGGCGAAGGTCATGAACTCGGTGGTGCACACCGGCGTAAAATCGGCGGGGTGAGAGAAGAGGATCACCCATTTTCCGGCAAAATCCTCCGGGAAACTGATCGGTCCCTGGGTGGTGACGGCCTTGAAACTGGGCGCCTGATCTCCGATGAGCGGCATTCTGGTGGTTTCCATACTGTACCTCCTTTTCATTCAGCGTGGGCCTTTTGCCTCTTGCTTGGCTCAAGAATAGCACGGCCCGTCCGCTTCCCTCCGTGACAAGGTCACAATCAAAACGGGGTTTTGGGCGTTTCAGGTGGCCGGAAAACGGGTATTGGGGTTCTCCTGCGCCGCATTCGGCCCGGGAGGCGCGCCGCCTCTCAGTACGCGATCAATGAACACGCGCACGACTTTGGCATCAAACTGGCTGCCCGCGTTCCGCTCCAGTTCCTGAATTGCCTGTTCGGCGGTAAACGCCGGACCGAAGGGGTATTTCCCGGTCATCATGTCGTAGGCCTCCGCGACGGCCAGAATCCGCGCCTCAAACGGCAGGTCCCCGTCGGCCGCCTCCGGATACCCGGTGCCGTCGACGCGCCGGTGGTGCATCAATACGCAGTCCGCGATTTCGCCCATGCCGGCGAAGGACCGGAGAATCTGGTAGCTGATCTCGGGATGGCGTTTGATCTCCATCCTTTCGCCCGGGTCCAGCGTTTCGGGCTTGTTGAGGATGCCCTCGTCCAGCGCGACCTTGCCGATGTCGTGGTACAGCCCCGTCGCGCCCAGCTTTTCGATGTCGTCCACGCTCATTCTGAACTCGCGCCCGATGGCCATGCACAGCCTGCTGACCGCCTCGGAGTGCCGACGCTCGACTTGGCTCTTTCTGTAGAGGTTGTCGAGGATCTGTTGCAGCAGATCGGCCTTCAGCTGCCGGTTTGTGGACAGCTTTTCCCGGTACATGTTGTCCTCCGCCATGCGGTAGATGCCGCCAAAGTCCTCTTCGACCAGGTGTTTTGTCGCCAGGCCGAAGGAGGCTGTGATGGCGATGTCTTCCACGGCCTTGTCGATCAAGGCGGCCTTGATGCGTCGGACGACGCGCTCCGCGGCCTTCGCGTCGGTGCGGGGCAGCAGCAGCACAAACTCGTCTCCGCCGATGCGGGCGGCGATGTCGGACGCGCGCAGGCTGCTTTTGAGCACCTGGGCAAACCCGGTCAGC
The DNA here is from genome assembly GCA_040768845.1 of Christensenellales bacterium. Lineage (GTDB taxonomy): Bacteria > Bacillota > Clostridia > Christensenellales > Aristaeellaceae > JAEZHK01. The sequence goes on along the minus strand of JAXGME010000004.1, from coordinate 306,598 downwards.
AGCTTGTCGCCGACCATGTGCCCGAAGGCATCGTTCATCAGCTTCATGCCGTTAACGTCGATCAGCACCAGCGAAAGCGGCATGTTGTCCGCCGTGTTGAGCAGCGACAGCTGCTCGTTGTAGTGCCTCCGGTTGTAGAGATCGGTCAGCGGGTCATGCTGGTTGATGTAGAGAATCTTCCGCTCCGAGGACTTGCGCACCGTGATGTCCCGGCTGATGCCCACCGCCTCAAGGCCGCCGCATGCGTTGAGGCGCAGCTTGACCGATACTTCCGTGTAGACGGTGGCGCCGTCGCTGGCGTACTGTTCGACTTCGACGACGCTGTTTTCCCCATCGCGGGCGCCGCCCAAAAACGCCTCCGTGCGCTTTTTCAGATAAGCGTCAAAGCGCGCGTAGGATTCCGGCGGCATCGAATCGGCAATATGCGCCTTGAGCGCCTCTTCGACGGTCACGCCGAGCAGCGAAAACACCGACGGGCTCACGTAGGTGAAGCGCCCGGTGGCCAGGTCCAGCACCCAGATGACATCCTGCGCGTTTTCCGCCATCAGCCGGTATTTCTCCTCGCTGACGCTCAGCGCGCTCTCCGCCCGTTTGCGCTGGGTCACATCCATGAGGAAGAAGATCAGCGCCTTCTGCCCCGCCCAGTCGATGGGCACGCCCTTTGTCTCCAGCCAGATGAAACCCTCCCGCGCGGCAATCCGGAGCGTCACCGGCGCCTGCTGCGGCTTTCCCTCCAGGAGCGATTCGCCGAGCGCCGCGGCAACGCGCCGGTCCTCCTCGGAGAACAGCTCGAAAAACGGCCTGTCCGCGAGCCGGCCGCTCTCCACATCATTCAGCTTTTCAAAGATGGGGTTGGCCAGCGCCACCCTGCCGTCCACCACCACGGCGATCGATTCCGCCGCGTTTTCAAACAGCATCCGGTACTTGGCCTCGGAACGGGCCAGCGCTTCGGTGCGCTCGCCCAGCGCCAGCGCCATTTGATTGTAGGCCTCGGACAGATCGCCCAAAAAGTCCACCTTTTGCTCAAAGTCGCCCGTGGCGATCTCCCGGCACTGCCATACCAGGTGCCGGAGCGCGCCCTGAAGGCCCTTGAGCGCGCCGATGGCATAGCCCCGGCCTTCGATCTCGCAGTCGAGATCGCCCCGACCCAGCGCCAGCGCCCCATCGCGCAGCATGCGGATCATTTCCTCCAGCCGCCGGTAATCGGGGTCACCGGCCAGCGCCTCGGGCGCTTCGGCACAGTTCCGATCCTGAAGCAGGCAGACCAAGTGCCTCAGCGCAAGCTCATATTTGTTTTCTGCACACATTGTAAGACCCTCAAACCCAATTACATCGCCTTCGCGCGGAAGCGGCACGCCCTGCCGCCGGTGCACCAGCAGTCGATCTCCCGCACGTCGTAGGGCCTGCCGGTGAAGCCTTCCAAAATGCCGGCGATAAAGCCCTCGTCATACCGGCAGAACTCGTAGTCGAGCTCCGGCAGGCCCGAACAGTCGGCATCCTCCTCCACCGACAGCATGATCTCCTCAAAGGGCGGGTCGGCCTTTTCAACGCGAATCACGCCCACCCCCAGAGAGCGAAAGCTCTCCTGAAGCATCTGAACGAGCTGCTGGAAATCCGCGGCGCCCGCGATCATGTTTTTATAAAAATGCATTCCGGCGAGCTTTCCGGCCTCAAGAAAAAGGCCGTCGGTCGCTTCGGTGCCGTAGCGCTGCTCCAGCACGTCCCGGAACGTATACTGCATCAGGCGATATACCCTGACGCTGATGGCATCCCCCAGATTGGGCCGCCCCGCTCCGATATCCCCAAGGAGCGCCCACGAAAACGCGTACTTCCTGTCCTCCATTGAATCCGTCCCTCTCAATGTAAAACTTACTCAATCGTTACGAAAAATATATCTGTATTCTCGAAAACTTTGCGGCGTATTGTATATATATTAGCATATCTTTCCGCCGATCGCAATAGCGAACCCCGTTCTTCAAAAAAACAACAAGAAAAACGGGAATTTGAGCTTTTTTACAATTTTTTTGAATGAAACACCGGGCCTCCGGCAAAATCGCCGAAGGCCCGGTATGGCGGTTTGATCCGCTTAAAAACACCTGCCGCTTATTGCGCGGCCATGGTGAAGCCCACGTCCTCAAAGGCCTTCACCGCGTCCGGCGTGGACAGGTAATCAAGAAACGCGGCCGCGGCTTCCGCGTTTGCCGATTCCTTCAATGCCGCGCAGGGGTACACCACCGGCTTGTGGCTGCCTTCCGGCGCTTCCGCCACCACCGTCACGCCCGTGGCTGTGGCCGCATCCGTGGCATACACCACCCCGCAATCCACCGCGCCGCTCTGCACCTGGGACAGCACTTCCTTCACGTTGGCACCCATGGATGCCTTGACCGCTACCGCGTCCCACAGGCCCAGCGACGTGAAGATGTCCTGCGAATACTGCCCCACCGGCACGTCCGCGTTGCCCAGCGCCACCAGCTTCACCTTCTCCGACGCCACATCCTCAAAACCGGTGAGCCCCAGCGTAGAGCCCTCGGGGACGATAAGCACCACTTTATTCGTCAAAAGATCCCTGCGGGTGCCCTCCGTCAGGTAGCCGCCCGCCTCCAGCGCGTCCATCTGCTTCTGCGCCGCCGACAAAAACACGTCTGCGGCCGCGCCGGATTCAATCTGCGTCTGGAGCGTGCCGCTGGAATCAAAGTTGAAGGCCAGCCGTACATCCGGCTGGGCCGCCGAATACAATTCGGCGATCCGGGTCAGGGATTCTGTCAGGCTGGCCGCCGCAAATACGTTCAGTTCCACCCCGGTTTCCGCCAGGGCACCCCCCGCGCAAAGGCAAAGCGCCACCGCGAGCGCGGCAAAAGCCTTGATCTTTCGGTTCATGAAAACCCTCCTCTACACCGTTCGTTCTTTTCATGTTTTTTATTGTTTTGTATTGTTTATATGCGTTTATTTTACACAGCGGACATGGCGCTGTCAATACGTAATTCTTTTAAAAGAATAACGACTTCCCAAAGACAAGCTTTACAGCCCCGCGCTTTGACGCTACAATGAGGAAAAGAGGAGGCGCTTTCATGGACAGCGAGCTTTTGACGGTGCAGGAAGTGGCGCTGCTGCTGCGCGTCCGGCGAAACACCGTGTATGAAATGCTGCGGCGCGGCGAGATCCCCTCCGCGAAGGTGGGCAGGCAGTTGCGCGTCCGCCGCGCGGACCTCGCGAAGAAGCTCGGAGGTGCCGCGACCGCTCTGGCGGCGCCTTCTGCGGCGGAAACAGCCCCGGCCCGGCAACTGGTGCTCTGCGGGCAGGACCCGGCGCTGGACCTGATCGCCGCCCACGTCGGCGCGCTGCCCGGCATGCCGGAGGTTTTGCGCTCCCACCAGGGCAGCTACAACGCGCTGAGCGCGCTGTACGCCGGCCGCGCGGACATCGCCACCTGCCATCTTTGGGATGAGGAGACCGGCGAGTACAACCTGCCCTACATTCCCCGCCTGCTGCCGGGGTTGGCCGCCGTGGTGGTGCGGCTCTTCGGCCGCACCGCCGGGTTTTACGTTGCAAAGGGCAATCCCCGGGATCTGACGGACTGGGCCGACCTGGCGCGGCCCGGCATCCGGCTGGTAAACCGGGAGAAGGGCAGCGGCATCCGGGTGCTGCTGGACGGAAAGCTGCGGCGCATGGGCATCGTGCCGGCGTCCGTCGAGGGGTACGGCGACGAGCGCCCTAACCACGCGGCCGTGGCCGCGGCCGTGGCGGGCGGCGAGGGCGATGTGGGGGTCGGCATCGAATCCGTGGCGCGGCAGGTACCGGACGCGGGCTTTGTACCGCTGCAGCGGGAATGGTATGACATGGTGATCCCCGCCGGGCGGGAGGCGGAGCCGGCCATGCGCGCGGTCACGGCCTTCGCCCTCTCCGAGGCGTTCCGAAAGGAGCTGCGCCGCATCGGATTGTACGATTTTGACCAGTCCGGCAAGATTTTTCGGGTATAGGCCGCTTTTGCCGCGTTTTTCACGCGACTTTTTCTGAAAACCCGCTTGACAGGTGGAAAAACCGCGTGCTATAATGCGCTCAACTTCATAGACAACCGATGATGTGGAAATTAAACCACGGAGCGCAACCACAGAGAGCAGGCGTTGGTGAGAGTCCTGCGTGAAGCGGCCTGGCAAATGGACCACGGAGGGCGAGGGGAACGGCCTTTGCGCCAAGTATCCAAGACGCGTGCCGGCGTTACTGGCAGAAAATGTGTTGGCATTTTCGTTAGAGAGGACTCGTTTCACGACGGGTCAATGAAGGTGGTACCGCAGACGGAAGTCTGTCCTTGCAAAAGGACGGGCTTGTTTTTTTTACCGGTCCTCTCTTCCGTGCCAACGGCTCCTTCCCCGGGCGCGCGGGGCGCGCAAAGCATCAAGCGGAAAGGAAGATCATCATGGAAAACGGAAAGACCCTGGAGAAGCGCACGGTGGTCACTCAGGAGAAAAAGGGCATGACGGCCCGGGACATGCTGCTCATCGGCATTTTGCTGGCGGCGGGCGCGGTGCTCAAGTTCTTTGTCGGCTCGCTGTTCAACGTGGGCATGAAGCCCAACTTCATCATTGCCATGTACTGCCTCATCATCCTTCTGGTCCGGCCCAGGCTCTACGAGGCCGCCATCATCGGCATCCTGGCCGGCGCGGTGTGCCAGTTCTTCCCCGGCCAGCCCTACCTGAACTTCGTCAGCGAGCTGGTGGGCGCGGTGGTCATGAGCCTTCTGATCCGGATTCCGATGAATGTGAAGAAGTTCTCGCTGCACCCGATCGTCGCCACCTTCCTCAGCACCCTCGCCAGCGGCTTTACCTTCGTGGGCGCGATGTACCTTTTGTACTACGCCGGCGCGGACATCACCCCCACCCCGCTGGGCATCTTCCTGGGCATCATCTTTGGCACGGCCACGATCAACGCGGTCATCGTGCAGCTTTTGCACATTCCCATGAGCCTGGTGCTGAAAAAGCGGTAACCAAAACGCAAGCGGTGGAGGTCAACCATGATCCGTCTGACCGGTCTGAACTTTCAATACAAGGATGCGCCCGATTTTGCGCTGACCGACATCAACCTGACCATTGAGCCGGGCGAATTCGTCGGCATCATCGGCCCCAGCGGCGCGGGCAAGACCACGCTGACCTACGTGCTCAGCGGCGTCGTCCCCCACTACTACGGCGGCGACTTCTACGGCCGCGCCGAGGTGGACGGCCTGGACACCGTGGATGCCGGGCCGGCGAAGCTGACGCAGGTCGTGGGCAGCGTGTTTCAGGACATCGACGGACAGATGGTGGCCTCCATCATGGAGGATGAACTGCTCTTCGGCCTTGAAAACTTTGGCGTGCCCCGCGAAGAGATCGAGCGCCGCCTGACGGAGGCCCTCGATACGCTGGGGATTGCCGCGCTGCGCCACAGGGCCATCGCGTCCCTCTCCGGCGGGCAGAAGCAGAAGGTGGCCATCGCGGCCATTGTGGCGCTAAGGCCCCGGGTGCTGGTGTTGGACGAACCCACCGGCGAATTGGACCCCCGGAGCAGCGTGATGGTCTTCGAGATGCTCAAAACGCTCAACGAGCGGCTGGGCATGACCATCGTGGTGGTGGAGCAGAAGATCATGCTGCTGTGCGAATACGCAAAGCGGCTGACGGTGATGGACGGCGGCCGCGTCATCCTCGACGGCGCGGTGCGTTCCGTCATCCAGAACATCGACGCGCTGACGGGTGCGGGCGTCAACGCTCCGCGGGTGGCATCCCTCGCCCACGCGCTGAAGGCGCGGGGGCTCTATGGCGGCGCGCTCCCGGTCAACGTGGCGGAGGCGGAGCAAATGGTGCGGGGGGTGCTGAAATGATTGAGTTTTCGCACGTTTGCTTCGGCTACGACGGCGGCCGCACCGTCGAGGACGTGTCCTTCCGCCTGGAAAAGGGGGATTTCGCGGCGATCATCGGCGAAAACGGCGCGGGCAAGACCACCATATCCAAGCTGTGCAACGGCCTTTTGAAGCCGGCCGCGGGCCGCGTGACGGTGAACGGCATGGACACGAAGACCACCCGCGTCAGCTGCCTGGCGCGGTCGGTGGGCTTTCTCTTTCAGAATCCGGACCGGCAGATCTGCCAGAGCACCATCCGGGAGGAGATTCTCTTCGGGCTGGAACTGACCGTGGACGACCCCGCCGAGCGCCAACGCCGGCTGGAGTCCGCGTTGGCGGAGTTTGGCTTTGACGGGAACCGCAACCCCTTTTCCATGAGCCGGGGCGAGCGGCAGCGCATCGCGCTGGCGTCGCTGATGGCCTGCGAGCCGGATGTGATGATCCTGGACGAGCCCACCACGGGCCTGGACTACCGGGAGTGCATGGAGATCATGGACAGGATCGCGGCGCGAAACCGCGCCGGGGCGACGGTTCTGATGGTGTGCCACGACATGGAGGTTGTGCAGGACTTCGCGCGGCGCGTGCTGGTGGTGGCCGGCGGACGGCTGATCGGCGACGGGCCCGCGGAGGAGATTATGGCGGATGAAGCGCTGCTCGCCCGGGCGTCGGTGGCCCCGGCGCAGATCCCGCAGCTGGCGCTCCGGCTGGGCGACGCCTTCCGCGGTGTATCCACGATCGACCAAATGGTTTCGGCCATCGAAGGGCGGGTGCGGTAATGGGCGGGTTTCTCGATTACGTGCCGGGTTCTTCCCTGCTGCACCGGCTGAATCCGCTGACCAAGATGCTGGCGGCGGTGCTTTTGTGCGCGGCGTGCTTTGTCAGCGCGAACCCGCTTTTCATTTTGGGCGTGCTTGTGGTATCATTGGTGTTGGCGCGTTCCGCGGGTCTTTTCCGCAGGGCGCTCAGGATGGTGACGGCGCTTTTGAAGTTCTCCGTGCTGCTGTTTATCGTGCAGGTGCTGGTCATCCGCGACGGCCGGGCGCTTCTCGCCATTCCCCCGGGTCTTGTGATCACCGACGAGGGCCTGATGTTTTCGCTCCTTTTTGTGCTGCGGATGATCGCCGCCACGCTGCCGCTGGCCGTGATGCTGTCGGTCACACAGATTTCGGACCTGTCCGGCATGCTGGTGGAGAAGCTGAGGGTGCCCTACAAGTACGTGTTCGCGCTGACCACCTCCATGCGCTTTATTCCGATTTTTGCGGCGGAGGCCGGGGACATCATGGCGGCGCAGACCGCCCGGGGCGTGGACTTCGACACCCGGAACATCTTCCGCAAGATCCGGCTGATCCTGCCGCTTTGCGTGCCGCTGCTCATCAGTTCCGTGGCGCGGATCGACCGGGGCGCGATCTCCGCGGAGCTTCGGGGCTTCTCGCTTCGCAGGCGGGGCGCGAGCTACAAGTCCTACCATATGAAGTGGATCGATTGGGGGGCGCTGGCCCTCGCCGTCGCGCTGGTGGCACTGGCGGCCCTCCTTTGAAATACAACGCAACGGGAGTCTTTTGCATGCAGGAATCAGCCCAGGACCGCCGCCTGATGATGGGCAACGAGGCCATCGCGCTGGGTGCGCTCCGCGCGGGCGTCCGGTTTGTCTCCGGCTATCCCGGAACGCCCTCCACCGAGATCCTGGAGGCCGCCGCGAAGCACTCGGGCGGCCATGCGTACGTGGAGTGGTCCACCAACGAAAAGGCCGCGCTGGAGGCGGCCGCGGGCGCGGCCTACGCGGGGGCGCGCGCCATGGTCACCATGAAGCAGGTGGGCCTCAACGTGGCTTCCGACCCGCTGATGAGCCTCGCCTATGTGGGCGTAAAGGGCGGCATGGTGGTGGTGGTGGCCGACGACCCCGGCCCCATCTCCTCCCAGACCGAGCAGGATACCCGCCAGTTTGCGCTGTACGCAAAGCTGCCGGTGTTTGACCCCGCCAGCCCGGAGGAAGCCTACCGGATGATCGCGGACGCCTTTGAATGCTCCGAAAAGCACCATACGCCGGTGCTGTTCCGGCCCACCACCCGGGTGTGCCACGGCTGCGCCAGCGTGGCGCTGCTGCCGCCCCTTGAGGTCGGGGCGCCGGAGGGGTTCCGGCGCGATCCGGGCCGCTGGGTCATCTTTCCCCGCCTGTCTTACCAGAACCACCTGATGATCGAGGCCAGGAATCCGAAGATCGGCGACGAGTTCTCCGCCCTTCCCTACAACGAAATTTCCGGTGCGCCGGGTGCCCGGCGCGGCGTCGCCGCCGGCGGCGTCAGCCGCGAATACGCGCTGGAAACGCTGGACCTTGCGCGGCTCCGGTTTTTCAAGGTCGCCACGCCCCATCCGTTTCCCGAAAAGCTGGCGCTGGAGTTTCTGAAGGGCCTGGACGAGGTGCTGGTGCTGGAGGAGCTGGACCCGGTGATCGAGCGGGCGCTTTTGCACCTTGCCGGCAAGCACCACCTGAAGGTGATCATCCGCGGCAAGCTGTCCGGCGATACCCGCGTCGCGGGCGAGAACAGCGCGGAGAGCGTCCGCCGGGACATCGCCCGCTTTCTGGGCGATCCCGTCCCGGAGAGCGCATCCGCCGAAGGGCCGGCGCTCCCGGTCAGGCCGCCGGTGCTCTGCGCCGGGTGCCCCCACCGGGCTTCCTTCTACGCGGTCAAGGCGGCCGCCCGGGGAAAGAAGGCCTTTTTCACCGGCGACATCGGCTGTTACACGCTGGGCAACGCCGCGCCCCTCCACATGGTGGACACCTGCCTTTGCATGGGCGCCGGGATTACCGTGGCCCAGGGCATCGGCCGGATCGACCGGGACGCCCTCCTCTTCGCCTTCGCGGGAGATTCCACCTTCTTCGCCTCCGGCATTCCCGGCGTGGTCAATGCGGTGTACAACGCCAGCGACATGATCCTCATCGTGCTGGACAATTCCACCACCGCCATGACCGGCAACCAGCCGCACCCGGGCACCGGGCGCACCATGATGGGCGGGCAGTCGAGGCCCCTCTCCATTCCGAAGGTGCTGGAGGCGCTGGGCGTGGACCCGGTGATCGAGGCCGACCCGCTGGACCACCGGGCGGCGGTTTCGGCGGTCCGGCGCGCCATGGAGGGCTCCGGCGTCCGCGCGGTGGTCTTTCAGTCCCCGTGCATCGCCAACATCAAAAAAGTGAAGGTGTGCCGGATCGGCCCGTCAAAGTGCACCTCCTGCAAGACCTGCGTGAAGCTGCTGGGCTGCCCGGCCCTCACGGTTGCGCAGGGCGCGGTGCGCGTCGAGCCGTCCCTTTGCAATGGCTGCGGCCTGTGCGCGCAGATCTGTCCCTACAAGGCCATCGGAGAGGAGGATGCGCAATGACCCGCAACATCCTGATCGCCGGCGTGGGCGGGCAGGGCGCGGTATTGGCGTCCAAGCTCATCGCCCGGGCCGCGATGGCCAAGGGGCTCTTTGCCCGCACGGCGGAGACCATTGGCATGGCGCAGCGGGGCGGCTCCGTGGTGAGCCACGTGCGCCTGGGTCCGTCCCATTCCCCGCTGATCCCTCCGGGCGCGGCGGATGCCATCCTGGCGCTGGAGCCGGCCGAGGCGGTGCGCTGCTTTTCCTACCTGAAGCGCGGCGGCACGGTGGTGGCCGCCATCAAGGCGGTGCAGCCCGTCACGGCCTCGCTGGCGGGCAGCGGCTACGACCCGGCGGAGATGCTGGCCTTTCTCTCGGCGCGCTCCGCGCTCTATACCGTGGACACCGAGGCCATCTGCCGGGCGGCGGGCTCCGATCGCGCGGCCAACATGGCGCTGATCGGCGCGGCGGCGGCCGCGGGCGCGCTGGGGCTGAGCCTGAATGATCTCGAGGCCGCGCTGACCGATATGGGCGGCCGGTTCCTCGCCGTCAACCGGACCGCGCTGCGCATGGGCGCAAGCGCCATTGCGAAGGGAGCGATCGCGCCGTGAAGATGACCCAAACTCAGTTCGACCGCATTAAAGCGCAGCTGAAAAAGCTCGCGTCCACCCCCTGCTTCTATCAGAAGAAGCTGGAGGGCGTGGACGTGGACGCCATCCGGTCCCAGGAGGACTTTGAAAAACTGCCCTTCACCTGGAAGGGCGATCTGCGCGAGGCCTACCCCCTGGGGCTGATGAGCGCGCCCGAGGAGGAAATCGTGCGCATCCACTCGTCCTCCGGCACCACGGGCACCCCGGTCATCATTCCCTACACCCGCAAGGATGTGGAGGACTGGGCGATCATGTTCGAGCGCTGCTACCGGATGGCGGGGCTCACCCCCCTAGACCGGGTGCACATTACCCCCGGCTACGGCCTGTGGACGGCGGGCATCGGTTTTCAAAACGGCGCGGAGCGGCTGGGCGCGATGGTCATCCCCATGGGCCCGGGCAATACCGATAAGCAGCTGCGGATGATGGAGGACATGCGCTCCACGGTGCTGTGCGCCACCTCCAGCTACGCGCTGCTCCTGGCCGAGGAAATCGCGAAGCGCGGCATCCGCGACAGGATCCACCTGAAAAAGGGCATCATCGGCTCGGAGCGCTGGGGCGAAAAGATGCGAAAGCGCATCGCGGGCGAATTGGGCATCGAGCTTTACGACATCTACGGCCTCACCGAGGTCTACGGCCCCGGCATCGGCATGAGCTGCCGACACGAGTGCGGCATGCACATCTGGGACGACTACATCTACTGCGAGATTGTGAACCCCAAGACCGGCGCGATCCTGCCGGACGGCGAGATCGGCGAGCTGGTGATCACCACCCTCAAAAAGGAAGGCGCGCCGCTGATCCGCTACCGCACCCACGACCTGACGCGCTTCCTCCCGGGGGACTGCGCCTGCGGTTCCCCCTACCCTCGCATCGACACCCTGATCGGCCGCACGGATGACATGGTCAAGGTGAAGGGCGTCAACATTTTCCCCAGCCAGATCGACGAAATGCTGAAGACCGTGCCCGCGGCCTCCAGTGAGTATCAGTTCATGCTGGACCATATGAACGGCAAGGACGAATGCCGCCTGTTTGTGGAGCTGAACCCGGGCTTTGAGCCGAAGGAATCCGCCCAGGAGATCGGCCGGGAGTTCAAAAACCGCATCGGCATTTCGGTGATCGTGCTGCCGGTGGGCATCGGCGACCTGCCCCGGAGCGAAAAAAAGTCCACCCGCATCTTTGACAATCGCTACTGACGGCGCGCCGGACCGGACGTCGCCCGAGGGCGCCCGCGATCAAAGCGCGGGCGCCCCGCCTTTATCGGAGCGCGCCGATCAGCGCGTCCACATCCTCCGCGGTGGTGGACCAGCCCGTCACGAAGCGGACGATCTTCGCGCCCTCCGCCTCGCCCTCGACTTCAAACTGAAAGCGCTCCCGGAGCCGGCGCACCGTTTCCTCCGGCAGCGGCACAAAGAGCTGGTTTGTGCGGGAATCGGTGTACAGCGCACGGCCCGAGCCCTCGATGCCCGCGCGCAGCCGCGCCGCCATCGCGTTTTCGTGGCGGCCGATTTCGTAGTACAGCCCGTCCTCAAAGAGCGCCGAGAACTGGATGCCCATCAGGCGCCCCTTCGCCGTCATCGCGCCCCGCTGCTTGATCGCATAGTCGATGTCGGCTTGTAGATCCTCCCGCAGGATCACCAGCGCCTCGCCCATCAGCGCGCCATTTTTCGTGCCGCCGATGTAAAAGCAGTCGGTGAGCCGCGCGATGTCCCGAAGGGAGAGATCCCCCTCCGACGCCGCCAGCGCGGAGGCCAGCCGCGCGCCGTCCAGGTAGAGGATCAGGCCCTTTTCAAGGCAGAGCGCGCGGATTTCCGAAAGCTCCGAGCGCGTATAGTGGGTACCCATTTCCGTGGTGTCGGAAACGTACACCATCGCGGGCTTCACCATGTGGGGCCCCTCGTGGGCCGAAAGCACCCCTCGGATCGCCTCCGGCGTCAGCTTGCCTTCCCGGGCGGGCGCGGCCAGCACCTTGTGCCCGGTGGCCTCGATGGCGCCCGTCTCGTGGACGTTGATGTGACCGGTCTGCGCCGCGATCACCGCCTCGTGGGGGCGCAGCGCATGGGCGATCATCAGCTGGTTGGTCTGCGTGCCGCCGGGAATGAACCGCACCAGCGCGTCCTCCCGTCCGATTTCCCGGCGGATCAGCGCCCGCGCGGCCTCGCAGTATTCGTCCTCGCCATAACCCGGCGTGGGGTTCAGGTTTTCGCGCAGCACGCGCTCCAGCACCCGGCTGTGGGCGCCGTTTGAATAGTCATTCCGAAACCAGTACAAGGAAGCCACCTCCGGCATCCTATATTACGCCATTCGCGCGTGTTTGGCAAGAATATGGCGGACAAGAATTCATGGTTCCGACACAAAAGCGGTCGAAACCGCGGCTTGACACCACCCCCGTCCAGGTGCTAAATTCATGAAAAGAAGTGCTTTGTTGGCAAAAGGAGCGAACACTATGGAAAGCGCGTGGCAGACGATTCAGGACTTTGCATATCGGGCGTACGCGGGCGCGCAGGCCGCGGTCGGGGCGGCGGAGCCCTGGCAGATTCTTTTGGTCGTGACGGCGCTGGTGGTGATCGCGGTGCTGCTGGCCATCGGCCTCCGGGTCGCGGCCCGTTCAGGCGACGCCGTGGGCGAAGCGCTGGAGGAGAGCGCCCGCCAGCTGTCCGAGGTTCAGGCGCAGGCCGCCCAGGCGGAGGAAAAGGCCGCCCAGGCGGAAGCGATGGTCAGCAAGGCCGAGGTGGACAGGCAAACGGCGCTGAAGGCGCTGGAGGAGGCCAAAGACCGGCAAATCACCGAAAGCGCCAATCAGTTGGCCCTGGCCAAGAGCCGCATCGACCAGTTGGAGCGGATGCAGATAGACGAAACGGCCTTCCTGACCGGCGCCCGGATGGAAGCCGCCCGCATCGTCCGGGACGCGAAGGACTACGCCTTTACCGTCGCCAGCCGCGCCGACGTGGAATACGCAGAGATGATGCGCCACGCCAACGAGGAGGCGGAAAACCTGCGCGCGCTCTCACAGCAGCGGCTGGATCAGGCTCATGAAACGCTGAAAAAGGCGCTGAACCGCGCCACGGAGATCATCGCCGAGGCCCACGCCGGGGCCGCCCGCGGAAACCGCGCCTATTACGAAGCGCCGCCGACCCGCCTGATCGACGCGGACGCGGAAACCGCGCCGGAGCCTCCCGCCGCCGGGGCGGGCTCCGACACATAATCGCCCCAGACGGCGTCGGAATCTTCCGAATCAATCAGCAAACGCATCTTTATTTCAGGCTTCGCCACACTTTTGCCGAACATCTTCGGTATAATGTGGGCATCGCTCAGAGGGGGTGCTTTCAATGGACGAAGCCAGAAGCGGCTACCGCGTGTTGATTGCGGACGACGATGTGCACGTACACCAGTCGCTGACCACGTATTTTCGCCGCGAGGGCTATCAGACGCTCTCCGCCTACGACGGCGAGGATGCCGTCCGGCAGGTGCGCCAGTCCCGGCCGGACATGATGCTGCTGGACATCATGATGCCCAAGATGGACGGGTTGGTGGTCTGCCGGGAGGTACGCAAGTTTTCGACGCTTCCCATTATCATGCTGACGGCCAAGGGCGAGGAATTCGATAAGCTTCTGGGCCTTGAACTGGGCGCGGACGACTACATTACCAAGCCCTTCAGCCCGCGGGAGGTGCTGGCCCGCGTCAAGGCCGTGCTGCGCCGCATGTACGAGCTGAAAGAAGAGGAAAAGAGCCGGCACCTGGTGGTTTCCAATCTAGACATCGACATGGGCGCGTTCATCGTCAAGCTCTCCGGCCAGGTGGTGCCCTGCACGCCCAAGGAGATCGAAATACTGTGGACGCTGGCCTCCAACCCCGGCATGGTGTTCAGCAGGGAGCACCTTTTGCAGAGCATCTGGGGCTACGACTTCCTGGGCGATACCCGGGCGGTGGACAGCCACATCAAGCGCATCCGCGCAAAGCTGTGCCAGCCCGGAAATCCCTGGGACATCAAGACTGTGTGGGGGGTCGGATACCGCTTTGAAATTGCGCACTGACCGCCATGGCGGTTCCATTTTCATAAAGCTTCTGACCGGCTACCTGGCCCTGACGCTTGTCATCATCCTGTTGACAGGCGTCGTCAGTTATGCGCTGCTGCGCGCCTACCTGATCGACTCCAACAAGCGGGACCTTCTGCGCAAGGCCGAGGCCCTCACCCGCATGGTGCGGCGGCCCGGCGGCTACGCCCGCGTGCTGGAGTTCCCCCGCGTGGGCGAAATTCAGACGCTGACCGACGCCCAGGTGATCTACGTGGACAGCGACATGAAGGCGCGGCAGGCGCCCTCCTGGACCAGGCCCAACCGCTCCAGCGGCGCGGAGCCCCAGGACTTTGAGATGCTGGACGTGATCGACGCTCTGGACCAGGAGCTGCTCCGGTCGCTTCTTGACGGCAACACCGCCGTGGACGTGCGCAAGCTGGACTTCATGAAGGACCAGATGGTCTTTGCCGGCGCGCCGATCAACAACAATTCCGGCGTCACCAAGGGCGCGCTGCTATTGTGCCGCCCGCTGAAGGAGGTCAGCACAGCCAGCCGCAGCCTGATCCAGCTGATGGCCATCGCGTTTCTGATCGCGGGGCTGATCGCCTCGGCCATCGCCTACGCGCTCAGCCGCCGCCTCACAAACCCGCTGACCGAGCTCAACCGCACCGCCTCCCGCATGGCGGAGGGGTTTTACGGCGAGCGCGTCGGCATCCGTCAAACCGACGAGATCGGCCAGCTGGGCACCACGCTGAACCTGCTCTCCGGCCGACTCTCTTCCGTCATCGACAATCTGAACGAGGAGAAGAGCAAGCTGGAAAAGGTGCTCTCCTCCATTGGAGAGGGCATCATCGCCGTGGACCGCGAGGGCCGCGTGGTCCATCACAACGACGCGGCGCTGAAGCTTCTGTCGCTTCCGCCCCGATCAGACGCCGCCCTTGACATCCGGCAGAAGCTGACGGAAATGCTGAAAAAGGCCTCCGACGGCGACGAGCGGGTCATCTGCCGCTTCAAGGTTCAGGACCGCATCATCGAGGCGTCGGCCTCCCCCATCCGGAACGAGGGCGCCACCATCGGGGCGGTGTGCCTGCTGCGCGACATCTCCGAGGCCGAGCGCCTTGAGCAGATGCGGCGGGACTATATCGCCAACATCTCCCACGAGCTCAGAACGCCCCTCACCGGCATCCGCGGCATGGCGGAGCCGCTGCTGGACGGCTACATCGAAACCGAAGAGGAGCGGCAGGAGTGTTACCGGGTCATCTATCAGGAATCGCTCCGGCTGGAAAAGCTGATCGGCGAAATGCTGGACCTGAGCCGCCTGCAGGAGGGCCGCGTCAAGCTGGATCTGGAGCCCATGGAGCCCGCCGGGATCCTGGAGGCTGCCCGCCGCCGCATGAAAAACCGCGCGGCGGAAGGCGAAGTGACGCTCGGCGTGGAGGCCGAGGCCGGGCTCATGGTCCTCGGAAACGAGGACCGCATCCTGCAGGTCCTGATCATCCTGTTGGACAACGCCCTCAGCTTTACGCCGCCGGGGGGCAGCGTCACGCTGTTCGCGCGCCGGGCCGACGGCATGGTCGCGCTGGGCGTCCGCGACACCGGATCGGGCATCGACGAAGCGGACCTGCCCTACATCTGGGAGCGGTTCTACAAGGCAGACAAGTCCCGCATGCGCACATCGGGCACCGGGCTGGGGCTGTCCATCGCCAAGCTGGCGGTAGAGCTCATGGGCGGCGCGATCACCGTGGCGACAAAGCCCGGGGAGGGCTCCACCTTCACCTTTACGCTCAAGGAGGCCGGACCTCCGGAAGCGTAGGTTCCCGAGGCAAAGCGGCGCGCCGCCGGCATTTCCTGCCGGCGGCGCGCTTCATGCGTCACAGCGCTTCGCCGTTGGTTTCCATCACCGCCTTCAGCCAGCGGGCGGAATCCTTGGGGATGCGCCTTTGCGTGGGGTAATCCACGTAGACGAGGCCGAAGCGGTCGTTATAGCCCATCGCCCATTCGAAGTTGTCCAGAAAGCTCCAATGGAAGTAGCCGCGGACGTCGACGCCCTCCTCCGCCGCGCGCCGCAGCGCCAGCAGATACCGGTGGAGATAGTCAATCCGCGCCGGGTCATGCACCGCGCCGTCCAGTGACACGCCGTCAAGGCCCGACATGCCGTTCTCCGCGATGACGAGCGGCAGGCCATAGCGCTCGCAGAGGAATTTCGGTCCCCAATACAGGCACTCGGGCGTCACGGGCCAGTTCATGCCGGTTCTGGGCGTGCCGGCGGGCGGCGGCACCGCCTCCGGCCCCGCGGCGCCGGCGCGGACCGTGGTGCCGTGGTAGATGTTCTGCCCGTAAAAGTCCAGCTTTTGGCAGATGGTATTCAGATCCCCCGCAAACCCCCGGGGCAAAAAGCGCCCATAGCGCGAGAGTCCGTCCTCGGGATACCGACCCAGGAGGACGGGATCGCTCCACCAGGTCACGTTCCAGAACCAGCGATCGGGATCCTCCGGCATCGCAAAATAGGCGGACCGGGCCGCCGCCACGTCCTCCGGGGCGTCGGTCGCGGGGCAGGCCGGCGACGAGCAGGGCGCATACCCCACCTTTGCCCCCGGCGCGTTGGCGCGGATCGCCTGAACCGCGAGGCCGTGGGCGACGAGGGCGTGATGGCCCATCGGGATGGCGGCGTCCGGCGCGAGGCGCAGCCCCGGCGCGTGCTCCCCGGCGACATATCCCAGACCGATAAAGCACTGGGGTTCGTTGAGGGTGAAGTAGTGCCCCACGCGGTCGCCGTATCTTCGCGCGACGAGCGCCGCGTAGTCGGCAAACCACCCGGGGCTGTCCGGGTTCCGCCACGCGCCCCGGGCCTCGAGCGCCGACGGGTACTCCCAGTGAAAAAGCGTCATCCACGGGCGGATGCCGCGCCGGAGCATGGCGTCGATCAGCCGATCATAAAACGCCAGCCCTTCTTCGCTCACCCGGCCCGCGCCCTCCGGCAGAACGCGGCTCCAGTTGACCGAAAAGCGGTAATTCTTCACGCCCAGCGCCGCCATCAGCGCAAAGTCCCCGTCATAGCGGTGGCGGTGGTCGCAGGCCGTGTCGCCGGTATGGCCGCCGAACACCCTGCCCGGGCGGCGGCAAAATGCATCCCACACGCATTCGCCCCTGTCGCCCGGCCCTGCCGCGCCCTCGATCTGATAGGCGGACATCGCCGTCCCCCAGTAAAACCCCTGCGGAAAGCCCATGGCCGCCGCCTCCCTCGTCAGCGCGCCGGAGCGCCAAGGTCCCGCACGGTCTCTCCGGGGATCAGCCGGGTCGGAATGGAGATGATCTCCGGGTACGTGGTGCGCGGCCGCTCGATCAGATGCACCAGCTGCCGCGCCGCCTCCTGACCGATGCGCAGGGTGTCCTGGGCGATGGTGGTCAACCGGGGCGAGAGCCGCTGGATCAGCCGGATGCCGTCAAACCCGGCCACCGAAAGATCCTCGGGGATCGTGAGGCCCATGTCCTCCGCCGCCTCGATGCCCCCCAGCGCGGCATAATCGTCCGGCATCAGGATGCAGCTGGGGCGCCTGGGCGCGGACAGCATGTGCTTCACCACCTGATACGTGGCGGAGGGGTCCTGGTAGATGCCCTGCTGCAAAAAGCCGTCCGGCACGGCAAGCCCCAGATCGCTCATGGTGTGCAAAAAGCTGGTCACGCGGATATCCGTCACCGCGGACTTCGCGCCGGACACGTAGGCGATCTCCCGGTGGCCCCTGTCGTAAACGTACTTCACCAACGCCTGCACGCCCTGCCGATTTTCCGACTGAATGCAGGTGCGGTTGTTGAACAGGTGATCGATGGTGACGACGGGGATGTCCCCGCTCACCAGTTCCATGACCTCGCCGGCCTGAAAGTCCACACAGGCCAGGCACACGCCGTCCACATTGCGGTAGCGGCAATGCTCAAGGTAGGTCATGTTGGTCTTGCCGATGTTGTGGTTGATGAAGGTGATGTCGTAGCCCCGGCGCTCCGCCTCCACCTTGAAGCTGTCCAGCACCGCGGCAAAGTAGTTGTGGGTCAGTCCGCTCTGGTTGTCATCCACAAAGAGCACGCCCAGGTTGAATGTCCGGTTCGTCTTGAGCGCGCGCGCCAGCGAATTGGGCCTGTAACCCGTCTGCCGCGCCATCGACCGGACCAGTTCCCGGGTCTCCGCGCTCACGTCGCTGTACCCGTTCAGCGCCTTGGAGACGGTGGACACGGACAGACCGCATTTCTGGGACAGCTCCCGGATCGTCACAGCCATGCTGCCCTCCCTCTCGCGGCCCCGCAGCGCTGCGCAACCGCCATTCTAAATCGTTTTCGACAATACAGTATACGCCTGAATTGACAAAATGGCAAGCTTTTTTTGCGGTGCGCCAAACGCCGTCCGCCCGGGCCGCCGCCTTTTTGCAGAACCCGGCGCGCAGGCACCGGCAAGCGAATACGTTTTCGCTGTTTTAACCCTGAGCGGATAGCTCCGGACGCAAAATTGGTCCGGCGCCCTCGAATCCGCTTGTTTTTTTTGCGTTTTTGCGCTATGATGGTGTAAATCTGTCAATGGGTGCGCCCTGTTACGAAATCGGTTTCGCAACTTCTGCAATGGAGGGTCTGCCATGAACTACGGCCACTTTGACGACGCGCGCCGCGAATACGTGATCACCCGGCCGGACACGCCCTACCCCTGGATCAACTACCTGGGCAGCGAGGATTTCTTTTCGCTCGCGTCCAACACGTCCGGCGGCTACAGCTTCTACCGGGATGCACGCCTCCTCCGGCTGACGCGCTACCGCTACAACAACCTGCCCTCCGACGCCGGCGGCACCTACTTCTATATCCGGGACGGCGAGAGCGTGTGGGCCCCCGGCTGGATGCCCGTCAGGACCCCGCTGGACCGGTACGAGTGCCGTCACGGGCTGGGGTATACGGTGATCACGGGCGAAAAGGACGGCCTGAGCGCCGAGGAAACGCTGATGGTCCCCCGCGGGAGCGCGGCACAGGTGACGAAACTGAGGCTCCGGAACCTTACGGACGCCCCCAAGACCGTCAGCGTGTATGGCGTGGTCGAGTTCTGCCTCTGGAACGCGATGGACGACATGACCAACTTCCAGCGCAACTTCTCCACCGGCGAGGTGGAGGTGGAGGATCGCGCCATCTACCACGTCACCGAGTACCGCGAGCGGCGCAACCACTACGCCGTCTGGGCGGTAAACCGGGACACGGACGGCTTCGACACCGATCGCGAGTCCTTCTTCGGGCTGTATAACGGCTTTGACGCCCCCCGCGCGGTGCTGGAGGACCGCCCGTCGGGCAGCGTCTGCAGCGGTTGGGCCCCCATCGGCGCCCACCGGGTGCGCCTGACGCTGGCGCCTGGCGAGGAGCGCGGCATGGTGTTTGTCCTCGGCTACTGCGAAAACCCGGAGGATCAGAAATTCGAAGCCCCCGGCGTGGCCAACAAGGCCCCCGCCCGGACGCTGATGAACGCCTTCCGTACGGAGGCGCAGTTCGACCGGGCGCTTGAGGCGCTCCGGGTCTACTGGGACGCGCTGCTCGCAAACTTCCATCTCACAAGCGGCGACGATCGGCTCGACCGCATGGTCAACATCTGGAATCAGTACCAGTGCATGGTCACCTTCAACATGTCGCGCTCGGCCTCCTATTTTGAGTCGGGCATCGGCCGAGGCATGGGCTTCCGCGATTCGACGCAGGACCTGCTGGGCTTTGTGCACCTGATACCGGAGCGCGCCCGGGAGCGGCTGATCGATATCGCCGCCACCCAGTTTCCGGACGGCAGCGCCTATCACCAGTACCAGCCGCTGACCAAGCGGGGCAATATGGACGTGGGCAGCGGCTTCAACGACGACCCGCTGTGGCTCATCTACGGCACCGCGGCCTACATTAAGGAAACCGGCGATTTTGACATTCTGGACGAATGCGTGCCCTTTGATTCCAACCCGGAGGACCGGGCGACGCTGCTGGAGCATTTGCGCCGCTCCTTCCATTTCACCGCGGGCCACCTGGGCCCCCACGGGCTGCCGCTGATCGGCCGTGCGGACTGGAACGACTGCCTGAACCTCAACTGCTTTTCCACTACACCGGGGGAGAGCTTTCAGACCTGTGAAAACCGCGCCGGCGGCACGGCGGAATCCGTGTTCATCGCCGGCATGTACGTGGCGCTGGCGGACGACTACGCCGATCTGTGCCGCCGCGCGGGCTTTCCGGACGAGGCCGACTTCGCGCTGGAGGAGAAGGCGCGCATGACCCGCGCGGTGCTGGAGGCCGGCTGGGACGGGGCCTGGTTTCTGCGCGCCTACGACGCGCTGGGCGGCAAGGTGGGCAGCCGCGAATGCGCAGAGGGGCGGATCTACATCGAACCCCAGGGCTTCTGCGTAATGGCGGGCATCGGCGTGGCGGAGGGGCTGGCGCAGCGGGCGCTGGACTCGGTCCGGGCGCATCTTGCTGGCCCCCACGGCATCGCCATCCACACGCCGCCCTATACCCGCTACCACCCGGAACTGGGCGAGATCAGCTCCTACCCGCCGGGATACAAGGAAAACGGCGGCATCTTCTGCCACAACAACCCCTGGATCACCATCGCGGAGACGGTGCTGGGCCACGGTGACCGGGCCTTTGAGACCTACCGCCGCACCTGCCCCAGCTATACCGAAGATCAAAAGCTCCACCGCACCGAGCCCTACGTGTACGCGCAGATGATCGCCGGGCCCTGGGCGCCGCGCCACGGCGAGGCCAAGAACAGCTGGCTGACCGGCACCGCCGCCTGGAGCTTTTACAGTATCTCCCAGGCGATCCTGGGCATCAAGCCCCAGTACGACGGACTGATGATCGACCCCTGTCTGCCCCGCGGCCTCCGCGCACTGACCGTCACCCGGAAATTCCGCGGCGCCGTCTACGTCATCGAGATTGAAAACGAGTCGGACGGCGAAAAAAAGCCCTGCGCCCTGGAGCTGGACGGTGTTCCGGTCGTGGGCAACCTCCTGCCCCTGAGCGCTCCGGGCGGCGTCCATCGGGTAAAGGCGCGCATCGGCGCGCGATAGACAGGAAAAATCACCCGTGCGGCGGCTCGTGGGGCGTGGCCTTCCGGCGCAGGGCATAGGCCGCAGACGCCGCAATGGACAGGCCCAGCGCGATGGCACCGGCGGAGAGCATCGTGTTGGACCCGGCTGCCGCGGCGTCGGCGTAGCGGTTCTGCACCAGCGCCAGCATGGTGTTGTAAAGCCCTGCGCCGGGCACCATCGGGATCACCGCGACGGTCAAAAAAATCGTGGCGGGCGCCCGCAGCCGTCGCGCCAGCCATTCGCCGATCAGCGCGGACAGCACGGAACCGAAAAATATCCCCGCCCATTCCGCGCCGATGCGCGCGCCGGCCCACAGGCTCAGCGCGTACCCGGCCACCGCCGAAAGGGATGCCGGCACGATCAGCCGGGCGGGGGTGCGAAACAAGAGCGCAAACATCGCCGCCGCCGCGAAGCACCCGACGATCTGCAGCGCGACGGACATCATGCGCCGCCTCCCATCAGCATCCACGCGGAAATGGAGAGGCCCGCGCCCGCCGCCAGCACCACGGCGCGGATCAGCGCCTCGCCGGCGCGGGCCATGCCCGACACCAGGTCGCCCCGCATGGCGTCGCGGATGGCGTTGGTCATGGCGAGCCCCGGCAAGAGCGGCATCATCGCGGAGATGATGATCCGGTCCACGTCGCCCAGGCGAAACGCCGCCGTGAGGATCAGCGCCATCAGCGCCGTCGCAAAGCCGCCGACCAGGCTGACGAGCGGCAGCCCCGCCTCGTCGTTCAGCCGTCCCGTCACCGCCTGCGCGAGGAACGCGCAGATCCCCGCGGCCGCCAGATCAAAGTACGACCCGCTGAACATCAGCGCGAACATGGACGATGAGCCCGCCGCAATCAGGCTCTGGCGCAGCCAGCCCATCGGCGGCCGGGCGGAAAGGGCGCTGAGCTCCCGCTCCGCGTCGTCCAGCGAACGCGCGCCGGTGGCCAGTTCCCGGGAGATCGCGTTGACGCGGTCGATCACGGAAAAATCCACTTGGCGCCGGTTCACCCGCCCGATCAGCGACTTTTCGCCGCCCACAAACAGCATCAGCCCCGTGGGAAACGCGATGACCTCCGATTCGTAGCCAAACGCGCGGCCAATGTGGCGCACGGTTTCCTCCGCGCGGTAGGTTTCACCGCCGTTGGACAGCAACATCTGCCCCGCCAGCCGCGCCACCCGCGCCACCTGGCCCAGGTTTTCGCCGCCCTCCATGTCCATCCCCTCCAAGGTGCTTATGCGGTCCGGATCAGGTACCCAGCCGCTCCGGCGCGTTCTGCTCCAGATATTCGATGTACTCGTCATAGCTCTCCCGCCGGTCCACGAGGGCGTCCGGCAGAATCTCGATCACTCGGTTGGCCACCGTCTGCATCACCTGATGGTCCCGCGATGCAAAGAGCATCGTGCCCTTGAAGTCCGCCATGCCCTCGTTGAGGGCGGTGATGGCCTCGAGGTCCAGGTGGTTGGTGGGCTCGTCCAGCATCAGCACGTTGGCGCCGGAGAGCATCATCCGGGCCAGCATGCACCGCACCCGCTCGCCGCCGGAGAGCACGCGCGCCTTCTTCAGCGCCTCCTCGCCGGAAAACAGCACCCGCCCCAGCCAGCCGCGCACGGTGACCTCGTGCTTGTCTTCCGAGTACTGCCGGAGCCAGTCGATCAGCGACAGATCCACGCCGTCAAAATACGCCGCGCTGTCGGCGGGGAAATAAGCCCTGGACGTGGTGACGCCCCAGGTGAAATCCCCCTCGTCCGGCTCGATCTCCCCCATCAGGATCTGAAACAGCGTGGTGCGCGCCAGCTCGTCCCGACCGACAAAGGCGATCTTGTCACCCGGGCGCACGATGAAGCTGACGTCGCAAAGCACCTTGCGCCCGCCCACGGTCTTTGAAATGCCGTTGACCGAGAGCACGTCGTTGCCCACCTGCCGCGCCTGGTCGAAGTGGATGAAGGGGTAGCGGCGGGAGGAGGGCATAAAATTCTCCATCTGCAGGTTGTCCAGCAGCTTTTTGCGGGATGTGGCCTGGCGCGACTTGGAGGCATTGGCGCTGAACCTGCGGATGAATTCCTCCAACTCCCTGGCCTTCTCCTCGTTGCGCCGGCGCTGGTCCCGCGCCTGGCGCGCGGCCAGTTGGGTGTATTCGTACCAGAAGTCGTAGTTGCCCACGTACATCTGAATCTTGCCATAGTCGATGTCCACGATGTGGGTGCACACGTGGTTGAGAAAGTGCCGGTCGTGGGACACCACCACCACGGTATTGGGAAAGTCCAGCAGGAAATTCTCCAGCCAGCGGATGGCGTGGATGTCCAGGTTGTTGGTGGGCTCGTCCATCAGCAGGATGTCCGGCGCGGCGAACAGCGCCTGCGCCAGCAGCACCTTCACCTTGCGGGGGCCGTCCAGCTCGCGCATCATCGCGCGATGGTATTCCCCTTTGACGCCCAGGCCGTTGAGCAGCGTTTCGGCGCCCGCCTCAGCGTTCCAGCCGTCCATTTCCGCAAACTCACCCTCCAGCTCCGCCAGGCGCACGCCGTCCTCGTCGGTAAAGTCGCTCTTGCCGTACAGCTTTTCCTTCTCGGTCATCACCTCGTGGAGTCGCTTGTGCCCCATCAGCACGGTTTCAAGGGCGGTGTACTCGTCAAAGGCGAAGTGGTCTTGCCGCAATACCGCCAGGCGCTCGCCGGGCTTCATGAAGACCTCGCCCTTCGTGGGCTCCATCTCCCCGGAGAGGATTTTGAGAAACGTGGACTTCCCGGTGCCGTTGGCGCCGATCAGCCCGTAGCAGTTGCCGGCGGTAAACTGCACGTTGACGTCCTTGAACAGTTCCCGCCCGCCGTATTGAAGGGATACCCCCTGTGCGCTGATCATTGAATTCTCCTTTAAATTGGTTTCCGCCGCCCGGCGGCTTCAGATCCGTTCGCCGCGGCGGACCGCGTCCACAAACTGCCTGGCCACCCGGGGCGACCGGCCGCCTCGGTCGATGGCATACCGCTCCGCCTGGGCGTCCAGCCCTTCCGTTTCCGGAAGGCCCCGGGCAAGGGCGCGTACGATCTCCAGGTATCGCTCCCTGTCCGGCTTCATGAAGCACACGCTGAGCCCAAACCGCTGGGACAGCGACACCTGCTCCTGAATGGTTTCGTTGCGGTGGATGTCGTCGTCGCTCCGGTCGGAAAACCGCTCGCTGACGATGTGCCGCCGGTTGCTGGTGGCGTAGATGGCCACGTTGGGCGTCCTGGCGCACGCCGAGCCCTCCAAAATGGCCTTCAGCGCGCCAGCCTCCTCCCCGCCGCTCTGGAACGAAAGATCGTCCACAAACAGGATGAACCTGAGCGGGTTGCCGCTGAGCGCCTCCAGCACCTTCGGGATCTCCATCAGCCGGTTTTTTCGAACCTCCACAAGCCGAAGGCCCCGGGGTGCGTACTCGTTGACGATCGCCTTGACGGTGGAGGATTTCCCCGTGCCGGCGTCCCCATAGAGCAGCGCGTTGGCCGCGGGCCTGCCGTCAATGAGCGCCAGCGTGTTGTTTACGACGGCCCCGCGCTCCCGCTCGTACCCCTTCAGATCGTCGAGGCGTATGGGATCGGGGAACCGCACCGGCAAAAGTTCGCCGCCCTCCACCTGGAACATGGAATGCCGCGCGAACAGGCCGTAGCCCGCCGTAAAGAGGCGCTCCAGCATGCGCCGGTACTCCCCCGCCAGATCGACCGGCCGCGTCCGCCACTCCGGCAGGCGGCCCTCGTAGCCGACGAGCGCGCGGACCGCCCGGGCGGAAAGCCCGGCGACCTCCTCAAGCACCGCCAGCTCGCCCTCGACGCACGCCTCCAGCGCGGGATCGGCGGCCTCGCCCCGGGCGCGCTTTCGGACGTAGAAATTGTCGTCCCCCAGCACGCGGTCCAGCACGCAGTCGGACAGGCTGCCGCCCGCCTCAAAAACGCGCGCGGCAAAGCGCGCGTAGTCATCCAGGCGCCGGGCTTTGTCCTTCCCCGCGCCGTCCAAAAGCGCCGGCAGCAGGCCCAGCGCGCCATCCTCCATGAGGCCGCGAAACACGACCAGCGAATGCAGTTTCAGGTTCAGTTCGTCCAGGCGATTCATTTTTCGTTCCCTTCCCGCCGCAACCGGCCTTCCCCAGTATAAACCAGCCGCGTAAAGGAAACAAGCGCTTCGCTCCCAGCCGGGAAATTCCGCAGAATCCCTTGACGCAAACGGCCGCCCCGCGCGCCTTGACAGCCGGAACGCCTTCCCCTATAATAAATGAGCGGGGCGCGACGCGCTCCGTTTGTTTTCACATGACTTTTGAAAGGGTCTCATGAATCGAAATGATTTTCTGCCGGTGACGCCGGAGGACATGCGCGCCCGGGGCTGGGACGCGCCGGATTTTGTCTATGTGTGCGGAGACGCCTATGTGGATCATCCCTCCTTCGGTCACGCCATCATCGGCCGCGTGCTGGAGCGCGCCGGGTACCGGGTCGCCATGCTGTGCCTTCCGCCCTACCGGGACGATGCCGCCTTCCGGCGCTTTGGGCGGCCACGCCTGGGGTTTTTGGTGACGGCGGGGGTCATCGACAGCATGGTCAACCACTACACCGCGGCGAAAAAGAGAAGGAACGAAGACGCCTACGCCCCCGGCGGGCGCTCGGGGCTCCGCCCGGACCGGGCGACCATCGTGTACTGCAACCGGATCCGGCAGGCGTATCCCGACGCGCCCATCCTGATCGGCGGCGTGGAAGCCTCGCTGAGGCGCTTTTCCCACTACGACTATTGGGAGGACAGGGTGCGCCATTCCGTGCTGGTGGACAGCGGCGCCACCCTTCTAATGTACGGCATGGGCGAAAAATCCATCCTGGAGTGCGCCGCCTGGCTGGAGCGCGGCGCGCCCCGGGAGGCGCTTTTTGACATGCGCGGCATCTGCTACCTGCAAAAGGAAAAGCCCGAGGGCGTGGAGGAAATCCCCTCCCACCGCGAGGTTGCCTCGGACAAGGCCGCCTATACCCGGGCGTTCATGCGCCAGTATGACGAGCAGGACCCCTACCGCGGCAAGCCCCTGTGCCAGCAGCAGGATACGGGGCGCTATCTGATCGCGACGCCCCCCGGCTTTCCGCTGAGCCGGGAGGAGCTGGACCAAGCGTACCAGCTGAAATACACCCGCCGCGCCCATCCGGATTACGACGCGCTGGGCGGCGTGCCCGCGCTGGAGGAAGTGGCCTTTTCCATTTCCGCCACCCGGGGCTGTTTTGGCGCGTGCAGCTTTTGCGCGCTCACGTTCCATCAGGGGCGGATCGTGCAGTCCCGCAGCCCGGACTCCATCGTCCGGGAGGCAGAGGCGCTGACGCGCATGCCCGGCTTCAAGGGCTATATCCACGATGTGGGTGGGCCCACCGCCAACTTCCGCCGCCCCGCCTGCAAAAAGCAGACCACGCTGGGGGCCTGCAAGGACCGCCAATGCCTGTACCCCAAGCCCTGCGGCCGCCTGGTTCCGGACCACGCGGAGCTCCTCTCCATCCTGCGCAGGATCCGGGCGCTGCCCGGCGTGAAGAAGGTGTTTATCCGCTCCGGCCTCCGCTACGATTACCTGATGCTGGATCGGGACAGCCCCTTTCTGAAGGAGCTTTGCCTGCACCACGTCAGCGGACAGCTGAAGGTGGCGCCCGAGCACGTCTCCCCCGGCGTTCTGGCGCTGATGGGCAAGCCCGGCCGGGACGTGTACGACGCCTTTGTAAAAAAATACGAAGCCGTCAACCGGCAACTGGGCCTCAGGCAGTACCTGGTGCCCTACCTGATGAGCAGCCACCCCGGCAGCGACCTTGACGCCGCGGTGGAACTGGCGCTGTACCTCCGGGACACGGGCCACCAGCCGGAGCAGGTGCAGGACTTCTACCCAACCCCCGGCACCCTCAGCACCTGCATGTTTTATACGGGGCTGGACCCCCGCACCATGAAACGCGTCTTCGTACCGCGTTCGCTCCACGAAAAGGCACTGCAGCGCGCGCTTTTGCAGTACCGGGCGCCCCGAAACCGCCCGCTTGTGCTGGAGGCCCTGAAACGCTGCGGCCGGGAGGACCTGATCGGCTACGGCAAGGACTGCCTGGTGCGCCCTGCCGAGGCGCCCGAACGCGCGCGGGAAGGCCGGAAAGCCGCGCCCGCCGGCCCGTCCCGTCCGCCCAGGCGCGCGTACAGCAGCAAGTGGGCAAAGGCGAAGAAAAAGTAATTCGAACGTCAGTCCAGATGGTAGACCTCGGGCATGTCCGCCCACCACTCGCCGGGGGCGCGGGTCTCGAGGGGCTGCTGGCAGGGCTTGCATTCATCCCACCACTCCTGGGTCTTGGGGTCGGCGGCCATTTTCGCCATGTCCGCCTCATAATCGTCGCCCACGTACTCGTAGTAGCTGAACAGCAGCCCGTCCTTGTAGTAGATCGAATAGTTCCGGATATTGCACGCCTTGATCATGGCGTTGATCTCGGGCCACGGCGCCGCGTGGAGCTTTTTGTAGTATTCCAGCTTTTCCGGCTTCACGCCGATCACCGATCCGAACCGCTGAACCCTTCCCATAGCGTCCTCCTTAATGCGCGGGTTTTGTCCGCCGGGAGCGCGCGGAAGAGGGCCGAAGCCCTCTCCCGCGCCGCATCCGATCCGGAGATTCAGATGCCTATGCTTACCACTGGGGCGGATAGAAACCGTCCACGTTGTCCTTGGTGATGATGTCCTGCGCCAGGTATCCGATGGCGGGCACTTCCTGGCCGGCGAACCACTTGGCCATCGAGTAGCACACGGCGGCGCCGTCGCCCTCGGCGGTCTGGTAGTTGATGGCCAGAAGGTCGCCGCTCTTGACCAGGTCCATGCCCTGCTTGGAGTTGCCGGCGGCCACCACGAGGATGTCGCTGCGGCCCGCCTCCTTGATGGCGTCGATGGTGCCGATGGCCTGGGCGGAGTCGTCCGCAAGGAAGATGGCGTTCAGCTCGTCGCCGAAGCGGGTGATCCAGTCGGACACCACCTGCTTGCACTGCACGGCGTCAAAGCCGGGCGTCTGGATGTCGAGGGTCTTGATGTCCGGCGCGATCTTCTTGAACTGAGTGATCGGGCCGTAGGTGCGGGCGAAGTAGGGCGAGGTGCCGGCGTTGTGGGTGATGTAGCACACGCCGCCCTTGTTGCCCATGGCGTCGGCCAGCCTGTCGGCCAGCAGGCGCATCTGGCCCCAGTCGTCCGGGCCGGTCCAGGAGATCATGTACTTCATCGCGTCGGAGGTGGGCAGCGTGTTGGTGCCGAACACCGGGATGCCCGCCTCGTTGATTTTGCGGAACTGCTGCACGGCGGACTCGGCGTTGAGCGGGATCAGGCCGATGGCGTCGGGGCGCGCGTTGATGGCCTGGTCGATCAGCTGGTTCTGCACGTTGACGTCCCAGTTGGGGCTCCAGGCCTCCAGCTCCATGCCGAAGAACTCGCAGGCCTTCTTGGCGCCGTTGATGTAGGCGGTGGTCCAGGGGTGATCGCCGTGGACGATCAGGATGACCTTCTTGCCCTCGGGGCCGTCGGCGGGCGAAGCGGGGATGTTGACCTTGGACTCGGCGTCCCAGCCGGCGTACTCCATGTCATAGTAGCGGCCCGCGTCGTCCTCGGGCAGCGCGGCCGGGTCCTCGGGGCGCTCGGGGAACTCCTTGACCGTCAGAACCGGCATCAGCACCTGTCCGTCGGTGGACAGTACGCTGGTGGGATCGGGCAGTTCGGCCGCGGCCATCGCGGCCGGGGCCAGGGCCAGCATCAGCGCCAGGGCCAGCATGAGGACTCTCTTCATTCTCGTTTCCCTCCATCGATTATATTCACCCACAGGGGGCAAACCCGTCATTTGACGCCGGAGAGCATCTGCTGCCGCTCGATGACCAGCTGCGCGCGAATGCCCACCTTGCGCTTTGCGAAGTAATTGGTGGTGGTTTCGTACAGCACCACCGCCGCCAGCACCACGCCGTTGGAGAGGATCTGGATTTCGTACTTGCCCACCAGGGCGGTCAGCACGTTGAACATGGCCA
This sequence comes from Christensenellales bacterium, assembly GCA_040768845.1. Lineage (GTDB taxonomy): Bacteria > Bacillota > Clostridia > Christensenellales > Aristaeellaceae > JAEZHK01. Next base: position 277,638 of record JAXGME010000004.1, on the reverse strand, counting down.
TGAGGCCCAGCACCGCGACGAATGTCTTCCACACGCTGCCGCGGCCGCCGTCTGTGGAAGTCCCGCCGATGATGGTCGCGGCCAGCGCCACCATCAGGGGCGCGATGCCCTTTTCGCCCATGTTGGGCGCGGCGGAAGACTGGGCGATGGCGAACAGCGCGCCGCCCAGCGCCGATACGAAACCGGAGATCGCGAACACGCCGACGGTGGTGCCGGTGGCGTTGATGCCGCCCAGCCAGGCCGTCTCCAGGTTGCCGCCCACAATGTAGACGTTCCGCCCGAAGCGCGTGTTGTTCAGGATCACCGCCAGCAGTATGACCACCGTGAGCGCCACGATCACCTTGGGCGTCAGCGGGAAGGGCTTCAGGAACTTATTCAGGAAGTCCGCAAAGGCGTAGTCGCCCTTGTCGCCGATTTCCGCACCATTGCAGTAGATGGACATAATGCCCTTCAGCACGAACTGCATGCCCAGCGTCACGATGAACGAGTGGATCTTGCCCTTGGAGATGAGCAGCCCGTTCAGCGTGCCAAACAGCGTGCCCGCCGCCAGCGCCACGGGCAGCGCCACGGCCCAGGGCATTTTCTGCAGCGTGTGAACGCCCATCACCAGCACCGCGCCCAGGTTTGCCATGTAGCCCACCGACAGATCCATGTGTCCGGCGATCATGCAGAGGGTGAACCCGCTGCCGATCATCGCGTAGAGGATGGTGGAGTCCAGGATCGACTTCATATTGTACATCGTGAAGAAGTTCTTTGCAAAGATGCCCAGCACCATCATCAGCGCGACCAGCAGGTACGCGCGGTTTTCGTCGATCCTCTTGGGAATGGATTTGCGCTTGTGTCCGGCCATCAGCTTCGCCCCAGCTTTCTGTCGGAAGTGGTGTTGATCCACACGATCACGAGAAACATCACGCCCAGCACCAGGTACTGCTCAAAGGTGGAAACGCCCACCAGGTTCATGATGTTGGACAGGAGGCCCATCGTCAGTACGCCGCCGAAGGTGCCGATGAGGTCGCCCTTGCCGCCGGCCAGCGTCATGCCGCCCAGAAGCACCGCCGTCATCGCGCGGAAATCATAGCCCTCGCCGTTGTAGTAGGCGCCCGTCTTGGAGATGGAAGCCAGGAAAAGCCCCGTGACCGCCGCGCAGAAGGACGAGATCAGGAATACCACGACGATGATCTTGACGATGTTGATGCCCGAAAGCCGCGCCGCTTCGTAGTTGGAGCCCACCACCTTCAGCTGGTTGCCAAAGGCCGTGTGGGTCAAGACGTACTGCCCGATCGCAAACATCACCAGCATCACCAGCACCATGATGGGAACGCCCAGAAAGTCCGACCGGGAAATGGCGAAGAACGCCTCCACCGCCGGAGTGTCGCCGGCAATCACGTCCGGGTAGATCTGGTTGCCGCCGTAGAGCCAGCGCACGATGCCCGAGAGCACGAAGTTGAACGCCATCGTCCAGATGACCGGGTGTGCCCGGAGCTTGCCGATGACCAGGCCGTTGACCACGCCCAGCACCGTGCCGCAGGCGACGCCGATCAGAAGGCTCGGCCAGAAGCCGAGGCCGATGAACGTGACCGAGATCATGCCCGAGAAGGCGATGGTCATCGGCGCCGACATGTCGGAGAAGTTGGCGCTGAACACCACAAAGCTCATGCCCACCGATGTGATGCCCAAAAGGGACACCGCCTGCACCACCGCCATCAGGTTGCGCGCGGTCAGGAACTTTCCGGGCGCCAGGACGATGCCAAGAAGCGCCAGCAGCAGCACGATCACATATACGCCCAGCCGGTTGACCGCCAGCGTCAGGCGGTTGACGCTGCGCCTGCGGCTGTCGGCAGGCGCGGCCTGACTATGCATGGACATGTTTCCCCTCCCCGTTCGCGGCAAGCAAAAGCGCGCTTTCGCTGATTTCCTCCCGCCGGATTTCGCCGATCACGTGGCCGTTTCTCAGCACCACCGCCCGGTCGCTCAGGCCCACCATTTCGGGCAGGTCGCTGGTGATCAAAATTACGGCGCTGCCGCTGGCGGCCAGGTTTTCCACCGCCTTGTGGATGATCTCCTTGGCGCCGATGTCCACGCCCCGGGTGGGCTCGTCCAAAATCAGCACGCTGGGCCGGGTCATCAGCCACTTGGCCATCAGGATCTTCTGCTGATTGCCGCCGGAGAAGTTGGTCACCGGGCGGTTCGGCTCCATCGGGTAGACGCTGAGGGCTTCCATGATCTCCGCCACGTCCCGCGCGCCCATTTTGGGGCAGAAGAAGATGCCCCTTGACAGCCTGGGGATGTGGGCGGCCACCGCGTTTTCGGCGGCGGTCAGGCGCACGGCCAGGCCGTCGTACTTTCGGCTCTCCGTCAGGTACACCACACCGGACTGAATGGCCTCGAACATGGTTTTGAAGCGCACGGGCTTTTCGCGCAGATAGATCGCGCCCTCGTCGCAGGGGTCGACGCCCACGATGGCGCGGGCCAATTCCGTGCGCCCGGCGCCCGCAAGGCCGCAGACGGCCAGCGTCTCTCCCGCGCGCACCGAAAAGCTCACGTCGTGGAAGAACCCCCAGCGGCTCAGGTGCTCCACCCGGAGCATTTCACCGCCGATGGCCGGGCTGCGGCGGCTGTAAAACTCGCTGACCGACCGGCCCACCATCAGGTCCACAATTTCGCCGCGCGTGGTTTCGCCCGCGTCGTAGGTGCCGCGCTTTTTGCCGTCGCGCATCACGGTGATGCGGTCGGCGATTTCAAACACCTCCTGCAGGTGGTGCGAAATGTAGATGATGGCGATGCCCTGGGCCTTCAAACGGCGGATGATGGCGAACAGGCGCTTGACCTCCTCGTTGGACAGCGCGGACGTGGGCTCGTCCATCACCAGGATGCGCGGGTTGTCGCCCAGGGTTTTTGCGATCTCCACCAACTGCGCTTCGCACTGGCTGATGTCCGAAACGGGCATCGACGGGTCCAGGTAGGAAAGCCCCACCTGCTCGAGCAGCTCCGCCGCCCGATTGCGGACCGCGGCGCGGTCGATGAACACCCCTTTTTTCGGGAGCTTGCCCACCAGCAGGTTTTCCGCAATGGAGATGGGCCGGGCCAGCGAAAGCTCCTGATAGACCATGCCCACGCCCCGGGCCTTGGACTGGGCCGGGGTGTGCAGCGTCACTTCCTTTCCGCGAATGAAGACCTTTCCTGTATAATCTGAAAAGGAGCCCGCCAGAAGCTTCATCAGTGTGGATTTGCCCGCGCCGTTTTCGCCCACCAGCGCGTGTACCTCGCCGGCCCGCACGTCAAAGTCCACATGGTCTACCGCCAGCGTGCCGGGAAAAGCCTTGGAGACCCCCTCCATGCGCAGCGCCTCGTCGCAGGGCGTCGTCCGGCTCATCGCGCATTCCTCCCTCCGGGATTACGAATCCTTTACCATTATAGAACCTGACCGCCGCCCATACAGTGGATTTTTCTATGCATATACGCTGATTTTTTTAACACTTCGCATCCCGGGGCGCCGCGGCGGTTTACGGGGCGCGCAAAATCTGATAAGATTCCGATAGGTTCCGGGAGGGTGTGACCATGTACAAACTGTTGATTGTCGAGGACGAGGACATGCTCCGGGAGGCGCTGATGGCGGGCGTCGACTGGGCGGGGCTGGGCTACGAGGCCCGCGGCGCCGGAGACGGCGAACAGGCGCTGGCGCTGGCGCTGACGTTCCGGCCCGATATCGTGCTGACCGACATCCGCATGCCGTTTATGGACGGGCTCCAGCTTTGCGCAAAGCTCAGGGAGGCGCTGCCCGGCACGATGGTGGCCATCCTCAGCGGGCATGACGAATTTGCCTACGCGCAGGAGGCGCTGAAGCTGGGCGTGCGCGAATACCTGCAAAAGCCCGTGCCGCCGGAGGATCTGGTCAAGGCGGTCCGGCGGCTCGAGCGCCAGGTGGACGCCGCCCGCGTGCGCGAGCACCAGATGAGCCGCATGCGGCTGCAGCTGGACCAGGCCATGCCGCTGATGCGCCAGAAGCTGCTCAACCAGTTGCTGGAGCAGGCGCTCTCCCAGACGGAAGTCGAGGATATGCTGCGCTTTGTGGGCATGCCGCTCTCCGGCGAGGGCTTCACCGTGTGCCTGATCGACTTTGAACCCGAAAAGGGCGCGGCCCGGGACGGTGCGCTGATCGAATGCGCCGCACTGGACATCATCAAGTCCGAGGCCAAGACCGACGCGGCGGCCTTTGAGCGGAACCGGGGCGGCGCGGCGCTGATCTACTGCGCGCGCACCAAGTATAAGGACAAGGAGCGCGCCTTCGTCGCGGCGCTGATCGAGCTGATTCGCGCAGAGCTCTACGAGCAGTTGGACCTGGCCACCACCGCGGCCATCGGAGAACCCGTAGACGCGCTGTGTCAGCTAAACCGCTCCTACCTCAGCGCGCACCAGGCGCTCCGGAGCCGCGCGACGCTGGGGCGCTACAACACCTACGACGCCTTTGACCGCCGGGAGGAGGCGCGGCTCTACCCCTTCGATAAGTCCAAGGAGCTGCTCTCCCGGCTCAAGCAGGGCTCCGCGGCGGAGCTTGAGGAGGGCGTCGTCCGGTTTTTTGAAACGCTGCGCTCGGCGGGCATCCTGTCCGTCGAAAACCTGCGCGTGCTCACCATTGACCTTTTGAACGGGGCCATCAAGCTGTTGACGGAGGCCGGAAAGGCCGACCCCGCCCGCGCCGACGAAGCCTACCGCCGCGCCTTTTCCGCCCAGTCGCTGGACGACTGCCGGGACATCGTGCTGGAGCAGCTGACCGAGGCCCACCGCCTGATCGAGGAGGCGCGCGCCTCCTGCGGCAACCAGCTGATCGAGGGCGCCTGCGCCTACATCGCCGGGCACTACGCGGACCAGGGCATGTCGCTCAACGCCGCGGCGGCCCACGTGTTCGTCAGCCCCACCTACCTGAGCATCCTGTTCAAAAAGAAGCTGGGCGTCACCTTTATTGACTATCTGATCAACCTGCGGCTGGAAAAGGCCAAGGAACTGCTCCGGGACACCGCCAAGCGCACCTATGAGGTCGCGGCCGAAACCGGCTACGGCGACCCGCAGTACTTCTCCGTCTGCTTTAAGAAATTTACCGGGCTCACGCCCACCGAATACCGCGCGCAGCACCGCTGAAGCGCCGCGGCCGGAAAGGAGCGCCATGGGCAAAAGGGCAACGCAGCTCCGCACGCAGATGACCGCCATCTCCTTCGCGGGCGTGTTCCTCATCTGCTTTCTCATCGCGCTGATGGCGGGCGAAACCACGAAGCGCGCGCTGGTGAACCGGGCCGAGCGGGACGCCGGCGCAATGCTCGCCCAGGTGATCCGGAACCTGGAGTACTACCTGGAGGACATGGAAAAGCTGGCCGCCCTGTCCAATGTGCAGTCCTCCGTGCTGCGGATGCTGGTCAACGACACGGACTTCCGGCGCAACCAGTCCGAGTACTATGAAAACTCGCAGCAGGTGCGCGCCATCCTGACGGACCTCAGCCGCCTGCGTCCGGAGATCACCTCCATCGCCATCGCCGGGCAAAACGGCGCGCTGGCCGACACCGCCTCCAACCTCTTCTCCACCGCTCAGGCGACGGAGGAATGGCTCTCCTGGTACGACGCGGCAATCAACGGCGGCGGAAAGAGCATCTTTTTGCCGCCCCACCAGATCACCGACGTCTACGGCCGCGCCCAGAGCGTGATTTCGCTGACCCGCCCCATCATCATCTCCAGCGGCGCGCGCCCGCTGGGCGCCATCCTCATCAACCTGTCCACCGACACCCTGGCCCAGATCTGCGGCGGCGCGGGCACGCTGGAGGGCGGCTACATCTTCATCGCGGACAGGGCGGGCAACTACATCTACCACCCCGACCCGGCCTATCTGGGGGCGATGCGCATCCCCGCCGCCCTGCCCGACGACGAGATCAAGCGCCTGGCGCTGTCCGGGGAAAGCGCCTTCGCCTACGGCGACCGGCTGGTGCTCTCCGCCGGCATCGACGCGCCCGGCTATCGGGTGGTCTACGCCATGCCCCGCGATCTCATCACCGGCGCTGCCGACCAGGCCCGGGCCCAGCAGATTCTCTTTGGCGCGCTGGCCTCGGCGGTGATTGCGCTGGTTTTGTCGCTCCTTCTTTCCCGGCGGGTATTCCGTCCGCTCAACAGGCTCGGCAGCCTCATGGCGCGCGTGCAGAAGGGCGATTTTGACGTGCGCGCCGACGCCACGCCAAAAAACGAAATCGGCGAGCTGGCCGGCGGGTTCAACGCCATGATCGACCACAACCGGCGGCTGATGCGGCGGATCATGGAAACGGAAAAGGCCAAGCGCAAAGCGGAGCTGGACGCGCTCCAGTCCCAGATTACCCCCCACTTTCTGTACAACACCCTGGATTCCATCGTCTGGATGAGCAACTATCGGCCCCAGGTGGCGGCGGCGATGGCGGACGCGCTGGCCAAGCTCTTCCGGCTCATGCTGGGCGGCGGCGAGGATGTGGTGCCCCTTCGGCAGGAGTTTGAGCACGTGACCCAGTACCTGAAAATCCAGAAGATGCGCTACGATTCCAAGTTTGAATACGAAATTTCGCTGGACGAGGCCTGTCAGGCCATCCGGGTGCCCAAGCTGATATTGCAGCCGCTGGTGGAAAACGCCATCTACCACGGCATCAAGCCCGCCCGGAAGAAATGCCTTCTGAAGGTGGCGGGCTTTCTCGACGGGGACGAGCTGGCGCTGATGGTGATGGATGACGGCACGGGCATCGGCCGGGCGGACCTCGGCCGCATCCTGACGGAAAAGCGCGTGTCGGGCAAGGTGCTGGGCGGCGTGGGGGTCAAAAACATCAACGAGCGCATCCAGCTCTACTGCCCGGGAAACTACGGGCTCAGCTTTGTCAGCGTGGAAAACCTGGGCACGGCGGCCATCCTGCGGCTGCCGGCCTCGGGCGTCAACGTGCCGCCTCCCGCGGCGCAATGATAAAAAAACCAAGCATTTGTTAAAATTATTGTGTCACGGGCGGCATGGCCGCCCGTTTATAATGCAATCAGCCACCATGAAATGGAGGAGAAACCATCATGAATGACAAGGTTGCCGCCAAGCTCGACCGGCTGGAAAAGGCCGTCCGGGGGACGGGACTGCCCGACAGGATCCCGGTGGGCGACAATTTTTGGACGGGATACCTGCTCCGCGAGCGCGCCCTGCGCGGCCCGGACTTTGACCCATACCTGTTCCACGACCTGGACTACGTGATCGTCACCCCCAATATGGACCCGAAGATCCAACCTTTTGAGGTACTGGAGGACGACGGCGTCAACGTGAAACTGAAGACCGGCTTCGGCGCCACCATCCGCAGAAGCGGCACCGCGCCCATGCCCCACTTTGATGCCTTCTCGGTCAACGAACCGGAGGAAATGGAGGGCTTTGCCTTCGACGACCCCCGCGACGCGCGCCGGTTCACCGCGGGCGGCGACGACCAGATCAACGGCCTGGGCGACGCCATCAACCGCAACATCCCCGCCTGGACGGAGCGGCTGAAAAAGTATGAAAACGACACGGTGCTCTTTGGCTCCGTGTGCGAGGCCTACGAATATCTGTGGCGCTGCATCGGTACCATGAACTCGCTGACCTGGCCGCTGGAGGAACCGGAGCTTTTCGGCGACTTCGTGGCGCGTATCGGCGACTTCCTCTGCGAATTCACCCGCGCGCAGATCGAATTCGGCCAGGGCAAGCTGCGGGGCATGTACCTCTGGGGCGACGTGGCCTACGTCAACGGCATGCTCTTCAGCCCGAACCTGTGGCGCACCTACTTCAAGCCCATCACGAAGCGGCTGATCGACATCTGCCACGAGGCGGGGCTGATGGTGGTCTACCACGGCTGCGGCAACGCCACCGCCATCTACGAGGACTTCATCGGCATGGGGCTTGACGCCTACAATCCGCTGGAGTGCAAGAGCCACCTGGACATCGTGGAACTCCGGCAGCGCTTTGGCTACCGGCTGGGCTTTGTGGGCAACATTGACGTGCGCGAAATGGAATCCGGCGACAAAAGCCGCATCCGCCGCGAAGTGCTGCACAAGATGCTGGGCGCGGTGGACGGTCGCTGGGTGGCCCAGAGTGACCACTCCGTTTCGTCGGACGTGGCGCCGGAGAGCTACGCCTACATGCTGGAGGTCGTGCGCGAGTACGGCAAATATCCGCTGGACCTCGAGCGCATCGAGCGCGAGTTGAAGGCGCTGGAAGCCGCCAAGACCTGACGCGCCCAAAGGAGGGCCCCCCATGAGCCGCTACCTGAACCTTCGGGACCGGTTTGGCCTGGATTCCCCGGACGGGCCGGCCCCCGGCCGCCTGCCCACGTCCTTTCTCGCGCTGCCCCGGAGCGATGTCGAACGCCTGCGCGCGCTGGGCCGGCGCAAGATGGCGCATGCCGCGCAGCCGGTCATGGAAGAGCGCCGGAAGATATGGCGCGCCGCCAACGACCTTCAAATGATCCGTCCCCCCATCTTTGTGGACGAGATCTGCTGGACGGAGATCGATGATCCCGCCCTGGCGCTCCGGTGCGTCCATCCCTTCGCGCGGGAACTGGAGGACTTCCTGACCAAGGAGCTCTACGTCGCGGATCACGCGCTCTGTGATCAGATCGTGGAACCCTTCATCGAAAATCCGCTGGTGACATACGACAGCGGCTTTGGCATTGACGAGGTGGTGGATGTCCGCGCCACCCGGTTCAACCCGGAAGTCGTGTCCCGCCACTTCCACGTGCTGATCTCCACCATGGACGATCTGGAAAAGATCCGCGAACCGGAGGTGGCGGTGGACCGGGAGCGAACCGCCCAGTACGGCGAGCTGCTGAGCGAGGTCTTCTCCGGCATCCTTCCGGTGGTCACCGTGGGCGCCCGGGGGCTGTGGTTCACGCCCTGGGACTACCTGATCCGCGTGATGGGCGTCGATCAGACCTTTGTCAACCTTTACGATGAGCCGGACTTCGTCGAGGCGGTGGTGCGGCGCTACGTATCCATGGCCATGAAGCGCATGGAAAAGTACCGGAAGATGGGCATCTGGGCCAGCAACAACGCCCCCGTGCGGGTGGGCTCCGGCGGCTACGGCCTGGTCTCCGCCCTGAGCCCCCAGGCGGTTCACCCCGTCGCCTGCCCCACCGATCAGATGTGGGGCTGCGGCAACGCCCAGATCTTTTCCTCCGTGAGCCCGGCCATGCACTGGCAGTTCTCGCTCCAGTACGAAATGGAATGGCTGAAGCAGTTCGGCCTCACCTACTACGGCTGCTGCGAGCCCCTCTGGGGCAAGATGGATTTGATGGACAGGATCCCCAACCTGCGAAAGGTGTCCATGAGCCCGTGGAACAACTTTTCGGCGGCGGCGGAGCGCTGCCGCGGAAAGTACGTGATGAGCTGCAAGCCCTCCCCCGCCGTGTTCGCCGGGGACTCCTTCGACGAGGACGAAGCCCGGAGGGCCATTCTCGACATCCTGAGGGCCACAGAGGGCTGCGCCATTGAGCTGGTGATGAAGGACATCTCCACACTGCGCTTTAAGCCCGAACGGCTCCACGCCTGGAGCCGCGTGGCGCGGGAAACCGTGACCGATTTCTACGGCTGAACGGGCGCCCCTTTCACGCCCCCGGCGGCGCGCTCACGCACTCCGACAACGTAAAGCGCCCGGCGCCGGGGTTATCGCCGGCCGCCTCCAGCGCGTCCAGATCGTTGAAGTGCCACCACTCCGAGGCCAGCGGCGTCAAGCCGGCCTCTGTGCAATAGCGCTGCAGCCTGAGGGCGGCTTCGTTCATCGCGGGCGCGGGCTCTGCCTTCCGCCAGGCGGTGCGGCTCCCCGAGCTGACGGGCTGGGAAAACGCGGCGGAGGCCTGGCTCAGCTCCTGAATGGGCGTGGGCATTTCATAGGGCTCAATTTTTGTCACCCGGGTGTAGCCATAACCTCCGGACGCCGCCTGGACGGTGCGGACCGCCTTGGCCAGGCTTACGTCGATGGCCCCGCCCCGCTGGTGGTTGGAGAGCCGCGTGGACGCAAACCACGAAAGATGCCAGGGCGCGGAGGAGATGCCCTTCATCACCGCCGGGTTGTCCTCCGCCAAACCTTTCAGCGCCCGCACGATGGTCATCTGCACATCGTAGGGCCGGTACGCCTCGCAGAGTACCAGGGTTTCGCCGTTTTCAAGCGCCATCTTCTGCGCGGCGCATACCTTTTTTGCCATCGAGTACAATACCGGCATGATGAACTGCGCCTCGCCCAGGCGGAGGTTTTCCCGCTTGCCGGGATAGAGCGCCTTTCCGGTGATGCCGGGCAGCGCCACCCCGGAGGAGCGGACCACGGAGGCGTAGGCGTTGGTTGCGTCGTAGACCACGGAGGGCGCGACATCCGGCAGATTGACGAGGCAGTACCGTTCGTCCGCCCAGCCTTCGGCGGTCTCCGTCCGGGCGCGGATCCAGCCGTCCGAAGTGCCAATGACGGTAAACGCCGCGCCCGCCGCGAGATGTGCCACGGCCCTCGATCCGGCCTCTGGCTTTTCCCGCAGATAAAGGGGCGCGGCGGCATAGCCGGACGCCCCGTTGACGGGCAATTCAAAGCCATCGGCCGCGAGGGGGCGCGGCGCATCGCCGGAGGTGGCGGCGGGGGTCGCCGTGGGCGCGGCCGATGGCCCGGGCGAGGGTTCGGGCGCGGCCGTCGGCGCGGGCGACGGCCCGGGCGCGGGCGGAAGCCAGGCACCGCGGACCAGTGCCGCCAGGGCCAGCGCCGCAAAAAGCGCCGCGAGTATGATCGCCGTCCACCGTCCGCCGCCCATGCGCGCCCTCCCGCTCCGCTTTCTCTTTTCAGCTTTTCCCCGCGCCTGGCCGGCTATGCGCCGGGCCAGGCGCCCGCTTCTTTTTTCATCGCGTAAATCAGGCGCGCCCGCCCGTTGATTGCAGCGGCCATGGCAAGCCGCATCCCCTTCTTCTCCAGCAGCCTGCGCGCCAGCGCGTTCTCCGCCCGGGTGGTGGTCATCACATATTCGACCCGCTCGGGCAGCGCCTCCATTGCCAGGCGGAACAGTTCGCTGCCGATGCCGCGCCGGCGGCGGGTCGGATCGATCACCATGACGCCCGCGTGGGCCACGCGGTCCAGCGCTTCGTCGGAAAAGCCGAAGTGCCTGCCCAGGTTCATCCTTGCCCGCCTTCCGGGCACGGAAAAGGTGATAAACCCCACCAGCGCGCCGCCGTCAAAGGCGCCGAAGGCGTAGTTGTCAAATTGAAAGGCGCGCTCGATCAGCGCGCGGCTGCTCAGAATGAAGATTCCCCCGTCGTATTCCCAGCACCGCTGCTGCAGCGCCAGAATCTCGTCGACAAAACCGGCATCCAGCCGGGCGTATCGGTATTCCATGCTCTTTCACGCTCGCTCGTCCCAGATGGGCGCATGTGCCTTCATTTTCAGCGTATGCGCGCCCACAGGTGCCGGTTCGCAAAGCGCGACAAAAAACGCGCCCCGCAACGGTGCGGGACGCGCGGGGGCGTTCGCGCTAGCAGACCACGAAGTCTAAGAACCGATGACAGAGCGCAGAGATTTTCCTGCCCGGCACGGAGCCGGAGCGCAGGCGTAGCAGCGCTAGGTCAAGCGGAGAGCGACACAGCCGGACAGGAAAAGATCCAGCCATAGCGCGGGAATCAGGCTTCGCGGACTACTGGGACTGAGCCTGACGCTTTTCGCCGATGGAGAGAATCCCGTTGAGCGCAATGCCGAAGATCGCCGCGCCCGCGATGCAGGGCACGTTCACGCCGAAGAAGGGAATCGTGCCGCCAAACTGGTACTGGCCGCCGAGGGCAATGACCATGATGCAGGCGATGACGGCGATGTTCTTGGAGGAGAACATGTCGGTCTTCTTTTCGATCATAATCGCGATGCCCTGGGCCGCGATGGCGCCAAAGAGGTAGATTTCCAGGCCGCCGATGACCGGGGTGGGAATGGCGTAGATGGCGTCGATCAGCGGGGTAAAGCAGGAGATGACCATGGCGATGACCGCCGCCCCGATGAGCACCGACGTGGAGAACACCTTGGTGATGGCCATGGCGGAGATGTTTTCGCCGTAGTTGGTGCCGGCGGGGCCGCCGATGAAGCCGGCCACCATGTCGCCGATGCCGTCGCCGATCAGGTTGAGGCCCAGCTTGTCCGCAATGTTGTAGATCTTGCCGAAGCGCTTTTTGCGGGCCAGGTCATTGACGTAGATGTCCAGCTGGAACACATGGGCCGTGGATTCCGGAATCGTCGCGATGGCGATGGGCATGATCGCCCAGAGCGCCGCCATGGACGGCTTGGGCAGCGTAAAGATGGGCAGCGCGAACAGCCCGCTTCCGGTGGCTTCCGGCGAGAGGTGGCGGAAGAAGTCCAGCCCCGTGGCCTGCCCGATGACGGCGGCCACGATGCAGCCCACGGCCGGGCCCAGCAAAAGCGGCAGCTGGCTCAAAAAGCCCCTGAGATAACGGGAGAACAGCACCGTGCACAAAAGCGTGACCAGGGAGATCACCCAAGCCATGTTGGCCGCGGTGGCCTCGAGCCCCAGGGGGATCGCGTTGGGGCCGAAGCTGGCGGCGTCGCCCAGCGCGTTGCCGGCCAGCGTCAGGCCGATCACCATGGCGATGGGGCCGGTAACGGAGGCGGGCAGGATCTTGTCAATCACGTTCTTGCCGGAGGCCTTAACCAGAAGGCCCGCGGCAATGGACACGAAGCCCGACATCACGATGCCGAACTGGGCGGTGGCGATCCGCTCGTTCAGCGTCAGTGCCGCGATCTGATCCTGCGCCATCAGCGCCAGAATCGCCGACAGGTACGAGAAACTGGAACCATAGTAGAGGGGAATCTGGCGTCCGGTAATCAGAATGAAGCAGATCGTGGCAAGGCCGCTGGCGAAGATCGTGGTGGATACGTGGAAGCCGGTCAGAAGCGCCACGGTGATCGTCGCCGGGAACATGACCACCACCTGCTGCAGCGCGTAGAGCAGCAGCTTCCAGACCGGCGGCCGCTCATCCGGCAGATAACCGATGGCCTGATTCTGGTTTACCATGGAAATACTCCTCCTCCTATACGAAACGCCGTCGCTGGCGTTTTCGGCGTCTTCAGGGCCGCTCCAGCAGCTGTATCTCGTCGCCGCCATCCGTCTCCGCGAGGCGGACCCGCACGAGTTCCGCCCGGGTGGTCGGCACGTTGAAGCCCACAAAATCCGCGCGGATGGGCAGTTCCCGGTGGCCCCGGTCCACCAGCACCAGAAGCTGGATCGAGGCGGGGCGCCCCAGCTGCACCACGGCGTCCATCGCGGCGCGGGCGGTGCGGCCGGTAAAGATCACGTCGTCCACCAGCACCACGCGGCGCCTTGCCACGGGAAAGGGCACGTCGGTGCCGTTCAGGCGCGCGGAATCGCCGATCTCGGAAAGGTCGTCCCGGTAGAGCGTGATGTCCAGCGCGCCCACGTCCACCGCCCGCCCGCTCAGCGCCATGAGGTTGGCCGCGAGGCGCCGGGACAGCGGCACGCCCCGGGTGCGAATGCCCACCAGACACATGTCCGCGCCGTCGTTTTTGTCCAGCAACTGGTGCGCCAGGCGCATCAGCGCGCGGTCGATCTTCTGCGCGTCCGCAAGGCAGGCTTTAAAGCGCATGAACATCACCCCACAAAAAAATGCCTGCGCGCATGGCGGCAGACAAGATCGGCACGCGCGGGCATACGCCCGGCCTGTGAGCCTCTTGTCGGCATCAATGTGCCGCCCTTAAAGAGCCCGTTCCGGGAGATTATAGCACGCGCGCGCCCCATTGGCAATCGATTTTTGTTACATTTGTGTCACAATTATGCAAGTTGCCAGCACATCTTGTGCTTTCTTCAGGTTCGGCCACCGGATGTGGTACCCGCGCCTCACAGGTCCTTCCTGGCAAACACCGCGTTTGCGGCAAAAAACGACGCGGCGTTTACGGCCAGCGCGCCCGCGAGAAACCCGGCGCCGATCTGCCCTTCCGTCAGCCCGGCCCGCGCGGCGTTCAGCGCTCCCTCGGGAACCATGCCGCTCAGTGCGAACACCAGAATGAAGAGCGCCAGCGCCACGTACCGGGTGGATTGGGCGCCAAACCGGTAGGCCAGCGGCAGCGTGACGCCGGTGTAGACGCTGGAGGCGAACAGCCCCATCGCCGCCGCGGAAAACGTGAGCGGCGGAATCCGCTCGAGCCCCGCGGCCCGCGTCGCGGCAAAGAGCACCAGGTACAGCGCGACGCTGGCCACAAAGAGCACCAGCAAGAGCAGGTGCTTGCCCAGCACCATATCGCGCCGGCGGATGGGCAGCGTCGTCATCAGAAGATCGATTTTGTACCGCTCGTCCACCACCAGATTGGTGGAAAAGAGTGAGTAGACACCGATGGTCAGGCACAGCATGAATAGGCCCGCGCCGTTGACCGAAAAGATGAAGGCATACGCCACGAAGATCGCAAAGCCGATAAGCAGATACCTGCTGTTGGCGGTAAGCTCCTTTTTAATCAGCCAGAACATGTCCCTCTTCCCTCCTGACATAGTGAAGCATCAGATCCTCGACCGTCGGCCGCTCGAAGACCGCCCCTTCGCCCAATAGCCTCCTCGCGGCGGCGCGGTCTGCCGTCAGCGCCTCAAAGCCGTACGCTCCCTCCCGCACGCCCACAAACAGCGCGCGCGCCGCCTCCGTCAAAAGCGACTGCGGCCCCTTGACGATGGCGTGATCGTCCAGCAGTTCGTCCTTCGGCCGGTCAAAGAGCAGCCGCCCCTCGTTGAGGAGCGCGATCCGGTCGGCCACCTTGTCCAGATCGGAGGTGATGTGGGTGGAAAAAAAGACCGATTTGCGCTCGTCTTCGATCACGTGCCGGAGCAGATCGAGCAGTTCCTCCCGCACCAGCGGGTCCAGGCCGGAGGTCGGCTCGTCCATAATCAGGAGATCCGCCCCGTGGGAGAGGGCCAGCGCGATGGCCAATTTCATCCTCATGCCCTTGGAGAGCTCGGAGATCTTCTTCTCCTCTTCCAGGCGGAACAGGGCGATAAAGCGCCTGTACTCGCCCTCGTCCCAGGTTTTGTAAAAGGGCGCGATCAGGTTTTTCATGCGCGCGATGCTCAGATGGCCGTAGAAGTGCCCCTCGTCCTGCACCACGCCGATCCGGTTTTTCAGCTCCGTTTCGCACCGGATGTGGTCCTTTCCCCAGAGACGGATCTCCCCGCTGTCCAGATGAATCTGGTTCAGCACCGCCTTGATGGTCGTGGTTTTTCCCGCGCCGTTGGGCCCGATAAACCCCATGATCTGCCCTTCCTCCAGGCTGAGGCTGAGGTTTTTCAGCTCGAAGCCACCATAGCGCTTATGAATGTTCCGGATTTCCAGCGACGTCACTTGACATCCTCCTTATAGATCAGATCCATGAGGCGCTCGACCTCCTGCCGTCCGATGTCCAGCGCCACGGCCATGCGCACCGCCTCCGCCAGCTTTTCCTCCACCATGCCCAGGCGCGATTCGTGCAGAAGTTCCTTGCTTCTGGGCGCGACAAAGGAGCCCTTCCCCGCGACGCTGGCGATGTAGCCTTCGCGCTCCAGTTCGTCATAGGCGCGGGCGGTGGTGATGACGCTGATGCGAAGATCCCTGGCCAGCGCCCGGATCGAGGGCAGGAGCGCCCCCTCCGTCAATTCCCCGCGCAAGATCGCCCCGCGCATCTGATCGACAATCTGCTGATAGATGGGCAGGTCCGACGTGTTGGACAGGATGATGTTCAGCGGTTCCGCCTCCCTTTGCGCGCTTACTGTCAATATACATTATATACAGTATGACCGGCCTGTCAAGCCCTTGTGCGCAATCTTTACGTGCGCCCGGAGGGCGGCCCGCGCATTTTCTTGCCATTCTTCAAAAGTGACGCTATAATAAATGGAAAACCGCCCGGCGCGCCGGGCGCGAAAGCGGATGAGCGCATGCGGTTCATGGACAGCCATCACCCCTGGGCTATGGCGACAATCCTCTTTTGGTCGATGGCCTTCGTGCTGACGAGGCTTTCGCTCCAGCACTTCACGGCGTTTCCGCTGGGATTTCTCCGGTATTTCGCGGCATCCGTGGTGCTGATCGCGGTGCTGTGGCTGAAGCGGGTGCCGCTGCCCCGGCGGGCGGACTGGAAGTGGTTTCTCCTCAGCGGCGCGACGGGTTTTTTCCTCTACATGATCGCATTCAACAAGGGCTGCGAAACGGTGTCCTCCGCCACAGGCAGCGTGGTGCTTGCAACGGTGCCGGTGTTGACCGCGCTGATGGCCCGCGCCCTCCACGGCGAGATGCTGCGCCCCCATCAGTGGGCCGCGATGGCGGTGGAATTCAGCGGCGTGGCGCTGCTCATGCTGATGGACGGCGTGTTTTCCGTGAACGCCGGCCTTCTCTACCTGCTGGCGGCCGTGGTGCTGCTGAGCGCCTACAACCTGCTGCAGCGCCGCCTGACCAAAACCTATTCCGGCCTCCAGGCTTCCGCCTACAGCGTGCTGGCGGGCACGCTCATGCTGGCGGTGTTTGCGCCACAGGGCGCCGCGCAGGCCGTGACGGCCCCGCCGCGCCTGCTAATGTACGTGGCGATTTTGGGCGTCTTTACCAGCGCCTTCGCCTACGTCGCCTGGGCCAACGCCTTTAAACGGGCGGAGAAGGCCTCCTCCGTCAGCAATTACATGTTCCTGTCGCCGCTTCTGGCCTCGGCCCTGGGCTTTTTGATGGCCAACGAGGTGCCGGACCGCGGCACGCTCCTCGGCGGCGGGGTAATTCTGGTGGGCGTGCTGCTCTTCAACTACGGCGCGGCCTTTGGCCGCAGGGCGGCGGCTTTAGCGGCTTCCGCGCCCCTTGACGCGAGAGACCGGATCACCACACCCGCGGCGATCATCCCCGCCACCGGCGGCACGAAGGATGCGGAGCCGGGAATCGATCTGCGCGCGGCGCATGTTCGCGGCGCGTCCGGCGGGCAGACGCAGTCCGCTCCGCAGGCCGCTTCCGCCCGCGGGCGCTTCGGCGGCTCCTCGGAATAGACGACCGTCAGCCCCTCGACGCCCCGCTTGCGAAGCTCCGCGCGCATCACGCGCGCCAGCGGGCAGACCTTCGTTTCGTAAATGTCCGCGACGCGCAGCATGGTCGGGTCTGTCTTGTTGCCCGCGCCCATACAGGAAATGACGGGAACCCCCGCCGCCCGGGCGCGCAGGATGATCTCCAGCTTCCCCTTGACGGTGTCGATGGCGTCGATCACATAGTCATACTGCGAAAAATTCAGCGCGTCCGCCGTCTCTGGCAGAAAAAAGCACGCGTGCCTGCGGACGGCGATCTCCGGACAGATGTCCCGGATGCGCTCCTCCGCCGCGTCCACCTTCAACCGTCCGACGGTGGAATGGGCGGCAATGATCTGGCGGTTGATGTTGGTCAGACACACCCTGTCGTCGTCCACCAGGTCGATGGCGCCGACGCCGCCCCGGGCCAGCGCCTCCACCGCGCCGCCGCCCACGCCGCCCACGCCGAACACCGCTACCCGGCTCGCCCAGAGCGCCGCCATCCCCTCGCGCCCAAAGATCAACTCCGACCGTGAAAATTCGTTCCGCATACGCACTTATGCCCTCCCGCGCGGCGTTCGCCGCGCCGCCCCCTATTGTACCGCGAAATCGGGCGCCTGTCCACGCGCACATTTTTTGATCCCATTGCCTGGATTGGAGGCCCAGTAGTCCACGAAGTCTAAGAACCCTAGTCGTCCGCGAAGCCTAATTTCCGCGCTATGGCTGGATCTTTTCCTGTCCGGCCGTGTCGCTCTCCGCTTGACGTAGCGCTGCTACGCCTGCGCTCCGGCTCCGTGCCGGGCAGAAAAATCTCTGCGCCCTATCATCGGTTCTTAGACTCCGTGGACTACTAATACCCAAAATCCGGCGCCTGGGCTTTTCACAGCGCGCGAAAAGGGGTAGAAAACGCACAATCCCGCAATTTCGAGCAGGAAAGAGGAAACGAGCATGTCGAAAAATGCCGAAACCTGTCCCGGCTGCCACAGGCACTGCAGCCTCGCCTCCCCCCGCTGCCGCGTGGGCGAGCTGTACGCGAGAAAGCGCGCCCGCCATGAGGAAATGGCGCGGGAGGAAGCGGCGGCCGCGCTCGCGCCGGCGCGGGAGGACGGGGGCGCGGCCCTGGGCAAAACCATGCGCCGCGTATCGCGCGCGCTTCGACACGGCAAAATGACGCTGGATGCACTGGGTGCCGAAGAAGCGCACCTGCTGGGTGGTATTCTGGCAAAGCTGGACGCGGCACGCCCCGAGAAGCATAAAAAAAAGAAGCACGATAAAAAGAAGCACGGCAAAAAGAAGCGCGAAAAGAAAAAGCGCGGCAAGAAAAAGGGCAGCCGCCACAAGCGGGGGTAAAGATCCGCCGGATGCTTCGGGTGCCGCCGCTTGTCTGCGCGCCGGAATCGGCGCGCTTTTTTGTCATCCGGAAACAAATGCGACAAATATTCGGCAAGGCATATAAATTTTGAATGGCGGTATGTCAAAATTGCGATAGCCAGCACCTTGCAGCGGCAGGGTGCTTTTGTTATAATAATAACATGCCCTTCGCATTCCAGCACACGCGCGCTCAATCGGGTCGTTCCACGGCTTGACGACGGCTGGCGCAGCGCTTTATAAAAAGCATCGGCATGCGGACACCTGAAGTGAGGAAGGGAATGAATATGCGCATATACGACTTTCCCGGCGGGATTCATCCCGCCAACGCGCCGGGCGGCGGACGACGCACCGGCGAGACCCCAATCGCGAATATGCCCGCCCCGGAGCGCGTGGTCCTCTCCATGCTCCGGGTTTCCGGGGCGCAGCTTACCCCGCTGGTCAGGCGGGGCGATTTTGTAAAAATGGGTCAGAAGATCGCGGACAGCGACGCCTTTGTCAGCGCACCCCTTTACGCCAGCGTATCCGGCAAGGTGATCGCGGTGGAACCCCGGCCCCACCCCACCGGGCGGCGGCTGGTGCCCGCCGTCGTCATCGAAAACGACCGCCAGGACACCTGGGACGAATCCTGCGCGCCCGTCGATCCTGCGACGCTCGACGCGCAGGGAATCGTGCGCCTCGCGCGGGAAAAGGGGCTGGTGGGGCTGGGCGGCGCGACGTTCCCCGTCCACGTCAAGCTGAGCGCGCCCCAGGGCCGGACGGTGGATACGCTGATCCTCAACGGCTCCGAATGCGAACCCTGGCTGACGGCAGATGACCGCCTCATGCAGGAGCACCCGGAAGACGTGATCGGCGGGGCGCTCCTCGCGCTGCGCGCGCTGGGCGCGGCCCGCGCGATCCTGGGCATCGAATCGGACAAGGCCGCGGCCCTTCGCGCCGTTTCCGGGGCGGCCGAAGGCACGCCCGTTTCGGTGCGCCCGCTCAGGCCCAGGTATCCCCAGGGCGGAGAGCGGCAGCTGATCTACGCGCTGACCGGGCGAAAGGTGCCCGCAGGCGCCCTGCCCTGGGACGCGGGGTGCGCCGTGTTCAACGTGGGCACGATGGCGGCGCTCAACCTGGCCGTCACCGAGGGCCGGCCGCTGATTGACCGGATCATCACCGTCACGGGCAACGCAGTCGCGGAGCCGAAAAACCTGCGCGTGCGCATTGGAACGAGCCTTCGGGACTGCATCGGGTTCTGCGGCGGCTATCCGGGCGGCGCGCCCGACAAGCTCATCGCAGGCGGGCCGATGATGGGGACCGCGCTTTTTACGGACGATGTACCCGTGATCGCGGGGACATCGGGCATCATCGCCCTGGCCGGTTTGGCCGCCCACGTGCCGGAACCCTCCGCCTGCATCCGCTGCGGGCGCTGCCATCAGGTCTGCCCCGCGGGGCTTCAGCCCTACGCCATCGAGGAGGCCATCTCGGCGCGGGACGCCGCGAAGGCCGCCCGTTTCTTTGCGCACGAGTGCATTGAATGCGGCGCCTGCGGCTACGTCTGCCCCGCCCGGCGGCAGCTGGTTCAGAATATACGCCTGGCAAAGGCGCTCGTCCGCGGCAGCGCGGCGGGCGAGTGACGAACAGGAGGCTGTACGACAAATGAAGCTGAACGTCTCCCCTTCCCCCCACCTTCGCGGCCCGCAGGATACGCGCGCGGTCATGCGCCACGTGCTGATCGCGTTGGCGCCCGCTGGCGTGATGGGCGTCTACCGGTTCGGCTACCATGCGCTGGTCGTGCTGCTGGTGACCACGGCTTCCGCCATCCTGTCCGAGTGGGCCTTTGGGCGGCTGATGAAGCGGCCCAATACCGTCGGCGATCTGTCCGCCGCGGTGACGGGGCTGCTGCTGGGCATGAATCTGCCCGCCACCGCGCCCTGGTGGCTGTGCGTCGTGGGCTCGGTCTTTGCCATTGGCCTTGTGAAGATGCTCTTTGGCGGTCTGGGCAACAACTTTGTCAACCCCGCGCTGGCCGCGCGCGCGTTTCTTCTGGCCAGCTTTCCTTCGCGGATGACCGCGTGGATCAACCCCCTCAACGCGCTGACGGCCAGCACCGCCGACGCGCTGACCTCCGCCACGCCGATGTCCCTGATCAAGCAGGGCGGCGCAGCCTTTGAGGTTTCCGGCGGCTGGGGCGCGGACCTGACCCGGCTGCTTTTTGGCAGCGCGGCCGGCTGCATCGGGGAGGCCAGCGCCCTTGCGGTGCTGATCGGCTTTGTATGGCTGATGGTTTTTGGCGTCGTTTCCTGGCGCATTCCGGTGGTATTTGTCGGCACGGTGTTTGCCGGAACGGCGCTCCTCGGCGGCCCGATGGGCGAGAGCTACTACCCGCCGCTGGTGGACGGCGCGGTGCACGCGCTGTCCGGCGGGCTTTTGCTGGGCGCCGTCTTTATGGCCACGGACCCCACCACCTCGCCCGTCACGCGGGCCGGACAGTGGATCTACGCATTGGGCTGCGGCCTTTTCACGGTGGTCATACGCCTCTATGGCAGCTATCCGGAGGGGGTCAGCTTTTCCATCCTGCTGATGAATCTCTGCGTACCGCTGATCGAGCGCGGCATCCGCGCCCGCAGCTTCGGGGAGGTGAAGCACCGTGCGTGACCTGATACGGCTGAGCGGTCGGCTTTTTCTGATCGCGCTGGTGGCGGGCCTCGCGCTGGGCGCCACCTACTACGTCACCAAGGAGCCCATCGAGCGCCAGAAGGCGCTGGCCTCCGCCAGCGCCCGCGGGCAGGTGATCGACGGCCAGGCGGTGCCGGACGAGCGCGCGGTGCTCACCGGCAACATCCGCTCTGTGCTGGTGACGGCGGACGGGGGGCGCGTCGTCGAAGTCGCGGCCACCGGCTATGGCGGCGAATTTCTGGTGACGGTAGGCATTGAGTCCGGGGGCACGATTACCGGCGTCATCATCGGAGAGAACAACGAAACGGTGGGGCTGGGCAAAAACGCGGAAAAGCCGGAGTTTACCGGCCAGTATGTGAACCAGAACGCCGAGCTCGAAGTCGTCAAGGACGGCGCGGGCGCGGGCGAGATTGACGCGCTGACCGGCGCGACCATTACGTCGCGGGCCGTGACGGACGCGGTGAACGAGGCGCGGGCCTACGCCCTCGCACTGGGAGGTGTCGGCAAGTGAAATCCCTCAAAATCCTTCTGAATGGCCTGTGGAAGGAGAATCCAACCTTCCGGATGCTGCTGGGCATGTGCCCCACGCTGGCGGTATCGACGGCGGCCATAAACGGCGTGGGCATGGGTTTGGCGGCGACGGCCGTGCTCACCTGCTCCAATGTGTTTGTGTCGCTTCTGCGCAACTTCATCCCCGACGAGGTGCGCATCCCCGCCTACGTGGTCATCATCGCCTCCTTTACCACCATCGTTCAGCTGCTGCTCAAGGCCTTTGTGCCCGCGCTGGACGCGGCGCTCGGGCTGTACATCCCGCTGATCGTGGTCAACTGCATCATCCTGGCGCGGGCGGAGGCCTTTGCCAGCTGCCACGGCCCCTGGCAGAGCGCCATGGACGGGCTGGGCATGGGGCTGGGCTTCACCCTGGCGCTCACCACCTTCGCCGCCATCCGGGAAGTGATCGGCGCCGGCACGGTGTTTGGCGTGAACGTCCTCGGAAGCGGATACGAGCCCGTCATGATCACGCTGATGGCCCCCGGCGGCTTTATCACGCTGGGGCTGCTGCTGGGCGTCATCAACCACCTTTCCGCCAAAAAGAAGAAGGGAGTGAAGCGCGATGGACTACATTGTGCGTCTTGTCCTCATAGCGATCACTGCGGCGCTGGTCAATAACTTTGTGCTGGTGCGCTTTCTGGGCATCTGCCCGTTTCTCGGCGTTTCGCAGAAGATCAAATCCGCCGTGGGCATGGGCATGGCGGTGTCCTTTGTGATGGGCATGGCCTCCGCGCTGACCTGGATGGTGCAAAAATGGGTGCTGGACCCGCTGTCCATCGGCTTTATGCAGACCATCGCCTTCATCTTGGTGATCGCCGCGCTGGTACAGTTTGTCGAAATGGTGCTGAAAAAGACCAACCCGGCGCTGTACAAGGCGCTGGGGGTGTATCTGCCGCTGATCACCACCAACTGCGCGGTGCTGGGCGTGGCGATCCTCAACATCGAAAGCGGCTACGATCTTCTGGAGAGTGTGATCAACGGCGTTTTCGGCGGCGTAGGCTTTACCATTGCCATCGTGCTGATGGCCGGCATCCGTGAAAAACTGGAAAACGCGCAGATTCCGGAATCGATGAAGGGCTTCCCCATCACGCTGGTGGCGGCGGGGCTGATGGCCATCGCGTTCATGGGCTTCGCGGGTCTGGGCGGATAAGGAGGGCGAATATGACGATCATCTGGATCAGCGCCGGCGCCATCGCCGCCATCGGCCTTCTGATGGGCGCGGCGCTGGCGGTGGCCGGGCGCTTTTTCTCGGTAACGAAGGACGAGCGCATCGATCAGGTGCGCGCGCTGCTGCCGGGCGCCAACTGCGGCGGCTGCGGCTACCCCGGCTGCGACGGCCTGGCGAACGCCATCGTGACGGAGGGCGCGCCGGTCAACGCCTGCACGGTCAACACCGCCGAAAACAACGGGGCCATCGCCGCACTGATGGGCGTGGACGCGGCGCTCGTCCGGCCGCTGACCGCCCACGTGCACTGCCGCGGCACGCGGGAGAACGCGCCGCTTCAGTTCAATTACGAGGGCCTGAGGGACTGCCGGGCGGTCGCCGCCATCGACGACGGCGTGAAGAGCTGCCCCTTCAGCTGCCTGGGCTTTGGCAACTGCGCCAGGGTGTGCCCGGTGGGCGCGATTGCGATTGTCGATGGGCTTTCGGTCATTGATCACGAAAAGTGCATCACCTGCGGCAAGTGCGTGGCCGAATGCCCCCGCCACATCATCCGGCTGGTGCCCAAGGACAGTCCGGTGCGCGTCGAGTGCGTCAACGTGCTCAAGGGACGCCTGGTGACGGACAACTGCCGCGTGGGCTGCATCGGCTGCGGGCTGTGCGCCAAGGCCTGCGCCTATGGTGCCATCACCATGGAGGGCGACCTGCCCGTGATCGACTACGACAAGTGCGTGGGCTGCATGGCCTGCGCCGAAAGGTGCCCACGCAAGATCATCTGGCCGCTCAGGCCCGAAAAGAGCGATGCGGCGACCGCGTAGCGCCGGATAAAAGGAGAAGGCCGATCGGCCTTCTCCTTTTATCCGGCGCCAGTAGTCCGCGAAGCCTAACTTCCGCGTTATGGCTGGATCTTTTCCTGTCCGGCTGTGTCGCTCTCTGCTTGACGCAGCGCTGCTACGCCTGCGCTCCGGGGCCGTGCCGGACAGAAAAATCTATGCGCCCTATCATCGGTTCTTAAGCTTCGTGGACTACTAGTACCTGGACTTGAGCACAATCAAATCGTCATTTTCCTTGAGAACCGTCTGCGCGTCCAGCACCGCCATGATTTCGCCCTCCCGGATGATCATCAAAACGTTCATCCGCTCCGTCTGGCGCAGCCTGAGCTTGGCGAGGGATTTGCCAGCCCACTCGGGCAGCGGCTTCATCTCAATGATGTCGTACCGGTCCGATCGGTGAATGGATTCCATCAGGTCGTTGGTGATCAGGCCGTAGGCGATGCGCTCGCCCATCTCGCGCTCGGGCAGGATGACCCGGTCCACACCGATGGACTGAAAAATCTGCTTCTGGCGGATGCCGTTGGCCTTGGCGACGATGTAGGGCACGCCCATCTCCTTCAGGATCGTGGCGGTGACTGCGGCCGCCTCAAAATCCGCGCTGAAGGCGATGACCACCACGTCAAAGTTGCCGATGCCCAGCTTTTCCAGCGCCTGCTTGTCGGAGGCGTCCGCCTGCGCGACGTGGGTGGCGATGTCCACGGCCTCCTGCACCACGCCCTCGCGGATGTCGCAGCACAGCACGTTAAACCCGTTGTCAAAGAGCGTCAAAGCCATTGACCGGCCGAACTTGCCAAGCCCCAGGATGGCAAACTGCGTGTCCTTGGTCACCGTAATCTTTCTCATGGCCGTCATTTCTCCCTCCGTCAGCCGATCAGCACTTCTTCGTTGGGGAACTGGACGCGCTCGTCGGCGGCATGGGCGCGGCGCGCCACCGAGAGCGCCAGCGTCAGCGGACCGATGCGCCCAATGTACATCAGAAGGATCAGCACCAGCTTGCCCGGGTCCGTCATGTGCGGCGTAAGGCCGGTGCTCAGCCCCACCGTGCCCAGCGCCGAGGATGCTTCAAAGAGGATGTCCGCCGCCGAATGGGCGTAGGCGATGCCCGACTCGGTGAGCGACAGCGTCAGCGCGCCGGCTCCCCACAGGAAGATCATCGCGACGGCCACTGTCAGCGCCTTTTGAAGCGCGCCGGCCGGCAGCGATCTGCCGAAGGCGTTGATCCGGCTCCGGCCCCTGAAGGCGCTCCAGGTGCTGAGCAGCAGCACCGCCACCGTCACCGTCTTCATGCCGCCGGCCGTGCCGCCGGGCGATCCGCCGATGAGCATGAAAAGGCTGCTGAACAGCTTTGAGCCCTCGCTCAGCCCGCCCTGCGGGATCGTGAAAAAGCCCGCCGTCCGCAGCGTGACGGACTGGAACCAGGCCGCCAGCAGCTTGTGCGCCACGGACATGGGGCCAAGGGTCATCGGGTTAGAATATTCGTATACGAAGAAGTAAAGCGTTCCGGACAGCAGGAGAAACGCCGTGCAGATCAGCGCCAGCTTTGAATGCAGCGAAAAACGGTACCTTCGCTTGAGCGCCGGGGAAAGCCGGTACCTCAGCTTGAGGTAGACGTCGCGCCAGACCGAAAAGCCGATGCCGCCCAGGATGATCAGCGACGCGATCACGAGGTTTAAAAACGCTTGATCCCCATAGGGCACGAAGCTGCTTTCGCCGATCAGGTCAAACCCCGCGTTGCAAAAGGCGGAAACGGCGTGGAACACGCCGTAAAACAGCGAGCGGGCGGGCCCCATGCCCCGCCGCGCAAAAAAGACCGCCAGAAGCACCGCGCCGACGCCCTCGATGAGGAACGTGCCGCGGATCACAAACAGCACCATGCGCACCATGCCGCGAATGTCGTTGGCGTTGAAGGCGGCCTGCAGGTTGAGCCTATCCCTCAGGGTGACCTTCCGGCCCATCTGCACCATGATCAGCGTGAACAGCGTGGTCAGGCTCAGGCCGCCCACCTGAATCAGCGCCAGGATGACAATCTGCCCGAAAAGGCTCCAGCCGGCGGCGGTGACCACCGTCGTCAGCCCCGTCACGCACACCGCCGAAGTGGCGGTAAACAGCGCGTCCAGCGGGCTTATGTCCACGCCCCGCGCATGGGCAAAGGGCAGGCTGAGCAACAGCGCGCCCGCCAGGATCACGCACAGGAAGCCGAGCGCCACAACCTGGGAGGGTGTCAGCCTTCCCCTGCTCATATGGTACGCGCTCACCATGGCCACGATCGGACTTTTCACACTGTCTCCCCGCCTGCGCCCGCCGGGCTTCCGCTCCGGCAATTGAGCGTATTATAATACGCCGATGTAAAATGCGTTCGCGGCTTCCGGGCCCGCGCCGCGCCTTTTTCAAAGGTCCTCATCCCGGCGCTCTTCGGACCCAAATCTTGCACCAAACGCTCCGCGGTGATAGTACATTTAACGCCCCTTGGCTATAATGCCCCTATTCCCGCGCCGAGGAATACACGAAGGAAGAAGGAAGCGCTTTGAAACATCGTCCCCGCCCGCCAGCGCGCCCGGACGGCGCGGCAAAAGGCCGACTCGCGCTGGGCACGGCGATGCTCGGCACCGCGTTTTCCTCAGTGCTCAACAAATACGCGCTGGGCGAGGGGCTGCATCCCGTCTGGATCAACGCCCTCCGGCTGGGGTTTTCGCTGGCCCTGATGGTGCTGATTTCGCTGATCCGGAAACGCGCCGTACCCGTACGCATCTCGGGGCGGGCCCTGCGGCTTTCGGCGCTCTCCGGCGCGTTTCTGGCCGCCCATTTCGCCTGCTGGGTGTATGCGCTGATGCTGACGGACGCGCTGGCCGCGGCGGCAATCTGGAGCACATACCTTTTCATGACGGCGCTGGGTTCCATGCTTGTGCTGAAGGAGAAGATCCCCAGCCCGGCCTTTTTCGCGATGGCCCTGGCGTTTTTGGGCGTAATCGTCTGCAACCTGGGCTGGAGCGGCGCGAAAGCCGCCGGCAACCTGTTCGCGCTGGGCGCGGCGGCAACCCAGGCCGGCTACTTTCTGTGCGGCCGCGCCGTGCGCAGGGATACCGACACGTTTTCCTACACGCTCGTGGTGTACGGCGTCGCGTTTTTGCTGCTGGCGGCCACGGGGCTTGCGCTGCGGCTGCCCGCCGACGGCATGACGCCTTCCGCTGTCTCCGCGGCGATGGGGCTCGCCGTCTTCTGCACGCTCATGGGGCATTCGCTGGCCAGCTACGCGCTGAAGAGCCTGAGCGCCACCACCGTGTCCATCGGCATGCTGATGGAGGTGGTCACCGGGCCGCTGATGGTGTTTTTGCTGATGGGCGAAGCGCCGGGCCGCGCGACGCTTATCGGCGGCGCGCTGATCTTCGCCGCCGTGGCCTGGTACTTCCGGATCGACTGGCGGCGGCAGACCGCCCCGCCCGAACCCCCGGCGGACGCGCTGTAAAGGAGGCCGCCCATGCATCACGATTACCCGCGGATCATCGGCAGCGGCGCGGCGGAGGCGATCCCAAGCCCCATGTGCCTGTGCCCGGTCTGCAAAGCCGCGCGCGAGCGCGGCGGGAAGGACGCCAGGTCCCGCAGCTGCCTTCGCGTGAGTCCCGAAGTGCAGATCGATTTCGGACCCGACCAGTTCTACCAGTCCACCGTGCTGGGAAACGACCTGACGGGGCTTACGGACATCCTCGTCACCCACACCCACGCGGATCATCTGGCGCTGGCGGAATTTGACCTCCGGGCGCTGGCGGCGGACGCGACGGTCTGCATAACCCACATCAGCCACCGCGGCGGAATGGGGCATGACGAAATGCAGGCCTTTTACGACGCGCGGGACGTTGGCGTGCGCATCCTCGTCGGCTTTGACGGCATGGCGCTTTCCAGTCCCCCGCGCTGATCTACCGCGCCCGAGCCGCAGAGCGGTACTGCGAGGGCGTCAAACGCATCCGCCGGCGGAACACCTCCGCGAAGTAGCTGGGCCCGGAAAAGCCGCATCGAAGCGCGATTTCCGTGACGGACAGCGCCGTGTCCGCCAGAAGCTCCGCGCCCTTTTCGACGCGCAGGTCCGTCAGGTAGGTGATCGGCGGGCGGCCCAGCAGCTTTTGAAACACTTCGCAGCACAGGCTGCGGCAAACGCTGCCCGCGGCGGCGATGTCCGAAAGCGCGACGCGTTCCGGATAGTGCCGCTGGAGGTACCCGGTCATGCGCCGGAGCGCGTCCAGGTGCCTGTCGGGCGGCGGCGCGCCCCTCCCCTCCCGCCGCGCCGCCAAAAGCGTCAGGTGCGCCAGGGTGTGGGCCGCGCCCATCACGCCCAGTTCAAAGCCGGGCGCGCCCTCCTCGCAGAGCGCGAAGATCCGCGCCACCTGCGACAGCATCTCCTCGCCTCGGGGTTCGGCGGATTTCAGCAGGATCGACGGGCGCCGGGCACCCTCCGTCAACGGCTTCACCCCCGCCTCCTCGACGCGGCGAAGGGCGCCCAAAAGCGCCGGGTGAAAGAGCACGCACAGAAATTCGCAATCGCCTCCGTCCGCCGCCCGCCCGGCATGCATCTGCCGCGCGTTGACAAACAGCCCCTGCCCCTCCCGGAGCGTATACTCCGTTCCGTTGACCGAAAAGCGCATCGCGCCCCGCTCGACCCTGACGTACTCCAGATCGTCGTGCCAGTGGCCCACAAAGGCCATGCCGGGATAGGCGCTCAGGCGCATCCTGGTGGCGTGAACGGGCATATCCGGAAAATTGTAGGGGACGATCTCCGAGCCGTCGCCCTTCAGTTCCAATACGATCATCCCGGGGCCCCCCTCTTTCGCAACTTCTGGACGATTGTTATGGTTTTTCCGCAAATACCGATATCCCGCGCGCACCGCCCGGCGTATCATTATAGCATGCCGCAAAACGCACATCAAGGAGGGCGCATGGTTTCGCTTCTCTTGGTCGTAATCTACGCCGCCTTTGTCAGCCTGGGCCTGCCGGACGCGATTCTCGGCTCCGCGTGGCCGTCGATGTACCGGGAGCTGGGCGTCTCCGTTTCCGCCGCGGGCGTGATTTCGATGATCATCGCGGGCGGCACAATCCTCTCCAGCCTCTTCAGCGAGCGCGCGATCCGGAGGCTGGGCACGGGCGCCGTCACCGTCGTCAGCGTGGCGATGACCGCGGCAGCGCTCTGGGGCTTCTCCTTCTCCCGCACGTTCTGGCTTTTGTGCGTCTGGGCGGTTCCCTACGGGCTGGGCGCCGGCAGCGTGGACGCGGCGCTCAACAACTTCGTGGCACTCCACTACAAGTCCCGGCACATGAACTGGCTGCACAGCTTCTGGGGCGTAGGCGCGTCGCTGGGGCCCTACATCATGGGCCTCGCCCTGTCCGGCGGCGGCGGCTGGAGCGCGGGTTACCGGGCGATCGGCGTCATTCAAATCGCGCTGGTGGCGGGCCTTGTGATGGCGCTGCCCCTCTGGCGCGCCAAGGCCGGGGACGCCCCCGCCCCAACCGGCGAAGCGCGCCCCGGCATGGCGCGGATGCTTCGGCTGCCGGGTGCGAAGCCGATGATGGCGGCGCTCTTTTGCTACTGCGCCGCGGAGGTGACCGCAGGGCTCTGGGCCGGAAGCTACATGGTGTTTGCCCGGGGGATTTCCGCCGAATCCGCCGCGAAGATGACCGCGCTGTTCTACGTGGGCATCACCGCCGGGCGGTTTGCGAGCGGCATGGTGTCCGGCCGCCTGGGCGACCGGACGATGGTGCGGCTCGGCCTGGCGCTGGCGGCGGCGGGCATCGGCCTGATGCTCATCCCGGGCGGTGAGGCACCGCTCTACGCGGGTCTGTCGCTGGCGGGCCTGGGCTTTGCGCCCATCTATCCCGCCCTTTTGCACGAGACACCGGCAAACTTCGGCCGCGAGAACTCGCAGACCCTCATGGGCATGCAAATGGCCAGCGCCTACACCGGATCGACGCTGATGCCGCTGGCCTTTGGCCTGATGGCCGACTGGGCGGGCCTCGCGGTCTACCCCTGGTTTCTCCTTTCGGTGACCGCGGGAATGGCCGCGATGGTGTATCGGGTAGACCGCGCCTATGCGGGCGGGCGCGCCCATCCGGCCCCGACCGGGCAAAACGACGAAGGGAGCATGCACGAGATGGAAGAGGAACGGATTTTTTCTGGCATCCTGTTTGACCCGGGCGAGGAGGGTCTCCGGGCGAAAAAGCTGCGCGCGCACAACCTGAGCAGCCTTTTCAGCCGGACAATGGAGGACGAAACCGAAGCGCGCCGGGAACTGCTCTCACAGATTCTGGGCGGCATGGGCGAAAACTGCTTCATCCAGGGGCCGGTGTTCTTCCACTACGGGTCCCACACCACGATTGGCGACAACTTCTTCGCCAATTACAACCTGACGGTGCAGGACGACGCGCGGGTGACCATCGGCCGCGACGCAAACTTCGGCCCCAACGTGACCATTGCAACCCCGGTGCACCCGCTGATCGCCTCGGAGCGGCGGCGCATGCTGGACCGGCACGGCTCGCCGAGGCTGCTGTGCTACGCCAAGCCCGTCGTCATCGGAAACGACGTGTGGCTGGGCGCCGGCGTCACCGTCTGCGGCGGGGTGACCCTGGGCGACGGCTGCGTGATCGGCGCGGGCAGCGTGGTGACGCGGGATGTTCCGGCCCGCACCTTCGCGGCAGGCGTGCCCTGTCGCGTGATCCGGGCGATCACCGCGGCGGACAGTATGGTCAATTTTCCGGAGATCCTGGCCGACTGCCGCGTGATGGAAGAATAGCACCGTTCCGAAGTTTCCGCGCCCGCCCCACCCGCCCGCAAAATGCGCGGCGGAAGATTTGGGGGTTATCGCTCCTGTTTCAGGTAAACCATGTCAACAAGCTGTATGCCGTTTTCGTATATCGGATGGTCGTAGTGATCCGTAAAGAAATTCTTGATCCGATGGGATTGCGTGAAACCGCACTTTTCATAAAAGCTGAGGATGGACGGACTGTCCCCGGTTCCGACAAACAGGGTTTTACAATCCGCGTAATGGGAGCGCACGAATTCGATCAATGCCTTCCCATATCCTTTTCGCTGACAGTTGGGCTCAACCGCGATGTTTTTGAGCTCATAGGTGCCGTCCGATTCCTTTGTAACCACGCATTCAGCTTTCACACCGTCGTCATCCAGAATGAACATTTCGCCGCGTTCGAGATATTGATCCACCATGCTTTCTTGCTCATCCGCCAGCAGTAAAAGATCGATGTATTCTTTCTTGGCTCCCGTGACTTTCCGTATGTTCACAATCATATACCTCCGCGTTTTCGGATGGATGAATCCCATTCAGCACAAGTATAAACGCAATTCCCGGGGCCGGCGACGGCCATGATGGCCCCTCGCCGCCTGCAAATCGACAAAAATGACGCCCGGAGCGGCCTCCGGCGTCATTTTTGTCGGTCAAATGCCTAAAACATCATCTTGTCGCTGAAAAGCTCCTGAAAGTCCTTTCGCCCGGAGAGCTCCAGATACTCCATGTGACGCCGGAGCGCCTCGGCGCGATCCTCGCCCGCGAGCATCAGCCGCGCGCCCGCACCGGCGGCGTTGCCGATGGGCGTCACGCGGTCGAGCAGCCCCGGCGGCAAAAGCCCGATGGCGCAGGCGCTCTTTTTGTCAATGTAGTTTCCAAAGCCGCCCGCCAGGTACAGGCGGCGGATGTCCTTCTCCGTCACGCCCATCTCGCGCATCAGGATGTCTACGCCGGCGGCGATGGCGCCCTTGGCCAGCTGCACCTCGCGCACGTCCCGCTGCGTCAGGCTGACGCCGTCCGCCAGTTCGACCTCCGCGCCGTCCATGCGGCCCGTTTCATCGATCCGCTCCAGCTCGATCAGCGCGGCCACCGCGTCCACCAGGCCGCTGCCGCAGATGCTCGCGGCCTTTCCCTCGCCCAGCACGTGGCAGCGGAGCGCGCCGTCCTCCGCCCACACCCGGTCGATGGCGCCGTCCACCGCGCCGGAGCCGTACTTGATGTGCGCGCCCTCAAAAGCCGGCCCCGCCGCCGCCGCACAGGTCAGCATCCGCCGCCGCCCGCCCAGCGCGATTTCGCCGTTGGTGCCGATGTCGAGAAGCAGCGCCACCTCGTCCGACCGATCCATGTCCGCGGCCATCGCCGCGGCGATGGTGTCGGAGCCCACGTATCCGGCCACGCAGCCCCCCACCAGCTGGCGGGAACCCGGCGCGCTCTCCAGCAGGCCCCGGGTGTAAAACGCCGCCCGGTAGGCGGGTTTGTAGGGGGCCACCGCGATGGCGCGCGGGTCCACGCCGGCGAGTATGTGGGTCATGATGGGGTTGCCCACCAGCGACACCAGGCGGACCTCCTCCGGCGCAATTCCCTGCCGCGCGGTCATCCGCGCGATGAGCTCGTCCACCCTTGCGCGCACCTGGCCAGACAGGAACCGGAGGCCGTCCTCGTGGTTGATCACGTAGTCCACGCGGCTGATGACGTCCGCGCCCACCGACCGCTGAGGGTTCATCGCGGCCTCGCAGTCGATGGTGGCGCCGTCCCGCACGAGGTAGGCCGCAATGGTGGTGGTGCCGATGTCCACCGCCGCCATAACGCCCTGCGCGCCCTCGATGGTCTGGCCGCCGCCTTCGGTCAGGATGCGCTGGTTGACGCCCCCGGCCAGTTCCACCCGCGCGGTGCCGTCCACGCGGCACCTGCAGGCCAGCCGCCAGCCGGCGTTCAGCGCCTCCGGGGTCAGACATTCCCATTCGCGCTCATCCGGCGCGCTCACGTCGCCCGAAGCCCGCACGCGGCACTTGCCGCAGATGCCCTTGCCGCCGCAGGGCGCTTCCAGCTGGACGCCCTGCCGCGCCAGCAGCTCCTGCAGGGACTGGCCGTTTCCCGTCACAATCATGCGCCTTCTCCTTCTCCCTTTTGTGCGGCTCGGGGCGCCACCTGGGCCACGATCTTCTCCATCATCCGCACCGCGCCCGGCAGCGCGTCCTCGACGGTTTTTTTGCCCTCCTGGTACACCAGCGCCGATTCCTTGCCCGCCTGCAGGCGCACGTGCTTTTCATGGGGCTTGAGCGCCTCGACCAGCCGGACCACGTCCAGGTCGGCGGCGGGCGAAAAGCGCATCACCAGCGCGCCGGCGCGCCCGGTGACGAGGTCTATGCCCAGGCGCTGGCACAGATTCTTGAGGTGCGCGATCTCGATGAGGTTCATCACCGGCCGCGTCGGGTCGCCGAAGCGGTCGATCAGCTCCTCGATCAGATCCTCCCGGGCGGCCCGGCCACCCACCAGCGCGATCTTTTTGTACACCTCGACGCGGGTCACATCGCTCATCACATACTCGCCGGGCAGGAACGCGTCCACCTTCAGCTCCATTTTGGTCTGGATATCGCCCAGCGACTGGTCGCCGCGCAGTTCGCGCACGGCTTCCTCGATCATCTTGACATAGAGATCGTACCCCACCGTGGCCATGTGCCCGGACTGCTCCGCGCCCAGGAGGTTCCCTGTGCCGCGAATCTCCAGATCCCGCATCGCAACGCGGAAGCCCGATCCGAACTCCGTAAACTCGCGGATGGCGGAAAGGCGCTTGTCGGCGCTTTCGGTGAGCACCTTGTTGGGGCTGACGGTGAGAAACGCGTAGGCCAGCTTGTTGCTGCGCCCCACGCGCCCGCGAAGCTGGTACAGCTGCGAAAGGCCGAAGCGGTCGGCGTCACACACGATGAGGGTGTTGGCCCGGGGTACGTCAAGACCCGCCTCAATGATGGTGGTACACAAAAGCACGTCATACTTGCCCTCGTAGAAGTCCAGCATCACGTCCTCCAGCGCCTGTTCGCGCATCTGGCCATGGCCGACGGCGATCTTCGCCTCCGGCACCAGCTTCTTGAGCCGGGCAAACATGGCCTCGATGGTCTGCACGCGGTTGTGCAGCACGTACACCTGCCCGCCGCGGGACAATTCCCGCAGGATGGCGTCGCGCACCAGCGCATCGGAGTACTCCACCACGTAGGTCTGCACCGGATAGCGCTCGTCGGGGGGCGTCTGCAAAAGGGACATGTCGCGGATGCCCACCATCGACATGTGCAGCGTGCGCGGGATGGGCGTGGCCGACAGCGTCAGCACATCCACGTTCCTTTTCATCTGCTTGATGGATTCCTTGTGCTTGACGCCAAAGCGCTGCTCCTCGTCCACCACCAGGAGCCCCAGGTTTTTGAAGGATACGTCCTTGCCCAAGAGGCGGTGGGTGCCGATGACCACGTCCAGCTCGCCGGCGGCGAGCCTTTCCACGGTGCGCTTCTGCTCCGCGGCGGTGGCAAAGCGGCTGAGGGTGGCGAGGCGCACCGGAAAACCGTGGAAGCGGTTGGTCATGGTCGCCAGGTGCTGCTGCACCAAAATGGTGGTGGGCGCCAAAAGCGCGGCCTGCTTGCCGTCCATCACGCACTTGAAAATGGCGCGCAGCGCCACTTCCGTCTTGCCGTAGCCCACGTCGCCGCACAGCAGCCGGTCCATGATCTGGGGCTTTTCCATGTCCTTTTTGATTTCCTCGATGGCCTGCAGCTGGTCCGGCGTTTCCTCAAACTCGAAGCTGTCCTCAAACTGCCGCTGCCAGGGGGTGTCGGCCGAAAACGCGTAGCCGGTTGCAGCGGTGCGGGCGGCGTACAGCTTGACCAATTCGCCCGCGATTTCATGGATCGAGGAGCGCACCTTGGCCTTCTGGCGCTGCCATTCGCCGCCGGACAGGCGGTTGAGCCGGGGGCTCTCCCCCTCCTGCCCGATGTACTTCTGCACCCGGTCCATCTGGTCGGTGGGCACGTACAGCTTGTCGGAGCCCATGTACTGGATGTGCAGAAAATCCCGGAGCGTGCCCTCGGAGGCCAGCCGCACCGTGCCCATGTAGCGGCCGATGCCGTGGTTTTCGTGCACCACGTAGTCGCCCACCTGCAGGTCTGTGAAGGCGCTCATCTTGTCGCCGCCGCGGGCCTTCTGCTCACGGCGCTGCTTGGACACGCCGAAGATGTCGGCCTCGGCCACCACGGCCAGCTTCACATCCGGATATGAAAAGCCGCGGGAGAGCGCAAAGGGCAGGATCACCGGCCGGCCGGGCTCGAGCGCCGCCGGCGGCTCCTCAAGGAAGGGCGCGTCGCAGCCAAAGTCAAACAGCGTGCGGTTGAGCCGCTGACCGCGGGCGACGCCGCCCGCCATCAGCGCAATCCTCCAGCCCTCGCCGCGCCATTTTTCAATGTCCCGCGCCAGTTCGCGCATGTTCCCCTGGTAGGCGCTGGCCCCCAGGGCGTTGACCTTGATCAGCGCCTTGGGCGTAAAGTCCGCCGACACCCGGGTGAAAGGCGTCAGCGTGAGCACCGGATGCGCGTCCAGCGCGGGCAGCACCTGGTCGTAGGAGAGCAGCAGGTCCGCCTGCGCGGGCATCGCCTCGTCCCGCCCCAGCGCCGTCTTGAACTGCTCCTGGAACTCGAGCAGCCGGTTTTCGCAGCGCTCGCGCAGCCGCTCGGGCTGGTCCATCACCACCACCGGCGCGTCCAGATAGTCAACCGCCGTCCGGGTATCCGGGTAGATCATGTGGAATATGGAGAGCATCGCATCGGTGGCGTGCCCGTTTTTCAGCGCATCCAACCGGTGCGCAAAGTTGCGGGCCAGCGCGGTGCGCGGCCCCCCCTCCCGCTTCGGGCCATCCTCCGGCCGCTGGAGCCTGCGGGCCGCGCCGGTTGGTTTCGCGGCCAGATCGAACATGGAGGGCAGCGCTTCGCCGTCCTCCTCGCCGAGCAGTTCAAAGAACTGCTCAAAGGGCATGAGGTCAAATTCCTTCTCAATTTCGCGCTGACGGTCCACGCTCTGCGCTTCGCCCCGGGCCGCGCCCAGCGCCGTTTCCAGGCGCTCCGCGGCCTGAAGCGCCTCGTCGGCACTCAGCAGCACCTCGCCCGCCGGGTAGATGACCGCCTCCCTGCGCCGGGCAATGGAGCGCTGGGTCATCACGTCGAAGTCGCGCAGGGAGTCAATCTCGTCGTCAAAGAACTCCAGCCGCAGCGCGTTGGGCTGGCCGACAGGATACACATCCAGAATGCCGCCCCGGAGCGCGCACTGCCCGCGGGCCTCGGTCACATCCACGCGCTCGTATCCCGCCGCCACCAGACGCGCAAGCATGTCGCCCGGGTCCATCCGCATGCCCTCCCGGACGGTGAACACGTCCCGAAGGAAGCGGTCCCGGGGCATCAACCGGTCCATCAGCGCGTCCACCGGCGCCACCAGGGCGCGCAGCTGCCCGGTGGCGGCCATGCCCAGCGCCTCAAGGCGCCGCATCGCCAGATCGCGGCTGGCCGCCGCGGCCCGGAGGAAGGATACCTCCCGGGCCGGCAGCACCATGACGCCGCCGCCCAGCAGGTGGCCGAGATCCTCCGCGGCGCGCTGCGCGCCCTGGCCGCTGGCGGTGACGAACAGAAGCGGCCGGCCGGCCTTTTTCTGCAGCGCGGCCGCCAGGTGCAGGCGCTGGCAGTCGTCCACGCCGCTGACGGCATAGGCGCCCGGCGCCTTGATCGCGCCCAGCATCTGTCCAAACGCTTGAAGTCCTTCGAGGGGGCTGAAAATCAGGTCTTGGCTCTGGGCCATGTTACTCCTTTGAACCGGCGTTCGCAAATTCCGACGCCCGGGGCAATCCTTCCAGAATGATCTTTTCCACCGCTTCGCCGGCCTTGGTCAGCGCGTCAAACATGACTTTGCGGTCGCTCGCCGCAGGGTAGCCGGACAGCACATAATCCGCCAGATCCCAGCCCTCCGGCGGGCGGCCGATGCCCACGCGCACCCGCGGGAAGTCCTCGCTGCCCAGCTGGTACAGGACGGACTTCATGCCGTTGTGGGTACC
This sequence comes from Christensenellales bacterium, assembly GCA_040768845.1. Lineage (GTDB taxonomy): Bacteria > Bacillota > Clostridia > Christensenellales > Aristaeellaceae > JAEZHK01. The sequence goes on along the minus strand of JAXGME010000004.1, from coordinate 241,177 downwards.
GGCCGAACCCTTTGCCCGCACCCGCAGCCTGCCCAGCGGCAGATCGCAATCGTCGTAGATGACGATCAGGTGGTCAAGATCGATCTTGTACCAGCTGACCAGCTCCCGGACGCTCTCGCCGCTCAGGTTCATGAATGTCTGCGGCTGGGCCAGCACGACGCGCTCGCCGCCGACGGTACCCTCTCCGATCAGCGCCTTGCACCTGAGTTTCGTCATGGAAACGCCCAGGCGCGAGGCCAAAATCTCCACCGCGTCAAAGCCCGCGTTGTGGCGCGTGCGCGCATATTTCCTGCCGGGGTTGCCCAGCCCTACCACAACGTACATCCGTACACCCCGCCAAAATAGCATGGCGGCGAGGAAAGCCCCGTGGCCCCCCGCTGCCTGATGGATTTGCCTTTGAGGATGACCGCCCGCGCGCGGCACGGGGGGCATCCTGTTCATTGTAAATGGGCCGGGGCGGCTTGTCAAGTCCAGGGGCGGGATTTCCCGTCAGCGGAACGCCTCCGCGGGTTCCACCGTGACCTTGCCCTGCTGGGCGTCCACCTCGGTCAGCACCATCAGCGACTTCGCGCCGGCCACCCGCTTCTTTTCCGGCTGAAGGGTGGAGATCATCACGCCCACGCCCACCACCTCGGCCTGGAACTCCGCCATCATGTCCACCATGCCGCGCAGCGTGCCGCCGCCCTTCATGAAGTCATCAATGATCAGCGCCCGCTGCCCACCCGTGACGGCGCGGCGCGCCAGCGCCATGGTTTCGATGCGCTCGCCGCTGCCGCCGGCAATGTAGTTGATCTTCACCGCGGAGCCCTCGTAGGCGCGGGAGTCGCGCCGCGCGATCACCAGCGGCACGCCCAGCGTGCGGGCGGTCATCATCGCAATGGGGATGCCCTTGGTCTCCATCGTCAGCACAAAGTCCGGCGCGCGGTCGTAGTACTGCATCGCGAGAATCCTGCCCAGCATTTCCGCGGTTTCCGGCTCGGAGCTGACATCGGAGGTGTAGAGAAAGCCCCCCGGAAGCAGCCGCCCCGCGTCGCTCAGCCGACGGGCGAGCGCCGCGAGAAACGCCCCCGCGCGCTTTGGGCCCACAATGGCGCGGTAGCGCACACCCCCCGCTGCGCCGGCCACGGTGGTCAGCTCGCCCTGATCGAAGGCCTCAAAGGAGGCGCGCAAAAGCTCGATGTCCTCGCTGACGGTGGATTTCGCCGCGCCGAACATCTCGCAGAACGTGCCAAGGGTATGAATCCTGTTGGGGCTTGCCATCAGCGCCGCGGCCATCGCGCCCAGCCGCTCGCTGCGCTTATATCGATCCATCCGAGATCCCTCCGGACAAATACTGGGCATTCCGTACAATTATACCGGAAAAACGGCGTTTCCGCCAGAAGCGGCGAACATGTTTTCGAGAATCCAACACACATTTAACGCGCGCACCGGAGGATTGAGGAAACGGCGGTTGATGGCGGCGGCGCGCCGTCGTATAATAAAAAGCCGGACAATCCGTTTTTCAGGAGGACGCATCTATGACCGCGCACATCCGGGCGTTTCAGGGCGCCCGCGTCCATTTTATCGGAATCGGCGGCAGCTCCATGTCGGGCCTCGCGCCGCTTTTGCAGACGCTGGGCTACCGCGTGGCGGGCTCCGACCGCGACCGCTCCCACAAGACCGACGCGCTCGTCGCCCGGGGCATTCCGGTGGCCATCGGCCACGTCCCGGAAAACGTGCGCGGCGCGGATCTCATCGTCTACACCGCGGCGATCGCGCCGGAAAACCCGGAGCGCCTCGAGGCCGAGCGCCTGGGCATCCCGCAGATCGAGCGCAGCGAGCTGATCGGCCAGCTGATGGAGGGCTACCAAACCGCCGTCGCCATCAGCGGCACCCACGGCAAGACCACCACCACCGCGATGCTCTCCCAGGCGATGGTGGAATGCGGCGTCCGCCCCACCGTGCACATCGGCGGCGAGTTGGACGCGCTGGGCGGGTCGACGCTCCTGGGCGAAAAGGACTACTTTGTGGTCGAGGCCTGCGAATTCAACGCCAGCTTTCTGAAATTCCTGCCCACGGTGGCGGTGATCCTGAACATCGACGAGGATCATCTGGACTTTTACAAGGACATCGACGACATCGAGCGCGCCTTTCTGGAATTCGCCCGCCGCACGCCCGAGGACGGCTGGTGCGTAGGCTGCGGCGATGACCCCCGCGCGCGCCGCGTGCTGGCCGCTTCCGGGCGGAAAAAGCTGACCTACGGCCTGGAGGCGGCCAACGACGTGCGCCCGGAGGGCCTCTCATACGACGCTGAGGGCCGCGCGCGCTGCACCGCCGTGCTGGGCGGCACGCCGCTGTGTGAGATCCGCATGACGGTGGCGGGCGAGCACAACCTCCTGAACGCGCTGGCCGTGGTGGCGGTGGCGCGCATCTGCGGCCTTCCGATGGATCAGGTGGCGCAAACCCTGTCCCGCTATGTCGGCGCCCACCGGCGCTTTGAGCTGACCAGCATCACCGACGGCGTGAGGGTCTTTCAGGACTACGGGCACAACCCCACCGAGATCAAAAACGCGCTGCGCATCGCGAAGCTCCAGCCCCACCGCCGGCTGTGGGCGGTATGGCAACCCCACACCTATTCCCGGACGAAGAAGCTCTTTGACGGCTTTGTGGAAACCTTTGACGACGCGGATCAGGTGCTCATCACGGACATCTGCGCCGCCCGTGAGCCGGACCCCGGCGACATCCGGTCCGAAATGCTGATCCCACCGATGCGCGACCGGGGCGTCGACGCCACGGTAACCCCCTCCTTTGACGACACCGAAGCGTACCTGCGCGCCCACTGGCGGCCCGGAGACCTGGTGGTCACGCTGGGCTGCGGCAACATCGATCTTCTGAACGAGCAGATCGCGCTGCACGGGGATACCGCGGAGCGCTGACCCGCGCCGCGGGAAGGCCCGCCGGACCAGTCCGGCGGGCCTTCCTGCCGTTACCAGGCGCCGTGGCCGCCGCCGCCCCCGCCGCCGCCGGAGGAGCCGGAAAAACCGCCGCCGGAGGAACTGCTGCTCTTGGCCACCACCGAGGCGTTGTGCCGCCGCACATCGCGGAAGGCGTGACGCGTGCGCCCCATGTCGTAGTACCAGCCCGCGTACCACCACACGGGCAGCATGCCGCCGTAGCCGTAGTCCGGCTCGCCGGCCCGGCGCTCCAGATACTGGGTCAGCGGCTCCACATAGCCCAGCGCCACCAGAATTGGGAGATTCTTCAGCGCGTCCGCCGGAAGCTCCGTCAGCTTTTCACCGTATTTTTCGCAAAAACCCCGCACCGCCGCGACTTTTTCCTCGCCGCGGTCGGTGAGCGGGCGAAGGCTCGCAAAGCCCGCGCACAAAACCGCCGTCAAAAACAGCCCCGCGGCGCCCTGCCAGGCCATTTCCAGCGCAAAGGCCGCGACGCTGACGATGATGCCCAACACGGCCGTCAGCGTGACGCCCAGCGCCTTCTTTCCGCCGTTGCCCTGGTACAGCCCCTGGTCGATCGCCTGCCGCTGGACGGCCTTTTGCCAGGCGGCGTATTCGCTGGCAAAGTCCCGGGCGGCGGATTCACTCTCGCCGGCGTCCAGATCCTCGATCCAGAGGAAATCCCTGCGGCCAAACAGCCAGGAAAACAGCGCCTGCTGCTGGCCGGACATCGGCGCGTCGCGGCGCAGCACGGTGAACTTCGTCCCCTTTTCTCCGCTGACGGGGTGGGCTTCGCCGGCCATCGAAAGCACGCCCATTTGGGTGAGCTCCAGGAGCGTAGCGGAAAAGGCGCTCTCGTCCGCAGTGTTTCGCACCAGCAGCCCGGCCACCGCGGCGTCCAGCCCGTCAAGTGCCCCGGTGTCCTCCGAGGGCTGCACCGCCCGGCGGAATCCGAAGCGCGCGAAAAAGGACCGGAAGAGCAGCGCCATGCCGATGAAGATCGCCGCGAAGGCCCCCATCAGCCCATAGCGCGCCGCATGCTCCATGCGCGCCTGCGCCTCTTCCGCCTCCGCCCGCTCCTCGGCCAGCCTCGCCTCGGTTTCGAGGGCCTCGTCTGTGATGTCCCGGTCGATCAGCGGCGCCGCGTACAGCGCGGAGGCCGGAAACAGCGCGTCGATCTCGGCGTACTGCCCCGGCGCCACGTCCCTGGGCCCGGCCGTGAGCACGCTGCCCGCCAGCGCCAGGTCGCCCTCGTCCATGGCGCCGTGGACAAACCAGTGCTCCGGCGCCTCCGGAAACGCAACGCTCAGCGTGGCATTTTGAAGCGTCACGGCATTGTTGAGGCCGATCAGCCGGTAGTTGAGCCGCGCGGCGTCCCGATACCGCTGGGCGAGACCCCGCAGCGTGTACTCGTAGCGAAACTCGCGCCGGCCGCCGCTGCCCGGCGCGTACGCCTTGACCTCCAGCATGCCGCCGTCCTCGGTCAGCGTATAGGTATTGGGCACCATATCCATCGAATCGACCCGCGTCAGCAGCGTATCGCCGTCCACGTACAGGCTGAAATCGCCCCATCCCTCCACATCCGAAACGTCGAGGGTGGACAGGATGCCGTTGTAACTGCCGTCAAAAACGTAGGTCAGGCGCTCCGCGATCCGCCCGGACCCATCGGCCTCAATGGACACGTCCATCGAGTACGCGGAAATCGTGTAATCCGCCGCCAGCGCGCCCGGCGACAGGGCCAGAAGCGCCAGCAGGAGCACCGCCAGAATCTTGCGCATGGATCATCCCCCCTGCGTCCATTATCCCGAAGCGGCGGGCAAATGTCAATAATCTTCGGCCATCCTGTCCGGCTCGGGGCTCCAATGGTCGTTTTAATGACTTTTGGCTTGACACCACGCCCCATCAGACGTTATGATTTGATAAATTGGATGCAATAGGGAGGTCTTTGCGCGTGTCTGACAACATTCAGGCCATCGCGGTCCGGATCTGTGATCTTCGCGAGATCAGCGGCCTGACGCAGCGGCAGGTCGCGGAAGCGTCCGGCGTACCGCTGGAGGATTACATCGAATACGAAAAGGGCGTCCGGGACTTTTCCTTCAGCCACCTGTTCAACATTGCCAAAGCGCTGGGCGTCGACATCAGTGACCTGCTCACCGGCGAAAGCCCCAGGCTTCGGGGCTATGTCGTGACCCGCGCGGGCCAGGGCCTGGCCTTTGACCGACGCAAGGCCTACCACTACCAGCACCTGGCCTACAACTTCCGCGACAAGAAGGCGGAACCCTTCCTCGTCACCGTCGAGTTTGACGGCCAGACCTCCGGCAAGACCGCCCACGCCCACGACGGGCAGGAGTTCGATTACGTGCTGGAGGGCCGCATGCTGATCGAGCTTGGCGGCAACAAGGTGTACTTGGACGCGGGGGATTCGGTGTACTACGATTCTTCGCTTCCCCACGCCATGTACGCGCTGGACGCCGACGCTAGGTTTATCGCCGTCGTCATCAAATAATCCGGGAGGTCAGGCCCAATGACGCCCTACAAAAAGTACCTGGATCAATGGGAGTTCGGCTCCTACGAAGACTATCTCAAGAACTTCAGAATCAACGTGCCGGAGCACTTCAACTTCGCCTTTGACGTGCTGGACCAGATGGCCCGGGAGGCCCCCGACGAGCGTGCGCTGGAGTGGTGCAACCCTGCCGGCGAGGCGAGGACCTTCTCCTTTGCCGACATCAGCCGGGAATCGAGCCGCTGCGCCAATATGCTCTCCTCGCTGGGCGTAGGGCGGGGCGACGTGGTGATGCTGGTGCTCAAGCGGCACTATGAATTCTGGTTCGCCATCATGGCGCTGCACAAGCTGGGCGCCGTCGCCGTGCCGGCAACCCACCTTCTGACCAAAAAGGACATCATCTACCGCGCCAACGCCGCGGACATCAAGGCGGTGATCGGCACCGTCGAGGGCGCTTTTGCCGACCAGTTGGACGCCGCGCTGCCCGAATGCCCCTCGCTGAAGATCCGCGTCGCGGTCCGGGGCGAGCGGGCCGGCTGGCTTTCCTTTGATGAGGAGATGAAAAAGCACGGCGACCACTTTGACCGTCCGCTGCCGCTCAACAATAACGACGATCCGCTTTTGATCTACTTTACCTCCGGCACCAGCGGCATGCCCAAGATGGTGCTGCTGGACTGCAGCTATCCGCTGGGCCACATTCAGACGGCGGTGTACTGGCTGCGCTGCCAGGAGGGCGGGCTGCACCTGACGGTTTCGGAGACCGGCTGGGCCAAATCCGTCTGGGGCAAGCTGTACGGCCAGTGGATGGCGGGCAGCGCCGTCATGAGCTACGATTTTGATAAATTCGTGCCGGCGGAGCTTCTGGGCATTTTGGAAAAGTACGCCGTCACCACCTTCTGCGCGCCGCCGACGATCTACCGCTTCATGGCGCTGGAGGACGTGGCCGCCTACGACCTTTCCGCTCTTCAGGCCTGCTCCGTCGCCGGCGAACCGCTGAACCCCGATCTGTTTGAAAAATGGCTTAAGCTGACCGGCCATCAGATGCGCGAAATCTACGGCCAGACCGAATTGTGCGTCACGGTGGGCACCTTCCCGTGGATGAAAGTCTGCCCCGGCTCGATGGGCAAGCCCTCGCCCCAGTTTGACGTGGATCTGGTGGATGAGGAGGGCAACTCCGTCCCGCCGGGCGTGGTGGGCGAGATCGTGGTGCGTACCCGCAGGGACCGCCCCGTAGGCATGTTCCAGGGCTACCACCGGGATCCGGAGCGCACAAAGTCCGTCTGGCACGACGGCGCGTACCATACGCTGGATCTGGCCTGGCGCGACGAGTGGGGCTACTACTGGTATGTGGGCCGCGCGGACGACGTGATCAAGTCCTCCGGGTACCGCATCGGGCCCTTTGAGGTGGAGAGCGCACTGCTCGAACACCCCGCCGTGGTGGAAACCGCTATCACCGGCGTGCCGGACGCGGTGCGCGGCCAGATCATCAAGGCCACCATCGTGCTGCGCAGCGGCTACGAGCCCTCCGATGACCTGATTCGGGAACTCCAGGATCACGTCAAGCACACCACCGCCCCCTACAAATATCCGCGCATCATCGAATTCGTCAGCGAACTGCCCAAGACGATTTCCGGCAAGATCCGCAGGGTCGAGCTGCGTGAGCGCGACGCCAACCGCTGAGGTCTCATGAACGATATCAGGAAGGCTGGCCCGGCCGTGAAGCGGCTGTCGGCGCTGATTGCCCTGGCGCTTGTGGCGCTCATCACCTCCGGCTGCGGGCTTCTTGCCCAGCCGGAGGCGACGCCTGTACCCGCGCCCGAAGTCACCGCCGAGCCCACGCCGGTCCCCACGCCCACGCCGGCGCCCACGCCTGTTCCCACGCCGGTGCCGGTGGTGGAAATCAAGGATTACCAGTACGCCCGGGTGACCAACAAAGCGCTGGACGTCACCTTTGATTACCCGTCCCATTGGATCAACAAGCCCGGCGCCATCACCATCAGCTACATTCAGCCGGTGGAGCCGGGCGAGACCGCGGCACGGCTGGCCGTCAGCGTCAAAAAGAGCTCAAAGTCGCTGGATCAGGACGGCGTGAAAAAAGAACTGGATAAGATGATCGACGCCGTTGCCTCCGGTGTCGAGGACTTCCGGCGCGGTTCGATCTCCAAAAAGGTCAAGCTGGCCGGCAATACCGGCCTCTCCATCGTGTACCAGGGCAATCTGGACGGCAAGCCCATCAAGGGGTTCCTCATCGTCGCGGTCAAAAATTCCAAAAAGCGCCTGACGGCGCTGAATTTCTACGCGCCGGCCGACCTTTACAGCGATTTTGAACCGGTGCTCAAGCAGGTGCTGGGCTCGGTCAAGATATCCTAAGTGGGGCCCTTGGGCGCAGCGCAAAGGGGGAAGCGCCGCCCAGCGGATGGGACATGTGAAGGAGGATGCCTATGTGGGTGCGCGCTGAACTGAAATCGCGGGCATGGCAGTCGCTTCGAAACAATGGGTACTGGGTCGCGCTGTCGGCGGTCGTCATCGTCATAATCCTGTCGGGCGGCATCGGCGGCGTGGGCAACACCGGGCAGGGCCCGGTCGGTGTGGAATACCGCCTGAACGCCCATGAGGTCAACCAGCTGGGCGATTTCATGCGGTCCATCTCTCCGATGCTTCTGTTTGTTGTGTTCGGCAGCATACTTCTCTCCATCGCCTACGGGGTCTTTGTGGCCAACCCGCTGTCCGTGGGCAAGAGCCGCTTTTTTCTGGAGCACCGCCTCCGCCGCCCGAGTGTCGGTCTGGTCTTCTGGCCGTTTTCGAGCGGGAGCTACCTGAACGTGGTCAAGGCGACGTTCATGCAGGTGCTCATCATCGCGCTGTGGTCGCTGCTCCTCATCGTCCCAGGCATCGTCAAGTCCTACCAGTACGCCCTCGTGCCCTACATCCTGGCGGAAAATCCGGGCTTGTCGTGGCGGCGCGCGCTGGACCTCAGCCGCAGCATGACCGACGGCTGCAAGTTTGACATCTTCGTACTGCAGCTCAGCTTTATCGGCTGGTACCTGCTGGGCCTTCTGGCGCTTTTCATCGGCACGATCCTGGTGGCGCCCTATCCGGAAGCCACGATGGCGGAACTGTACGCGACGCTGCGCGAACAGGCCCTGGCGCGCGGCGTCACATCGGAGGACGAGTTGCCCGGCATCTGCTGATTCCTCCGGCGCGCGGATTTGCGCACAACGGGGCGGCGCGGATTTTCATCCGCGCCGCCCTCAGACCATCCACAAAGTGCCCGTTATGCTTTAATCGTTCCCGGCGGCGTGCACGCCGGGAACGGGATCGCACCATCAGTGCGCACACTGGTGGCGCTATCCATACCTTTGGTCAGTGCGCCGCCCGGAAATTCCAGAGAATTTCAGGCGCACGCAGACCCTTTCTCATCGCATCGAAAAAACCGCAGGGTTTTTTGATGCTTTGGGGGCGGCGCGGACTTTCATCCGCCCGCCCCCGCTTTTACCTGCCCCGGCCGCCGCCCGCCCCGCGGGAGCCGCCGCCGCCTCCGGAGAAGCCGCCGCCCCCGCCAAAGCCGCCAAAGCCGCCGCCGGAACGGCCGCCGCCCGAACCGCGCGACCGGCCGCCGCCGCCAGAAAAGCCGCCTCCGCCAAAGCCGCCAAACCCGCCCGGACGACGGGGACCGCCGCTCCAGGGCCCCGGCCCCGGCGGACGGCGCCGGGGGCCGAATAGGCTCCCGCCCAGCCAGCCGCCGAAAAAGCCCGGCAGGCAGCCGCAGCCGCCGCGCGCGCCGCCAAAGATGGAGAGCACGATCAGCACGATGATGATGGCGAAGATGAAGTTGAAAGACGAACCGCCCTCGTCGCGCCGGGGCGCGTCCGCGACGTAGCCGTCGCCCGTGCCGTAGCTCGCGCCGCCGGGGCTGAAATTCGTTCCTACGCCGGTGCCGGAGCCGTAGTAGGCGGTCCGGGACGCATTGTCGATGGAGAGGCTGGCGCCGTAGATGTCCGCCACCTTTTCGAACAGCGCGTCAAAATACTGGATGCTGCCCGCCGAGTAGTCCTTCGCGGCAAAACCCGGCTCCAGATACTCGTTCCACAGCGCGCTCAGTTCGCTGGTGGGCAGGTTGCGCTCGAGCCCCGTACCCTCGATGGTGTAGTAGTCGTCGTCGCCGATGGCCAGCAGCACGAGAAGGCCGTTGTTCTTCTGGGCGTCGCCGATGCCCCATTCGTTGAAGAGCGCCAGGGCGTAGTCAAAGGTCGTATTGGGCGACGTGGTGTCCACCGTCACAAACACGATCTGCGCGCCGGTGGCCCTGTCCAGCGCCTTGGCGTTGACCTCGATGTGGTTTTTCGCTTCGGCCGACAGTACGCCGGCGTAGTCGCTGGCGTAGTAGCCGGTGGGCTGAACGACGTCGACAGCCAGCGCGGGCACGGCGGCCAGCGCGAGGCAGACCAGCGCCGCCGCCACCGCAAGGATTTTTTTCACAGGCTTCCTCCTATCGGTTTACTGGAACAGCTCCAGCGTCGGCGCACCGCCCTTGATGCCGCCGATCAGCCCGGCCGGGAAGCCGGAGTACATCTTCTTCGCATCCCGGTTGAACTGGGCGGCCAGGTCGTTGAAGGGGTCCCGCCCGATGGTGTTGCCGTGGGATTTGAAATTGTCGTACACGCTCTGAACGTCCTTTTCGTCCGCCGCCGAGAGGGCTGCGTTGTTCAGTTCGGTGTACAGGTCCTCGACGGCCTTGGCAAGAAGCGCGTTGGCGTCGGCGCGTGCCTTGATCTGCGTCTGCGGCAGCTGATTGGCCTCCTCCAGCCCCTTCTGGGCGTCGGCCGCCTTTTCCACCAGCGCCTTGTCGATCTCCGCGTAGCGCCCGGCGATGCCCACGAGGGTATAGGCGTCCTTGGCGCGCTGCTTCAGATCGCCGTCGATGGAGAGCCCGTCGCCGCCGGCGCCCACGTAGAACACCTTCAGCACGTCATCCCGCATCTCCAGCGCGTTCTTCTCCAGCGCGTTTCCGCTCAGGCTGAGCGCAAAGGCCACCGCAACCGCCAGTACGATCCACGCGATCATGCGGTTTTCCGAAAGACGCATGTCAACACCTCGCTTTTTGGTCTATTCAAGGTCAGTTGCGCACCTCAAGCAATTTGGCTTTGAGCTGCTTTTCGATTTCCGCCAGCGAGGCTTCGGCCTGACGGCGCTTCTCGCGGCCCTCCTGCTGGATGGTCAGCACCTCATCCATGGTGTCGATCAGCTTCTGGTTGGTCATCTGCAGCGTTTCGATGTCCACGATGCCCCGCTCGGATTCCTTGGCGGTCTCCACGGTGGCCTGGTGCAGCCGGTCGGCGTTGTCGCGCAGCAGCTGGTTTGTGAGATCGGTGACGGCGCGCTGCGCCTCCATGGCTTCCTGGGTGTGCTGCAGGCCAAGCGCCAGCACCATCTGGCTCTTCCACAGCGGGATGGTGTTGACCAGCGAGGACTGGATCTTCTCCGCCATCAGCTGGTTGGAATTCTGCAGCATGCGGATCTGCGGCGCCATCTGCAGCGACACGTTTCGGGTCAGCTCCAGGTCGTGGATCTTCTTTTCAAAGCGGTCGGCCTGGGCGGCCATGTCGTTGGCGTACTGGGCGTCCTCCGGCAGGCCGGAAGTCTGCGCCTTTTGGCGGGCCGCCTCCAGCTCGTTGGCGCGAAAATCCTTCAGCCGCAGCTTGCCCGCGGCGATGTACATGGACAGCTCCTTGAAGTAGCGAAGGTTCTCCGCGTAAAGCTGATCCAGCGTGGCGATATCCTTGAGCAGCTGCACCTGATGCGCCTCGAGGCCCGAGACGATCTTGCCCACGTTGACCTCCGCCTCGTCATAGCGGTTCTTGAGCATGGTGAGCTTGTCGACATTGCGCTTGAAGAAGGCGAAGAAGCCGCCTTCCTTTTCGTCGATGGTGAAGCCCTTGAGCTCGGTGACCAGCCCGGCGATCATGTCGCCCACCTCGCCCAGGTCCTTGGTCTTGACATTTTTCAGCGCGGAGTCCGAAAAGCTGGCAATCTGCTGCTGCGCGTTGGCACCGTAGGAAAACACGAGGTTGGCGTCGGTCACGTCGATCTTCTTGGAGAATTCGCGGATCATCGCCTCTTCCTCCGGGGTAAACTTGTCGCGCACCTCGTCGGCGTCCGGCACGGCCTTGGCGCTCTCCGCGATGACCTTGGCGACCTCCGGCGGCGTGGGCTCCTTGGCGCCCAGCGTCAGCGTGATCCCCTCGGGCGTTGCGGCCGGCTCGGCGGGCGCGGCCTTCGCCTCGGCGACCGCCTGCTCCGCCTGCTTGAGCACCGCGTCCACCTGGGCGGGAGAGATCTCGGGGTTGTTCCGGGCATTGTTCTCAATATCGCTCATTGTGGTTCCTCCTCATCAATCTTGCTTCTCTTGCTGCTTGGCCTGCGCGGCGGCGCCGGCGGCGCCGCTGGTTTCACTTTTCGCCTGGAGCACCGTCTGCCGGATGCCGGCGTCGGTCAGCCCGTCCGCGGCCATCATGGTCTCCAGTACCTGAACATCGGTGGCGATATCCAGCGCCTCGTCGGCATAGAGCTTGTCAAGCTGTTTTTCAAAGGCCAGCGCAATCATGTCCAGGCTGTTTTCCACGCTGGAGAGCGCCTTTTTCACCTGCTGGCCGGAGCCCGCGCCGCTGAGCTGGCGGTACTGGGTGATGAGCTTGTCGGTGGTGGGCAGGTAGTACTCCATGAAGCGGCGCACCTGGTCGTACTGCCCATGCTTCTCCGCCACGGCGGAGAGGATCTTCCGCCCGGCCTCGTCGATGCGCTTCAGGTCCTTCGCCACGACGGGCGACGGCGCGCTGGCCGCGGAATCCCGCAGCCGCTTCATCGCCTCCAGGCTGGAGGCGAGCTTCCGGTCGATATCTCGGTTCCCGGTGGTCAGCACGTCCTCCACCTCGACCGTGCGGCCGGGCAGAAATTTGCGCGACACGAAAAACGCCGCCAGCGAAAGCGCAATGGCCAGCAGGATGTTGGACAGTTCGTACAGATGGCCGAAAAGCCCGAAAATGACCCAAACCGCCGCGGCGATGTAGATCGGGATCGCGGAGGGGATGATCTTTGTTTTCATTTCACGACACCTCTTCCAGTATTTTACCGAAAACTCCGGGTTGAATCAAGGCGCTGCGTGTTCAAAGCAGAAATTTCATGCGCAAACTGTCGCGCGGCGCGTTTAAAACGCGGTTTACAAGCGGCCCGGCGCGTGATACCATGGGAAAAAAGAAAAAAGGAGCAACAGCCATGAAGCGCAGAATCGGTCTTTTGACCGCCGGCGGCGATTGCCCGGGCCTCAACGCCGCGATCCGGGGCGTCGCCAAGGCGGCGTACGAAATGTTCGACGCGGAGATCATCGGCATCGCAGACGGCTTCGGCGGTTTGATCCGCGGAGAATTCCAGGAGATGAGCCAGCGGGATTTTTCCGGCATCCTGAACCGCGGCGGCACCATTCTGGGCGCTTCTCGCACGCCGTTCCGGGAGATGCGCGTGATCGGAGAGGACCACGTGGACAAGGTCAAGGCCATGAAGGACAACTACAAGTGGATGAAGCTGGACTGCCTGGTCACCCTGGGCGGCAACGGCACCCATAAGACCGCGCGGATGCTCTCCGAGGAGGGGCTGAACATCATCGGCCTTCCCAAGACCATCGACAACGACATCTGGGGCACCGACGTCACCTTCGGCTTCCACACCGCCTGCAACACCGCCACCGAGGTGATCGACAAGCTGCACACCACCGCGGACAGTCACGGCCGCGTGATGGTGGTGGAGCTGATGGGCAACAAGGCGGGCTGGCTGACGCTGCAGTCGGGCATCGCCGGCGGCGCGGACGTGGTGCTGATCCCGGAGATCCCCTACGACATGGATCGGGTCATCAAGGCGGTGGAGGCGCGCAAGGCCAGCCGCAAAAACTTTTCGATCATCGCGGTGGCCGAGGGCGCGCAGTCGAAGGAAGAGGCCGCCCAGAAGCGCAAGGACCGCCAAAACGACAACCCCTACCGCACCGTCGCCCACAAAATAGCCGAGGCGGTGCAGCAGCAGACGGGCCTGGAGGCGCGGGCGGTGGTGCCCGGCCACATCCAGCGCGGCGGCAGTCCCTGCCCCTACGACCGGCTGTTGTCCACCGAGTTCGGCGTACACGCGGCCGAGCTGATCGCCAAGGGGCAGTATGGCGTCACGGTGGCGCTCATCAACTGCGACGCGGACCACAACCCGCTTTCGGATGTGGGTGGAAAGACCAAGCTGGTGACCGAGCAGCACCCGCTGGTGCGCACCGCCCGGAGCATGGGCATCGAACTGGGCGGCTGACGCCCCCGGGTTTATCCACCGTCGCCGGCCAGAAGCCCATCGATCAACCGGGCCGCCACGGGTGCCGCGACGTCGGTGGGGATCGCGAACGCCAGCCCTTCGAAGCTCTCGTCGCCGTAGCCGGAGGCGATCTTCATGGTGGGGATCCCCACCAGGTCGCCGTTCATGTCAAAGAGCGCGCCGCCGCTGTTGCCGGCGTTGATTGCGGCGTCCAGCTGAATCATGCCCACCTTGGGCGATATGTTTCCGGCGGTCAGGTTCAGCCGGTTGAGCCCGCTGACGACGCCCATTGTCAGCGTGCCGGACAGCACGTCGTCCCCCACCCTGGGATAGCCCACGGCAAACACCGGGTCGCCGATGCGAAGCGCCGAGGACGCGCCCATCCGCACCGCCGGAACGTCTTCCGCCGGGCCGGTGTAGAGCACGGCCAGGTCGTAGGTGCTGTCGTGGGCGCTTTGGCGTACCGGCATCTCCCGCCCATCGGCAAGCCGCACGATGAGGTTCAGCGCGTCCTCGACCACGTGGTAATTGGTCAGGAAAAAGCCGCGCTCGTCAATGTAAACCCCCGATCCGTTGCCCTGATCCACCCGCTGCAGGCGCCGCCCGGCCTGGTATTCCACTTCGATCTCCGCCACGCTGCCCGCCCACCGCGCCGCCAGATCCGAAATCGTCGGGGCCGGCGTTTCCGTCGCCCGGGGCGCGTCTTCCGTGTCGGCGCTTTGCGGCGCGCGCGCCAGCAGCAGGACGACCACCGCCCCCGCCAGCGCGCATATCAGCCCGAAGGCCGCGAGCGTCAGGATTCCTCCGCCGCGTCTTGATCTGCGCCTGGCCATGTCGTCCACCGCCCTTTCCGTCCGCCGGCGGGCCGCCGCCCCGCGGATAAGCATGCGTATTCATACCCGGAATTCCGCCCGGAATAACAGGCGATCGCGGTGCGCCGCCTTACCCGGCCCAGCGGATGGACTCGCCCGGCACGGTCAGGCATCGGGCGCGGACGCCCTCGGGCATCGGCTTTTCACAGAAGGCGCGGGCGGCTTCGGGCCTGTCCCAGAAGTGCATCGGCAGGATCAGCCGGGGCCGGACGCGCGCGGCAAAGTCCAGCGCGCCCTCGTCGTAGCCCTCGCCCATGCGCGGGTCCACCGGGAAGAACGCGATGTCCGCCGGGTGGCCCTCAATCTCCGCGACGGCCGCGTCAAAGGCGCGGCGGGCCTCGCGAATCTCGGCCTCGGTGGATTCCCCGCGCCAATGCCAGAAGTTGAGATCGCCCGCGTGGAACACCGAAACGCCGCCGACGTTCACCAGGAAGCTCACGCCCGCGTCGGTGGAGCGGAACGCGCGCACCGCCGCGCCGCCCGCGTCCAGCGCCTCGCCGGGGCGAATCCTCTGCCACGGTCCCCTGCGCCGCACGTCAAAGGACACCACGCCCCGCGCCGCGCCGCGCGACACGAGGTCCAGCGCCGCGTCGGAGCAGTGGTCCCTGTGGGCGTGGCTGACAAAGACCACGGCGTCCGTCAGCCGTGCCGGGTCCAATCCATTGCCCAGATAATCAAACACCAGCTGCCGCCCCGCCGTCTCCACCAGAAACCCGCTGTGCCCCAGGTAGGTCACCACCGCTTCCACGCGCATCTCTCCCCTCTCGGCGCGCCGCCGTATTTTGCGCCGCGCAGCGCCTTGTGCCGGCGCAGATTTGCTAGTATACTATAGACGGTTCAAATTTTTGTGCCGGAGGATCGACATGGACTATATGCGCATCGCCATTGAAGAGGCCTACCAGGGCATCCGAGCCGGGCATGGCGGGCCCTTCGGCTCGGTGGTCGTCAAGGACGGCCGCATCGTAGGCCGCGGTCACAACTGTGTGATCCGCGATCAGGACGCCACCATGCACGGCGAAATCGCCGCGATCCGCGACGCCAGCCGCACCCTGGGCACCTTTGACCTTTCCGGGTGCACGCTCTACACCACCGCGGAGCCCTGCCCCATGTGCCTTTGCGCGTCGCTGTGGGCCAACATCGACCGCATCTACTACGGCTGCACGCGCCTTGACACCGAGTCCATCGGCTTTCGCGACAAGCAGCTCTACGAGGTGATCCGCGACCCGGGCGACCGCGTGCTCGGGCACGATCGCGAGGCCTGCCTGGCGCTGTTTCGGGATTATGCGAAGATGGATAAAACGCTCTACTGAAATTTCCGGCCAGGCGGACGGACCCGGCGCGAGGAATGCCTCCCGGCGCCGGGTCCGTCGGTTTACAGGCTGCGGAGCGCGTCCACGAGCCCGGTTTTCCCCTTTGTTTTTTCGTCCTTCATTTTGACGACGCGGGCGGGTACGCCCGCCACCACCTGATTTTCCGCCACATTCTCGATGACCACGCTGCCCGCGGCCACCACGGCGCCGCGCCCGATGCGCACGCCCTCCAGCACCACCGCGTTGGCGCCGATGAGCACGTCGTCCTCCACCACCACGGGGGTGGCGCTGGCCGGCTCCACCACGCCCGCCAGCACGGTGCCCGCGCCGATGTGACAGCGGCTGCCCACCTCCGCGCGGCCGCCGACCACCACGTTCATGTCGATCATGGTCTCCGCGCCGATCACCGCGCCGATATTGATCACCGCGCCCATCATGATGACCGCCCGGTCGCCGATGGTCACCCGGTCGCGGATGAGGGCGCCCGGCTCGATGCGGGCGTTGACGTTTTTCAGATCAAGCAGCGGCACGGCGCTGTTGCGGCGGTCGCACTCGATCACCATGTCCTCGATCTTTGCCGCGTTCTCCGCCAGCGCGCGGGAAACGTCGGCCCACTCGCCAAAGGCGATCCGGTCGCCCGCGCCGAACACGCGGCAGCCGGGCATGTCAAAGGGTTCTCCCTTCAAGTAGACCTTGACGGGGGTCTTTTTTGGGGAATCGTGGATGAAGCGAATGATCTCCTCCGCTGCGTTCATGCTTTCACCTCGCTCAATACGTCCTGCATGGTGTAGAGCCCGGGGCCTTTGCCGACGGCGAACCGGGCGGCGCGCACCGCGCCGTTTACGAAGATCTGGCGGCTGGCGGCGGAATGGGCAAATTCGATCACCTCGTCCTCGCCGTAAAAGACCACGCGGTGCTCGCCCGCCACGGTGCCGCCGCGCACCGCGTGGATGCCGATCTCCCGGCCCCGCGCGCCCACAAGGCCCGTCCGCCCGTACACCCGCGGGCGCTCGCCCGCCGGGTCGACGGCGTCCGCCAGGAGCTTTGCGGTGCCGCTGGGGGCATCGGCCTTTTGGTTGTGGTGGGTTTCGATGATCTCCACATCGAAGGCGTTCATCAGTTCGGGCGCCACCAGCTTCAGCGCCTGCACCAGCACCGCCACCCCCGTGGAATAGTTGGACGAGTGCACCACCGCGGTCTTCTCCGCCGCCGCCCGAATCTGCGCCAGCTGCGCCCCGGAATACCCGGTGGTGCCCAGAACCAGCGGACAGCCCCGCGCCGCGCCAAAGGCCAGCACCCGGTCCAGATTGCCGGGATAGGAAAAGTCGACCGCCACGTCCGCCCGGCCCGGCACGTCCTCCGGCGATTCAAAAAGCCCCGCGTCCACCGCGCCCAGGATCTCAAAATCTCCCGCCCGGATCATGGTTTCCTCGATCATGCGGCCCATCCGGCCGTGACCGATCAGGATGGCGCGGATCATGCCTCCAGCACCTTCATGGCCTTCGCCAGCCTTTCGAGGTTTGCCGGGTCCATCTCGGCCAGCGGCAGCCGGTAGCCGCCCACGCCCATGCCCCGCAGGTTCATGGCCGCCTTGACGGGGATCGGGTTGACCTCGATGAACAGCGCGTGGATCAGGTCCAGGTACTTCAGCTGCAGCGCCGCGGCCTTTTTGAAATCGCCCTTCAGGCAGGCGTGGGCGATGGCGCGGCACTCGGCGGGGCAGAGGTTGGCGAACACGCTGATCACACCGCTGCCGCCCAGGCTCATCACCGGCACGATCATATCGTCGTTGCCGGAGAGCAGTTGGAAATCGTCCGTCACATAGCGGGCCACCTTGGCCACGTAGGCGATGTCGCCGCTGGCCTCCTTGAGCGCCGCGATGTTTTTGTGCTTCGAGAGCGCCTCCACGCAGTCCGCGCCGAGGGCGCAGCCGGTGCGCCCGGGCACGTTGTAGAGGATGATCGGCACATCCACCTGGTCAGCCACGGCCGCAAAATGCCGGTACATGCCACGGGCGTTGGCCTTGTTGTAATAGGGAGTGATCAAAAGCAGCCCGTCCACGCCCAGGCGCGCGTAGGCCCGGCTCTTCATCAGCGCGGTGTCCGTGCAGTTGGAGCCCGCGCCGGCGATGACCGGGATGCGTCCGTTTACCGCGTCCAGCACGCACTTGACGACGGCCTCGTCCTCCTCGTGCGTCATGGTGCTGGATTCGCCGGTGGTGCCCAGCGCGACAATGCCGTCGGTGCCGCTGGCCACATGCCATTCGCACAGCGCCTTCAGCTTTTCAAAGTTGACCGATCCATCCTCGTGAAAGGGCGTCACGATGGCCACATAGCTCCCCTGAATCATCTGCCTTCACTCCTTTCGATAATTTTTGCCATCATAGCATGATTGCCCCGCAAAAATCAACCGATACATCGAATTCTTCACTTTTTTACCCCAGGAAGTCGTGGTATCATGGGGATAATACGTCAGGAGGCTGATTGAGCATGCTCGAAACCCTGAGGCGCGACCGCCGCGCGCTGCATCAGATCCCCGAACTCCAGTTTGATCTTCCCAGGACGCAGGCATACCTGCTGGATGCCCTTGACGGCCTGGGCGCCGAGATCGAGGCGCTGTCGCCGTCGGGCGTTCTGGCTTTTTTCGACGCCGGACGCCCGGAAACCGCCGCCTTCCGCGCCGACATGGACGCGCTGCCGATCCAGGAGATCCGGACCGGCGGGTACGCCTCCGCCCACCCCGGACGGATGCATGCCTGCGGCCACGACGGACACATGGCGATGCTGCTGGCCCTCGCCCGGTACGCGGGCGCGCATGCGCGCTCGCTTCCCCGAAATCTGCTCCTGATCTTTCAGCCTGCCGAGGAGGGCGGTGGCGGCGCCAGGACGATTCTCGCCAGCGGCGCCTTTGAGCGGCGAGGCGTGCGCCACATCTTTGGCCTGCACGTGGCGCCGGAGCTGCCGCAGGGCCTCATCGCCTCGCGGCCGGGGGCTTTCTTTTCCAAATCCAGCGAGGTGTACGCAAAAATCCACGGCAAGTCCGCCCACGCCGCCAGCGCCGACGAGGGCCTCGACGCCCTGTCCGCCGGGGCGGACTTCCTTTTGCGCGCCCAGGCGATGGAGCAGGCCCTTCCGTCGGAGGTGTTCCGGCTTTTAAAGTTCGGAAAGTTCTCCGCCGGCACCGCGCCCAACATCATTGCCGGCAGCGCTTTCGTCACCGGCACGGTGCGCGCCTTTGATCACGGCGTGTTCTCGGCGCTCCAAAGGGGACTGGACGATGCCGCCCGCGCCGCCGAAGCCCGCTGGGGCGTGGTCATCGACCTCAGCTACTCCCCCAGCTATCCGCCCCTCCTCAACGATCCGGCGCTCTATGCCCTGGCCGTCCGCCAGCTGGAGGGCTTTTCCTACCGGGCGCTCGAACGGCCCACCATGCTCAGCGAGGATTTTTCCTACTACCAGGAGCGCGTGCCGGGCGTATTTTTCAAGCTGGGCCTGGGCACCGGCATTCCGCTGCACACCCCGGAGTTTGATTTTGACGAGTCGGCGCTGGTCACCGGCGCCCAGGCGCTGATCCGGCTGGCCCATCTGGCGTAGGCGGTTTTGCGCCATCCTTCGCTTTACTTTGATAGCGTAGTATAACATTAACTTGACACCGCAGCGAATTTGCGCTACACTTTCGCGCAAGGAGCTGATGCCGGTGAATCCCTTTGAGGACATCCTGAAGCCCGAGGAGCGCGTGACGCTGTCGCTCCGGCGCATGTATGAGCGCCGGGGCTACGCAAAGTACCGCATGGGCAAGTTTGAGGAGTACGAGCTGTACCTGGAAAACAAAAATTTTCTGGGCGCGAAGTCCATCATCACCTTTAACGATGCGGACGGGCGGCTGTTGGCGCTCAAGCCGGACGTGACGCTCTCCATCGCCAAAAATACCCACGCCACCCGCGCCTCCAGCGAAAAGTTCTACTACCTTGAAAACGTCTACCGGCAGGACCGGCACGGCGGCGCCTACCGGGAGATCAGCCAGCTGGGGCTGGAGTACATCGGCGCGCTGACGGACTACGCCGCCGGCGAGGTGCTGACGCTGGCGATCCGAACGCTGCGGGAGATCTCCCCCGATTCCCGGCTGCAGCTCTCTCACGCGGGGTTTGTGCAGTCGCTCCTCGAAAGCCTGACGGAGGACGAGCGGGCGCGCCGCGCGCTGACCGAGCTGATCCGCCGGAAAAATCTGGACGATCTGGGCGAAACGGCGCGCCGGGTGGGCGTCGCGCCGGCGGCGGTATCCCTCCTGGCCGCAGTCTGCCAGCTGAGCGGGCCCCTCGCCGAAACCCTCGAGCGCGCCCGGGCGGTGGCCATCACGCCGGGCATGGCGGAGGCGCTGAACCGCCTGGAAACGATGCGCGGCCTTATGGCCGCCGCGGACTGTCTGGAAGCCGTGACGCTGGATTTTTCGCTGATGAACGACCTCGACTACTACTCCGATCTGGTGTTTCGCGGCTATGTGGAGGGGCTCCCCCGGGCGGTGCTGGCGGGCGGATGCTACTCGAGCCTGCTGCGAAAGTTCGGGCGGGACGTCGAGGCCATGGGCTTCGCGGTGTATCTGAACGAGCTGACCTTTCTCTTTGAAGGCCAGCGCGCCCGGGATGTGGACATCCTGCTAGTCTACCGCGAGGCGGACGACCCCGCCCAGGTGGCCCTGCGCGTGGAGGATTTGGCGGCCAAGGGGTTTTCCGTGCGGGCCGAAACCGCGCCGCCCCAGGGACTGCGCTGCGGGCGGACAATGACGTTGACGGAGGCGGTGACATGCTGAATATCGCGCTGCCCAAGGGCCGGCTGGGCGATCAGGTGTACCGGCTCTTCTCCGGCATCGGCTACGAGTGCGCCGCCATCTACGAGGACAATCGCAGGCTGGTGTTTGAAAACCCCGAGCGGGGGGTGCGCTACCTCCTCGTCAAGCCCAGCGACGTGCCCATCTACGTGGAGCACGGCGCGGCGGACGTGGGCGTGGCGGGCCGGGACGTGCTGATGGAGGCCCAGCCCGACGTGTACGAGCTGATGGACCTCAAGATCGGCAGATGCCGCCTGTGCGTGGCGGCGAAAAACGGCTACATCGAAAACCGGGACAGGGCGCTGCGGGTGGCCACCAAGTACCCCCGCGTCGCCCGCGACCACTACGCTTCCGTCAACCGGGAGATCGAGATCATCAAGCTCAACGGCTCCATTGAACTGGCGCCGATCCTGGGGCTGTCGGACGTGATTCTGGACGTGGTAGAGTCCGGCAAGACCCTCGCGGAAAACGACCTGGGCGTGCTGGAGACGGTGCACCCGGTGACGGCGCGGCTGATCGCCAACCGCTCCAGCTACATGTTCAAGGAATCGTTGATCCGCGAGATGACCGGGAAGCTGCGGGAGGTGGTGGAATGATGGAGATTCTTCGCGCGTCGGACGTCGGGCCGGAAAAACTGCGCACCCGCCAGCAGGCGCTGGGGGAAAACGCCGACCGCGCCGCCGGGGCGATCATCGAGCGGGTGCGGGCCGAGGGCGACCGGGCGGTGCTCGCGCTGACGGAGCGGTTTGACGGCGCGAAGCTCAACGCCCTCGAGGTGACCCCGGCGGAATTTGACGAGGCCGAGGCGGCCGTCGATCCGGCGCTGAAGGACCTTCTTTTCCGGGCGGCGGAAAACATCCGCGCCTTTCATAAAAACCAACTGCGGCAGGGCTTTCGGATGGAGGCGCCCGGCCGCGTGCTGGGGCAGCTAATCCGCCCCCTCGCCCGGGTTGGGCTGTACGTGCCGGGCGGCACCGCCAGCTATCCCTCCAGCGTGCTGATGAACGGCATTCCCCCGGCGCTGGCGGGCGTGGGCGAGCGGGTGATGGTCACGCCGCCGGGGCGGGACGGAAGGATTGCCCCCGCCATCCTGACCGCCGCGCGCATCGCGGGCGTGGACCGGGTGTTCAAGTGCGGCGGCGCCCAGGCGGTGGCGGCGCTGGCGCTGGGCACCGAATCGATCCCGAAGGTGGACAAGATCGTGGGCCCGGGCAATGCCTACGTGGCCGCCGCCAAGCGGCGGGTGTACGGCCTGGTGGACATCGACATGATTGCCGGCCCCAGCGAGGTGCTGGTGATCGCCGATGACCCGGCGGACGCCGCCGCCATCGCCTGCGACATGCTGGCCCAGGCGGAGCACGACGCTC
Organism: Christensenellales bacterium; assembly: GCA_040768845.1. Lineage (GTDB taxonomy): Bacteria > Bacillota > Clostridia > Christensenellales > Aristaeellaceae > JAEZHK01. Next base: position 219,031 of record JAXGME010000004.1, on the reverse strand, counting down.
TGGCCGCCGCCATTTTGATCACGCCTTCGGAGGCGCTGGCCACCGCCGTGCGCGACCATCTGGCGCTGGAGCTTGCCCGGATGCCCCGGGCGGACATCGCCCGAAAATCCATCGAGACCAACGGACGCATCGTGCTGGTGGAGAGCCTGGCGGAGGCGGTGGCGCTTTCCAACGCCATCGCGCCGGAGCACCTGGAGCTGTGCGTGGACGATCCCTTTCCCCTTCTGGAAAAGGTCGAAAACGCCGGCAGCGTGTTTCTGGGCCGAAGCGCACCGGAGGCGCTGGGCGACTACTGGGCCGGCCCCAACCACACGCTGCCCACCGGCGGCGCGGCGCGCTTTTCGTCGCCGCTGTCGGTGGACGACTTCATCAAAAAGACCCAGTACATCTACTACGACCGCGCGGCGCTGGGCGGCGCAAAGGACGCGGTGATCCGCATGGCCGAGGCCGAGGGGCTGTACGCCCACGCGCGCTCGGTGGCCGTGCGGTTTGAGGAGGCGCCATGAGCCGCTTTTTAAGTCCCCGGCACCGGACGCTCACCGCCTATACGCCAGGCGAGCAGCCCCGGGAAAAGCTCATCAAGCTCAACACCAACGAAAGCCCTTACCCGCCGTCGCCGGCGGCCCTCCGGGCGCTGTCGCCGGAGGCGGTCGCCCGCCTCCGGCTCTACAGCGACATTCCGGCCCGGGACCTCTGCGCCGCCATCGGCGAGTTTTACGGCGTCGATCCCGCCTGGGTGCTCCCCGGCAACGGCTCCGACGAGATTCTGGCCTTCGCCTTTCAGGCCTTTGGCGAGGCGGGCGTATCCTTCCCGGACATCACCTACGGCTTCTATCCGGTGTGGGCGCAGCTCTACGGGCTGAGGACGGCCGTCCATCCCGTGGGGGCGGACTTTTCCATCGATCCGGACGACTACCGGGGCGGCGGGCTGATCGTCCTCGCCAATCCCAACGCGCCCACCGGCATCGCGCTGCCCCTGGAGAAGATCGAAGGACTCGTCCGCGCCAACCCGGATTCGGTGGTGCTGATCGACGAGGCCTACGTGGACTTTGGCGCGGCCTCCGCCGTCCCGCTGGTTTCCAGGTATGAAAACCTGATGGTGGTGCAGACGTTTTCAAAGTCCCGGTCGCTGGCGGGCGCGCGCCTCGGCTTTGCGGCGGCGCAGCCGCCCCTTATCGCGGATTTGAACCGCATCCGCTGCGCTTTCAATCCCTACAACGTGGGCACCCCGGCCCAGTTGATGGGCGCGGCGGCGATGCGGGACCGGGCGTACTTCGACAAGACCCGCACGGCCATCATGGAAACCCGGGAATGGACGCGCGCGGCGCTTGGCGCTCTGGGCTTTTCCGTGCTGCCGTCCAGCGCCAACTTCCTGTTGGCCCGCCTGGATGGCGCGGACGGCGAAGCGCTGCAAAGGGCACTTCGCGGGCGGGGCATCCTCGTCCGGCGGTTTGACCTGCCCCGCATCCGGAATGATTTGCGCATCTCCGTCGGCACGCCGGAGGACATGCGTGCACTGATCAACGCCCTTGAGGGCATATTGGAGGGATCCGCATGAGAGAGGCCCGCGTGGCCCGCAAGACCGCCGAAACCGACATTGAGATCCGGCTGAACCTGGACGGACTGGGCGCCTCCACCGTCGATACCGGCTGCGGCTTTCTGGACCACATGCTGACGCTCTTCGCGTTCCACGGGCGGTTTGACCTGACCGCCCGGTGCGCGGGCGACGCAAAGGTGGATTTCCACCACACCGTGGAGGATACCGCCCTCTCGCTGGGCCGGGCGTTCTCCGACGCCCTGGGCGACCGCGCCGGCATCGCCCGCTACGGCAGCTTCCTTCTGCCGATGGACGAGGCGCTGGTAATGTGCGCCCTTGACATCAGCGGCCGGGCGCACCTTTCGTATGATCTGGCGCCGCCAGCCCAGAAGATCGGCGAGTTTGACACCGAGCTGGGGCGCGAGTTCTTTCTGGGGTTTTGTCGGGAGCTGAAGCTGACGCTGCACCTTACGCAGCTCTCCGGCCTCAACAGCCACCACATCCTGGAGGCGGCCTTCAAGGGCTTTGGCCGCGCGATGCGGCAGGCGGTGGCCATCGACCCGGACGCCCGCGGCCGCGTGGCGTCCACGAAAGGCGTACTCCTATGATCGCAATCATCGATTACGGCGTGGGCAACCTGTACTCCCTCAGCCGCTCGCTGTCCTCCATCGGCCTTGAAAACGCCGTCACCCGGGACGAAAAGATCCTTGCCGCGGCGGAAAGGATCATCCTGCCGGGGGTGGGCGCCTTTGGCGACGCTATGGAGAAGCTGGCAGACACGGGCCTCATCCCGTCGATAAAGGCGCGGGCGGCGGCGGGCGTGCCGCTGCTGGGCATATGCCTGGGGATGCAGCTTCTGTTTGAAAAGGGCTATGAGTACGGCGAGCACGACGGGCTGGGCCTTCTGCCCGGATCGGTCCGCCCGCTGGCAGACGATCTGCCCCCGGAGCTCAAGGTACCCCACATCGGCTGGAACGCCCTGGATATCCGCCGGGAGTGCCCCATCCTGAAGTACGTCCGCCAGGGCGACCATGTGTACTACGTCCACTCCTTCTACGCCAAAAACTGCGAGAACGAAACCGCCGCCACCAGCGAATACGGCGTCGCCGTCACCGGCGTGGTGCGGCGGGACAACGTGTTCGGCACCCAGTTCCACCCGGAAAAGAGCGGGCGCGTGGGCCTTTCCATTTTAAAGGCCTTCGGGGAGGTGGTCGCGTGATCCTCTTTCCCGCCATCGACCTTCGGGGCGGCCGCGTGGTGCGGCTGACGGAGGGCGATTACGATCGCATGACTGTCTACGGGGACGACCCGGTGGCGGCGGCCGCAGGCTTTCAGGCCGCCGGGGCCACCCATCTGCACGTGGTGGACCTGGACGGCGCGAAGGACGGCGCCCAGAGGAACCTGCCGGTCATCGCGGCCATCGTGCGGGAAACCGGCCTGTTTGTCGAGGTGGGCGGCGGCGCGCGGGATGCGTTGAGCGTGCAGCGCTATCTGGATGCGGGCGCTTCCCGCGTGATCCTGGGCACGGTGGCAGTGGAACAGCCCGCCCTCATGGAGCGCCTCGCGGAGAAGTACCCCGGAAAGATTGCCGCGGGCGTGGACGCGCGGGGCGGCTATGTGGCCATTCACGGCTGGCGGACGCAAACGGATATCCCCGCGCTGGGCTTTTTGAAGGGCCTGCCCGCCCGGGGCGTCCATACCGCAATCTATACCGATATCGGAACCGACGGCATGCTCTCGGGCACCAACCTCGCCGCCTTCCGGGACGCGGCGCAAATTGACGGCCTCGACGTGGTGGCCTCCGGCGGCATCACCTACGAGGACGAACTGATCAGGTTGCGGGAGATGGGCGTCTATGGCGCGATCGTCGGCAAGGCGCTCTACGCCGGCAGGCTGGATCTCGCCCGGGCGCTCGCGCTCGCCGAGGAGGGACACGCATGATCACCAAGCGCATCATCCCCTGTCTGGACGTCCGGAACGGCCGGGTGGTCAAGGGCACCAACTTTGAATCCATCCGGGACGTGGCCGACCCCGTGGAGATGGCCGCCTTCTACAACGAAAGCGGCGCGGACGAGCTGGTGTTCTACGACATCACCGCCTCCTGCGAGGGCCGAAGCCTCTTTGCCGACATCCTCGCCCGCACCGCCGCGGAGGTGTTCATCCCGCTGACGGTGGGCGGCGGCATCCAGGATCTTGACGACTTTGACCGGGTGCTGAAGGCCGGGGCGGACAAGGTATCCGTCAACACCGGCGCGATCCGCGACCCTTCGCTGATCCGCCGCGCCGCCAAGCGCTACGGAGACCAGTGCGTGGTGCTCTCCATGGACGTCAAGCGGGCGGACGGCGGCTTTCGCGTGTTTGCCAAGGGCGGGCGGGAGGACACCGGCATCGACGCCCTCCGCTGGGCGCGGGACGGCCAGGACCGCGGCGCGGGCGAACTGGTGGTGAACTCCATCGATGCCGACGGCGTCAAGGGCGGCTTTGACATCGAAATGCTGGAGGCCATCGCCTCCGTCACCCGGATCCCGCTGATCGCCTCCGGGGGCGCGGGCGGCATCAGACACTTCATCGATCTTTTCAAAACCTGTCCCCGGGTGGACGCGGGGCTGGCGGCGTCCATCTTCCACCGCAAGGAGGTGTCCATTGAGGACCTGAAGGCCGCGATGGCCGAAAACGGAATTCCCGCGAGGAGGCTGAACCATGTTTGAAAACCTGAAGTTTGACGAAAACGGCCTGATCCCCGCCATCGTGACGGACCGGTGGAGCAAGGAAGTGCTCACGCTGGCCTACATGAACCGGGAGAGCCTGGAGATCTCCGTCCGCGAGGGCCGCACCTGCTTTTTCAGCCGTTCACGGCAGGCGCTGTGGCGCAAGGGCGAGACCAGCGGCAACGTGCAGCGCATCGCCTCGATCCGCGCCGACTGCGACGGCGACGCCCTCCTGGTGGAGGTGGACCGGGACGGCCCCGCCTGTCACACCGGCGCGGATTCCTGCTTTTTCAACTCCGTCCGCGAGGTGGAGGCGCCCTTTTCGCTGACCGCGCTGTACCGCCTGATCGAGGGCCGCAAAGCGGAGCCCCAGAGCGGCTCCTACACCAGCTACCTCTTTGATAAGGGGCTGGACAAGATCCTGAAAAAGGTCGGCGAGGAGTGCGCCGAGGTGCTCATCGCCGCCAAGGGCGGCGACGCGGCGGAGACCGTCTTTGAAATCAGCGACCTGGCGTACCATCTCCTGGTGCTGATGGCGGAGATGGACATCGCCCCGAAGGACATTCTCCGGCAATTGGCGGCCCGCCACGTGGTGGATAAGAAAGTCAAACAGGAAAAGATGCAGTAGGTCCGATCCGCCGGTTTTCCGGCGGATTTGCATATTCCGGAGAGCTTTAATCCGCACAGGGGCATTTCCCGGTCTCCGGCGTGGGTTTTTATATCGTTATTTTTCGTCCGGTGCAGGATTTTGTGTTTTTACATGCATTTTCTCCAGCCCGCCTGTAAGCGCCGCGCCGGATTGGTTTCCGATTCCATTACAAACGTTTAACAGGCTGTGTTTTGCAATCGTTCGCATAAAGTCGTATAATATGTCGTATTCCAATTATAATGTTCGTGTTTTGAGGTGCCAGCGATGAAGAAGGTAGCCATCATCATGGGCAGCGACAGCGACCTTGCGGTCATGCAGGGCGCGGCGGACGCGCTCGCCCGCCTGGAAATTCCCTTTGAGGTCCGGGTCCTGTCGGCCCACAGAACGCCCGCGCTCGCGCAGCAATTTGCCTGCGAAGCGCGGGCGAACGGTTTTGGGGCGCTGATCGCCGCGGCGGGCCAGGCGGCCCACCTGGCCGGCGCGATCGCCGCCAACACCACGCTCCCGGTGATCGGGGTGCCCATCAGCGCGTCGCTGGCGGGGCTGGACGCGCTTTTGTCCACGGCGCAGATGCCGCCGGGAATTCCGGTGGCGGCGGTGGCCATCGACGGCGCCCGCAACGCGGCGCTGCTGGCGGCCCAAATCCTCGCGGTATCGGACCCGGCCCTGGCGGAAAAGCTGGAAAAAGAGCGCGCCGCCATGGCCCGGAAGGTCATGGAAAAGGACGCGGCGATTCAAAAGCAGTATGGCGGAGGGAATCAAAATGGCTGAGAAACTTGAGCAGCTCTACGAAGGCAAGGCCAAAAAGGTGTACGCAACCGACGACCCGGCGCTTTGCATCGTCTCCTACAAGGACGACGCCACCGCCTTCAACGGCCTGAAAAAGGGCACCATTCAGGGCAAGGGCGCCATCAACAACCGGGTGTCCAACCACCTGATGCGGCTGCTCGAAAAAAAGGGCGTGCCCACCCATCTGGTGAAGGAGCTTTCCGACCGGGAAACCCTGGTCAAAAAGGTTTCGATCATTCCGCTGGAGGTCATCGTGCGCAACATCGCGGCGGGATCGCTGGCCAAGCGCCTGGGCCTTGAGGAGGGCGTGAAGCTGAAGCGCACGGTGCTGGAGTTCTGCTACAAGGACGACGAGCTGGGCGATCCGCTGGTCAACGAATACCACATCCTCGCGCTGGACCTGGCCACCGAGGACGAGCTCAAAATGATCAGCGACTACGCGCTGGCGGTGGACAGAATCCTCGCGGAATACCTGAAGGACGCGGGCATCGAGCTGATTGACTTCAAGCTGGAGTTTGGCAAGACGGCGGACGGCACCCTCGTGCTGGCCGACGAGATTTCGCCGGATACCTGTCGCTTCTGGGACAGCCGCACCCAGGAAAAGCTGGACAAGGACCGCTTCCGCCGCGATTTGGGCGGCGTCGAGGACGCTTACCGCGAGATTTTAAAGCGCCTTCTGGGAGAATAGTTATGGCCAAGATTCACGACGAATGCGGCGTGTTCGGCATGTACAGTCCGGACGGCCGCGACGTGGTTTCGGCGTCCTACTACGCGCTCTTCGCGCTGCAGCACCGGGGGCAGGAGAGCTGCGGCATCGCGCTTGGGGATCGCGGCGTGATCACCTGCCACAAGGACGCGGGGCTGGTCAGCGAGGTCATGACCGAGTCCGCCCTCCGGGCCATGGGCCCCGGCAACATGATCATCGGCCACGTGCGCTACGCCACCATGGGCGCGGAACCCCGCAAAAACGCGCAGCCGCTGGTGGTCAACCACGTCAAGGGGCAGATGGCGCTGGCCCACAACGGCGCGCTGTCCAACGCCTCCGAGCTCCGGGAGGCGCTGGAGATGCGCGGCTCCATCTTCCACACCTCCTCCGATACCGAGGTGATTTCCTACGTGATCACCCAGGAGCGCCTGAAGACCGCTTCCATCGAGGAGGCGGTGTCCGCCGCGATGAACCGGCTGGAGGGCGCCTATTCCCTGACGATCATGTCCCCCACCAAGCTGATCGCGGTGCGCGACCCCCACGGCTTCAGGCCGCTGTGCATCGGAAAGCTGGGCGAGAGCACGGTGTTTGCGTCGGAGAGCTGCGCCCTCGACGCCATCGGCGCCCGCTTTTTGCGGGATGTGGCCCCGGGTGAAATCGTGGTGGTGGACAAATCCGGCATGCGCTCGCTGCCCGATCGGATGAACGCCGCCCCCAAGACCACCTGCGTCTTTGAGTACATCTACTTTGCCCGGCCGGACTCGGTGATCGACGGCTCCAGCGTACACACGGCGCGGCTTCGCGCGGGTGCGTTCCTCGCGCTGGAGCACCCGGTGCAGGCCGACGTGGTGGTGGGCGTGCCGGACAGCGGCATTGACGCGGCGGTGGGCTACGCCCGCCAGTCGGGCATCCCCTATGGCATCGGCTTCATCAAGAACAAGTACATCGCGCGCACCTTCATTCAGCCTTCCCAGGTCGACCGGGAGAACAAGGTGCGCATCAAGCTGAACCCGGTGGCCGCCACCGTGGCGGGCAAGCGCGTGGTGCTGATCGACGACTCCATCGTCCGCGGCACCACCAGCGCGCGGATCGTGAACCTTCTGCGCGACGCGGGCGCGAAGGAGATCCACATGCGCGTGTCGGCGCCGCCCTTTCTGCATCCCTGCTACTTCGGCACCGACATCGACTCCCGCGACAAGCTCATCGCCTGCCATCACTCGGTGGAGGAGATCCGTCAGATCATCGGCGCGGACTCGCTGGGCTACCTCTCCGTGGGCAGCGTACCCATGCTGGCGGACAACACCCGGGGCTTTTGCACCGCCTGTTTTACCGGCGAATACCCCTGCACGCCGCCGGCAAAACCGTCCAAGTCCAAATTTGAATCAAAGCTTCCGGAGGATTTGCCGGTATGATCAGCCAGAGTGACAGCTACAAGGCGGCGGGCGTGGACATCACCGCCGGATACCGCGCGGTGGATCTGATGAAGCACCACATCGCGCGCACGGTCATCCCGGGGTGCGCCAGCGGCATCGGCGGTTTCGGCGGCCTTTTTGAACTGGACCTGACGGGCATTTCGCGGCCGGTGCTGGTCAGCGGCACCGACGGCGTGGGCACGAAGCTCAAGATCGCGTTTCTGATGGACCGTCACGATACCGTGGGCATCGACTGCGTGGCCATGTGCGTCAACGATGTCGTCTGCTGCGGCGCAAAACCGCTGATCTTTCTGGATTACATCGCCTGCGGCAAGAACGTACCGGAAAAAATCGCCGCCATCGTCTCCGGCGTGGCGGAGGGCTGCGTGCAGGCGGGCTGCGCGCTGGTGGGCGGCGAGACCGCCGAGATGCCCGGCTTCTACCCCGAGGACGAATATGATCTTGCGGGCTTTTCCGTGGGCGTGGTGGACCGGGCGAAGATCTTCGACAAAACCCGAATCCGTCCCGGCGACGCGCTGATCGCGCTGCCCTCCTCCGGCGTCCACTCCAACGGCTTCTCGTTGGTGCGCAAGGCGCTGAACGTGGAGGCCGGCGCCCTTTCCCGATACTATGACGAGCTGGGCACCACGCTGGGCGAAGCGCTTTTGATCCCCACCCGCATCTATGTCAAGCCCCTTCTGGCGCTTGCGGAGGCGGTGCCCGTCAAGTCCGTGGCCCACATCACCGGCGGCGGGTTCTTCGAAAACATCCCCCGCGCGCTGCCGGAGGGGATGACCGCCGTCATTGACCGGGCCGCCGTCCGCCCCCAGGCCGTCTTTGACATCATCCGCCGCGCCGGGGACATTCCGGAGCGGGACATGTTCAACACCTTCAACATGGGTGTGGGCATGGCGGTGGTGGTCGCAAAGGCGGACGCGGGCCGCGCGCTCTCCATCCTCCGGGAAGCCGGCGAGGCCGCCTTCGCGCTGGGCGAGGTCGCCCCGGGCGACGAAGGCGTGGTCCTGCGGTGAAGGCGCGGATTGCCGTGCTCGTGTCCGGCGGCGGCACAAACCTCCAGGCGCTGATGGACGCCGAAGCTGCCGGCAAGCTGAAAAGCGGCAAAATCGCGCTGGTCGTCTCCAGCCGGCCGGATGCTTATGCCCTCGTCCGCGCGAGGTGCGCGGGGATCGAAGCCGCCACCGTCACAAAGGCGGACGGCGAGGATGCCCTCGTTGCCGTCCTCGAGGATCGGAAGATTGACCTCATCGTACTGGCCGGGTACCTGACCATCCTCAGCCCCGGCTTTGTGCGCCGCTTTGAAAACCGCATCGTCAACGTGCATCCGTCGCTGATCCCCGCCTTCTGCGGCAAGGGCTTCTACGGCCTTGTTCCCCACCGGGAGGCCCTCAGGCGCGGCGTCAAGCTGACCGGCGCCACGGTGCACCTGGTCAACGAAATCCCCGACGGCGGGAGGATCCTCGCCCAGAAGGCGGTCAGGGTGCTGCCCGGCGACACGCCGGAAACCCTGCAAAAGCGCGTGATGGCCAAGGCCGAGTGGGTGCTTCTGCCCCGCGCGGTCGAGGCTCTCTCCGCCGAAATCGTAAAGGAGATGCGCTCATGAACCTGATTGATCATCCCGGCCTTCGGGCCTACCCCGGCCGCGGCGTCCTTCTGGGTGCGTTTCCCGACGGCCGCGCCCTCGCCGCCTATTTTCTGATGGGGCGCAGCGCGAACAGCCGCAACCGCCTGCTCGTCCGCGAGGGCGACGGCCTCCGGGCCAGGGCCTTTGATCCGGCCAAGGTGGAGGACCCGTCCCTCATCCTGTACGCCCCGGTGCGGGTGTACGAAAACAGGACGATTGTCACCAACGGCGACCAGACCGACACCATCCTGGACTTTCTCCGCCGCGGCGAAACCTTTGAGGCCGCGCTGGCGACGCGGGAATATGAGCCGGACGCCCCAAACTGGACGCCCCGCATCTCCGGCATGGTGACATTTGCGGGCGGCGCGTTCTCCTATGATCTGAGCATCCTCAGGCGCGGCGCGGGCTGCGAGCGGTTCTTCTTCCGCTACGGGGTCCCCCGGCCGGGCCTTGTCCACCTGATCCACACCTACCGGCCCGGCGCCACCCCCCTCATGCCCTTCTCCGGAGAACCGGCGGCGCTAGAGTCAAACCTCGCGCCAAAGGACCTTGCCCGCGCGCTGTGGGCCGCGCTGGACCCGGAAAACAAGGTCGCGCTCTTTGTGCGCGCGATCGATCCCAAGACGATGGCGTTCGAGGACCACATCCTCAACGCGCTGGAGGCGTAAGCATGCAGTCGCTGGAACTCAAGTACGGACTCAACCCCAACCAGAAGCCCGCGCGCATCTTTTCGGATGCGGGCGCGCTGCCGGTTTCGGTGCTGTCGGGCAGGCCCGGCTACATCAACTTTCTGGATGCGCTCAACGGCTGGCAGCTGGTGCGCGAACTCCGGGCGGCCATCGGCCTTCCCGCCGCCGCGTCCTTCAAGCATGTCAGCCCCGCCGGCGCGGCGGTGGGCGTGCCGCTGACGGAATCGCTGCGCAGGAGCTTTTTCCTGCCCGAGGGCGAACCCCTCTCCCCCCTCGCCGCCGCCTACGCCCGCGCCCGGGGCGCGGACCGCATGTCCTCCTTCGGCGACTTCATCGCGCTGTCGGACGCGTGCGACCCGGACACGGCAAGGCTGATCGCCCGGGAGGTTTCCGACGGCATCATCGCGCCGGGCTACCACCCGGAGGCGCTGGAAATCCTGACAAAAAAGCGCAAGGGCGCCTATAACGTCATCGAGGTGGATCCCCTCTATGCGCCGCCCGCCGCCGATGTGCGCACGGTTTTTGGCGTCACCTTCGAGCAAGCCCGAAACGATGTGACAATCGACGCGGCGCTGCTTGAAAACGTGGTGACCCGCGAAAAGGCGATCCCCGAGGGCGCGGCGCGGGACCTGGTCGTGGCCATGATCGCCCTCAAGTACACCCAGTCCAATTCCGTCGTCTACGCGGAAAACGGCCAGACCATCGGCGTGGGCGCGGGGCAGCAGTCCCGCATCCACTGCACGCGGCTGGCCGGCGACAAGGCGGATCTGTTCCACCTGCGCCTCCACCCGAAGGCGCTGGCGCTGCCCTTCAAAGGTGGACTCTCCCGCCCGGAACGGGACAACTGCGTGGACGGATACCTTCTGAACCTGCCGGAAATCTTTGAACGCTGGCCGGACTTCTTCCTCGAAAAGCCGGAGCCCATCCCCGCGGACGAGCGTGCGGAATGGCTCTCCGGCTTTACCGGCGTATCCCTCGCCAGCGACGCCTTCTTCCCCTTCGGCGACAACGTGGAACGGGCGCATAAGAGCGGCGTTTCCTTCATCGCCCAGCCGGGCGGCTCCATCCGCGACGACCACGTGATCGCCGCCTGCGACCGCTTCGGCATCGCCATGGCCTTTACGGGGCTCAGGCTCTTTCATCACTAGGGGAGGAGATTGCCATGAACGTCATGATCGTGGGCGGAGGCGGGCGCGAGCATGCGCTGGCCGTGAAGATCGCCCAGAGCAGGCGCGTGGAAAAGCTCTACGCGCTGCCGGGAAACGCGGGCATCGCCCGGGTGGCTGAGTGCGCGCCGGTGGCCGCCACGGACATCGAAGGGCTCGTCCGCTTCGCGCTGGAGCACCATATCGACTTCGCGGTGGTCGCGCCGGACGACCCGCTGGCCCTGGGCGCGGTGGACGCCCTCGAGGCGGCGGGCGTGGGCTGCTTCGGGCCCACAAAGCGCGCTGCCGAAATCGAGAGCAGCAAGATCTTTTCAAAGGACCTGATGCGCCGGTATGGCATCCCCACCGCCGCATACCGCACCTTTGACGGCGAGGCGGCGGCCCTTCAATACCTGTCGGGCTGCGCGTTTCCCCAGGTGATCAAGGCGGACGGGCTGGCCCTGGGCAAGGGCGTGGTGATCGCGGAGGACCTCGCCGGGGCCCGGGCCGCGGTGCATGCCATGATGGCAGAGGGCGCCTTCGGCGACAGCGGCCGGCGCGTGGTGATCGAGGAGTTCCTCACCGGGCCGGAGGTGACGGTGCTGGCCTTCACCGACGGCAAGACCCTGGTGCCCATGGTGTCCTCCATGGACCACAAGCGCGCCTTTGACGGCGATCTGGGCCCCAACACCGGCGGCATGGGCGTCGTCGCGCCCAACCCCTTCTACACCGAGGCCGTCGCGGCGCGCGCGATGCGGGAAATCTTCCTGCCCACCGTCGAGGCCATGAACCGGGAGGGCCGCCCCTTCAAGGGCTGCCTGTACTTTGGACTGATGCTGACGAAAGACGGCCCCAAGGTGATCGAGTACAACGCCCGCTTCGGCGACCCGGAAGCCCAGGCGGTGCTGTCGCTCCTGGAGAGCGATTTGATGGATATTCTCCTCGCGGTGCGGGGCGAGCGCCTTGACGCGGCCGACGTGCGCTTTCGCGGCGGCGCCAGCTGCGTGGTGATGGTGGCCTCCGGCGGGTACCCGGGCGCGTACGAAAAGGGCCTGCCCATCGATCTGGGTGGCGCGGAGGAATGCGCGACGGTCTTTCACAGCGGCACAGCCGTGAAGGATGGCCGCCTGGTCACCGCCGGCGGGCGGGTACTGGGCGTCACCTGCGCGGCGGAGGACCTCAAAACCGCTGTGGAACGCGCGACGAAAGCGGCGGCAATGGTGCGCTTTGACGGCGCCTTCTTCCGCCGCGACATCGGCCGGCGCGCACTGGAAGGAAGGGCATAGCATGGTATACCGCGTATACGTGGAAAAAAAACCGGGGGTTGACCTGGAGGCGCAGGCGCTTTTGCGGGATCTGACCGCCTTTTTGGGGGTGGAAGGCCTTGAAGGGCTGCGCCTTCTCAACCGCTACGACGTCGAGGGCGTGGACCGCGCCCTCTTTGAGCGCGGCGTCGCCACCGTATTTTCCGAGCCGCAGCTGGACGACGTGTTCTTTGACCTGCCGGAGGGCGGCGCGGTCTTCGCCGTGGAATACCTGCCCGGCCAGTTCGACCAGCGGGCCGACTCCGCCGCCCAGTGCATGCAGCTTCTGTCCCAGCGCGAAAAACCGCTGGTGCGCACCGCGCGGGTGTACCTTCTTTCCGGCGCGCTGTCGGAGGAGGCCGTCGGCCGGATCAAAAAATACGTGATCAACCCGGTGGAGAGCCGCGAGGCATCCCTCGCGCCGGCCGAAACGCTGGCGATGCCCGCCGCGGCTCCGGCGCGGGTGCCCACGCTTGCGGGCTTTACCGCCCTGGACGGCGCCGGCCTCGCCGCGCTGCGCCGCGAACTGGGCCTCGCGATGGACGAGGCGGACCTCGCCTTCTGCCGGGACCATTTCCTGGGCGAAAAGCGGGACCCGACGCTGACCGAGCTGAAGGTGATCGACACCTATTGGTCGGACCATTGCCGCCACACCACCTTTCTGACCCACCTGACGGACGTCACCTTTGACGATCTGGACGCCGAACGGGCCTGGCAGTGCTACCTCGACCAGCGCGCGGCGCTGGGGCGCGCGGGCAAACCCGTGACGCTGATGGACATCGCCACCATCGGCGCAAAGATTCTGAAGTCGAAGGGACTGCTCACCGATCTCGACGAATCCGATGAGATCAACGCCTGCACGGTCAAAATCACCGTGGATGTAGACGGAAAACCCGAGCCCTGGCTTCTGCTTTTTAAAAACGAAACCCACAACCACCCCACCGAGATCGAACCCTTCGGCGGCGCGGCCACCTGCATCGGCGGCGCGATCCGCGATCCGCTGTCCGGCCGGGGCTACGTATATCAGGCGATGCGCGTGACCGGCGCGGCGGACCCGACCCGTCCCCTCTCCGAAACCCTGCCGGGCAAGCTGCCCCAACGCAAGCTGACCACCACGGCGGCGGCGGGTTATTCTTCCTACGGCAATCAGATCGGCCTGGCCACGGGCCTCGTGGACGAGATCTACCACCCCGGCTATGCCGCCAAGCGCATGGAGATCGGCGCGGTGGTGGGCGCCGCGCCCGCCGCCCACGTTCGGCGTGAGGCGCCCGTACCGGGCGATCGGGTGATCCTGCTCGGCGGGCGCACCGGCCGCGACGGCTGCGGCGGCGCCACCGGCTCCTCCAAGGCCCACGACGCCTGTTCGCTGGAGGCCTGCGGCGCGGAGGTGCAAAAGGGCAACGCGCCGGAGGAGCGCAAGCTTCAGCGGCTGTTCCGAAACGGCCGGGCGGCGCGGCTCATCAAGCGCTGCAACGACTTCGGCGCGGGCGGGGTGTCCGTGGCTATCGGCGAACTGGCCGACGGCCTTGAGATCGACCTTGACGCCGTGCCCCGCAAGTACGAAGGGCTTACCGGCACGGAGTTGGCCATCTCCGAATCCCAGGAGCGCATGGCGGTGGTGCTGGCGCCGGAGGACGTGCCGGAGTTCATGGCCCTCGCCGCCTCGGAAAATCTGGAGGCCACCGAGGTGGCCCGGGTGACGGACGGCGGACGCATGGTGATGCGCTGGAACGGCGACACCATCGTAGACCTGTCCCGGGAATTTCTGAACTCCAACGGCGCGTCCCGCGCCGCCTCGGCGCACGTGAACGCGCCGACGCCCCGAAAAGCGCGGCCGGCGGGGGATTTTGCGACGCGGCTCACGGAAGCCGTGGCCTCGCTCAACGTTTGCTCAAAGCGGGGGCTGGCGGAGCGGTTTGATTCCACCATCGGCGCGGGCACGGTGACGATGCCCTTCGGCGGCGCCCGGCAGCGGACGCCCGCGGAGGCCATGGCGGCGCTGATCCCCGTCGAGGGCGGCCGCACCAAAACCTGCTCGGTGATGGCCTTTGGCGCAAACCCCTACGAAATGGATGAGAGCCCCTACCGCGGCGCGTACCGCGCGGTGATCACATCCGTCGCGCGCCTGATCGCCGCCGGCGCGCCCTGGCGCGGCGCGCACCTGACGTTTCAGGAGTACTTTGAGCGGATGACCGGCGACGCGCGCCGCTGGGGCAAGCCGCTGGCGGCACTATTGGGCGCGCTGGACGCCCAGTTGGACCTGGGCGTCGCCGCGGTGGGCGGCAAGGATTCCATGAGCGGCTCCTTCGAGCGGCTTGACGTGCCGCCGACCCTCGTCTCCTTCGCGGTTTCCGTCGCGGAGGCGGAAAGGCTTATCTCCCCGGAATTCAAGCGCGTCGGCCGCCGCGTGGCGCTCTTTGCGCCGGAGGCGCGGGAAAACGGCCTGCCCGACGCGGCGGCCATGCGGGCGGTCTTTGACCGGGTGCGCTCAATGATCCGCGCGGGCGAGATCGCCTCCGCGTCCGTGCCGGGCTTTGGCGGCGCGGCCGCGGCCCTCTTCAAGATGTGCCTGGGCAACCGGATCGGTTTTTTCTTCGCGCCGGGGTACGACCGCGGTGCCGCCTTTGACGCGCCCTCGGGCGCCATTGTCGCGGAACTGACCGAGGACGCCCCCGACGCGGGCGAAGTCATCGGCTGGACCGCAGCGGAATACGCCTTTGACGGCATCCCGATGGCGGAGCTGGAATCCGCCTACGAGGGCAGGCTGGAAGGGGTGTTCCCCTCCGGGCGGCCGGGCGGCGGGATCGTCGCCGCACCCGACTGCCGCGCCGATGGCTGGCCGCGCCCCCGCGTCCGCGCCGCCGCGCCCCGGGTGCTGATCCCGGTGTTCCCCGGCACCAACTGCGAATACGACACGGCGCGGGCTTTTGAGGACGCCGGCGCGGTGCCCCGCGTGTTCGTGGTGCGCAACCTGTCGGCGGAGGATGTGGCGGAATCGGCCGCGCGCTTTGCCGATCTGGTGGCGGAGAGTCAGATTCTCTTCATCCCCGGCGGCTTCTCCGGCGGCGACGAACCGGAGGGCTCCGGCAAGTTCATCACCGCGTTTCTGCGCAATCCCCGGAGCCGGGACGCCGTGACGGAGCTGCTCACGGCGCGGGACGGGCTGATCGGCGGCGTGTGCAACGGCTTTCAGGCGCTCGTCAAGCTGGGCCTGGTGCCCTATGGCGAGATTCGGGACGCCCTCCCCTCCGACCCGACGCTGACCTTCAACGCCATCGGGCGGCACCAGTCCCGGCTGGTGCGGGTGCGGGTGGCGTCCAATAAATCCCCCTGGCTGATGCATGAAACGGTGGGTGCCGTGCGCATGGCGCCCATCTCCCACGGCGAGGGCCGCTTCATCATCAATCCGGAGCAGCTGCGCGCGCTTTCGGAAAATGGGCAGATTGCCACCCAGTACTGCGACGAATCCGGCGCGCCGTCGATGGACATCAGCGCAAACCCCAACGGCTCCACGGCGGCGGTGGAGGGCATTTTTTCTCCGGACGGCCGGGTGTTCGGCCGCATGGCCCATTTTGAGCGCACCGGTCGCCTGCTCTACCGCAACGTGCCGGGGGAATCCGGCGACACCATGTTCCGGGGCGCCGTCGACTACTTCCGCTGAGCCGCACGCGCCTGTGGGCGCGGTCATAGGATGGGCATCGGAGGAGTGATCCTGCGATGCCCTATGACCGTGAAAAGGCCGTGGCTTATGCCCATCAGTGGGCGTTTTTGCGCAACCCCCGCTACGGCACCTTTGACGAAATCGGCGGCGACTGCACCAACTTCGTCTCTCAATGCCTGTACGCCGGATGCGGCCAGATGAACCCCACGCCGCATACCGGCTGGTATTTTTATTCGATGCAAAAGCGCAGTCCGTCCTGGACCAGCGTTTTCTTTTTGCACCGGTTCCTGATCGAAAACCGTGGCCTGGGGCCCTATGGGATGCGCGCGCCGCTCACCGAGGCGCGCCCGGGCGACGTGATCCAGCTGGCGTTTGTCGAAAACCGGTTCACCCACGCCTGCCTCGTGGTGGAAACGGCCGACCCGCCGGACGTGGGCGGTATTCTGGTGGCGGCCCATACCGTCGACAGCGACTACCGGGCGCTGCGCACCTACCCCTTTCAGCAGGCGCGGCTGATCTCCATCCTGGACTCCAGAGGATAGAAAGCGCCGGGACATCCCGGCGCTCCAAAGCATCAAAAAACCCTGTGAGGTTTTTTTGATGCGAAGGAAAGTGGCTGCGCACACCTGAAATCCTCCGGGATTTCCGGGCGGTGTGCTGACTTATGGGGTTGTTTGGTCCATCCGTGTGCGCACTGATGGACCAAACGCGTTCCCGGCGCGCTGGTCGCCGGGAACGGTTGAAGCCCCGTGGGGACTTTGTGGATGATCTGAAGCGCCGGGACAATCCCGGCGCTTACCGCGCGCGCCCGGCGTCGCTGAAGGGGTTTCCGCCCGAGAGCCAGCCCATACGGCGCCAGTAGTCGCGGTCGCGTTCGTTCCACCTGGCGGCCTTCATCGCCTGCCGGATGCCGAGGAAAATCAGGCGCCGCATCGGGGAGCCCATCGGCCGCGCGAGCAGCCGGCCGATCTTCCGCGCCGCGCGATCGGCGCTCTTTTGCATGCGCGCGCGCTTTTTCGCGGATACCTCACCAAAGTCCACCGCGGCCACCGCCATTCCCAGCGACAGCGCGTGGCGCACGCCCCAGAATCGCAGGCTGTTGCGCATGGTCTTTGCTGCGTGCCTGAGCCCCGCGCCGGCGGTGGTGGAGATCGTCACGCCCACCGCGCCAAAGAGCCTGGGGTCCGGCCGATGGACGATCCAGCGGTAACACAGGTGGTCCAGAAGCGTCTTCATGCCGCCGCTCACATCCAGCGCGTAAACCGGCGAGGCCAGCACGATCACGTCCGCCCCGGCGGTGGCCTCCGCGATGGGCGCGACCCGCGCGGCGTGGGGGCACGTGTCCTCCCCCTTCAAAAAGCAGTTGAAGCAGCCCAGACAGGGGTCCGGCAGGTCCCCGGGCATGGAAAACTCGCACACCGTCCAGTCCCCCCGGGCGGTGAGCGCCTCCCGCAGCATGGCCGCATAATGCCAGGTGCTGCCGTGCCGGCCGTTTCCGTATACCATCACAAGCTTCACGCGGTTTCCTCCTCGCGCCCCCGTCACCCAAACCGGTAACCCGTCATCGACAGCGAACCCATCGTCCGCCCCCTGCAAAACACCTCGGCCGCCTCGCCGGGCGCCCGCGCGCCCAGCGCGTACAAAAGCGGGTAAAAGTGATCGGGCGTCGGGAACGCCTCCCGCGCGCAGTCTCCCGCGCGCTCGTAGTGCACCACATCCTCCGGCCTGTCCTCCAGCACCGCGCGGCACACGTATTCGTCAAATGCATCCGCCCAGGGGTAACCGCCCGTCATGTCCCAGGCCACCCGCCGGAGGTCGTGCACCACGTTGCCGCTGGCAAGGATCAGCACGCCCTCGTCCCGGAGCGGCCGGAGCGCCTGGCCCATCTGGTAGTGAGCGCGGGCCGAAGCGCCGGAATCGACGCTGAGCTGCGTCAGCGGAATGTCCGCCTCCGGAAAGAGGTGCACCAGCACCGACCACGCGCCGTGATCGACACCCCAGCGGTCATCCACAACGGTGTCAGGCAACAGCGCGCGCACGCGCGCCGCCAGATCGGGCGCGCCCGGCGCATCGTACCGGAGGCGGTAGAGTGGCTGCGGAAAACCGTACATGTCGTAGACCTGGCGCGGCTTTTCGCTGGCGTTTACGCGGCGGCCCGCCGCGTACCAGTGGGCCGACACCGTCAAAATGGCGCGGGGGCGCGGCAGCGCGCGGCCCAGCGCGCGCCATGCCCGGGTGTATTCGTTGTCCTCAATGGCGTTCATCGGCGAGCCGTGGCCTACAAAGAGTACCGGCATGCGCATGGACATATCCTCGCTTATCGGTATTTCCCAGAACAGCATTATAGCACATTTCTCCCCGTGCGGCACAAAAAACCGCCCGGCGGATGTCCGCCGGGCCCGGGCGCGGATGCGCCGCTTCAGATACCGTCGATGAAACTGTGCAGACAGGTGAGCGCCGCACCCGTCGCGGCGCCCGCGCCCCTGCGGACGGAGGCGCGAATGTAGTCGCCGGAGCGCTCGAAGATATTCCGCGCCGCCGTCCGGGCGCGAAGTTCCTCCAGATAGGGCGGCAGGAAGCGGCCCAGGTATCCGCCCACCACCACCTCGCAGTCATAGGCGCACCGGATGTTGTTGATGAGCAGCGCCAGATGGGACAGGTACTCGTCCCACACGACGCGGGCGGCCTCCTCCCCCTTTTTGAGGCGACGGAAAAAGCCCTCCAGCGTTCCCCCCGCGTCGGACAGTATGCGCGTGTTGACGTAGCAGTAGGCACACCCCTTCTGGCCGCAGTAGCAGATCTTCCCGCCCGGCATCAGCGTCATGTGCCCAAACTCCGCGGAGTGCTGGTCCTCCCCTTCAAACATGCGTCCGTCGATCAGCACCGAGCCGCCCACGGTGTTGCTGACCGACAGGTACACCAGGTTTCGGGGGCCCTGGCGGTTTGCGACGGGGCCGTCGGCCCAGAATTCGGCATACCCGCCGGCGTTGGCGTCGTTTACGAGGCGGCAGGGCCAGGGGATGTGCTCCCGGAAGCTGTCCAGATGCACAATGCGCTTGCCCAGCGGGTCGGCGTTGGTGGTGGACTCCCCGTCGCCGGCGATGATCGCGGGCAGCGAAATGCCCACGCCCACCAGTGCTCCGGGCGCGATGCCGGCCTTTGCCAGGCGGTCGCGGAGAAGCTGGCCCACCTTTTCGTAGTATTCCGGCCGGTCGGTAAAGGGCAGCCTGGCCCTGGCGCTCAGGGCGGCCTGTCCGCGAAGGCCCAGCGCCGTCAGCGTGACGTCCGCCCGGGTGATGTCAAGCCCCACCGCATAGCACGCCCGCTCGTTGATGCCAAAGGCCCGGGGCTTGCGCCCGCCGGTGGATTTCTGTACGCCCTCGACGACGGCCAGCCCGCGTCCTGCCAGCTCGTTCAGGTTCTGAACCACGGTGGGCGCGCTCATGCCCAGCGCCACGGAGATGTCGCGCACGGACGCGGGGCCTCGTTCCATCAGGTGCAGGAACACGGCCTTCATGTTGAGCCGCTTGACCGCGATGTTGCTGACCCCCTGTTTTTCCATGCCCCAACCACCTCCTCGCCTTCTCGGCCGCGCGGCGCCGCGGATGCGGGCACGCCGCATAACCGGAAAAAGCCCGAGGCGCGGCAGCGCCCCGGGCCCGCGCCGGATTATTCGAACACGATCACGCCTTTGACGACCTCGCTGGCGCGCTCGGAGACGATCCTATACGCCTCCGGCGTTTCGTCAAAGGTAAAGCGGTCGGAGATGATGCCGGAGATGTCGATGCTCCCGGCCGCGACAGCGTTGATGGCGATGGGGTAGATGTTGCGGTAGCGGAAGATGGAAGTGAGGGTGAGCTCATGGACGCTGAGCAGGCCGAAGGGCAGGTTGTTGAGATCGCTCTCGCCCAGTCCGACCACCACGATCTTGCCCGCAATGGCCGCCGCGCGCATGGAATCGGCCACGGTCTTGCTGAAGCCGGCACAGTCCAGCACCACCTGCGCGCCCTTGCCGCCGGTGAGCCGCATGACTTCGGCCACCACGTCCTTCTCCTTGGAATTGACCGCGATGCCGCCCAGCTTTTCGGCCACCGCCAGCCGGTTGGGCAGGACGTCCGCGATGATCACCCGCGCCGCGCCGCAGGCCTTGGCGGCCAGCATGGAAACCAGGCCGATGCAGCCCGCGCCGATGACCAGCACGGTGTCGCCCAGCTTGACGCCGCCGGTCAGCGCGGCGTTGATGCCGATGGCCAGGGGCTCGATCAGCGCGCCCTCGACGGAGGAGACGTTGTCCGGCAGCTTGAAAGCAAATTCCGCCGGGAAGGTCACGTAGTTCATCAGGCAGCCGTCATAGGGCGGCGTCGCAAAGAACTTCACATCGGGGCACAGGTTGTAGCGGCCGCCGCGGCATTGTTCGCACTTGCCGCAGGGCACGCCCGGCTCCAGCGCCACGCGGTCGCCCACTGCAAGGCTGGTCACGCCCTCGCCCAGTTCCACCACGGTGCCCGCGCACTCGTGCCCCAGGATAAACGGAAATTCCACCACAAAATCGCCGATACGGCCGTGGTTGTAATAATGCACGTCCGATCCGCAGATACCCACGGCTTCCAGTTTCATCAGAATTTCGCCCGGACCGGGCGTGGGCACCGGGACATCCCGGAACTCCATCGTTTTCAGCGCGGTCAGGACACATGCCTTATTTTTGCCTTCCATACAACTTACCTCCTATGTCGTTTGATTTGATTATACCATATTTTACTTCACAGCGCCCATGGAAAAGCCCTTGACCAGGTATTTCCGCATCAGAAGTCCGCAGATGAGCATGGGCAGCACGATGATCGTGCCGGTGGCCATGGCCTGACCCCAGGCGATGCCCGTCTGCGTGACCAGGAGCGACGCCGCGATGGGGATGGTCTGGGTGGAGGCGCTGGTCAGCGCGCTTGCGAACACGTAATCGTTCCAGGCGAACATCATGCACAGAACGCCCGTCGCGGCGAGCCCCGGCGACGCCGCGGGGATCGAAATAAACAGAAACGTCTTGAACTTTGAAAAACCGTCCACGCGCGCCGCCTCCTCGATGGCCACCGGCACATCCGCAAAAAACGCCATCATCATCCACAGCGCGAAGGGCAGATTGAACGTGGTGTAGGCAAAGATGAGCCCCGGCATGGTGCCGACGATGCGCATCCGGGAGAAGATCAGATACAGCGGCAGGATGACGGCCGGCACCGGCGCCATGCGGGTGGAGATGATCCAGAACGAGATGTCCTTCTGGCGCTTGAATCGCCCGCGGGACAGCGCAAAGCCGCCGAGGCTGCCCAGAAACAGCGCGATCAGCGTGGAGCATACCGAGGCCACCAGGCTGTTGCCGAGGAATTTGCCAAACTCCGCCTGCTCGAACATGTAGCGGTAGGTATCCAGTTCCGGCGGAAAGAAAAACTGCGGCGGCATGGAGAACATGTTGGTGCTCACCTTGAGCGACGAAAGCGCCATCCACACGATGGGCAGCATCGACCACACGATCGCGATGCCCGCCAGCGCGTAGAGCAGCGCGTTCACGGCGGCCTTGCGCCGGCTCAGGGGCTTCTTTTTCCGCGGCATCACATGACCCCCTTTCCCATCAACCGGATGAAGAGCTTGCCCAGAATGCTGATGACCACGATCATGATGATGCCCAGCACCGCCGCCTGGCCAAAGTTCTGGAAGCGGAAGGCCACTTCCATCAGGTGGTATCCGGCAATTTTGGTGGCGTCGGCAGGGCCGCCCTCGGTGATGATCTTGACCGTGTCCACATAGCGCAAAATATCCATCATGCGCACCAGCAGCGCCACCAGGATCGTGCGGGAGGCCAGCGGCAGCACCACGTAGCGGAGCCTGCCCAGGTAGGTGGCGCCGTCAATGGACGCCGCTTCCAGCGCCTCCGTGTCCATCGACTGCAGGCCCGCCAGCACGATCATCGTAATCAGCGGCGTCCACTCCCACACGTCAATGGCGATGATGCCGATGACCGCGCCCGTGGGCGTGGCGAACACCTCGCCGGAATAGCCGAAAAACCCCAGAATCCACGCGTAAAAGCCGTAGGTGGAGTTCAGCAGAAAGCGGCCCAGAAGCCCCGCCACAATCGGCGCCACAAAAACGGGCAGCATGAAAAACGTCAGCACCAGGTTCTGCCCCTTGGGGAGCTGGTAGATGATCAGCGCCACACCGATGCCCAGCAGCATCTGCAGCACGATGCCCGTTCCCGCGATCACCCCCGTGCGCTGCCAGGAGGACCAGAAGGTGCTGCTTTTCAGCACGCGAACCCAGTTGCTCAGGCCCACGAACGTTGGGTTGTTGACCGACAGGGTAAAATCAAACATGCTGATGTAGAACATGTATAACAGCGGAAAAATGCTGATGATCGCCAGCACAATCAGCGCCGGCGCCAGCATGTAGCGCTCGGTCATGCGCTCGTCCATGAGCCGTTCCCGGCTCAGTCGCCTTGGGAGGTCCCGGATCGTCATAGCCTCATCCCCCGCCTCATCGGATGCGTCCGCCCGGAGCGCCGGCCCCGGGCGGACGGACGGACAATCAGTTGCCGGTCAGCTCGTTGAGCTGCTGGTTGGCGGACTTCATCGCCTCTTCCGGCGTCAGAACGCCGGCCAGCATCTTGGAAATCTCGGTGTAGATGATGGTGTCGCACTGGGCCCACATCGGAACCTTCGGGCGCAGGTAGGCGTTTTCGGTTTCCCACGCCAGCTGCACGGCGCCGCAGGACTTCAGGTTGGGCATCTTGGCGCCTTCCTCGCTGTCGGGATCGTTGATGCCCTTCTCAACGTCGGGCAGCGCGTAAACCGAGCGCCGGGTCGGCGTGGAGCCGCCCGAGGGGCTGGTCAGGCACAGGTACTGGGTCTGCGGAGAGGTGGCCCAGACGAGGAACAGCCAGGCGGCCTTCTGCTCCGTTTCGGTGGCGTAGGTCGAAATGCCGATGCCGGTGCCGCCGAAGATGCAGGCGTGGCGCACGTCGCCCTTGGGCGCGATGGTCCACGCGGTCTTGCCCACCACCTGGGACTTGGAGGCGTTCTCAAAGTCGGCGGAGAACTCGTGCCACTCGATGATCATCGCCAGATCGCCGGCCGCGTAGCCCTCGGCCTCGCCAGACCAGTCCCACGACGTGGAGGAGGGATCGGCCACCTCGTTGAGTTTCTTATAGAACTCGGCGGACTTGATGGCGGCCTCGGAATCCAGCGCGGCCTTGCCCGGATTGGCGGCGCCGATGGCGCCCAGATCGCCGTTTTCAAAATAGTCTCCGCCGTTGGCGGCCAACACGTTGGAGAAGTCGCACATCAGCGAGTCGTGCTGCTTGGCCTGCTGGCCGCAGCCGTACTTGACGCCGGTGATCGCCCCGGCCGCCGCCTGCTCGGTGATGTACGCGGCGACTTCGTAGTACTGATCCCAGGTCATGTCGGCGCTGGGCGTCCAGTCGTAGCCGAATTTGTCCATGAACGCCTTTTTGTACGCCTCGTTGGCGAAGATGTCCGCACGGTAGGCCAGCACCATGGTCGGGTTGTCGTAGGGGATGGCCAGCAGCTTGTCGGTGTCGCCCATGTAGCTGCAGCACTGCACCTGGCTCTCGTAGAAATCCTCAAGGCCGCCGGGAATGTGGGGAAGCGCCGGGTCGCTGTTGAAAACGTTCAGATCCACCAGGTTGTCCTTGTTCTTGGCCATGATCTGCTGGGGGTCCAGGTAGATGACCTGATACTTGGCGGTGCGGGCGTTGACGTCCAGCCCCACCTTCTCGACGACGGCGTTCAGGTCCGCCTGCTCGATGACCACCTTGATGCCGGTCACCTTTTCAAACTGCTCGATGTTGGCCGCGATGGCGGTGGACGGCGTGGTGTTCTCGGAGATGAAGTTGAGGGTGGTGCCGGAAAACTGCTTCCAGTCAAAGCCCTCGGGCGCCTGAATCTTGGGCAGGCCCTCCACCCAGCCCTCAAAGGGCGCGTCGGCCAGCGCGGCTTCCGCCGACGCGCCCAGAGACGCGGCGGGGAGCATCGTAAGCAGCAGGAGCAATGCCAGGATGGTTGCCAGCGACTTTTTCATGGGTCATCCTCCTTTTAATTGAACCGGAAGACACTCGGGCCCGGCCGGGGCGCCATCCGCCCGGGCCCGGGCGCCCTCCGGCCTCGTACCGCCGTTTGACGTCCGGATACGCCATATTGCCATAGTACTTTTCTATAACTGTTTATAGAAAGTATTATATCGATTCCATTGTGCTTGTCAACCCCTCTTTGTTACATTTTATAAATTTCGTACAAGTTTGTTTTTTCGTTTCAGTACCACGTCGCAATGGATGCGCGCCGTTTCACCACCATTGTTAATCAAATTTGAGCGCCCGCTCTTTAAATATATTTTTATCGATAAATATTTACTTCATTTTCAGGCGCTCGAACGGCGCTTTTTTCCCTTTTTTGAAAAGGCAGAAACGCGCCCCGCGCATGTTCGGGGCTGCGATCGCGCAGAATATGCGCGGAGCACCATCAAAAAGGAGCGGTATTAATGGAAGAAAAAACGCCCTTTATCGGCGTGGGCCGCAATCCCGACGGGCCGGACCTGCCGCTGGGCTTTGGCATGCTGCTGGCGCAGGAACCGGCGGCAATTTCGCGCTACGGCGCGCTGACAAACGAGCAGAAGTCGTCGGTCATCCGCTACATTCAGGCAGGCGCCACCGGGGAGGATGCGAAAAACCGCATTGCCCACGCCGTATACGCCCTCCGGGACGGCGACCTGAGCTTTCTCGGCAAGGGTGGCTGACGGCGGGGCCACGCAAAAAGCCCTCGGCGCACTGCGCGCCGAGGGCTCAGCCCATCAACAAAGTGCGCTCAGCCCGCTTGGGCTGGGCGCAAATTTTGTGTAGAGGTGAGCAAAAACCAAAAGGAAAAAGCAGCGTGGATGTCGAATAGATAGGAGAGATGCGGACACAGGAGGTCGGGCGGCATGCTGCAAGAGAAAGCGACGGCGAGCCAGAAGGAATATGAGATCGTGCTGCTGGAAGAGTTGGTGCCGGAAGACCACTTGCTGCGCAAGATTGAGCGGGCAGTAGATTTCAGCTTCATTCACGGCTTGTGCAAGGATTTGTACTCGCCCAATATCGGCCGCCCGGCGGTACCGCCGGAGCTATTGTTCCGGATGCTGTTTCTGGGCTATCTATACGGCATCAAGTCCGAAGTAAAGCTGGCGCAGATGGTGAATGAGAACATTGCGTTCAAATGGTTTCTGGGATTGAAGCTGACGGAGAAAGGACCGGATCACGCGACGATCAGCATCAACCGGGTTCGGCGGTTTCGGGAGAACAACATCGCGGAGAAGGTCTTCGACGAGATTCTTCGGCAGTGTGTGGATAAGGGACTGGTGGGTGGACAGGTGCTGTACACTGACTCCACGCACATTAAGGCGAAAGCGAATAAGCACAAGAAGCGGCTGGTGACGGTGGAGGAGACGCCCGCTTCGTACATGGCGGAGTTGGACGCGCAGATCGATCTGGACCGCAAAGTATTGGGGAAGAAGCCGTTTGAGCGGGATGACGACAATGACCGGGATGATGAAGATGATAGCAACGACGATCCGCCGTCCGGCGGGAAGACGAAGATGGAGAGCACGACAGATCCTGACAGCGGCCAGTTGAGCAAGGAAGGGAAGCCGGAAGGGTTTCACTACAGCGAACACCGCACGGTGGACAGCAAGCACAACGTGATCGTCAATATCCACATCACCCCGGCCAACATCAACGATGTCACCCCCGTACCGGAACTTCTGGAAGAAATAGAGGGGCGGCTGGGGCATCTGCCCAGGTACATGGGGTTCGACGCCGGATACCACAGCGCATGGATCGCGCATCTGCTGGAAACGAAGAGAATTCAAGGCGTCATCGGCTACCGCCGTCATACACACAAGGAAGAGCACTACGGGAAATACCGGTTCAAGTACGACCCAACCTTCGACACCTACTTCTGTCCCGAAGGCAAGCGCCTATACTGGAGGACAACCACCCGCGAAGGCTACCGGCAATACTTCAGCGACCGGAAAGACTGCGCGGGATGTCCAAGGCGGGCGGCGTGTTTCAGCGAGAAGGCGACCAGAAGGATGGTGACCAGACATGTATGGCAGGATGCGCTGGATGAGGTTACGGCGTTTACCAAGACCTCTCAAGGGCGAAGACTGTACGCCTGGCGTAAGGAAACCATTGAACGATCTTTCGCGGAGGCCAAGGAGAACCACGGCTTGCGCTTTGCCCGAGGCTGTATAGCGAACCGTGTAAATGGCAATAATCTCCAAATAAAGAAGGAGATGTTGACATGAGCGAGCGAGAGAAGGAACTGGTGGGATTACTGGCGGAAGAGTGCAAAGACATGAGGGATGTGCAGGCACTGCTGAAGTCGCTGTTTCAGGGAACGATCCAGGCGATGCTGGAAGGGGAGATGGACGAGCACCTGGGGTACGAAAAGCACAGCAACCAGGGCGATCGAAGTGGAAACAGCCGAAACGGGTACGGGAAAAAGACGGTGAAATCGGAATACGGGGAACTGGAGATCAGCGTACCGCGGGATCGGAACGGGAGCTTTGAACCGCAGGTAATCGAGAAGCGGCAAACAAAGACGGAGGATCTGGAGAGCCGCGTGATCGGGATGTACGCGAAGGGGATGAGCAATCGGGACATCGAAGATCATCTGCGGGACATCTATGGAGTGGAGGCATCCGCGAGTCTGATCAGCCGGATCACGGACAAGGTCATGCCACAGGTAGCGGAATGGCAGGCCAGAGGGCTGGACGCGGTGTACCCGATCGTGTTCCTGGATGGGATCGTGTTCAAGGTAAGGAAGGATGGGCGGGTGATCAACAAATGTGTATACTCAGTGCTGGGGATCAACCTGGAGGGGAAGAAAGAGATCCTGGGGATCTGGATGTCGGAAAACGAGAGTGCGAGTTTCTGGACGACGGTATGCAATGAGCTGAAAAACCGCGGGGTAAAGGACATTCTGATTGCCTGCCGGGACAATCTGAGCGGGTTTTCGGAGGCGATCTCGACGGTGTTTCCCCGGACGGAACAGCAGCTGTGCGTGATTCACCAGATCAGAAACTCTACAAAGTTTGTGCCATACAAAGACCTCAAAGCCGTGATGGCGGACTTAAAGAAGGTATATGGCGCGCCGACGCTGGAGGACGCGGAATACCAGCTTGAGCATTTTCGGGAGGTTTGGGGAACGAAATACCCGCAAATCCTCAAGTCCTGGGACGCGAACTGGGCGGAGCTGTCTACGTACTTCAAATACCCCCAGGAGGTCCGCAGGCTGATCTACACGACCAACGCAGTGGAGGGATTCCACCGGATGCTTCGCAAGTTCACCAAGACCAAGTCCGTCTATCCGACCGACGATTCGATCCGCAAATCGATCTATCTGTCGATCCAAGAGATTACCAAAAAATGGACGATGCCGGTGCGCGATTGGGGTGTTATAATGGGACAGCTGATGATGTTCTTCCCCGACCGTCTGGACATCCGCCAGATTGGGTAATGCGGGGCGCTGCCCCGCCGCCCCGGAGTTTTCCGCTTTGGTTTTCCGGGGCGGCAAGAAGGCGACGAGTTCCCCCTCGCCGCCCCGCCAAACCTCGTGCGACGCTCGGGTCGTTCTCCAACGTGGCCCTATCCTGCGCACGAGTAAAAGCGGTTTTAGTATGATCTTGGCCCCATGAGATTATCCATTTACACACTCGCGGGGACACTCCTAGGCAATGAGTCGGTAGCCGTCCATATTTTTCCGGCAGGGAAATGCTTTGACAACCTCTGAAAATAAGAACGGCATCGCCTCCGGCAGTAATTTCGCTCGTTGCTGAATCAGTGCCGGTACGGACGGCGTGTCTGTGCTGAAATGGAAACAGTTCAGCATTTCATGAGATAAAGAATTCCCTTCCATCCCGATCAGCACTTTGGCGAGGCGATGGAACGGCAGCTTCCTGTGCCGGGAAAAATCTCTTTCCGGCGATTTTGAGAACAGCCATGCCACACGGTCCGTTTCCTTTAGGATCGAATCCAACCTGCCGATCACCTCGTAGGGGTATTTGTCCATGGTGTTGCGCTCCCTTCGTGTATTTCTGCTTCGAAGGGCTTCGCCACATTTTTTCCGCCGTTTGTCAACCCCTTTTCTCTATTTTTGTAATAAAAATCAGCAACCTTCCTTACGATTGCTGATCTTTCCCTTCGCTTTGCTCTTATCGCTTTATCTTAGTGACATTGCCCTTTCGGGCGGCTTTTTGCGCGGCCGCGTCACACCTCGATGACGCCCTCAAAGTCCCGCTGGGCATCCCCGGTCATCTTGAGATCGCTCTCCGTCAGGTGGATGATGATCTGTCCGCCCGGCAGGTTGATCTGGATGTCACGGTCCTTCGGCGAAAAGCCCAGGCGCACCGCGGCGGCGGCCGTCGCACAGGCGGCGGTGCCGCAGGACCGGGTTTCGCCGATGCCCCGCTCCCACACGCGCAGGCGGATCAGCGTCGGGCTGCGCATCTGCGCAAAGGAGATGTTCGCCCGCTTCGGAAAGATGGGCGCGTGCTCCAAAATGGGGCCGTATTTCGCCACATCCACCGCGTCCACGTCGTCCACAAAGATCACGCAGTGGGGGTTGCCCATCGAAAGGCAGGTGATCCGGAAGGACGCGCCGCCGATGGCGTAGGGCTCGTCCACCACTTCGCCGGCCTTCGCGGCCTCCGGGCTGACGTTTCGCATCGGCACGGACCGGGAGCGAAAGTCCGGAAGCCCCATGGACACCTCCACGGAGTACACCTCGCCGTCCCGCACGTAGAGCCGGAGGGATTTCACGCCCGCGCCGCTCAGGATGCGCATCCGCTCCTTTCGGACGCGGCCGCTTTCATAGAGGTATTTGGCCACGCAGCGCATGGCATTTCCGCTGACCTCGCCCTCGGAGCCGTCGGCGTTGTACATGCGCATGGCGGCGTCGGCGACGTCCGTGGGCTCGATCAGAACCAGCCCGTCCCCGCCGACGGACTTTCTGCGGCTGGACAGCAGCACACTGAGGGATTCCGGGCTTTCGATGGCCTGGTCGAAGCAGTCAAAGTAGATGTAGTCGTTGTCGCCGGTGCGCATCTTCACAAATTTCAGCTTCCTGCGCCGCGCGGGGAGCTTGGAAATATCCAGAAGCTCCACGTTCTTCTGAGAATAGTCGCCCGCGATGGCGCGCACCAGCGCGGCGGCGGTGTCCAGGCTCGTCAGGCAGGCGATGGACCGCTCCACGGCACGGCGGCGCAGCCGCACGCTGTCCCGCTGCGGCAAGAGGCCCTTGGAGGAGGTGGAGATCAGGTACTGCAGCCTGCCGCTGTCCATCAGCTCCCAGATGTCCTGGTGCCCCTCGTGCAGTTTCCCGACGGCCCGGGCCTCGATGCCCGCCCGCGTCAGCGCCTCATAGGTGCCCTGGGTGGCGTAAAGGGCAAAGCCCAGCTCCCGAAACTGCCGGGCGATGGGAACGACCTCCGCCTTGTCCCGGTCGCGCACGGTGATCAATACGCCGCCCTCGGTGGCCATTTTGTAGCCCGCGGCCAGAAGACCCTTGTAGATGGCCTCCTCCATCACGCGGCCGATGCCCAGCACCTCGCCGGTGGATTTCATCTCCGGGCCCAGGTGGGTGTCCACGTCCGCCAGCTTTTCAAAGGAGAACACCGGCACCTTGACGGCGGAGAATACCGACTGCCGGTAAAGGCCCGTGCCGTAGCCCATGTCGCGCAGCTTTTCCCCCAGCATCGCGCGGGTGGCGATGTCCACCACGGGCAGGCCGGTCACCTTGCTGATGTAGGGGATCGTGCGGGAGGCGCGGGGGTTGGCCTCGATCACGTAGACCTCGTTTTCGTAGATCACGTACTGGATGTTGATGAGGCCGCGGGTGGAGAGGGCCAGCGCCAGCGTCCGGGTGCAGTCGATCAGCCGCTGGGTGACCGGGCCTGTCAGGTTCCAGGCCGGGTAGACGGCGATGGAATCGCCGGAATGCACCCCCGCCCGCTCCACGTGCTCCATGATGCCGGGGATCAGGATGTCCTCGCCGTCGCACACGGCGTCAACCTCCACCTCGGTGCCCATCAGGTACTTATCGATGAGGATGGGGCTGTCAATGCCGCCGGCGAGGATGATCTCCATGTAGCGGGTGATCTCCTCCGGCTCGAAGGCGATGATCATGTTCTGGCCGCCCAGCACGTAGCTGGGGCGCACCAGAACCGGATAGCCCAGGCGCTCCGCCGTCGCCAGCGCCTCGTCCAGCGTATAGACGCCCGCGCCCTCGGGCCGCTTGATGTGGAGCGCGTTCATCACCTCGTCAAACCGCTCGCGGTCCTCGGCGGCGTCGATGGCGTCGGCCGACGTGCCCAGAATGTGGACGCCCATGGCGTCGAGGTGCTTTGTCAGCTTGATGGCCGTCTGGCCGCCGAAGGCCACCACGACGCCGTAGGGCATTTCGGTTTCGATCACGCCCGCCACGTCCTCCGGCGTCAGCGGTTCAAAGTAGAGCCGGTCGGCGGTGTCAAAATCGGTGGACACGGTTTCGGGGTTGTTGTTGACCATGGCCACCTCGTAGCCCTGCTGCTTCAGCGTCCACACACAGTGCACCGAGGCATAGTCAAACTCGATGCCCTGGCCGATGCGGATGGGGCCGGAGCCAAATACGATCACCCGCTTTTTGCCGGAAGCCCTCTCGGCGATGAATTCCGCCGCCTCGTTCTCCGCATCGCGGGATGCGTAAAAATAGGGCGTTTCGGCCTTGAACTCGGCGGCGCATGTATCCACCATCTTGTAGCCGATCTTCGCCGGATGCGGAATCTCCTGCCCGCTGATGCGGCGGATGGCGCCGTCCGGAAATCCGGCGCGCTTGGCCCGCATGTACCGCTCGTCGTCAAGTCCCTCCGCCAGGGCGGACTCAATGTCGCAAAGATGCTTCAGCTTTGCCAGAAACCACTCGTCCACCATCGTGATCTCGTGCAGCTTTTCGATGGAAACGCCCCGGGCCAGGGCCTCATACAACAGGAACAGCCGCTCGTCCGTGGCCTGGCCGACGCCCGCCAGGATCTCCGCTTCGGTCAGATGGGCAAATTTCGCGCTGCGGGGCGTATCCATGGCGATCTCCGCGCCGCGGATGGCCTTCATCAGCGCCTCCTCGAATGACTGGGCGATGGCCATGACCTCGCCGGTGGCCTTCATCTGCGTGCCCAGCGTGCGGCGACCGTAGACAAATTTGTCAAAGGGCCACTTGGGGAACTTGACCACCACGTAGTCCAGGGCCGGCTCAAAAAAGGCACTGGTCTTGCCCGTGACGGCGTTTTTGATCTCCCCCAGCCTGAGCCCCACCGCGATCTGCGCCGCGACCTTGGCGATGGGGTAGCCGGTGGCCTTGGACGCCAGCGCGGAGGACCGGGACACGCGGGGGTTGACCTCGATCACCGCGTACTCGAAGGACTCGGGGTTGAGCGCAAACTGCACGTTGCAGCCGCCCTCCACCTTCAGCGCGTGGATGATGTTTAGGGCCGCCGTGCGCAGCATCTGGTATTCCCGGTCGGCCAGGGTGACCGCCGGGGCGATGACGATGGAATCGCCGGTGTGGACGCCCACAGGGTCCAGATTCTCCATGGAGCAGACCGCGATGGCGTTGCCGTCCGCGTCCCGGACCACTTCAAACTCGATCTCCTTCCAGCCCGCGACGCACCGCTCCACCAGGATCTGGCCGATGGGCGAGGTTTCAATGCCGCTGCGCGCGGTCTCGCGCAGCGCTTCGGCGTCGGGTGCGATGCCGCCGCCGGAACCGCCCAGCGTGAACGCCGGCCGCACAATGACGGGGTAGCCGATTTTTCCGGCGAAGTCCAGGGCGTCCTCCACCTCCGTCACCACGGCGGAGGCGATGGAGGGCTGGCCGATCGCCTGCATGGTCTCCTTGAAAAGAAGCCTGTCCTCGGCCTTATCGATGGTATCCAGCCGCGCGCCCAGAAGGCGCACACCCTCGGCTTCCAAAAAACCCTCCCGCGCCAGCTGCATGGAGAGCGTCAGGCCGCTCTGGCCGCCCATGGTGGACAAAAGCCCGTCCGGCTTCTCCCGGCGAATGATGCGCTTTAAGACCTCGAGGGTCAGCGGCTCGATGTAGATGTGGTCGGCGATGGCGGTGTCGGTCATAATGGTGGCCGGGTTTGGGTTGACCAGGATCACAGTAAGCCCCAACGCCTTCAGCGCACGGCAGGCCTGGGTGCCGGCGTAGTCAAATTCGGCGGCCTGGCCGATCACGATCGGGCCGGAGCCGATCAGCATCACCCGTTTCAGATCAGTTGCCAGCGGCATGGGCACATCCCTCCATCCGTGAAACAAATTGGTCGAACAGGAAGGAAGTGTCCAGCGGGCCGCCCCGGGCCTCCGGGTGGAACTGCACGGAGAAGGCGTTGATGGCATCAAACTCAAGGCCCTCGTTGGTGCCGTCGTTGGCGTTTTCAAAGGAGGCGCGGACGCCCTCGGGCAGCGCGTCCGCCACCACCGCGTAGCCGTGGTTCTGGCTGGTGATGTAGAGCCTGCCGGTTTTTACGCAGCGCGCCGGCTGGTTGGCGCCGCGGTGGCCGTATTTCAGCTTTTCGGTCCTCGCGCCCATGGCCAGCGCCAGCAGCTGATGCCCCAGGCAGATGCCGAAGATCGGGATGCCGGTTTCCGCCAGCTTCCGTATCTCCCGAATGATCGACCGGTTGACCGCCGGGTCCCCGGGGCCGTTGGACAAAAGCACGCCGTCCAGCTTCAGCTCGGCGATCTCCGCGGCGGTCGTCCCCGCGGGCACCACCGTCACCCGGCAGCCGCGGGCGACGAGCGCCTCGGCCATGCCGCGCTTGAAGCCAAAGTCCCACAGCGCCGCGTGCCGCGGCCCTTCGCCCAGCGTGAAGGGCGCCTTGCAGGTCACCTGATGGACGTCCGAGGACAGCGCCTTTTCCGACAGCGCCCTGCAAAACCCGGGCAGATCGGCGGGCATTTCGTCCACAATGGCGGCGTTCATCACGCCCTTTTCCCGAAGAACCCGGGTCAAAGCGCGGGTATCAAGCCCATGCAGGCCGATGATCCCGCTCTTTTTCAGGTAGCTGTCAAGGTCCTCCTCGCAGCGGAAGTTGGAGGGATGATCGCAGTACTGCCGCACGACGTAGGCGCTTAGGCGCGGGCTTTCGCTTTCAAAATCCGCCGTCATGACGCCGTAGTTTCCGATCAGCGGAAATGTCTGCACCACGATCTGCCCGTGGTAGCTGGGATCGGTCAGCGTCTCCACGTAGCCCACCATCGCGGTGGTAAACACCAGTTCCGCCGAAATATTCCCGCCCGCGCCGAAGCGCCGGGCGGGAAACGTCTGCCCGGTTTCCAGGACCAGAACCGCATCGCTTTTCATACTTTCCCCCATTGCATCCGAAATGGTTTTATGAAAAGGGCGGATGGTTCGCACCCTCCGCCCTTCGCCGGATCAGCTCAAAAGTTTGACCAGCACAGCCTTCTGCGCGTGGAGCCGGTTTTCGGCCTCGTCGAAGATTTCGCCGGCGTGGGTCTCGAACACGTCCTCGGTGATCTCCTCCCCCCGGTGGGCGGGCAGGCAATGCAGCACAATCGCGCCGCGGTTGGCCAGCTCCATGAGGGTTTCGTCAATCTGGAAACCGGCAAAGGCCTTCTCGCGCGCCTCCTTCTCCCCCTCCTGCCCCATGGACGCCCAGACGTCGGTCACCAGTACGTCGGCGCCGGCGGCGGCCTTCTCCGGGCTGTCGGTGATCTCGAAGCGATCGCCGTATCCCTCGGCAAAGGAGAGCACCTCCCGGTCGGGGTGGTAGTCCTTCGGGCAGGCGACGGACACGGACATGCCCGTCTTGAGCCCACCGACAATCAGCGTGTTGGCCATGTTGTTGCCGTCGCCGATGAAGGCCATCTTGAGGCCCTTGAGCTTGCCAAAGTATTCGCGGATGGTCATCAGGTCCGCCAGCACCTGGCAGGGATGGTACAGGTCCGTCAGGCCGTTGATGACCGGGATGGAGCCGTACTTCGCCAGGTCCTCCACTTCCTTCTGGGCAAAAGTGCGGATCATGATGCCGTCGAGATACCGGGACAGCACCCGGGCGGTATCCTGCACCGGTTCGCCGCGGCCGATCTGCAGGTCGCGGTTGGACAGAAACAGCGCGTAGCCGCCCAACTGGTACATGCCCACCTCAAAGGAGACGCGGGTGCGGGTGGACGCCTTCTGGAAGATCATGCCCAGGGTCTTTCCGGCCAGGAGCGGCTTGTGGATGCCGCGCTTATGGTCGGCCTTGAGCTCGTCGGCCAGGTCCAGAAGCCCGTTGATCTCTTCGGCGGTCAGATCGAGAAGCGACAAGAGGTGTTTCATTCAGTTTCCTCCTTCAAGGGTGCCCAGGGCGGCGGTCAGCGCGGCCAGGCCCCGGTCGATTTCGGGATAGGTGATGGTGAGCGGCGGCAAAAGACGCAGTTTGTGCTTGGCGGTCAGGGTCAGCACGCCTTTTTTGATGCCTTCGGACACCAGTTGTTGGGCGGTCATCCCGTCGAGCTCCACGCCCAGCATCAGCCCCAGGCCCGTGACAGACCTGACGCCCCGGAGGCGCTTCAGCTTCTCGGTGATGTAGGCGCCCTTTTCGCGGACGCTCTCCAGCATCGCGGCGTCCAGCCTGGCGAGCACCTCCAGCGCGCCGGCGCAGGCCACGGGGTTTCCGCCGAAGGTGGAGCCATGGTCGCCAAAACCCAGCACATCCTGCGTCTTTTCGCCAAAGAGCGCGGCGCCGATGGGCAGCCCAGCGCCCAGGCCCTTGGCGCAGGTGACGATGTCGGCGCGGACGCCGTACTGCTCCAGCGCGAAGAAGGTGCCGGTGCGGCCGATGCCGGTCTGCACCTCGTCCACAATCACCAGAATGTCCCGCTCGCGGCAGTAATCGGTTACGGACTGGACGAAATCCCCGTCCAGCGGCACGATGCCGCCCTCCCCCTGCACCATCTCCATCATGATCGCGCAGACGGACTTGTCCAGCCTGGGCAGCGCATCCGCGAGGTTCGGCTCCGCGTAGACAAAGCCGGGGGTAAAGGGCATGAAAAACCGGTGAAAGCTGTCCTGCCCGGTGGCGGACACGGTGGTGACCGTGCGGCCGTGGAAGCTGTTGCGGAGCGTCACAATGGTAGAGCGCCCCTCACCGTACTTGTCAAAGGAGTACTTCCGGGCGGCCTTGATGGCGCACTCGTTGGCCTCCGCGCCGCTGTTGGCAAAAAACGCCTTCTTCATGCCGGATTTTTCGCACAGCGCCTGGGCCGCGTCCACCACGGCGCGGTTGTAGAACAGGTTGCAGCAGTGCTGGAGCCTGTCCAGCTGGCCCTTCACCGCCTCCAGCCAGCGGGGATCGGCAAAGCCCAGCGCGTTGACGCCGATGCCGCTGGTGAAGTCAATGTACTCGTTGCCCGCCTCGTCCCAGCAGGTGGCGTTTTTGCCGCGCGCAAGCGCCACCGGGTAGCGGTTGTAGGTCGGCGCCACGTACGCCCGGTCCTTCCCGCGGATTTCCTCAAAGCTCATGGACACACCTCACTTTACAAACATCGTGCCGATGCCCTCGTCGGAGAACATCTCGATGAGGATCGAATGGGGAATCCGGCCGTCGATCATGAAGGCCTTCTTGACGCCGTCGCGCACCGCCTTTTCGCAGGAGCGGACCTTGGGGATCATGCCGCCGGACACCTTGCCGCCGGCGATCAGCGCCTCCACCTCGTCAATTTTGACCACCGGAATCAGCGAGTTTTCGTCGTTCACGTCGTGCATCAGGCCGCGGATGTCGGTCAGCGCGATCATGTTTTCCGCCTTCAGCGCGGAGGCAATCTCGGCGGCGGCGGTGTCCGCGTTGATGTTGTAGGTCATGCCGCCCTCGTCCACGCCCACGGTGGCGATCACCGGAATGTAGCCGTCGCTGAGGGCGTTGAGGATCGGCGCGGCGTCAATCTTCGTGATCTCGCCCACGTAGCCCAATTCGGCCCTGCCCCGGATCTTCTCCGCCCGGATCATGCGCCCGTCGATGCCGCAAAGGCCGATGGCCCTGCCGCCGCAGACGCCGATGAGGCTCACGAGGTCCTTGTTGGTCTTGCCCGCCAGCACCATCTGCACCACTTCAATGCTCTCCTCGTCGGTGCAGCGCAGGCCGTCCACAAATTTCGAGGGAATGCCGAGGCGCGAAAGCATCTGGCTGATCTCCGGCCCGCCGCCGTGAACCAGCACCACCTTGACGCCCACCTGGGCCAGGAGCACAATGTCGGTCATGACCGCCTGCTTGAGCCGCGGATTGACCATGGCGTTGCCGCCGTACTTGACCACGACGATTTTTCCGGTATACTTCTGGATGTAGGGCAGCGCCGCGGTCAGTACGTCCGCGCGCAGTTCCTCGGCGATGGTGTGCATTGGAAAAGCCCTCCTCAGGTTCTGTAATCGCCGTTGATCTTCACGTAATCATAGGTCAGATCACAGCCCCAGGCGGTGGCGGACGCCGTGCCCTGGTGCATGTCGATCTCCACCCGGATCTCGCGCTCCAGCAGGATTTTTTTGGCTTCCGCCTCGGAGAAGGGCACGCCGCTGCCGTCAAGACATACCCGGATGCGCCCGGCGGGCGATGAAAGCCGCACCTCGATCTTTGATGCGTCAAAATCCGCCTCCGCGTAGCCGATGGCGCACAGAATGCGGCCCCAGTTGGCGTCCGCGCCGAACATCGCGGCCTTTACCAGGCTGGACATGGCCACGCTCTTGGCCACGGCCTTCGCCGCGGGCTTGCCCGGCGCGCCGGTGACCGCCACCTCGATGAGCTTGGTGGCGCCCTCGCCGTCGGCGGCGATCATGCGCGCGATGCGGGTGGCCACGGTCAAAAGCGCGGATGCGAAGGTTTCAAAGGCCGGGCCTTCCGTCTCGATGGGCGGGTTGCCCGCGAGACCGCTGGCCATGACGGACACCATGTCGTTGGTGGATGTGTCTCCGTCCACGGACACCATGTTGTAGGTGTCGTCCACGGTCCGCTTCAGCGCCTTTTCCAGCATCCCGGCGGAGATGGCGCAGTCGGTGGTGATGAAGGAGAGCATGGTGGCCATGTTGGGGCGGATCATGCCGCTGCCCTTGGCCATTGCGCCGATGGTGACGGTCGCGCCGTCCAGTTCGAAGGCGACGGCCGTTTCCTTGGGCGCAAGGTCGGTGGTCATGATCGCCAGCTGCGCCTCGTGTCCGCCGTCTTTTGACAGCTTCGGCGCCAGCGCCCGGATGCCCCGCTCGACGGGTTCCAGCGGGAGCGGTTGGCCGATGACGCCGGTGGAGCCGATGATCACATCGGCCGGATCGACGCCCAGCGCCTCGCCGGCGAGGGTGCACATGCGCTCCGCGATCATGACGCCGTCGGCGTTGCAGGTGTTGGCGTTGCCGCTGTTGCACACGATCGCCTGGGCCATGCCGTTTTGAAGGTTTTTGCGCGTCACGGTGATGGGCGCGCCGTAGACCTTGTTGCGGGTATAGACCGCCGCCGCCTGGCAGAGCACCTCGCACCGGACCAGCGCCAGGTCGTTCTTCGCGCTGCTCTTTTTAATGCCGCAGCGGATGCCCCCCGCGATAAACCCCTTGGGCGCGCATACGCCCGGCGTCACATCCCGCATCGTCATCCCTCCAAGCGTAATCCGCACAGTTCGTCCAACCCCAGCGCGATGTTCATGTTCTGCACCGCCGCGCCGGACGCACCCTTGCCCAGGTTGTCCAGCACCGACACCAGCGTAAAGCGGTCGCCGTCGCCAAAGGCGTAGATGTTCAGCCGGTCGGTGCCCGCCAGAAGGTTGGCGGGCAGAAAGCCGTCCTCCGGCGCCTCCGAAACGGCGACGAGCTTCGCCCCAGCGTAGAACTCCGCCAGCGCCTCTTTGAGATCGGCGAGGGTGACGTGCCTTTCAAGCTGCTCCGCCCACAGCGGTACGCTGACGGCCATGCCCTGGTAAAAGTCGCACACCTGGGGGTTGAAAAGCGGCGGATGGGAAAGCCCCGCGATCTTTTGCATCTCCGGCAGATGCTTGTGGGAAAGGTTCAGCCCGTAGAGTCTGGGGGCTTCATAGGCCGCGCCCCGCGCCGGGTCCTCGTACTGAGCGATGCCCTTCTTGCCCGCGCCGCTGTATCCGGAGACCGCGTGGCAGGTGAGCCGCGTCCCGCGCGGAATCAGCCCCATGGCCGTCAGCGGGTAGGCGATGGCGAGAAAGCCGGTGGCGTAGCAGCCGGGGTTTGCAATGCGGGTGCCCGACGCCACCGCGCGGCGGTGGGTTTCGGACAGCTCCAGAAAGCCGTAGGCCCAGCCCGGCGCCACCCTGTGGGCGGTGGAAGCGTCAATCACGCGGGTTTTCCCGTTTGTCACCAGCTTTGCGGCCTCCAGCGCGGCCGCGTCCGGCAGGCAGAGAAAGGTCAGGTCCGACTGGTTCATCCGCTTTGCCCGCTCGGCCTCGTCCTTTCGCAGGTGGTCCGGGATCCCGATCAGCTCGACGTCGCCGCGGCCCTGGAGCCGCGCGGCCAGCTCAAGCCCCGTGGTGCCCTCCCGCCCGTCAATGAACACCCTACGCATCCTTCAAAAGCTCCTTCACCCGATCGATCTGACGCCGCACGGCCTCCGGCGCGGGCCCGCCCTCGACGCTTCGCGTCTTCACGCAGCGGATGAGGTCGATGGCCCCGTAGACATCCCGGTCAAAGGCGGGGTGCGCCGCGCGATAGTCCTCAAGGGGCAGCGTTTCCAGCGTTTCCCCCTTTTCGATGCAGGTTCTGACCAGCCTTCCGGCCACGTTGTAGGCGTCGCGGAAGGGCACGCCCTTCTTGGCCAGGTAATCCGCGCAGTCGGTGGCGTTGAGAAAGCCCTTCGCGGCGGCGGCGCGCATGACGTCCGTATGGAAGGCGGCGCCCTTCAGCATCGGCGCAAACACCTCCAGACACAGCTTCGCCGTGTCCACCGCGTCAAAGACCGCCTCCTTGTCCTCCTGCATATCCTTGTTGTAGGCCAGCGGCAGTGCCTTCATGGTGGTGAGAAGCGCGATGAGGTCGCCGTAGACCCGGCCCGTCTTGCCCCGCACCAACTCCGCGATGTCCGGGTTTTTCTTCTGCGGCATGATGGAGGAACCGGTGGAGAACTGATCGCCCAGCGTGACAAACCGGTATTCCCACGAACACCACAGCGCGATCTCCTCCGCGAAGCGGGACAGGTGCATCATCAGAATCGAAAGGCCGGCCATCAATTCCAGCGCAAAGTCCCGGTCGGACACCGCATCCATGCTGTTGAGACAGACGCCCGAAAAGCCCAGCCGCGCCGCCACATTGCCCCGATCGATGGGGTAAGTGGTGCCCGCCAGCGCGCCCGCGCCCAGCGGAGAAACGCGCGTGCGGCGGCCGCAGTCCGTCAGGCGGTCGATGTCGCGCAGCAGCATAGCCACATAGGCCATCAGGTGGTGGGCCAGCGTCACCGGCTGGGCCCGCTGCAGGTGGGTGTATCCGGGCATGACGGATTCCAGGTGCGCCTCGGCCACGGAGAGGATCGCCTCGATCATGGCTTTCGCGCCCGCCTTCAGCGCGTCGATCTCCCGGGCCAGATGGAGCCTGAGATCCAGCGCTACCTGATCGTTGCGGCTGCGGGCGGTGTGCAGTTTTTTGCCCGCGTCGCCGATGCGCGCGGTCAGCTCGCCCTCCACGAAGGTGTGGATGTCCTCGGCGTCCGGGTCGATTGCGAGCCTTCCGGATTCGACATCCGTCAAAATGCCCTCGAGCCCGCCCACGATGGCATCCGATTCCGCCTTCGTGAGGATGCCGGTGTCGCCCAGCATGGCCGCGTGGGCGACGGAGCCCAGGATGTCCTCGCGGATCATCCGCTGGTCAAAGCCGATGGAGGCGTTGAGTTTTGTCAGCCGCTCGTCCACCTCGCCGGAAAGCCTGCCCGCCCAGAGCTTCATGCCCCATCCCCGCCTTTTCGTTCGGCCCGGCATGCGCCGGGCCGATGTGTTCTTTACTTGCTGCGCTTCTGGTTCAGCATGGCCTGGATCTTGATCGGCAGGCCATAAAGCGTGATAAACCCGGCGCTGTCCTTCTGATCGTACACGGCGTCCTCGCCGAAGGTGACAATCTCCTCGTCGTAAAGGGAATACGGGCTGGTGGCGCCGGCGGAGATGATGTTGCCCTTATAGAGCTTGAGCTTCACGCTGCCGGTGACGGTCTTCTGGGTTTCGTCCACAAAGGCGGAGAGCGCCTCCCGCAGCGGCGTAAACCACTGTCCGTTGTACACCAGATCGGCAAATTCCAGCGCCATCCGCTGCTTGTAGTGCAGCGTCAGCTTGTCCAGGCACAGCTGTTCCAGTTTTTCGTGGGCCTCGTAGAGGATCGATCCGCCGGGGGTTTCGTACACGCCGCGGCTCTTCATGCCCACCAGCCGGTTCTCCACCATGTCCAGAATGCCCACGCCGTGCTTGCCGCCGATGGCGTTGAGCTTCTTGATCAGCGCGGGGCCGTCCAGCCTTTCGCCGTTCACCGCCACCGGAACGCCCTTTTCAAAGTCAATGGTCACGTACTCGGCCTGGTCGGGCGCTTCTTCCGGGGTAACGCCCATCTCCATGTTGCCCGCGTACTTGGGCTCGTTGGCGGGGTCCTCCAGCTCCAGCCCCTCGTGGGACAGGTGCCACAGGTTCTTGTCCTTGGAGTAATTGGTCTCCCGGCTGATCTTGAGGGGCACGTTGTGGGCCTCGGCGTAGGCGATCTCGTCCTCCCGGCCCTTGAGCTCCCAGACGCGCCAGGGCGCAATGACGGGCATGGTCGGCGCGAAGGCCTTGATGGTCAACTCAAAGCGCACCTGGTCGTTGCCCTTGCCGGTGCAGCCATGGGCGATGGCGTCGGCGCCTTCCTTGAGCGCGATCTCCACGATCCGCTTGGCGATGATGGGCCGCGCAAACGAAGTGCCCAGAAGGTATTTCTCCTCGTACTTCGCGCCCGCCTTCAGGGTCGGGAAGATGTAGTCCTCCACAAACTCCTTTTCGAGATCCTCAATGTAGAGCTTGGACGCGCCCGTCTTCAGGGCCTTTTCCTCCAGGCCGTCCAGCTCGCCCGCCTGGCCCACGTTGGCCGCCACCGCGATCACCTCGCAGCCCGGGTAGTTCTCCTTGAGCCACGGGATGATGACCGAGGTGTCCAGCCCGCCAGAATAGGCCAGCACGATTTTTTTGTACTGCTTCACTGTGCTCACGCTCCGTTGCATATTTATTCTTAATTTATGTATATTATACGCCATTTGCCCGGTATGTCAAGGTGAAAACCGGTATTTCTTGTATAATCTTCGTAAAACCGCTCCCGTGCGGACAGCATGCCGCTCCATCACAGTATAGCGGAAATGCGGCGCGTTTCCACGCCGCCAGGGTTAAATCCCGTTGGCGGACCGAGGATTTATCGCGAAGCGGCGCCCTTCGCGCCTCCGGGGCGGGCTTCACGGGCCGCCTGCGTCCTGCCGATTTGCCGCACCAGGGCGAAGATCGGCCCGGAGAAGAAGATCAGCACGGTGGGAATCAGAAGGAACAGAAGCCTGCCCAGCATGGTGTTGGCAAACAGCACCACCACGCCGATGTAGCGATTGGTGCCCACGAGCCTGCCGTAGATCTGCCGCCTCGTCAGCGTGGTCTTGAGCGCGTCCTTCTGCGCGCCCTCGACATAGTGGGTGATGTCGGCTTCGATGCGCTCTCCACCGGTTTCGGGGTCCACCGAATACGCCAGGAGCTTGCGCACCTGCACCACGCCGACATCGTCCTTGTACAGCACGATGTCGCCCAGGTCAATCTTGACGTACTGGTCAACCTTTTCAAAAAACGCAATGTCGTTGTAATAGACGGTGGGCTCCATGGTGGTCGACTGGAAGATGTAGGGAATATAGCCCATCACGGCGGTCTCCTTCTCCGGAGAGGCGTAATTGAACACCAGCAGCACCAGGTTGACCGCCAGCATCGCCACGATGACGACGACCAGCACGAACGTGCTCAGAAAGGAGAGCAGATTGAAGCGCCTGACCGGATGATACGCCGCCTCCAGCTTTCGGGCCTGCCGCCGGATGAAGGCATTCGGGCTGTCGCTGGCGACCACCACCCGCACGCCCTCCCCCACCCGCGCGCCAAGGCGGGGCGCGCCCGTTTCGGCCGGCGGATTGAATAGGCCGGCCAGCCGCGCGCCGCGGCGAACGCAGGCAAAGAGCGCCAGAATCAGGCAGCCGGTCACCGCCCATAAATACCAGGAGCCGGTCCACAGTCCGAAGAAGTCACTCATCCGGGCGCGGTCGGTGGCGATGGCAAAAAAGCCGCTTGGAAACTGCAGCAAAAAGAGGATCAGCGAAAGGAAGGTAAGCCAGGAGCGGGCGTTCGACCGGTCCCGCGTCAGCATCGACAGAAACATCGCCGCGACCAGCATCATTTCGGCATTCATCAGCCCCAGAAAATACTGCGAGGGCAGGTAGTCGACCACCATCGGAAATTTCAGGATCGACGAGAGCAAAAGCGTCACCAAAAAGCCCGCGGTGTGCATGATGAGCACCGACACGCTCTGCGCGAAGAGCTTCGCCAGCACCATCGCGCCGATCCTGTACCCCAACTGCGCCATGCAGTACCAGCTGTTGTCGTAGACCTCCGCAAAGGATATCTGGTCAAACCTGCTCCCGAAATAGACGAGAAAGCCGACCGCGCTGACCGCCAGGTACAGAGAGCCCGTGGAAAAATAGCTGGGCTGCATGATGTAGGGCGCCGCGTCGGTCAGCACGCTCTGGGTCAGGGTTTGCAGGATAAAGTATACCGAAAACGCCATCATGCCAAAAAATACGCCGAGCCCGACGAGCCGCTTCAGGCCGTCCTGCTTCTGGTAGTATCCGTAGCTGAACTCCTTCTGGATCAGGCTCATGCGGTAGATCAAGGGGCTACCTCCCGGAAGGCCAGTTCCAGATTGGGCCTGGCGATTTCGATCCCGTCAAAGCGGACGCCCGCGCGCTCCAACGCGGCGGCCACCCCGGAGATCTCCGGAGTGACCGACCCGCGCAGCCACAGCTCGCGCTCGTCCGGGCGCGCCAGCGCGGTCATCTCCGGCAGCGCCCCGGCCAGCTCGGCGGCCGCCGCTTCCGGCGCGGGAGTGTGGATTACCAGGCGGCGCGCGTCATACTCGGCGCACAGCGCCTCGACGGTTCCCTGCCGCTCGAGGCGCCCGTCCAGCAGAAACGCCGCGCTGTCGCAGCACGCCTGGATCAGGTCCCGCCGGGCGCTGGCGACCACCACGGACTTGCCCTGATCCCGAAGCCTCCGCAGCACCTTGGAAAACGCGGCGTACATGGACTGCGGCACCTCGATGTGGGATAGGTCCAGCAGCACCAACTGCACGCGCGGCATTTTGAGGGCGAGCAGGATCGCCACCGCCGCCTGCTCCGCCGCGGTCAGAAAGCGCGCATAGGCCAGCGTGACGGGGTAAAGGCCCGTATCCAGCAAAAGCTCCAGCCACTCCGCCTGGCGCAGGGCCGGTGTGCCGCCGGTCTTTTGCGATGCAAACATCAGCCAAGACAGCACGTGCATGTGCGGATACATCAGCTTTTGGTCGTTCACGTAGTACAGGTGGTCCAGCACGCGCCGCTTCAGCCGGACCATGCCCATCTGGGACA
Organism: Christensenellales bacterium; assembly: GCA_040768845.1. GTDB lineage: Bacteria > Bacillota > Clostridia > Christensenellales > Aristaeellaceae > JAEZHK01. Next base: position 175,069 of record JAXGME010000004.1, on the reverse strand, counting down.
GCGAGCAGCGGCCGTCCTCGTAGGGCTTGACATTGCCCATGATCTCCATCAGCAGTTCCAACTCAAAGGGCTCGTCGCAGGTGACGCCCCAGGCCTCGCCGCGCATGACCGTCAGCGACGCGCCCCGCAGCACGCGCGTGCGCGCCCCCTCGGGGGTCTGATAGCATTCCATCGAGGTGACGTCCCGCATCTCGACGATCCGCTTTGCGTTCCGGGGATCCGAAAGCATCCGCCTCATTCCGCCGCCTCCTCCCAGACGCGCGGCAGGCTGACCGAAAACTGGAGCATGCCCAGCACGCGGTCCGGCGTCACCAGTTCCAGATCGGGCGCGTTGAGGGGATTATCGCCCTTGGTGCGGTAGCGGACGCCCTCATCCTCCACCACCTCGACAATGCGGTGGGTGATGATGGCGCCTCCGGTGGTCCGAAAGGTGATGACCGTTCCCTCGGGAAGCGCCGCAGGGTCGTCCGGTTCCCGCGTGACGATAAAGCTGCCGATGGGCAGCGTCGGCACCATGCTGCCGGTCTTGACCTGATAGAGGCTGTACCCCAGAAGCGATGCGGGCTGATCGTTCAGCTTCGCCTGCACGCCGACATAGAGGCCAATCAGCAAAAGTGCGATGACCACCGCGTACAGGGCGTTGGACAGTGCGTGCAGCACCCGCCCGGCGCCCGTGCGCTTGCGGGGGCGCGCGCGGCCCCGGACGCCCGACCGGGAAAGGGCGGCCTCCCGCGCTTCGGCGAGAAGCGCCTCCGCCTGTTCCCGCGTGATGTAGCCTTCCGGCGTCCTGGTCTGCATCCCCATCCTCCGCTTCCAAAAAGACATTTTACAGCATTATACCGTATCCGGCCGGATTTGCCTAGGGTTTCCCCGCGCGCGCCGCAAAAAAGCGCGCCGAAGCCTTCTGAAAATGCTTTGATCCCGGCGTGCGGACGCGCCGGGATCAAAAGACGCTGTATGCGGTCATCGCCGGTCCGACTCCGCACAATTTGGGATCGGGCCGCGCAGCGCCGCTCGCTATGCGGCGGGTTCACCCTCGTCGGACGGGGCCGGTGCCGCTTCGCCGGAATCCTGCGGCTTTTCCCCCTTGGCCTCGGGTGGATCGGCGCGCACTTCCCCGTCTTCCGCGGACGCCGCCTCGGAGGGCGCGGCGTCGGACGCGGCTTTGGGCGCAGTGGTCGGCTCCGGCGTGGGCTGGGGCGTTGGCTCCTGCGTGGGTTGGGGCGTCGGCTCCGGCGTGGGCTGGGGCGTCACCACCGGCGTGGGTTGGGGCGTCGGCTCCGGCGTGGGCTGGGGCGTCACCACCGGCGTGGGCTGGGGCGTCGGCTCCGGCGTGGGCGTCGGCTCCGGCGTGGGCGTCGGCTCCGGCGTGGGCGTCGGCTCCGGAGTCGGCTGAGCGGTCAATTCCAAGGCGGATTCCGACATTCCGGCGGCCAACCGGCCCGCTTCGGCGGCAGGATCGTAGTTCTGCAGCGCACGCACCATCTCCCACGCCTGCGCGAGATCCGACGCCATCCGCACCATTTCGGCCTCGACTTCCGCCTTTTCGTCCACGATCTCCAGGTACTTGGCCCGGGCCGCCAGCGCGTTGGTCTTGAGGGTTTCAAAGCTGACCACGGGGTCCTTGTTCCAGTCCGCCGCATGGATGTAATCGTTGTAGGCACTCCGGGCGTTTTCCTTGTTCTGCTCCACGCCCTTGGCCTGCATCTCCTGGGCAATTTCGTAAATCCGCTGGCGATAGGTGCCCCACGTGTTGAGCCAGGCGCTGATCTTGTTCATCGCATCGCTTCTCTGGGCGACGAAGGCCGGGTCCTTCATCCAGTCCGGCTTCGTCCACGAAAGCTCGTTGGCGGCCTCATAGCCCTTCTGGAAGGATCCGCTCCCCCACAGCATGGTCTGCGCGGGGCCGTTTGCGATGTCGCGCACCTGCGAATAGATGGGCGAGCTGTCGTTATACGCGTCCATGGCCATCTTCAGATATTCGTCCGCGCTGAGATCTTGCTGGGCGGGCGCCGTGTAGACCAGAGTCACCGTTCCGGAGAGTGAGAAGGTCACCTGATAGGCGGCAAACGCGGCGCCGGCAGACAGGCAGAAAACCAGCATCCAGGCCAAAGCCCAGCGCCGTACGCGCCGCATGTTCATCGTCACACCGCCTTTCCCATTGGTTCCAAACCGTTCAGCCGGCCATCGCGGCCACCACCGTCGCCTCAAGCGACAGCGTGAAGTTGCGGGATTCGGAATACACGCCTTTGAGCTGATCCGCCGTCGCGTCCCAGGAGACCACCACGGGCACCGTGCGCGACGTTCCCATCATGTTCGCGTATTCGCCGGACCAGGTCCCGGTGCCCGAGGACCCCAGGGACGACCCGTCCACCCGGACGGAAAGGCCAGGCGGCAGGTCCATCCCGGCGGCGGTGACGCTCAGCGCGACGTCCATTGCGACCTCCGTGCCGGCCGTATCGATGACGATGTCAAAGGTGGTGCTCCCGCCCGGCTCAATCTCCCGAACCCCCAAAGACTGCGTTTCCTCTCCGCTGCCGTTGACCCGAAAGACCATTTTGCTCGCGGTGATCAGCCCGGAGAGATCGATCGTCCTGTTGTAGGCCGCCAGCGTCCCGGCCGAAAGCACGGCCACGACCGCCGCCGACAAAAGCACCAGCCACAGCGCCTTGTTTCTGCCCATGCGATCGCCTCCCCGCCGTCAAGCATCCGCGTCACCGGACAATGGTCCGGATAAGTCATCAAGGGTGGAAGCCTTTCGGCTTCCACCCAGTGGACAAAGCCTTGCTAGCTCTGTCGCCCGTTGCCAGAATCACATGGCGCCGAATGTTCAGGCCTCCGCAGAACCCTGGTAGGACGCCGTAGCATCCTTTCCGAGGGTGCCCTCGTTGGTGACGTCGGTCTCCTCCGCGTAGGTGCCGTTCACGGTGACCTTCAACTGGGCCTTTGCTTTGTCCTTCGCCATGCTGTAATCCAGCGCGTTGGCGTCAGCGTCATTCGCATAGGGCCAGGTGACTTTCACGTAGAACTCAAACCCACCCTCGTTGCCCAGCACCGCGCTGGGGTTCCAGGGTCCCTTCTCGCTGTTCAACACTTCAGTGACAACCGGGCCGCCATTGCTCTTGGAGAGGTTACCCGCCAGAGATGCGTTGACGACAAAGTCAACCGGCACTTCGGAGTTGTTCGTAACCTGCACCTTGTAGAACACGGTTTTGCCGGGGGTCATGTCACCAACCGTCGTGTCAAAGCTCTGGCTTCCCTTTGCAGAGAAATCGAACTTCTTCGACACAAGGTCCGTACCGGTGATGGACAGCGTCTGGTTGTAGGCGGCCAGGGTACCAGCGGTCAGAGAGGTCACGACGGCCAGGATCAGAGCAACGGTGAGAAGGAACTTCTTCATAATGATATACCCTCCTATAAAATTCATGGACTTAGCTCATACAGGCCCGCCAATCGATCGGCTTGCCCGGTATTCCGCCTATCCGAGGAGGCCGGGCCGCCGAAGAAGAAGCGGCCCGATCAGATGGTAGCTGGCTGTCATGCGCCTCGCGGCGTTTAGACCCTGTAGTTTTGCGCCCCACGCTTTCGCATGGTTTGCCATGAGCATCTTATAGATGGGAACTGGCTGCCGTTGCCCTCCGGACTCCCGGATGGTTTAGGCCCTTTAGCTTTGCGTCCCGGGCTTTCGCCCGGTTTGCTCTGAGCACCTTATGAGATAAGTTCCTTTCTCGGCTGTGATTATACATGATGGATACGTGTCTGTCAATATATTCCACATTAAATTCTTTCCGGCCATGTAACCCACGGCCGGAAAGGAATGCTTGTTTTGCTGGTTTACATTTGATTTTGGGTAACATCCGCAGGCGCGGCATCTGGCTCCAGGCCATTTCGTCAGGCGGCTTCGGACTGCCTGCGCCGGATCACGTCGATGATGACCGCGACGATGATGATCAGCCCCTTGACCACGCGCTGCCAGCCCTGGGGCACGCCCAGAAGGTTCAGCCCGTTGGAGATGACGCCGATGATGAGTACGCCGATCACCGTACCCAGGAGGCTCCCCTCGCCGCCCTTCATGCTGGTGCCGCCGATGACCACGGCGGCGATGGCATTCATCTCCTGCCCCTCGGCCAGCGTGGGCAGCGCGGAATCCAGCCTGGACACCACGATCACCGACGCCACGCCGCAGCAAAAGCCGCTGACGGTGTACACGAACAGCTTGACGGCGTTCAGATTGATGCCGGAGAGCTTCGCGCAGTTTTCGTTGCCGCCGATGGCAAACACATTGCGGCCGATGCGCATGTATTTCAGGTTGTACCAGCAGAGGATGAAAAGCGCCACCATGATGAGGATCGTGTACAGCGGCACGCCCATCACCCGGTCGGAAATGGCGGTAAAGGACGCGGGCAGCGTGTAGACGGGCTGCCCGCCGGTAATGGTGTAGGCAAAGCCCCGGGCAATATACATCATGCCCAGCGTGGTGATGAAGGGTGGCAGGTTCAGGTAGGCAATCATCGCGCCGTTGGCAAGGCCGATCGCCACCGACAGCGCGAGGCCTGCCAGCACCGACACCGCCACGCCGAAGCCGGCCTTCATCATCATCGCCATGAGCAGACCCACCACCGCCATGTTGGAGCCGATGGACAGGTCAATGCCGCCGGAGATGATCACATAGCTCATGCCCAGCGCCACCACGAAGTTGATGGACACCTGCTGAAACACGTTCAGAAAGTTGTCCACCTTCAGAAACACCGGCGAGGCAAAGCCCATGATGACGCAAAGCAGCACAAACGCGATCAGAATCCCCAGGATGTTGTTGCCGGAGCCGACGCGCCTCATCTTCATCTGCACGGTCCAATACCCCTTTTCTTCTCTTGGGCGGGGCCGCGGCCCCGCTTCGCGCTATGCGGAGTGCTTCTCGTCGCCGCCGGTGGCGTAGTACAAGAGCATTTCCTGGGTCACGTCCACCTCCGCGCGGTCCAGCGTGGCGGTGATGCGCCCCTGATGCATCACGCAGATGCGGTCGCTCATGCCCAGGATCTCCGGCATTTCCGAGGAGATCAGCACCACCGCCGCCCCCTGGCGGATCAGCTCGTTGATGATGTTGTAGACCTCGATCTTCGCGCCCACGTCGATGCCGCGGGTCGGTTCGTCAAAGAGGAACGCGCGGGAGCGGCTCATCAGCCACTTGGCCAGCACCACCTTCTGCTGGTTGCCGCCGGAGAGGTTGCGCGCCTTCTGCAGGACCGACGGCGTTTTGATGTTCAGCTTTTCGATGAACTCCGCCACCGACCGCTTTTCCTGGCCGAGGTTCATGTGCCACGGGCCGCCAAACTGGTCGAGGGACGCCAGCGTGATGTTCTCCCCCACGCTCATGGCCAGCACCAGCCCCTCGCTCTTGCGGTCCTCGGTGGCAAAGCCCAGCCCGGCGCGGATGGCGTCCAGCGGGCGGCGGATGGGCACGGGCTTCCCCGCCACGTACACCTGCCCCGAGCGGACCGGGTCCATGCCAAAGACGGCGCGGGCCGTCTCCGTGCGCCCGGCGCCCACCAGCCCCGCGATGCCCAGAATCTCCCCCGCGCGCACCGAAAAGCTGACGTCCTGCACGCGCTTTCCGGCAGTCAGGTGTTCGACGCGCAGCACTTCGCCGCCCAGCGGCACCCGGATCTTGGGAAACTTCTCCTTCAATTCCCGGCCCACCATGTGGCGGATCAGCTCGTCCAGGGTGGTATCGGCCACATCGACCACCGTCACGTTGGCACCGTCCCGGAGGATGGTGGCCCGGTCGGCGACCTCCAGCACTTCCTCCAGGTGGTGGGATATGTAGATGATGGCGACGCCCTCCGCCCTGAGCCGGCGCATGACCGCAAAGAGCATCTCCGTCTCCCTGCCGGTCAGCGGCGCGGTGGGCTCGTCCATGATGAGGATCTTTGACTGGAGCGATAGCGCCTTGGCCACCTCGACCATCTGCATCTGGGCGATGCCCAGGTCCCGGACGCAGGCCCGGGCGTCGATGGCCACCTCCAGCCTGTCCAGCATCCGCTGGGCCTCCCGGAGCATGGCGCCCCAATCCACCTTCCCGCCCGCGCCGGTCATGAGGCGGCCCAGAAAGATGTTCTCCGCCACGGTGAGCTGGGGAATCAGGTTCAGCTCCTGATAGATGATGGAAATGCCCTTTTCCCGGGCATGGCTGGGCGAGCGGATCTCGACGTTCTGGCCGCCAATCAAGATGGCGCCCTCGTCCTTCTGGTAGGCACCCGCGAGAATCTTCATCAGCGTGGACTTGCCCGCGCCGTTTTCCCCCAGCAGCGCGTGGATCTCCCCCTGTTCGACGGACAGGTCCACATTGTTCAGCGCGAGCACGCCCGGAAAGCGCTTGACAATCCTTCGCATCTCAAGATAGGCGGCCATAACGTCACTCCCTAAAGGGGGTTCGCCCGGAGGCAAGCCCGGTTTACTTGAGGAACTGGTCGACGTTCGTGCTGTCAACGACGGTGGTCTCGGCCTCGATGATCTTGTTCTCGAGGGTTTCGCCGTCAATGGCCTTGATGAGCGCCTCGATGGCGTTCTTTCCGATGTCCACGGGGCCCACGTCCAGCGTGGCGGTCAGGTCGCCGGCCTTGACGGCCTCCTTGGCGTTGGGGTTGCCGTCCAGCCCGACGCAGAGGATGTCGGTGCGGCCGGCCTGCTTGCAGGCCTGGGCGGCGCCCAGCGCCATCTCGTCGGACAGGCCGTAGAACACGTTGATCTCCGGATGCGCCTGCAGCATGTTGGTGGCCGCGTTCATGCCCTTCTCGCGCTCCCAGTCGCCCGCCTGGCTGGCCACGACCTTGACGCCCGGATAGGCTTCGGCGCACTTATCCACAAAGCCGCCCATGCGCTGGGTGGTGTAATCGGACGGCAGGCCCTCGATGATGGCCACATTGGCGGTGCCGCCGGTTTTTTCGTTCACCCAGTCCGCGATCTTGCCGCCGCCGTTGTACTGATTGTATCCGGAATAGGCGAACACGTCGCAGCCTTCCAGCTCGGTGATGGTGTTGAACATGACCACCGGAATGCCGGCGGCGTTGGCCTTCTTGACGCCGGCCACCAGCGCGTCGATGTTGATGCCGCACACCGCGATGCCGGCAACGCCCTTGGTAATCATGTCTTCGATCAACTGCATCTGGCCCGCATAGTCGCTCTCCACCTCGGGCGCCATGACCGTCAGCGTATAGCCCGCGGCTTCCGCGACGGGCTTCGCGCCCTCAATGCAGCTTGCGTAGAAGGGACTCGTCATCGCAGGAGGCAGGAACGCGATTTCGTTGGACGCGGCCAACGCGGGGATCGCAGCCAACAGGAGAACCAGCGCCAGGGACAGGATTTTCTTCATAGGCTCACCCTCCTTGCTTTTGGCGGGCACGCGGAGCCCGCCTCTTTTATATATTATCATATTTTAGCCCATATTCCAGTATAATATTTTCATAATTTGGTGATATTTTTCCTTTTTATGGATCGTTCGTTGATTTTCCATCAAGGCGGCGTGCGCGCAATGGGCTTGACAATCTGGAAGAACCCGGATATCATGAAGGGACAGATGAGGGAGGGATCGATATGAAACGCAAGATGATGGTATGGCTTTTGATCTCAGCGTGCCTGGCCATGAGCCTTCCGGCCGGGGCGGCGTCCTTTTCGGCGGCCCGGGCGGGCATGAAGATCGGAGGCGTCAATTACCGCGTGGGTCAGACCTCCACCAAGTGGAAGTCAAAGCTGGGCACCTATTCCAGAAAACTCAACGAAACGAACGGCACCCTCGCTTCATATACCTATACCTTCAAAAAGAAGGGCGTTCGGGTGACGACGCTGTACAGCTCCAAGCTGCGCAAGGAAAAAATCGTATCCATCCTGATCGTGGGCAAATCCGTCCCCACCGCCGGCGGACTCAAGGTGGGACACGGCTACTCGAAGATGACCGGAATGTACGGCAAGAAGTTCAAAAAGAGCGGACGGGTCTACACCTACAAATCGGGAAGCCGCAAGCTCCAGGTCAAGGCCTCCGGCGGGAAGATTTCCGCGATCAAGATCACCTGACGCGCGGGCGTATCCGGGGTTTTTCCAATGTTTGAAGCCCGCCATTTGGCGGGCTTCAAACTCATATGCGCGGGCCTCCCCTACGCCTTGGCGTTGGCGGTGCCGGCGTCCTTCGCGGGCTCGGGGCCCTTCTTTTCGCGGCGCTTCTGCCACATCACCCACAGCGGGCCGCACAGGCACAGCGTCGAGTAGCAGCCGCTGATGGAGCCGATGGTCATCGGCAGCGCGAAGCTGACGACGGAATCCAGGCTGGAGCGCATTGCAAGGAAGTAGATCAGCGCCACCGAAATGGTGACCGCGATGTTGGTATTGATCGACCGGGTCATCGACTGGCTCACGGACAGGTCCGCGATGGTCTCCAGCGACTCCTTGGGGTGAATCCTGCGGTTCTCGCGGATCCGGTCAAAGACGACGATCGTGTCGTTGATGGAGTAGCCGATGATCGACAGCGCCACCGCGACGAAGGAATCGCCGATCGGGATGCCCGCGATGACGCAGGTGAAGAACACCACCAGCAAATCGTGGAACAGCGCCACCAGCGCGGCCAGGCCCGCCAGAAGGCCGCCGATCTTGCGGAAGGTGATCCACTCGTACACCAGAATCAGCGCCAGTGCCAGCAGTACCGCAAAGATGCTGCGCTCAAGGAACCGGTGTCCGAAGAAGGGCTGCACCAGCGAGGATTCGGCGGATACGAACTGGGCCGTCGGGAACTTTTCGTTGAGCTTGGCCAGGAAGTCCGCCTGCTCCTCGGAGGACATGCCGTACTCGCCCGCCAGGTTCAGCACCACGCGGTTTTCGCCGGTATTGAGGTCGTTGGTGATCTGGGCGGTGGTCAGGCGGCCCAGAAGCCGGGAAGCCTCGTCGGCCACCTCCTCGGCGTTAAGCTCCCCCTGATAGCTGTACTTCAAAATCGCGCCGCCGGTGAACTGGATGTCCAGCTGCACGCCGCGGACCATGACGCCGATGAGGCCGATGACCATGATCGCGATGGAGATCATGAAGAAGATCTTGCGATGGGCGTAGAAGGTGAAGTACTTTTTCACAGCGTAACCCTCCTCGTCAGGCAGGTATACAGCGACTCCTTCGACAGCTTCGGATAGAGGCTGAGGGAGCGCATCATCAGGCGGGACGCGGTGACGCCCGCCAGGAAGTTGAGCAGCACGCCGGTGAGCAGCGAATAGGCGAAGGACAGCATGGCGCCGGAGCCCAGCACCATCAGGATGATCGCCACGATCATGACGGTGATGTTGCCGTCAAACACCGAGGAGAAGGCATTTTTGAAGCCCGCCGAGATGGCGGCCTGGGTCTTCCGCCCGGCCTTGATCTCCTCGGAGATGCGCTCGCCGATGATGATGTTGGCGTCGACGCCCATGCCGATGGACAGGATCACGCCCGCGATGCCGGGCAGCGTCAGCGTGATCTGCGGGATCGAAAGCGCCAACAGCTGACCGCTGACCTGGATCAAAAGCGCGATGCTCGCCACCACGCCGGACAGCTTGTAGTAGAGGATCAGCAGGATGCAGATGATCGCAAAGGCGATCGAGCCCGCCATCACCATGATGTTGAGGGCGCCGGCGCCCAAGGTCGGGCTGATGGTGGAGTAGTTGCGCGCCTCCATGGAGAAGGGCAGCGCGCCGGCCGCGATCTTCTGCGCCAGCGCGGAGGTTTCCGCCAGCGTACCGGTGCCGGTGATGCGGGCCTCACCGTTGGGGATGGCCGTCTGCACCGTGGGCGCGGTGATCAGCGTCTCGTCCATGTAGATGGAAATGGGTTTGCCGATCATCTTGGCGGTGGCTTCGGCAAAGAGCTTCTTGCCCTCATCGTCAAAGTTCAGCGATACCTCGTAGCCGCCGGTGTCCGAGTCCTGCGCCACCACGGAGCGGGTCACGTGGGAGCCGTCCACCACCACGTTGCCCTCGGTGTCCCGGAAGGTCAGCTTGGCGGTTTCGCCCAGCTCGGAAATCGCCTTCTGGGGATCGAAGTCCGTTTCGTCCGACTTCCAGGGGAAGCGCACGATGATGTCGCCGTTGGTGCGGTCCACCGTCACATCGCGGTCCAGGATGTTCTTCTGGTCCAGGCGGGTTTCGATGACCGCGCGGGCGCTCTCCAGCTCGTCGGCGGTGGGCACGCGGTCCAGCCCGACCGGCTCGTACACCGCGTCGACGCCGCCGCGGATGTCGATGCCAAAGCGCATGTCGCCCACGCCGGGCAGGTCAAATTTGTACTTGTCCACCTGGAAGTGCACGCCGAAGAGCGCGACACACGCGACCACCAGCGTCAAGCCCAGCACGATAAAGAACGTAGCCTTGTTGACTTTCATCCCCATACCTCCACATGCCCGGCGCGCCGGGCAATTTGCGTCATGCTCGGAACCTCCGCCCTTCCGATCACACGAAAACGATTATATCATATTTGACGCCAATCCGCCATAAAGAAGATGACAAGATTCGGCGCTCCCGGCTTTTGCGCCGTTCAGCACTCGTTCATCCGGTAGCCCACGCCGATTTCGGTGACGATGTACCGGGGAACGGCGGGGTTTTTTTCCAGCTTTCTGCGGATGTTGGCCATGTTGACGCGCAGGATCTGGTTGTCCCCCAGCGCGTTGGGGCCCCAGACTTCGGCGATCAGCGCGTCATAGGTCAGCACTCGGCCCGCGTTTTTCGCCAGCGCCGTCACGATGCGAAACTCGTTCTGCGTCAGGTGGGCCTCCCGTCCGTCCACAAACACGCGCCGCCGGAAAAAATCCACCGTCAGACCGCCGCAGCGAAAGACCTCCCCCGGCGCCGACGCGCCTTGCGCATGCCGGAGCTCCGTGCGGATGCGGGCCAGCAGTTCCGATGTGCCGAAGGGCTTGGTCACGTAGTCGTCCGCGCCCAGGTCCAACGCCCGCACCTTATCCAGCTCCTGATCCCGCGCGGACACCACCAGAATGGGGATCTTCGACCACTGGCGCGCGGACTTGATCACCGCCATGCCGTCCATATCCGGAAGGCCCAGGTCCAGGATCATCAGGTCCGGCAGGTGGGAGGGCAGCATGGCCAGCGCCTGTGCCCCGTCCATGGCTTCGATCACACGAAAGCCGTTGGCCTGCAGCACCGTGCGCATGAAGCCCAGAATGTTGTGCTCGTCTTCGACGATCAGTACACACGGTTTATTGTCCATCGCCGGCCTCCTCTAGCGGAAGGGTGAAGCGAAACAGCGCGCCGCGCGGGCGCACGTTCCGCGCCTCCATGACGCCGCCGTGGGCCTGTATGATCGAAAGGCACACGGACAGGCCAATGCCCATGTTCCGGCTGTTGTCACTGGAGGCGCGCTCCACGCGCCCCATGTAGCCGTCAAAGAGGTGCTGCGCGTCCGACTTCTGGATGCCGCAGCCGTCGTCCCGCACCTCCAGCACCGCTTCCGGGCCGGATTTTAAAACCTTCAGCGAGATGTGGCCGGCCTTCCCGTGCAGCGCCGCGTTTTCCAAAAGGTTGAACAGCACCTGCTCGATGAGCAGCGCGTCCATCGGCGCCATCAGCAGTTCCTCCGGCGCGCTGACCTCGATCTCGCGGTCCGGATAGTGCTTGAGGAATTTCTGCACCGCCTCCGCCACCACTTCCTCCACGGCTTCACACCGCTTGACGATCTGCGCCGCGCCCTCCACCTTGGTGATGAGCAGCAGGTTTTCCACCATGCGGATCAGCCATTCCGCATCCTCGCTGATGCCCCGTACCAACTCGCGCCGCCGCTCCGGCGGGAGGGCGTCGCCGCTGTCCAAAATGGCGGAGCTGGCTCCCAGAATGGAGGTGAGGGGCGTCCTCAGGTCGTGGGACACCGCGCGCAGCAGGTTGCCCCGCACGCGCTCGCGCTCCGCCTCCGCGTAGGCGCCCTCCTGTTCGCGGATCTGCTGGGTCATGCGGCTGGTCAGAAGCGCCACCGCCAGCATGCACGCGAACATCAGAAGATCGCCGTACAGAAAATCAAATTCAAAAAAAGGCTGACGGAAGTTGTAGCTGATCCACAGGATGCTGGCCACCGACGCCGCCACGCTGTAGGCGTAGCCCGTGGTAAAGCGCGCGACCACCAGCACCGCGGCCAGGAAGATCATCGGCATGTATACGCCGCCGTCCCGGACCAGGCGCAGCGGGGCGCAGGCCGCCGCCGCGCCGACCATCGTCAGAAGAAAAATCAGCGCGTCGGACATCGCCCGGCGCGGCGTATACCCGTTCACGCGCATCACCCGGATTATTGTAGCATAAACCCGCTCCGCCAACAAGCGCCGGGCCCTCCCGGCGGGCCCGGCGTTCATTTTTTACAGGCAGACAAACGGCGCGCGCGTCAGGCTGCCTTCTTCCGGGAGGTATACGTGACCACGACGCGCTGGATGACGATGAAGATCAAAAGCAGCACGCCGGTGGCGATCTTGCCCCACCAGGAGGACAGGTTGCCCGCGAAGGTAATCAATGCGGGAATCGTGGCCTTGAGCATCACGCCGAACATCGTGCCGACCATGTAGCCCACGCCGCCCGTCAGCATGACGCCGCCGATGACCGCTGCGCTGATCACATCCAGCTCGCCGCCCTGGAGCGCCAGGTTCCACCCGGATTTGACGTAGAGCACATAGACCACGCCCGCCAGAGCCGAACAGAATCCGTTGAAGGCGTAGACGAAGATCTTGGTCTTGCCCACCGGCAGACCCATCAGCTTGGCGGACTGCTCGTTGCCGCCGATGGCGTAGATGTTGCGGCCGATGCGCGTCTTCTGCAGGATGATGGTGCCGATGATGATCATCGCGATGAAGATCAGCACGCTGAGGTTAATGTAGGCCACGGGCTTCAGCTTGACCCATTCGCCGTCCTGCAGGCGCATGATGTACCACTTGAGCCCCGCCAGATAATCGATGGTGGGGTTGTCAATGGAGATGGACTCGCGGCTGATCAGCGCGCACACGCCCCGGGCCATAAACATGCCCGTCAGCGTGGTGATGAAGGGGGGCACGTTCAGGTAGTGGATCGCCGCGCCCATCACAAGGCCCAGCGCCGTGCCCACCGCCAGCGAAAACAGCACGCACACCCAGGGGTCCAGCCCCAGCACCGTGACGCCGTAGGCAACGAACATGCCCGTCAGCGACGCCACCGCGGCCACGGAAAGGTCGATGCCGCCGGTGATCAGCACCATCGTCATGCCCACCGCCGAAACGCCCACATAGGCGTTGTCGGAGAACATCAGGGTCAGCGTCCGGAGGGTGGTAAAGCCCTTGTCGCCGTACATCAGCGCGCCAAAGAGGTAGATGACCAGAAATACGCCCAGCGTTGCGTACACCATGATGTACTTGGGGTTGAAGATTCTCGTCAGCGCGCTCTGGCGCCTGGGTTCCGCCTTAAGCACGGACAGCACCTCCCGTCGCCGACGCGCAGCTGCGTTTGCGGGACGCAAAGAACTTGCGCACCGGTTCGGACTGGAGCACGATGACCACTGCGATGATCATCGCCTCAAAGGCCATGATCGCCTCGGACACCACGCCGAAGAAGTACACCAGCGTGACGATCGTCTGGATGATGAGCGAGCCGATCACCGTGCCCGTCAGGCTGAACTTGCCGCCGGACATGCTGGTGCCGCCGATGACCACCGCCAGAATCGCGTTCATCTCGTTGTTGATGCCGGCGTTGTTGGAATCGCAGGAGGAGATGCGGCTGGAATAGATCAGCCCCGAAATGCCCGAGAGGAAGCCGGTGATCATGAAGGCGATCAGGATGATCCGGCTGGACTGAAGCCCGGATACGCGGCTGGCGTTGGGGTTGACGCCGACGGACTCCACAAACATGCCGTAGGACGTCTTGCGCGTAAAGAGGGCCACACCGAGGATCACCACCGCGGTGATGATGATGGGCATGGGCAGCTTCAGAAAGTACCCCTGGGCGATCTGCTGAAAGGGCGTGTACATGGTGGTGAACTGCTTGCCGTTGGTGGTGATCTGGGCGATGCCGCGCCCCGCCACCATCAAAATCAGCGTGGCGATGATCGGCTGCATGCCCAGTTTGGAAATGAGCAGCCCGTTGAACGCGCCCATCAGCGTGCACACGGCCAGCGGCACCAGGATGACCAGAAAGTAGGGCATCACGGTATAGTCGCCGGGCGTGGGGTATTCCAGCACATCCCAGCGCAGAAATTTCAGCGCCATGGCCCCCGAAACCGCCACCAGCGCGCCCACGGACAGGTCCGTACCGCCCAGCGCGATGACCAGCGTCATGCCCATGGCGATGATGGTGATCTCCGCGGAGCGGTTCAGGATGTCGATCGGGACGCCGTAGAACATGCCGGTGGTGGGATTGATGACGACCTTGAGAAAGTCCGGCCGGAGGATGACGCTGACCAGCAGGATGGCCAGCTCCGCGATGACCGCCCAGAAGATCTTGGAACGGACGATGGCCTCCCATTCGAACCTGCGCTTCATGCGCTCACCTCCGCGGTTTCATTGGCAATAATGGCCAGGATGTCCGACTGCTGGCAGTTGTCGCCCTCCAACTCGCCGGCCTTCGCGCCGTCCCGCATGACGATGATGCGGTTGGAACAGCGGATGATTTCGTCCAGCTCGGAACTGATGAAGATCACGGCCATGTCCTTTTCGCACATCTCCAGCATCATCCGTTGGATTTCCGCCTTCGCACCCACGTCGATGCCCCGGGTGGGCTCGTCCAGGATCAGCACGTCCGGTTCCGTCGCCATCCAGCGCGCCAGAATCACCTTCTGCTGGTTGCCGCCGGACAATTCGCCCACTTTTTTCTCCGCGTCCGGCGTGGCGATGGACAGAAGCTTGATGTACTTGTCCGCCAGCGCCTGCTGCTCCTGCCGGGACATGGGCTTCAAAAAGCCGCGCTTGGCCTGCACCGCCAGGTAGATGTTCTCGCGGACCGAAAGGTCGCCGATGATGCCGTCCCGTTTCCGGTCCTCCGGACAGAAGGCCATCCGGTGGTTGATGGCGTCCAGCGGCGACTTGAGGGTGAGCGCCTTGCCCCGCATCCTGACCGTCCCCCGCGCCGGACGGGTGACGCCAAAGAGCATCTCCGCCGTCTCCGTGCGGCCGGAGCCCAGAAGCCCCGCAAAGCCCACCAATTCGCCCGACTTGACCGAAAGGGAGATGTCCTCCACCTTGCCGGGAACGCCGATGTGCTCGGCCTCCAGCATGACCGGCGCGCCCGGCTTCTGCTCCGCGCGCTTGAGGTTGAAGATCTGGTTCATGTCCTTGCCGATCATCTGGGTGACCAGGTCCAGCTTGGTGATCTTGGCGGCGTCGTAATTGCCGACCAGACGGCCGTTGCGCAGCACCGTAATCCGGTCGGAAATCTCAAACACCTGGTCCAGGAAGTGGGTGATGAAGATGATCCCCAGGCCCTGGGCCTTGAGATCCCGCATGACCGCGAACAGCCGCTGCACCTCGTGCTCGTCCAGCGAGGAGGTGGGCTCGTCCAGGATCAGCACCCGGGCCTTGATGTCCACCGCGCGGGCGATGGAAACCATCTGCTGGATGGCGATGGAGTAGTAGGACAGCGGCAGCGTCACATCGACGGCCATGCCCATGCCGCGCATCAGCTCGGCCGCGCGGCGGTTGATCGACTTCCAGTCGATCTGACCGCGCTTCATCGGCTGACGGCCGATGAAGATGTTTTCCGCCACCGTGAGGTTGGGGCACAGGTTCACCTCCTGGAACACGGTGGAAATGCCCATGTCAATGGCGGCCTGCGGCGAGGACGGCTTGATCTCCTTGCCGTCCAGCACGATCCTGCCCGAATCCATGTGATGGACACCGGTCAGGCACTTGATCAGCGTGGACTTTCCCGCGCCGTTTTCGCCCAGCAGCGCGTGCACCTCGCCTCTTTTCAGCGAGAAGTCCACGCCGTCCAGCGCCTTGACGCCCGGAAACTGGATCGAAATGCCCAACATATCCAGAACGACGTCCTGCAAAATATCATCCCCTCAAACACAATGCGTCCGCATGTCGATATAGTAAGGACGGATGAGGGCGGCCGGCCCTCATCCGTCTTGGCTCATTCACATAAGCCGGCGCTTGGCATCAGTACTTGCGGTCGGCAATGACGTCCGCAGCCTTGATGGAGAGCTTGTCGCCGTCGGCGGTGTAGGCGATGCCGCCGTCCGCGTCATAGACGAACTCCTCGGGGTGCAGCACTTCGCGGCCGAAGGTCTTGCCTTCTTCCAGGTCCTTGATGGCCTGGACGACGAACGGGGAGTACAGCGGCGTGCACTCGATGGTGGCGTTCATGTCGCCCGCGACGATCGCGTCAAAGGCGGCCTTCACGGAGTCGCAGCCCACCACGATGATGTCCTTGCCCGGCACCTTGCCGGCGGCCTTGATGGCGGCGATGGCGCCCAGGCCCATGTCGTCGTTCTCCGCAAACAGAAGGTCGATGTCCGGCTGGGACTTCAGGAAGCTCTCCATGACGGCCTGGCCTTCGGCGCGGGTGAAGTTGCCGGTCTGGGAAGCGACGATCTTGATGTTGGGGAAGTTCGTAAGGGCCTCGTTGATGCCGTTGGTGCGCTCGGTGGCGGCGGTGGCGCCGGTGGTGCCTTCGAGGACGACGGCGTTGATCTCTTCATCGCCGCGGCCGACGCTCGCCAGATAGTTGCCGGCCCAGAAACCCATGCGGCGGCCTTCCTCGGTGAAGTCTCCGCCAAAGGCGGCGGCGTACTCGATGTCATCCGCACAGTCGGGCATGCGGTCGATCAGGATCAGCGGGATCTCGGCCTCGTTGACTTCCTTGAGGACCTCGTCCCAGCCGGTGGTCACGACGCCGGTGAAGAGGATGTAGTCGACGCCCTGGGAGATGAAGTTGCGCAGCGCCTTGATCTGGTTCTCCTGCTTCTGCTGGGCATCATCGTACACCAGGTCCCAACCCTCGGCCTTGATGGCGTTGATGAGGTCGTCGGTGTTGGCGGTACGCCAGTCGGATTCCTGACCGATCTGCGAGAAAGCGACCGTCAGCGCAGAAGCGCTCGCGCCGACGCCCAGCACCAGCACCATTGCCAGTACCAGAGCAACCAGTTTCTTCATAAAAGTCGTCCCTCCATCTTTATTGTGGACGGTCATCCGCCCTTGCCATGATCGTAGCACACTTAACATGGGGCGGAAACAGGCTGGTTTCCGTGGATTTGTCTAAAATCTTCGGACGGCACCCGACCCCCAAAGGCGTTGGGCGATATCTTCCGAAAAAAAGTCGGGATTTTATGGTTTTCACCGTTTGCACGAATTTCGGTAGTCCCTTGGGTTCATCCCGACGTTTTTCTTAAACAAATAACTGAAATAGTGGGGGTCGTTGTAGCCGATGGCGACGGATACCTCGCTGGAGCGCATGTCGGTGCTCTTGAGCAGATCCCGGGCCTTTTTCATGCGCAGCTTCGTCAGGTATTCGATAAAGGTCACGCCCATCTCCTGGGAAAACACGGTGCAGAAGTGGTTGTTGGACAGCGCCACGTGCTTGGCCACATCGCTCAAGGTCATGTCCGGGTTCATGTAGTGCTGGTCGATGTAGGCGCAGGCGCTGCGGATCACCGAGCCGTATCGGGACATGGTCTGGCTGTCGCGGAACTGGATCGCCTTGAGCAGGATGCCGCGGGCGGAATCCACCATGTCCTCGTGGCCCGAAAATGTCTTGAGGGCGCCGGCCTGCTGCTGCACGGCCTCCGGGATGATCTCCACCGGATCGCCGCCGTTTTCGCGGATGACCCGCATGGCGGCCAGCAGGATGTCCACGTACAGGTAATTGGCCATGATGACCGACTGGCGCGCAACGGTGCCAATGGAATCAAAGTGCTCCTTCAGGATCTCCTCGGCCTCCTGGCTGGAGGCGTAGCGCAGCTTTTCAAAAAGGGGCACCACATCCAGCCCCATGAGCTTGGCGCCCACCTGCATGCCCAGGTCCACCGTGTCCATGATGCGCGTGCCGTCGTACCGGCCCACCATCCCCCGGAGCACGTCCTGGGCCGACGCATAGGAACCGGCCACGCCGTCAATCCCCTCCGCCGGGGCGCCGATGGCCACCCGCAAAGTCACCCCTACGGACCGCTCCACCTCGTACTTGACCGCCTGCGCAAAGGCAAAGGCCCGCTCCTCCAAATCCTCCGCACTGTCCCCCAGCACGATCACCGCGATGCGCCCGCCCGTTTCGCACAGGTTGACCGCACCGCCGGAGCCCTCCGCCAGGCGCTGGGTGTGGGCCCGCACCAGCAGCATATCGTCCTCCTCGCCGGTGGCGATCAGCATCACCCGGTACCACCGGGCCAGCAGATTGACGCGCAGCTTCCGAGCCTGCTCCAGCACCAAATCACCTTCCGCCCCGGAGAGCAGCTCCAGCAGCAGCCGCTCCTGCATAAAGCGGCTGGAGGAGTCCAACTGCCTGCGCATGGCCTCGTAGTCCGCCTGCTGGCGGCGCTCCTCGTCGATGGCGGAGGCGATGCGCCGGAGCACCTCGCCCAACTCATGGGCGGAAACGGGCTTGAGCAGGTACTCCTTGACGCCCAGCGAGATGGCCTCCCGGGCATAGGAAAAATCGTCGTAGCCCGACAGGATCACGATGTGGATCCAGGGCATGGTGCGCACAATCTTGCGGCACAGCATGAGCCCGTCCATAAAGGGCATTTTGATGTCGGTAATCAGGATATCGGGCTTGATGTCCTGCAGCATGGACAGCGCGATTTCGCCGTCAGGCGCCTCGCCGGCCAGCAGAAAGCCGCTCTCCTCCCAGGGAAAATTGTTGCGCAGCCCCTCCCGGATGACGATTTCGTCGTCCACCACGAACACCTTATGCATCCTCATACCCCCGTCGAACCTGGATCGGCACGCAGAACTCAATGGCCGTGCCCTCCCCCTGCGTGCTGGAAACCTTCAGCCCTTCCGGCTGGTTATAGTAGAGCTTGAGCCGCTTGTCCACGCTGAAAAGGCCGTAGCCGGTTTCGGTATCCGGCGCGCGGTTTTCCGCGAAGGTCCGGCGCACCGCCTCCAACCGCTCGGGCGGCATGCCCGCGCCGTCGTCCGACACGCGCACGGACAGCCATTCCCCGCGCCGCTCCACCGCCACCGACAGCTTGCCGCCGCCGCGCCGATTTTTGATGCCGTGGTAGATGGCGTTCTCCACCAGCGGCTGGATGACCAGCTTCAGGATGGTAAAATCGTAGAGCGACTCGTCCACCTGGATGTCGTAATCCAGAATGTCGCGGTAGCGCACCTTCTGGATGGTCAGGTACCCCTGCAGGTGCTCGACCTCCTGGCGGATGCTGATCCAGTCCTGTCCGCCGGACAGCGAAATCCTGAAAAAGTTCGACAGCGCCCGGGTGACGGTGATGACCTCCGAGGTCTTCCGGGCCTCCGCCAGCCAGATGATGGCATCCAGGGTATTATACAGAAAGTGGGGCGCGATCTGCGCCTGCAGCGCGCGCATTTCGCTCTTTTTGAGGTTTTCCTGCTCGCGCTTGTTCTCCTCGATCAGCTCCGACAGCTTGCCGGCCATGGTGTTCAGGCTCTCGGTCAGCTCGCTGAGCTCCGAAACCCCCGGCTGCGGCGCGCGCACGTCCAGGTGCCCTCCGGCGATCATGCCGGCAAAGTCCTTGAGCTGTTCAATGGGGCGGCCGATGGCCCGGCCCAGCGAGCGCTGCGCGATGAAGGCAAATATCATCGCCACCAGAAGCAGGCTCATCTCGATGACGAGCGTCGCCCATACCACCCGCTGCAGCTGGTTGCTGGCCGCCATTGACGCGTCGATCTCGGCGGTGATGGCGTCGCCCAGCATGTCCACCACCAGAGAGCCCACGTTGCGGATCTCCGCGAGGGTCTGCTCGTCCTCGTCCACGGTGGAGCCCGCAATCATCTGCGCCCCCAGGTTTTCAATGTATCTGCGCAGCGTGTTCATCGTGCGCCGGGCGACGGTCATCTGCAGCTGGCTGGCGGAATCCGCCTCGATCAGCCGGTCCATCTCATCGCACACGGTGTCCAGGACGCGAAACTGATTGCCCTTTGCAAAAGTGACGCGCCCGGCAACAATCGACCACATCTCGCCCAGGAGGTCGTCGTTGATCACCGGCGACAGCGACGAAATGCGGTCCATCCGGGTGATGACGTCGTGGTACTGGCGGGCATAGCTGGTCATCATGCTGACCGAGGCGATGGCCGGAATCAGCATCATCAGGAGAACCACCATGATCGACAGCGTGATGCGTCCGCGGATGGAATCGCCAAAGCGCGCAAAAAAGGATGGCCGCATGTCAATAGCCCCTCGGGGGGATATCCTTGAGGGTATCATCAAACTCGGTAAACACGGTTTCCTCCGAATAGGTGTAGCGCTCTACGCTCTCCCCCGCGGCGAGCTTTTCCGTAAGGCTCATGATGATGTCGCCGATCTTGGGCGTGCATTCGACGACGCAGTTGATCTTTCCCTCTTTCAGAAGATCGATGGCGCCCTGTTCGCCGTCGACGGTAATGATCACGATGTCCCGCCCCGGCGCGAGCCCCTCGGCCTCGATGGCCTCGATGGCCCCCAGCGTCATCGCGTCGTTGTGGGAATACAGAACGTCGATGTCGTGGCCGCGCTCCTCCAGCACCCGCTGCATGCATTCCTTGCCCTTGGATTTCAGAAAGTCTCCGGAGACGGACTCCACAATTTCAAAGCGCGGATCGCCCTCGATCACGTCCCGGAAGCCAATGGCCCGCTGCCGCATCGGCGTCGAGTCCTCCGTGCCGGTAATCTCCACGATGCGGAGGTGGTCCGCGCCCATCCGGTTCGCCTTTTCCAGCAGGAAGTCCCCCGCGCGGCGGCCCTCCTCGTAAAAGTCCGATCCGACAAAGCCCACGATCAGGTCCGCGTCGGCGCCGCTGATAAAGCGGTCCGTGCACAATACCGGAATGCCCGCCTCCCGCGCCTCGGTGAGGACATTGGTCCAGCCGTCCTCCACGATGGGTGAAAAGGCGATCACGTCCACCTGATAGGCGATGAACGAGCGGATGGCCTTGATCTGATTTTCCTGCTTCTGCTCCGCGTTGTCAAACATCAGCTTTACGCCCGCCCGGTCCGCCGCGGCATGGATGTCCCGGGTATTGCCAATCCGCCAGCCGCTCTCGCTGCCCAGCTGGGAAAAGCCCAGAATCACGGCGCTTTCCTTCTCCTGCTCGCCGCCCGAGCAGCCGGATAGCATCATCGCCGCCGCCAGCAGGACGAAAAACGCCTTTAACGCGGCCCGCCTTCTCCAGGACGCCGGACGCAGTTTCATGCCTTACCCCTCCACAAAACGCGCAGCTCCGTACAAAAACGCTCCGTATGCGTTCAAAGTATCGCATAATCCCGCGCAAATTGCAACCGCCTATTGACAGCGCCAATATATTACATTAGAATTACACATATGAGAATAGTATTACAAAGGTGTGATGGCATGCGACACTCCCTGCGGGTTTGCGCGGTTCTGGCGCTTTGCCTGACGATTGTGCTTGTGCCCCTCCCCCGCGCCGCGGCCGCGGAGGCGGACTGGAGAACGCTGTACCTGAACCTGCTTTCCAGCCAGCAGAGCCAGCTCCGGGCGCGGCGCGCCGCGGCGCTGATCGACCTGACGGGCGACGGGACGCCGGAGATGCTGCTTCTTTCCTCCGTCAAGGGCGAGAGCCGCAACAGCCGGCTGAGCGTCTACACGGTGCGCTCGGGCGCGGTGGCAAAGATGACGGCGGACGCCTTCGATTTTGACGGTGTCACATTTGCCGGCGTGCGCTCCCTGTCCCTGGCGCTCCGGGCAACGGGCGCGCTGAAGCCCTGTCTGTCCATCTCGATCACCGGTGTGTCCGGGGGCGTCACCACCACCACGCGGCTGGCCTTTGTGGCGGATGGCTCCGCCACAAAGCTCACCACCGTGCTGCACACGGCCCGCGCCAAGAAAAAGGGAAAGGCCGCCTATACCGTGGACGGCGGCGCCGTTTCCAGCGCCCAGTACAACCAGGCCTTTGCGGCCTTTTGCGCCGCCTATTCCAAAAAAGGCTCCGCCCTGCCCTACCAGACCTTTTCCTCCTCCGCCAAGACCAGCACGCTGAAAAGCGGCGTGTCGCGGCTGGCGTCGCGGTACAGGAGCCATTCCACGGTGTCCCGCGTTTCACTCTCCAAGACCAAGCTGAGCCTCGCCTACGGCAAGAGCTACGCGCTCAAGGCCGCCGTATCCCCGTCGTCGGCGATTTACGACACCCTGAGCTGGTCCAGCGACCATCCGGAGATTGTCAAGGTATCCGGGGGCACGCTGACCGCGCTTAATACGGGCAGCGCGACCATCACCGTGAAGACCTCCGGCGGCGTCAAGCGCAGTTGCAAGGTCACCGTCACGCCGCCCGCCGCCGCATCCGTCGAAATCCGCGGCGACGCCCACACCGTGGTGCTCCGGCAGACGCTGAAGCTCAGCGCCGCCGTCTCCCCAGCCAAGGCGTCCCAGTCCGTCAAGTGGTCCAGCGCGAATTCGTCCGTCGCCTCCGTTTCAAAAAGTGGCGTGGTGACCGGAAAACGCATGGGCACCACCACCATTCGCGCCAAGACGGCAAACGGAAAGACCGCCAGCTTCACCGTCACGGTGCTGGCGGAGGCGCTCAACAAGGGCGGCGCCATCATCGACATCTCCCGCTGGAACAACGTATCCAGCTGGAAAAACCTGCAAAAGAGCGTGGCCTTCGTCATTCTGCGCTGCGGCGTGACCTATTCCGCAAGCCATTCCAAGGCAGGCGAGATGGACATCGACGCGCGGTTTAAGGAATACGCCGCGAAGTGCCTCAGCTACGGCATTCCCTTCGGCGTATACTACTACGGCATGGCTTCCACGCCGGAAATCGCGCGGCGGGAGGCGGAAAAGGCCTATTCCGTCGCCAAGGCCTACAACCCGCTGTTTTACGTATACGACGCGGAGGAGGATGTGCTGACCGGCGCGAGCATCGAGGCCTTTGCCGCCCGGCTGCGGGAACTGGGCGTTCGCAAGGTGGGCTGCTACATTGCGAACAACCTTTACAAGCGGTACGGCGTGGATACGTCGAAGTTTGACTTCATCTGGATTCCCCACTACGGCACCAACACCGGTCAGGTGGAGTCGACGCCCGATTACCGCTGTGACCTGCACCAGTATTCCAGCCGAGGCAGCGTGCCGGGCGTCGGCGGCGACGTGGACGTCAATCGCCTGATGGGCACCAAGCCGCTGTCGTACTTTATCTCCTGATGATGGCGGGCGGCGCGCAAGTTTAACAAACGCGCTTCCGTATTTTCGCGCCAAGCGTCCGCGGATATAGTATAATAGAGGCCGGACGCATGGCCGAACGCCCGGGCGCGACGGTCTCCGATGGAGGAACGATATGAAGACGACGAGAATTCTCGGTTTTGCCGCCGGACTGATGGCGGTCATCGCGCTCCTGGCGATGGGCCTGGGCGCCTTCCTCGCGATGAATCCGGTGCAGTTTCCGAACCTGTCGATGAACTACGGCATTTTGGGCCTGGGCGCGATCATCATGGTGGTTTCGCTGGTCCCCGGCATCGCGCACCTGCTGTTCAGGATCAAGTTTCGCCGCCCCTACGAGCGCCGCCGTCGCGATCACGGCGCCTTTTTGAAGATCAGCCGCGTGCTGGTGTGGATATGGGGCGTGGCGGTGCTGGCGACGCTGGCGCTGGCGCTGTACCTGACGCCGATGCTGGTTTCGTTCCTGACCCGCTGACTTTCCCGCCCCAAAACGCGCCGCGCGTGCAGGGCACGCGCGGCGCGCCTTTACAGCCACCTGCGCTTTTTGAATTCACGGACCGAGGCGAATACGATCGCCGCGCTCAGCACGATCACAAAAGCGTAGCCGTACGCCCATTCAAATTCCGGCATTTTGAGGTTCATCCCGTACCAGCCCACCAGAAGCGACAGCGGCAGGAAGATGGCCGTGATGACGGTAAACGTCTTCATCAGGTTGTTCTGCTCGATGTCTATCTGCGCCTGATACGCCTCCCGCACCTGGGACACGTAGTCCCGCAGACTGCGCACGTTCTCGTACAATCGGTCGATGCGCCCGTTGAGGATCACGAAGTGCCGCAGGCTCTCCTCCCCGATCAACCGGTTGTCGTTTTCCACCAGCCCGTCAAAGATCGTGCCAAGCTGTTCGTAATACCGCTTGAACACGAAAAGCGTGCGCCGGAAGCGGGCGAACAACTGACCCATCTGCTTTTTCTGCGGGGACAGGATGGCGTCCTCCGCGGCGATGACTTCTTCCTCCAGCGCCTCCAGCTGCTCGCTGTCCGGGCGGATCAGTTCGTAAAAGAAGCGGTACAGCGCCTGTTCGCCGGATTGCTGGGCGATGGGCTCATCGTCCGGCGATCGCGCCATGCGCGCGGAGGCTTCGTCCAGCGCGGCCTGGTTTTCAAACAGCATCACCAGATCCTGCGCGTCAAAGTAGATCACCACGCGGCGGGGTTTTTCCAGCGGCCGGCGCAGGTCGTACCAGTCGAAGGACATCAGGTTCACATCCCGGTGACACTCAAAATGGTCCAGCTGGCCGGAAAGGATGTGCCCGGCGTAAAAGCCGGGAAAGCGTGCGGCAATCCCCGCCCGGTCGTCAAGGAGCATCATGGACAGCATGGTTCGCCTCCCACCCCGCGCCGGAGGGCGCGGCCCCCGCATATTTTATCATACGGCGCGATTTCCGGCAACATGGCGGCATCAAAAAACCGCCCGCAGAAGCGGGCGGTCAAAGGGCGGACTTTCCGGAGAAAGGGCTCAGCCGCCCTCCTCCTCCTCGGCGGCGATGTAGTCGAACGCCTCATCCGAGTAGATATAGGCCAGGAAATTGGCATCGGCGGTGCCGTCGGATTCGTAGCCCCGGGCGAGCTGGGCGTCGATCACCGCGTTGCGGGTGGACTTTTCATACTTTCCCAGCGATATATTGTCCTCCGACAGGTACCCCAGCTCCATCAGCCGGTTCTGCAAAAGTTTCACCTGCTCGCCGGTGGAGCCCACCTTGAGGGTCGTTCCGGTATCCGGGTCCGAGTCGCCGGAGGATTTGTAGGCGGGCGCGTCGTCGGCAAAGAGCTTCTCCTGCAAAGCGATGGTGGCCTTGCCCGTCTGATTCGCGCCGATCTTCTTCTGGAAGCGCTTGACCGCCGCGGTGGTCAGTTCGCCGTAATTGCCGCCGATGTTGCCGCTGAAGTAGCCCAGCTCCTTGAGGCGGGTCTGCAGCTTTTTCACGCGGGAACCGCTGTCGCCCGGCTTGAGCGATACATACTCCGGCTCCGGAGTCGCCGTCACGGACCCCTCGTAGGGCTTGGCGGAATCGGAGAACAGCGTCTTTTGCAGCGACACGGTGGCCACGCCCGTCTGCTTCTTGCCATAGGCCTTTTCAAAGCGCCTGATGGCGCTGGCGGTGGAGGATCCGTAGTCGCCGTCCACATCGCCGGAGAAATAGCCCAGCTGCATCAGGCGGTTCTGCAGCGCCATCACGCGAAGACCCTTGTCGCCCTGGCGGAGCTCGATGTACTCCGGCTCCGGGGTGGGCGTCGGCTTGGTGTAGGGCTTGGCGTCGCCGGAGTAGAGCGTCTTTTGCAGCGACACGGTGGCCACGCCCGTCTGCGTCTTGCCATAGACCTGCTCAAACAGCTTGACCGCGGCGGCCGTGGAGGAGCCGTACACGCCGTCGACGGAGCTTCTCAGGTAGCCCAGTTCCTTCAGCCGGTTCTGCAGCGCGGTCACCCATGCGCCGGTATCGTTCTTTTGAAGCTTCACATAGCTGGCGGTATTCCGGGTATTGGCCGGGGCGCTGGAGGCAAAGAGCTTGCGCTGCAGCGAAGCGGTGGCCACGCCCGTGGTTTCCAGACCCAGCGCATCCTGGAAGGACTTGACGGCCTTGGTGGTCTCGGTAAGGTAGTTGCCGCCGACGTTGGCGGTGAAGTAGCCCAGCTCCTTCAGCCGCTGCTGAAGCTGCTTGACGCGGGTGCCCGTGTCGCCGGGCGACAGCGTCTCGTAGGAGGTCCCCTGCGCCGGCGCGGGCGTGGGCTCCGCGTACCGCTTGGCATCGCCGGAGAAGAGCTTGGTCTGCAGCGCCGCCGTGGCGATGCCCGTCTGCGTCTTGCCGTAGGCTTTTTCAAACCGCTTCACCGCGGCCACAGTACCCGAGCCGTACACGCCGTCCACGGCGCCGTTGTAGTAGCCCAGCGTCTTCAGGCTGGACTGAAGGTTGCGAACCCTGGTGCCGGTGTCGCCGTAGCTGAGGGAAACGTAACCGGAACTGCTGGAAGACGATCCGGAAGAAGATGAACCGGACGACGAGCCGGAAGAACTCGACGACGAGGGCTTCTTCGTGGGCGTCGCTCCGTAGTCCTGATCGTCGGTGTCGCCGAAGGAGATGGTGTTGTCGGTGTCGGTAAAGGAATTGCCGGTGTAGGTGGGCGCGGCGGAGGAGTAGATCATCCGCTGCAGGTTCGCGGTGGCGATGCCGGTGGTATCCAGACCCAGCGCGGACTGGAACCGCTTGACCGCGGTGGTCATGGACGAGCCGTAGCGGCCGTCCACCGCGCCGGTATAGTATTTCAGCTCCTTGAGCCGCTGCTGAAGCTTTTCGACATCCGATCCGCTGTCCCCGGTGGAGAGCTGCTGATAGACCACGGTGGTGTCGTTGACATTGTCCGTCGAGGGATCGCCCAGGTCTGCGGAATGGTCGTTCTGCCAGTCCTGCGTGGGCGCGGAGGTATCCCAGGGTGCGGTGGGCTGGGGCGTCGGCGTTTCGGCCACCGCCTCCGGCGCGGCGGTCACAAAGGGCAGCTGCGCATCGACGTCAAAGGACAGCGGGTCTTCCACGCTGTCGGGCGTCGACGAGCAGCCGGCCAGAAGGGCCGCCAAAAGCCCGACCGCCGCCCATTTGATCCATTTGGTCGTGCGCATATCGAATCCTCCCCGCTTGGTTGCGTGAGCGTTCCCTGTTTTTCCATTTCTTTCGGTAATAGGACGAAGGGAGCCGGGCGAAAGTTGCCCGGGAGCGGGCAAAATTAGCCGGCCCCGCGCGCCCGGGCGGACACGGCGTAGACCGTCACCCCGCCATTTTCAAACCACACCGGATAGTGCGCGCGGAAATAATCCTCGTCGACGGCGTAGTCCGAACGCTCGTAGCCGGAGACGTAGATATAATCCACGCCGTACCGCGCAAAGAGCGCGGCGGACGCCGCGGGCGCTTCGTACATGGATCGCGCGGCCTGCTGCTGACGGCTATAGTCCACGCCGTGGAAGTAGAGATACGTGCCTGTGCCGCAGACCAGTCTCCGGCCCGCCAGCGCCGCCACGGGGTTGTTGTGCTGCCCGCCGGTCAAAAACACCGCGTCTTCCGGTGCGCCCGCCTCGATGGCGCCGGCGGCTTCAACCTGGTCCGCGCCGAAGAGCTCGTAGTCCGAAATCGCCTCCCGCGCGAGGGTCACCACGCCCGACAGCGTGGAAACGACCATAAACGCCCCCAGAAGCAGCGCGCGGCCCCGGACGCCGGAGAGCCGGTCCCAAATTTTCTCCACATAGGCCGCCGCCACCGGCAGCATCAGGATAAAGGCCACGTAGAACAGCTTGTTGTTGTCGTAGGGGTTGGGCTGAAAGAGGACCATCTCCGCCGCGACAAAGACCGCCAGCGCGCCGACGGACAGCGCCCGGACCCGCCGCCCGCCCGACAGCGCCGCCGGCAGGAACAAAAGAAACACCGGCCCGACGTTCTTGACCCAGAACCACAGCCAGCCGTCAATCAGCCCGCCATCGTTGTTGACCCAGTTGAAGTGGAGCTTCAGCGATCCGCCGCCCGTCGCCTGCGGGAACGTCCAGGTGATCAGCTGCGCCAGCGCCAGCGCCAGCGCCAGCGCGCCGTAGAGGGCAAACCGCCTGAACACCGCGGCCTTCTGCCCGGTCTTTGCCATGAGATACCCCATCTCACCCAGGCTGACAAGCCCCAGCGCCAGAAAGGAATGGGTGTGAATCATGGGCATCAGCCCGGCCCAGACGCCCAGAACTGCATAGTCCCGGATGGTTCCGTCCTGCCGGGTCGTGATGGAAATCGG
Organism: Christensenellales bacterium; assembly: GCA_040768845.1. Taxonomy (GTDB): domain Bacteria; phylum Bacillota; class Clostridia; order Christensenellales; family Aristaeellaceae; genus JAEZHK01. Next base: position 146,951 of record JAXGME010000004.1, on the reverse strand, counting down.
CCCGTCCTCTCCCTTCAGCGTGGTCACCACACGACGGTTGACCGCTTGCGCCAGCAGCATCAGCGCGGGGATCACCACCGTCCATCCCGCCAGCAGCGTGCGCTGGGGGATCATCAGGTCCGCGATCACGTTGACCCAGCGCAGGTTGAGATCCGGCATGTTGGTGGGCGTCTGATAAAAACCGAAAAGCGCGTTTTTAAGCCCCGACCACCCGGTCCGGAAGGCGCCGTCAAAGGTGTAGAAAAAGCCCAGTCCGCCGTTAAGAAACATCAGAAAAAACGCGATCGCCGTCGCCCGGCGGCTCCCCGTCAGCTCCCACGAGAGCAGCAGAAATCCCCAGTACACCAGCCCCATCATCAGCGTGCCCGTCACGATGAACGCCCAGCGGAGCGGAGCGCCGAAGAGCAACATCGTCGTCACCATCGCGTCCGATAAAAACGGGTACCCCAGCATGGTGCCGGGGAGCAGCGTGTATTCCGGCGGATAGGCCGCGTTCCGAAGCCCCGTGGCAATGCCCAGGTGCAGGCTGAGATCGCCATAGGTGGATTGACCCACGTTCATCGCACCATCGACCGGCCTGAGGATATGGGTGTATTGAAGGTAGAAAGAAAAGAAAAACAGCGGGACAATCAGCAGCATCAGCCCGGAGGGCATGCCGGTCTGGCGGGGCCGCCCCGCGCGCCAGGGCCTCGAGGACAAGTACAGCGCGGCGGAGATCACCCCCGCGCTCCCCAGCGCCCACCACTGGGCGGCTTTGGTGAATTGGAACGCAAACGCCCACAGAGACGGCAGCCACATCATCATGATGAGCCCCATCGTCAGCCCAAGGTACAGCCGCGTGGCGCGCGGTCTGTCGCAAAACAGCCCCTCCGCCGCCACCACGCCCAAACCCAGAAACGCCGCCAGCACCCAAAAACCCATCCGAACCTCCGAAGCCGAGTGATCCAGACCATTATACCGCCCGCGGGCATATTGTGCAAGCCGGGCTGGCACGGCCCCGCGCGGCGAATTTCGGAAACGTTTCCTGACGCGATTGACAGGGCCGCCCAATCGTATATAATAGTATCTGCGAGGTATTAAGGATGACAAGGAGGTCTCTCATGAAGCTGAGTGTGTTTGCCGTCGTATTGCAGGACCGTCCCCTTGACGATGCGCTGAGGTATCTGGCGGAGTCCGGCGTTCAGGCGGTGGAAATCGGCTGCGGCGGCTTTCCCGGCAAGGCGCACTGCAATCCGCGCGAGCTGCTGGCCGACGCCGAGAAGCTGCGCAAGTTCACCGAGACCCTCAAAAAGTACGATCTGGAAATCGCGGCGCTGTCCACCCACGGAAACCCTGTGCATCCGGACAAGGCGGTGGCGCAGCGGTTCCACGAGGACTTTGAGGACGCGGTGCTGCTGGCGGAAAAGCTGGGCGTGGACACCGTCGTCACCTTTTCCGGCTGCCCGGGCGGTTCTCCGGAGGACAGGACGCCCAACTGGGTCACCTGCCCTTGGCCGGACGATTTTTCCGACATCCTGAAATATCAGTGGGAGCAGGTGCTTATCCCCTACTGGAAGAAGGAAGTCGAGTTTGTCAAGGCCCACGGCGTCAAGAAGATCGCCTTTGAAATGCACCCGGGCTTCTGCGTGTACAATCCGGATTCGCTGCTTCGCATCCGCGAAGCGGTGGGCGACATCATCGGCGCCAACCTGGACCCCAGCCATCTGTTCTGGCAGGGCATCGACCCGGTGGCCGCCATCAGGAAGCTGGGCAGGGCAATCTACTTCTTCCACGCGAAGGACACCAAGATTGATCCGTACAACACCGCCGTGACCGGCGTGCTGGATACGAAGCACTACGCCGATGAGATCAACCGCTCCTGGATCTTCCGCTCCGTAGGGTACGGTCACAACCATCAGGTGTGGAAGGACATGATGAGCGCGCTGCGCATGGTGGGCTACGACGGCGCCATTTCCATTGAACACGAGGACAGCCTGATGTCCCAGAGCGAGGGCCTGCAAAAGGCCATTGAAATGCTGAAGAACGTGATGATCTTCGAGGGCACCGCCGAGATGTGGTGGGCCTGATGATTCCGCTTGCCCAGGCCCGGGACATGCTGGACGAACTGATCTCCGAGCTTCCGGAGGCGATTTTCACCCGGCTGAACGGCGGCGTGCTGCTTCTGCCCGAGGCCAAGCTCAGCCCCGAGGCCCGCGCGGGCGATCTGTACATCCTGGGCGAATACTCAACCAGCCGCGCCATGGGCCGCACGGTGGTGATCTACTACGGATCAATCCTGCGCATTCACGGCGATTTGACGCCGGAGCGGCTGCGGTCGGCGCTGCGGTCGGTGCTCCACCACGAACTGACCCACCACTTGGAATCCATGGCCGGAGAGCGCGACCTGGAGATCGACGACGCGGTAAAGATGGCCCTGTACCGGTCCCAGCCCTGACCGGGGCTACCGCGCGCCGTATTTCCGATGCGCCGCCATTCAGAAAATGCGCCCCGCCCAAATGGGCGGGGCGCACCTTTTGAATGCTCCAGGGCGACTCTGGTTAGAAGTCCGTCTTGTCCGGGTCGGCGGAAAACCCGCAGACGCCGGCCATGCCGGCCAGAAGCGCCACATCCTCGGCGTCCAGCTCAAAGCCGAACACATCCGCGTTCTCCGCGATGCGGGACGGCGTGACGGACTTGGGCAGCGGCAGGTAGCCCCGCTCCAGGCTCCAGCGAATCACCACCTGTGCGACGGTTTTTCCGTACTTCTCTGCCAGCGCCTTGACCTCCGGCACTTCGAAGATCCTGCCCACGCCCAACGGGCTGTAGGCTTCGAGGATCATGCCATGCTCGCGGCTGGCCGCCACCGTGTCGTCCTGGGTTTCGCCAGGGCAGAGGCGGATCTGGTTGACCGCGGGCACGACCTTGGCGGTCTTGAGAAGCGCATCGATGTGATGCCTGCGGAAGTTGCTGACGCCGATGGCGCGCACGCGCCCGGCGGTGTAGAGCGCCTCCAGCGCCTTCCAGGTTTCGGCGTTGGCTTCCTGCCAGCGATCCCGGAACATGGGCGGGTTGGGCCAGTGGATGAGATACAGATCCAAGTATTCGAGTCCCAGCTTGTCCATCGAAACATCAAAGGCCTTCAGCGCCGCCTCGTAGCTGTGCTCGGTGTTCCACAGTTTCGTGGTAACGAACAGTTCTTCGCGCTTGACGCCGCTCAGGCGAATGCCCTTGCCCACGCCCTCCTCGTTTCCATAGATGGCGGCGGTGTCGATATGGCGGTAACCCGCGTCAATGGCCGCCTTGACTGAGGAAACCGCGACTTCGCCATCCGGCGTCTGCCACGTGCCAAAGCCAATACAGGGAATCTTGACCCCGTTATTCAGAATATAGGCGTCCGTCAGAGATTTCATGGATCCTCCTCCTCATTGATGCGATCGTGCGGCTTGACGGCGCACAGGGCGCCTGTTACAATGTCATTATAAGGCTTAAAGTTTACTTCAAGTCAATACGTGGCGGTGTAAAAGAGGTGTAAATATGGAGTACTCCATCCATCAGGTATCGGAAAAGATGCATATCCGTCCGACGGTGCTTCGGTTTTATGAAAAGGAAGGGCTCCTGCCCAGCGTCCGGCGTACCCCGAGCGGAATACGCCGCTACACCGGCGAAGATCTGGAATGGATCGGCCTGATCACATGCCTGAAGAACACCGGCATGTCCATCAAGCAGATTCGGGAGTTTGTGGACCTGAGCCTCGAAGGGGACGGAACGCTGAAGCGCCGGTGCGAGCTTCTGCTCGAACACAAAAAACAGGTCGAGGCGCAGATTGACGAAATGCACCGCCATCTGGACAAGGTGGCCTGCAAGATTGAGTTCTTCTCGCGCCAGTACGCGCAGTATCAAAAGGCGCAGGGCGACCGATCCGGCACGGCGTAATTCCCTGTTTTCCAGCACCCTCCGCGCCCCTCTCCGCCCGTTTCGTCGCAAGCGGGCGGGCGTTTTTCCATCGTGCAGGATTGCCAAACCCGCTGGACAGCAGGGGCGGCGAGGACTTCTCCGGGATTCCACCCGCGCTTTTCCCGGATCGGCTTTAATAAATCCAAATTCTGCGCCGTCCGCCCTTATGCGGCGTTGCCATAGATATGCCGCAAGTCCGGGCAGTCTCAACCGCGGCCGCTCAATCCTGGTATTCCAGCGTGCATCCCTCCCCGCTTCCAGCATCGTACTACGGGCCTTATGCAAATATTCACCCACCGGGCACGGCGGGGCGCGGCGGGCTTTCGCCCGGCCGCGCCCCGCGCAATTGCCCCCGAAAAAGCTACGCCGCCTTCTCCAGCGCGGAAGCCTGGATGCCCTGAATAAGCACAGGCGCCAGCGCATCCGTCAGCGCGTTCTCATTCTCAAAGCCGCCGTCCGCACCCAGCGCCGCTTGCAGCGCCATCAGGAAGGGCGCAAAGCCCGCAAGGTCGCAGGCGGCCCTTCTGTCGGCCGCACGCATCCGGAAGAACTCGGCGCGGTCGGTCCAGCCCTCCGACAGCATGGCCGCGATTTCGGGATACTTCTCGCCCCACCGCGCGGAAAACGCCTCGATCAGGCGCACGGCCTGCGCTTCGCGATCCGCCGTCAGAATCTGCTGGAGATCCTCAAGCAGCGCCTCGATATCCGGCGCATCCGCGCCGATCAGCGCGCCGAGAATCCACATCGTCGCGCCGCCCTGAACCACAGCGCCCGGATAGGCACTCCGGAGCGCCTGCGCAAGGCCGGGCAGCGGCTGCGCGAAGATGAAGGCCGGGTTCGCCACACCCTGGGCGGCAATTTGCCTTATCAACCCGGCAAAGTCCGCAGCGCGCTCTTCCGCCAGCAGCCAAGCGCCGCGCATGGTGACGGAGCCGTCCACCCCGCGGGTGGCCGCAATGTACAGCGCAAGGGTCCGGGGCTGACCGTCCGCAAAAACGGTCACCGGGAAGCGCATCAGATAGAGCACCCGAACCGCGTCCTTAACGGCGGGCCGGTAACGGTTGATGTAATACACCCGGCCAAACACCGACGTGATGCGCACATCGCCGGGCACCCATAGGATCAGCGGATCGTCCTTTGTCGCCACGGAGCCGCCGGCGCGGATGGTGAGCCTGTCGGCATAAATCGGCCCGCCCAGCACGCCGCCCAGCGCGTCAATCCTCACGCGGTTGCCGCGCAGCCGGACGATGTCCAGCGCACCGGAGATGTTGGCCAGCGTCACATTGCCCGCAAGGAGCTTCAGTCTGTCCACGTTGAGCCGCAGCGGGTTGGAGGCCGCACCGACGTTGCCGCCCGCTTCGATATCCAGCATCGGGGCGGAGAAGTGGGTGCGGTCGTCGCCCGCGTCGCGCAGGACGCCGGTAACGCCGCCGTCCGACCGGATGCGCGCCTCATTGCCCGCGATGATGGTATCCACCCGCAGATTCCTGGCGCTGCGCAGGTACACGTTGTTTCCGGCGGCGGAGACCTCGCCCGCGTTCACGAGGACCGGGCGCTTTTTGCTGCCCACGTCGCCGTTCAGCGACAGGAGGGAGGCGACCTCCGCGCTCAGCCCCCGTCCGGGTGCAAAGCGGATGTCCCCCAGCGCGATGATGCCCACATTGCCGTAGGCGTTGATGCCCGAGAACGTGATGGGCCCGCCGCTGGCGATGTACAGACCGTCCGACGGGTTGTCGCCCTGATCGACCGTCACCGTGCCGCTCACCAGCATGGACAGCGCGTGGTCGGCCTCGCCGATGCTGCCGCCCGCGCGGAGCAGCAGGTTTCCGGCAACCTCCACGGTGTCGCGGCCGATGGCGCCGCGGATGCGCCGCACCATTTCCGCCACGCTGTCCGTGACGACGCCGTGCTGCGCGGCGGCTTCGCCCTCCGCGATGTCGGTCTGCCGGTCCGCCTGGTCAAAGGCGGCCTGGGCTGCCGCCTGCCGCTGCAGCGCCTCGTTCAGCCGCTCGGTCAGCGACGCGGCCTGGGCTGCCAGCGCAGATTGTTTTGCCTTCAGCTTTTTCAGGCGCGCGGCCCTGGACGGATCTCCATCCATATCGGCAATCTGGCGTTCGAGGTCCGAAATCCTCGCCATCAGGTCCGCCAGCGCGCTGCCCAGGGCGTTCACTTTTTCGCTGGCGGCATCCAGCTTCTCCCACAGCCGGTCGGCGTAGCCGCGAAGCACCTCAGCGATGGTGGACAGGGCCGTGAACCGGTCAAAGGCCTCAAAGGACGCAAGGTACATCGCCGCCGCGTCGTTCCACAGCGGATTTGCGGCGTCAATCAGGTTGTCGGGAATGATGAGCGTCGCATCTCCGCCGGATACAAGCCTTTCAAGCCGCAGATCTCCGGTCAATTCCCGCACAAACACGGTGGAGGCCGCGAAGATCGAAAGCGTGCCGCCGCCCGGTGCGTCAGTGTCCACATCCAGCGGCGCGGCCGCGGTGCCCGCGGTGCCGCCCAGCGCGCTTAGCGCAATGCTGCGGCCCTTCACCTGCGCGTCGCGGCCCAGCCTGTCGCCCGGCAGGATGCTGCCCTGCGCGGTGATCGTGATATCCGCCCCGGCATAGATCGGGCCGATTACGAGGTCGCCCGCGGTGTTGGAAAGATCCAGATCGCCCGCCGCGTCGGCGTTGACCTGCCCGTTTCTGCTGTCCGCGACGAGGATCATGTCCGCCGCATGGGCAATGCTGATGTCGCCGGAGGCATCCGCTGTCACGACGCCGTCCACATCAATGTCCAGGTAATTTTCGCGGGTGCCGATGGTGCCGGAGGCGGCGCTCAGGCGGACGTCACCGCCCGCCGCGATGTTGAGCATGGCCTCGCCTGCGGCGCGCACATCCAGAATGCTGCCCGCGGCGCTCAGGCCTACGTCGCCCGCCGCCGTCAGACTGCCCACGCCCATGTCGCCCGTCAACTCATGAATGAAGATGTCCGCACCGGATACGGCGTCCAGTCGGGTCGCCTCGCCCGGATATTCCACCCGCAGCCAATCGTAGCCGATCTGAACGCAGACCGTCCACTCGAGGATGGGCCTGAGCCTGTCGTCCAGCGCCGGCAGGCCCGCCACGTTCAGAACCGGCCGAGCCACCAGCAGGAAGTCATAGCCGCCGTCGGGATTTATCACCGGGTTCCCGGCCCCGTCGAGCGGCGGGTTCACAATGTTGCCGACGAGCACCGGGCGGTTCATCTGCTGCTCGGTGGTGAGCGCCTGCGATGCGCCGCCGATGGACCCGGCCGCGGAGAGGTTGATGTAGCGGCCGCGCACGTTGGCGACGCCCGAAGCCGCACCCAGGATGCTTCCGCCCGGCGTTGCGAGCGTCACATCACCGGTGTCGGAATGAATGTCCGCGGCGGTGAGATCGCCCGAAAGCTGCAGGATCAGAATGTCCCCCGCGTTCCAGACGCGGCCCTCGCCAAAGGATTCGCCGATGGTCATCACAAAGGCGCGGGCAGGCCCGTCTGCCGGCGCGGTGTCCATGCGGCCCTGATAGTCCGCGTTCCGCCAGGCCTCGTCGAGAATCGCCATGAGGTCTTCCGCGGTCATGCTGCCGTGGATCGCTTCACCCAGGTTTTCCACAAGCCCCGCGTCGATCGCGGCGGCCAGCCAGTCCAGGGCGCGGGCGTCGTCCACGTACCTGACCGAGGCCTTGGCGGACGCCGCGGGCGGCGCCACATTCAGCGCATCCCGGAGTTTCCCGGCCAGCAGATCGTACTGCCCTGCGGCATACGCGGCGTTGAACGCCTTGGTGTTGAAGCCGCCGCCCACCAGCAACGCCTTGAGATCGCTCTTGGCAATCTCGCGCTGCGCGATCAGCGCGCTGAGGGCCTGGTCGGTGATGAGGGCGGACCATACCTCGCGGCCATTCCGCGCGGCGAGCCAGGCCGCCAGCGCATCCGGTGCCTGCGCCGCCAGCGCCGGGTACAGCGTCTGCATGCCGCCCCCCGTGAGCCAGTCGCCCAGACGGTTGACGCCGTGCTCATCGCGCCCGCCGCGCACATCCTTGGCGGGCCGCCGGCGCAGGAACTTGATCTCGCCGGCGAGATCCAGGGCGTCGATGTGGAAGTTGTCAACCACCAGCACCCGAAGGCCCATCTCAGCGGGAATGTCTACGATCAGCCGCCGCGCCAGGGTGCCGATATCGTCCCTCGCGGAAAGGGTGACGAAATATCCGCCGCGCAGGTACAGATAACTCCAGTCGTTGAGGGTGTAGATGCCGCCGCCGTCCGCGATCATGCGAAGCTCGGTGTCAATCCCCTCGACGATGTCAAAGGTGATGTCTCCGGCGGTGGACGAATCCAGGTCGTCATGGGTGGTCATGTCCACGGAACTGCGGACAAAGTCCGCCAGGACGAAGGCAATCTCTCCTCCGGCGTCCATGAGGATATCGCTGTCCATGGCGGTGATGTTCGGGAAGCGAATGTCACGGCCCGCGTCAAAGTCGAGAACGGAATGACCCTCCGCAAAGATGTTCTGCGTTGCGATGCCGCCGCTGTGGGACAGCGCGTCCAGCGTGCTCCCCGCCAGCGTCACGTCGCCCGCGCGGATATCGCCCTCCGCTTCCAGCGAGGCACTGGATGCCTGCCGGGCAGTCAGGGTTCCAAGGGTGATGGTTCCGGTCTGGGCGGTGGCCTCTATCCGGCTTGTCTCGGACAGTTCCACGTTCCCGGTCAGGATGCTGCCGTCCGCGTCCAGCGTCACCAATGAGCGCTCCTGCGCCGTGCCGGCGCCCATGTTGATGCTGCCGTTCTCCGCCAGCGCGTTCAGCGTACTGGCGCTGAGCCATGCGCTGCCCGCCGTTATGCTGCCCGACGCGATGATCTGGGCGTTGGACGCGTTGACCGCGGAGAGATTGCCCATATAAATGTCATTGTAGGCATCAAAGACGATCCGGCTGCCGTCGAGCGTCACGCTGTCGGTCTGGATGTCGGCGCCAAGGACGCTGTACGTATGCGTCGTCAGACGGATCTCCGAGCCGTACGTGCCCGTCAGCGCGCCCATGGTGATGCCACCGTCATTGGTGGCGGCGATAAGCTTGCTCCCGTCCAGATTGGCGTCCCCCGCACGGATGAAATCCACTGCCGTCAGGTTGAGGGTGGAACCGGCGGACGCGCCCTGCGCGGCCCTGCCCAGACGCAGATTGCCCAGCGTGATGGACCCACCGGCGACGACGGCCATCGCGCTGGCGTTGAGATCCACGCTGAGTCCGTCGTCGGCGACGATCCGGACATTCCCGTCCGCGTCCATTTGAATGGACGCGCCCTGTGCACCGGTAACCACCGGCACGGTAATATCGCCTTCAGCCGTCAGGGTGACGTTGCTGTCCACGACATCCAGCCGCTGGCTTCCGGTAATGTTATCCCTCGCGCGCAGCGTTACCTTGGCCGCTTTGCCTGCGGAAGCGACCGCGGCAAAGTCGGTAAACAGAATGCTTCCATTCGCCGCCTCGGCCTCCAGTGTCGCACCCTCGACGCGCGTTCCGGGTTCAAAGGCGAGGTTGCCGTCCACGGCCCTGAGGAAGGCATCCGTGGCAAGCCGCCGGTGGGCGCTGAGGTCGCGGAACATCACATAGCCGTCCACGACGATGGCCAGAGGCCTGGCCGCAGCGCCGATGGACCCGGAAGATGCGCTGACCAGCGCAAAGTTGCCCGTTGCGCTGACGTTGGGCGCGGTTTCGTCCGCCCTGCCGTCCAGGATAGAGCCCTGGGAATCGGACATTTCGAGGGTCACGTTGCTGCCGGAGATGTTGCCCAGCAGATACTCCGTCGCGGCCAGCTTGACGGAAGTCTGCGCGCCGGTGGCGCCGTTGGGGAACACGACGCGGCCGCGCATGCTGACGATCGTCCCGTCCCTGCCCGTCAGCGTGTACACGATGTCCACAATCTCGCCATCCCGCGCGGTGCCTTCGGCAATCACCGTGGTTTCAATGGTCAGGATGCCCTCAATCGTCACGGTGGTCACGTCGCAGTCCGCTTTTTCCTCCGGCTCCTCGTTGATGATGAGCCCCGTCCTGTGCTGTGTGGTGGTGGTAATCCTGCTGGCGTCGATCAGCGTCCAGCCGCCGTCGGTCTTCAGATAGTAGCGGCCCTCCACATCCACGGCGACGCTGCCGACGTCGTCGCCCGTCAGGCTCTCAAGCATCACCTGCTGCATCGCGCCCGTACTTGCGTCGTACCCGAGGATTGTGATTATGGGCGCGAAGGCGGCGGCGCCGGCCGCATTGAGGAGGTTGACTGCGGTCAGCTTGTCCGACCGATAGGTGACGCCGTCGTACATGGCCGCAAACCGGGCGTAGCCCGAAACCATCGGGATGATGTATTCGCCGTAATTGGCCGCGTTCTCATCCGTAACGCGCTCCGTGGCGAACATCACGGCAAAACCATCCTCGTGGATGTACATGGAGGCAGTAATGCGGTAGCCGCTGCCGTTCCGGACGTGGTTCTGCGGCAACGCGGTACCCTTGATCGGGATGTCCTCCACCGGACCTTCAAAGGTGACATTGCCCCCCTCGTCGCCGTCAAACCCAATCTGGAAGTAATCCTTCCCCTCCGCCTTGCCGATGGACAGCGAGATGGACGCGGCTGCCGCATAAGTGAGGGTAGGCGCATAGGAATCCAGATAGTACGTACCGCCGCCGTACCAGTTTGTCCCGTCACCGTCGACGTAGTGGTAGGGTGCACGCACCACTTCGGTGAACTTCCCGGAATCAATGGTGAAGAAATAGTCCTCGTTCACCCTTACGCCGTTTTTCAGCTCCGTGCCCGCCGCGATGACATAAATGCCCGCGGAATCAACGGAGTAATAACTCAGCGCGGCCGACTTCCACATGGACGATGGGTTCCCCTCAACATCATACAGATAAGAAAGTACGCCATCGCTGATTCTGTACACCAGGTACAGGTCGGGAGACAGCTCAAAGAACGGAAGCCGAAGATGCGTAACATAGGTCTGCGGATTGTCCCGCTTGACCAACTCCGCACCGTTCAACTCGGCACACCATTCGGGCAACCCATACAGCGGGGGAGAATCCTTGTCGTATCCGTTCAACCACGTGATGTCAAACCTGGCATTATCGTCATCGTCAGCGTCCCATTTGAAGTGAATGAGATTTTCTTCGTCTCCCACGCCGTCCAGCGTATTTTCGTAGGAAATGTGGTAGGCGGCAAGGACGTCGGCGGTTGCGTCGTAGGTGAGCATGTAAACGCCCCTGTCCCCCGAAAAGATCTTGTCCTGAGTGATCGTGTCGTTTGTGAGGAAGTAGTAGCTGCGGTTGCCGATCGTGCGCCACAGGGTCAGCGTCGACTCCAGCGGCGTATAGATCCCGTCGTTCCCCTGCTGATAGCCGTACAGGAAGGTGAACTGGTCGGTGCCCGTGCCCAGATGGTTCATGATCCACGAGCCCTTGATCGCCGACAGCAGCGCCTTGAAGTTGAAGCCCGCCTCGATGGACAACAGACCTCTTTCCACGTCAAAGCGCACGCCCTGCGCGAGGCTGATCTGGGTGACGGCGCCGCTCTCGTTCAGCGTGAAGTTGAAATCGCTCACCATAAAGTCCACGCCGCCCTCGGCGATGCGCAGCACGCTGCCCTCCTCGTCGGTGTAGATCATGGTGCCGTTGGGCAGCTGGTAGCTGTAGACGCCGCTCACCGGATCGTAGCTGTCGAGGTAGTGGTTCAGCGCGTCGCGGTTGGACAGTTCGACGTTGCCGGACAGGCCCACCAGCGCGTCCACCAGGTACAGAAGCGTGCCGGGCTGCGGCATGGCCACCACCGAGGTGCCGGCCTTCTGATAGATGCGCAGGCCCTCGCCGAGCCGGATGGCGTTCACGCCGTCCGTCAGCGCCTGGACGAGGCGCAGCCTGTACTTAAGGGCGGTGGTGTCGGGGGAGTTGGGAATGGAGGCCACCATCTTCAGTTCTGCGGGCGTCAGTTCCATGTGCATATCGCCCGTGGCGACGGCGCTGACCGACGGATCCTCGTCGCCAAGGCCGAACAGGAAGGCCAGGATCGGTTTTGACGCCGTGCCGACGCTGCTTGCGCCGGAGATCGTCAGCGCGTGCGCCCAGATCGGGGCGACGTTTGTCAGCCCGCTGGATGTGCTCATCGCGCCGATGGAGGTCAGCGCGCCGGGGTTCTCGCCGGTAAAGAGGATGCGCACGGTGCCGGTGGGGTTGGCGATCAAGCCGCCCAGGTGGATGCCGCCGCCGGCGCGGCTCTCCAGGATGACAGCCGGCGTGGCGTTGGCAGAAGCCTGAGCGCCGCTGTGCCTGAAGCTGCTCGACAGGTAGGTGAGTGACACCGTGGGCGCGATAAAGCTGGTATTGCGTAGCGCCAGGCCCTTGAACGACACGTCAAGGTCCGTCCGGTTGACCAGCGTCAGCCCGGGAATCCACTCCTGGTTGTACACCTTGAAGAAGGGACTCGTACTGCCGGTAAACATCAGCACCCGCATCCGGCCGGGCAGGTTGTTGGAGATGTTGGCAAACTGAACGCCGTCGGAAGTAATGGTCCAGATTTGCCGCTCGTTTTTGAGGCCCACCTGGCGCACCAGCGTGACGCCGTTGCGGGTGGAGATGTCAATCACGATGCCGGCCGCGGCGTCGCCCAGGTGGAAGCTCGCGCCGGAGTTGATGTAGCTTGCGGCCGAGGATTTCAGCGACTGGCTGCCGCCGCGGTACTTGACGATAAAGCCGGACTTGCTGCGGTCGTAGCCCGCGTTGGCGCTGGGCGACACGGCCGAAATGTACACGTCCGCGCTGTACACGTCCACGCCGGTGTTGACCTCCGTCCGGGTGCTGTTGTCGTAGGTCATGCTCACGTTGGAGTTGGACTCGCCGATCGCCTTCAGGCTGGTCGAGGAGTGGGCGTACACGTTGCGGCTGTCGCCGGTGGGCGCGGAGGAGGTGATCATCGTCAGGCCGTCGTAGGCCCTGATAACGGCAAAGGACACCTTCACCACGACATCAATGTCCGTATTCTGATGGACATGCGCAACGACGTTGGCGCCGAGCGCCTTGCCGCTGGCGTAGCAGTAATCGTAGATGTAGAGCTTGCTGGTGATGCCGCGGAGTTCCACATACCGCCCGGTGATGCCCGCGCGCCTGTCCGCGGAGCCCGCGATGTCCACCAGCGGCCTGATCGTGACGCTCGTATTGGACTGGACGTTGGGCGCGACGCCCAAGCCCGCGGCGGTCGCGCGCAGTTCGGTCGACAGCTTGTTCATGGACGCGTCGGCGATGATCCGCACGGTATTGAAGGTATCGACAATCTGCGCGCCGCTCGCAACGCTGACGGTGGCACCGCTCGACACCGTCGTGTAGCCGCGGATCTTGGCCAGCGCAACCACGCCGCCGGAGGAAAGGGTGGCTCGCGTGGTGATGGAGTCCCGGGTGCCGGAAGTCGCCTGGATGACGAGGTTTCCGTAATCCGCCTCGAGATGGGCGCCGTCCAGAATGCTGACCCGGGTGTTGCGGTAGAGGGTGTTGTGCACATACAGGCTGCTGCCGTCAAAGGCGCCGCCGCCGTCCGCGACGGTTTGCGCGTCCATGACCGCGCGGGAGGTTGCCAGCACGTTCAGCGCCTCGCGCGCCTTGAGCAGGGACGCGCCGATGTCCACCTGGGTGACGACGTCCTGGAAGTTCCGGCCGCACATGGTTTCGCTGTTTACGATGAGGCCGATGGACTGGCCTTTCGCCACGGAGTCCGCCTGGGTAAGGTCTTCGGCGGTGATGGAGATGCTGCCCGCCGCGACCAGCGCGCTGCCGCCAAGCACCTGCGCATGGGTGTAGTATTCCGAGAACGTCGGGATCGAGGATCTGGAAATGGACCCGCCGGAGACCGTCGTGCCCTTCGCCACGTTGGATACCGCATACCCCTCGTTGTAGGCCCTGATCGTGATATCCCCGCCCGCGGTGACGGAGGCCGCGCTCGCGTAGGCGCTGACGGTCTGCGGCTTCTGCCCGAGCAGGCCGTCCAGCCCCGACCTGTCGTCATCCGACAGGTTGCCCGGGGCGGGCATGCCGACAAACGCCCTGGCCTTGGCGCTGGTGCCGCTTGCAATGCCGATGCCGCCGGGCGCTTCACTCGAGGCGTTGGCGCCGGCGACGGACGTGGCGTTTACAGATGTGCTGTTCGCGGTTTCGACGAGGGCGTTCTGGATGTATGCCTTCACCGTCGAGTAGCTGATGGCGACGGCGTCCAGATTGCCGATCGTAACCACCGAAACCCCGTAGCCCGTCTTTGCCGCCGCTGTGGACAGGGTACTGGCCAAGGCGTCGATGTCCACCGCACCCGCCGTGATGAGGCCGGGCACGGCAAGCGCATCGTTGGTGATGCCGGCGTAGATCTCCACGGCGACGATGGCCCTGGCCACGTTGGTGGTGGCGCCCAGAATCGACACGCTGCCGCCGCCCGCGCCGCCGGTGGTGGCCGTCGCGCCGCCGTAGCCTTCGTCCCTGACAAATTGCGAATTGATCTTCAGCGTGCCGCCAATGGTCATGGTGCCGGTGTTCTTTACATTGGCGCTCTGGGTAACGTTGAGGGTGGCGCTCGTCCAGTTGACGGCGATCTTGACGCCGGAAATGCCCAGATTGTAGGTTCTGCCCTCCGTGACGGCCTTCGCGCGGCCGATCACCTGGACATTGGCGTTGCCGGACACCTCCAGGCGGCCGCTGCCCAAAAGCCCCGCCGCGGCGCTCAGCCTCGTCTGCGCGGTCGCCTTGTTCATGCTCGAATTGACGACACTCGCGCTCACCCCGCCCGCGGGGCCCGTGGCCGCGGTGCTCGTGGCGTAGTAGGTGACCTTGATGTCGAGGCCGCCGACGCTGAGCGCCTGACCGCCCCCCTGCCCCGTGGTATCCACGGTGGCGCTGTAGCTGCCGGCCGCGTCGGCCGCGGTCTCCACCACGGAGGCGTTGTACAGGCTGAGCGACCCGCTCGGCGAAAGGATATCCGCATTGGCGTAGGCGTTGACGTCGGCGTAGACGTTGAGCTGTGCGGCGTCCATGGCCGTGCCGGCCACCGCCGCGGCGACGATGGCGGTAATCAGCGCGTCGCCCCTGCTGGCGCTTCCGCCAAACAGCGAGAGGCTGCCCCCTCCGGAGCCTGCGCTGCCAACCCTCGCCACGGCGCCCGTGGTTCTGTCCTTCTTGTTCAGGCTCACCGTCACCGAAACTGTGCCCGCCTTGATCGTAGTCTGGTCAATCCTGGCGCCGAGCCGCGCCGCGACGTCGGCCCGCACCAGGTTGACGGCGATGCTGCCGACCGAAATGGAAAGCCTCTCGCCCTGGATCTGCGCATGCGCCGTGGCGGTGCCGATAATCTGGACGGTGAGCGCGCCGGTGGTGGTGATGGAACCGCCGGTGACGCGCGCGTCGGCCTTTGTGCCGACCGTGGCCGTCGCCTTGTTGCCCTCGATGCTGATGCCCGAAAGGCTGATCGTACCGCCGCTGGGCTGCGCGGCCTTCGCATCCGCCCGGGAGGTGTGCGCCACCTGGACATTCACCGCGCCGGCGCCCGCGCCCACGGCGGAGTCCTCGATAAAGGCATCGAAAACTCCGTTGGCCAGCGCGGTAATCACCGTCACGCCGAGGCCCGCAAAGCCCACGGACGAGCCGCTCATCGTGCTGGCGACGGCATTGGAAGTGGCGTCCACCATGACGGTCAGCGCGCCGCAGTTGATGTCCGCGCCCTTAACGCCCGCGGCCACCAAATTGCCGGCCGTGGCCGTCGCCGAGTTGATGTTGACTTCCACCAGCGTCACGCTGGCGCCGGGGCCCGTAAGCGTCGCCGTCGCGCCGTCCGTCCTGCCCTTATTGAATTCGGACAGCACCGTCACGGAGCCCGCCGAGAGTCGGACATCGAGGATGCGCGCCCGCTGGGTTCCCGCCAGGCTGGCGCCGACCACGTTGGCCGCGACGCTGATGCCGCCGAGGGCTATGAACGGCGCCTGCACCAGCGCCACCGCCTGCGCGACGCCGGCCGCCTTCACGTTGACCGCGCCGACGACGGAAACCGCGTGGGCCGACGCGCCCGGCACGCCCCGCAGCTCCGCGACGGCGAGGATGCCCACCGACGCGCTCGCCACGTTCGTCTTCCCGGAAACGGCCGAAGCGTTTACGCCGCCGCCCGTGGACTGGGCCGTTTCCGCGTTGGCCTTCGCGGTGTAGCTGTTTTCAATGGTCAGCGAGGCGGCGTTCACATCGGCGCCGGAGGCATCCAGGCAGGCGGCGTAGCTGCCGTTGGCGTCGGCCTTTACGATGGTGACGCCAAAGGTGGCGAGGCCCACCCCAGAGGCCTGCTCCACGCCCGCCCAGGCCAGGCTGGTGCCGTTGGAGCGGATCGACAGGGCGCCGGTGCCCGCGAGCACGTTGGCGTACTCCAGGGCGGCGATGCTGGTCGCATCGGCCAGGGCAATGGCGGTATTGACCTCCGCGCCCACCAGCGTAAGCTTGAACGCGCCCGCTCCGCCGATGCCGGTGCCGCGCAGCACCGCGGTGGCGCCGCCATCGGCGCTGTTTTCGGCACCCTGGTTGCAATTGGAAGCAACCGCCACGCTGCCCGCCCTGAGCCCCACGCCGGAGATGCGCGCGCGCTGGTAGGACTTCAGCGATGCGTCGAGGATGTTGGCGGTGATTGAAATGCCGGCCAGCGAAACCGTCGGCTGCGCGACCTCGGCCCGCGCCGCCGCGATGCCGGTGACTGTCACGGTCAGCGCGCCGGCGATGGTGAGGCTGCCGTCAATCACGCCGGACTGCTCCGCGCCGTACACCTGGGCCTCGGCCCAGGTCCCCACCTTCGCCGTGGCGGCGTTTGTCCTTCCGGAGAGCACCGAATGCTCGACGCTCCCGGAGGACTGGGCCGTCGCGGCGTCCGCCTTGGCCCTGTAATGATTTGCAATGGTGAGCGACGCGGCGTTCACGCTGGCGCCGTTTGCCGCAAGGTAGGCCAGGAAGGTACCGTCCGCGGCGGCGTTCACTGTGGTGACGCCAAAGGCCGCGTAGCCCGCCGAGCTGCTCTGCTCCACGAGCGCCGAAGCCAGGCTGGTGGCGTCGGATGTGACGGTCACGGCGCCCGTGCCGGCAAGGATGTCCGCGCCGGAAATGTAGGCGGCGCTGACGGCGCGCACGGCGGCGGCGGCGGTGTTGACGCCGACATTGACAAAATGGAGGGACACGCCGGAACCCGTGCCGCGCAGCGCCGCGGTGGCGCCGCCGCTGGCGCTGGACGGGGCTCCCTTGTTGTATTCGGAAACCACATTCACCCTGCCGGCCTTGATCTGCCCGCCGGCAATATACGCCTTCTGCTCGGAAGCGAGGACCGCGCTCAGCACATTCGCCACCACCGAGATTCCGCTCAGCGAAGCGGTGGGTTCTTCCACCACGGCCAGCGCGACGGCGGTTCCGATGGCGCTGACGATCATATCACCCGTAACCCAAACGCCGCCACCCCCGGTGACCGCCGCTCTGGCCCGGTTCGTGACCTTTGCCGTGGCCATGTTGGTATCGCCGGATACCAGACTGCCGGATACGCCGCCCGCCGCCTGGGTGGTCGCGGCCTGTGCCAGGGCAGTGTAATTCGCGCCGACCCGGATGGACGCCGCCTTGACCGGTTTGTCCGCGGCCGTCTGAATATCGGCCCGGAAGTCGCCGCTGGCGTCGGCCTCCACGATGGTCAAACCCACCGCCACAAGGCCGAGGCCCGAACCTTGGACCACGCCCGCACCCGCAAGGCTGCTGCCTTCGGAGAGTACCTGGAGCGCGCCGGTCAGATCAATGGCGCTCTGGTCAATGCAGGCGATGCTGGCCGCGTCCGCCAGCGCGTACACCGCGTTGGCCTTGCCATCGTACAGGCTGATGTTGACTTTGCTGCCGGAAAGCATGGCCCGCGCGCTGCCGGTGCCGCCGGCGTTCAAGGTGGAGCGAACGGTGACCGCGCCGCCGGAGATCGTCGCGCCGGAAATGACGGCGTTCTGAACGGCCGTCAGCCTGGAAATCAGCACGTTGACGCCCACGCTGGCGTAATTCAGTTCCATCGCCGCCTGCGCCACCGTCGTGGTGGCCGCCGCGATGCCCGCAACCAGAACGTCCACCGTGGCGGCGCTGACCGATCCGCCCACCCCATTCAGCCCATAGGCGGAGAGGGTCGCCTGATCCAGGATGCCGTCCGCCACCAGGCGGAGGGCGTCGCCCAGAATGGCGGCCTCGGCGACGAGGCCCGTCACCGCCACGGCCAGGTTGGTCTTGGCGCTGACTGCGGAGAAGGCCGCGCTCACGGGCGACTGGGTGGTATCGGCTTCGGACGTGGCCGTATGGTTCACCTGAACGGCCAGCGACGCCGGGTTCATCGCCGCGCCCGCCGTCACCGCGTAGGCGCGGAAGTCCCCGTTTGCGTAGGCGTACAGCGCGTTGAGCCCAAGGCTGACAGCCGCCGCGCCGAAGGAAGCCGTATCAATCTTTGCCTCGGCAATGGAAGACGCATCGGACTGGATGAGCAGCGCGCCGCCGCTGATCGGAACGCCCACCACGAAGGCAATGCTCTCGGAATCCGAAAGTGCCACCGCGATGTTGGCGCGCACGTCCAGAAGGCCCACGCTGACGCCCGCGCCGGTGGCGTGAAGCTTGGCGGAAGCGCCGGTGGTCTTGCCCTTGTTGAGCTCGGAGCGCACGGTGACGCTGGAGGCATTGATGATGCTAACGCCCAGGATGTAGGCCTTCTGGCGCGCGGAGAGCTTGGAGAGGATCGCGTTGACGGCGACGGTCGCCACGCCGACTTGATACTTCGGCGTCAGCACTTCCGCCAGGGAACTGGCGACACCCTGGGTCAGAACCGTCACCTGGCCCGCGCTCAGCGCGCCGGTTCCGTCAATGGCCGCGGTGGCGCTCACGCTCACCAGCGCCACGGCGGCATTGGCCTTGGCGCTCGCCACAGAAAGGCTCACGCCGCCCGCGGAAGGCGTCACGCGGCTGACGGCGGCGGCGGTGTAGATGCTCTCCACGGTGATGCTGGCCGCGTTGATGTCAACGGCGGCTGGGCCGTCCGTCACGGCAAGGCGCGCGTTGAATTCGCCCTGAGCGTAGGCAAAGCCCACCATCACCGCGGCGCCGTAAGCGGAAGCGTCCAACAGGTTGAGGATCTCCGTCCGCACCTGCTGGTAGCCGTAGCTGCCGATGGCCGCGCTGCCGCCGATGGTCATGAATGCCGGGGCGACCACCGCCACGGAGGACGCGCGGCCATAGGCCAGCGCCATGTTGACCGTCGCGCTGAGCAGCCCGCCGCTGCCGGTCACGATCTGGGCCAGCGTGCTGTCGCCGGCGGCGTTGTTCAGGTAGGATTTGACGAACAGTTCACCTGCGGTAACGCTGCCGCCCAGGATGCGCGCCTGCTGCTCGCTTCGAAGCAGCGCCAGCACATACGTACCCGCCACATTGACGACGCCCGCCGAGAAGCCAAGCACCCGGGCCGTGGCGGTGGCGGTGCCGACGGCGTACACCTCCAGTATGGTGTCGGCCGCAATGTTCCCGTTCAGAATCTCCGCAATGTTCTGCGCGTGATTGTCCGCGATGGCGGTATTGAGCCCCACGGCGACAGCGCCGATGCTGCCCGCCACGGCGGTGGCCTCGGCTGTGGCCGTATTTGCCCTGCCCAGCTTCCCGGCATACAGGCCAATGGCGTCCGCTTCCAGCATGCCGCCGTCAATCCTGGCGATGTTGCTGGAGCGCAGATGGACGTAGCTCACCGTCACGCCGATGGCCGCGGATCCGGCCGTTCCGGCCAGCACCACCGAACGGGCGGTGGAATCCATGTAGGCATTGATGCTGACGGCATCGGCGGTCACCGTCGCGCCGCTGAGGGCGGCCACGGCATCGGTAAAGTTGAATGTCAGAAGCACGTTGCCGTTCACCGCCACGCCCCCCGCGGAGAAGGCCGCGATCAGCGATTGAGCCAGGCTGGTGACGTCATTTTTGACTTCGACCCGCCAGGCGTTCACGCTGCCGCCGGCGGCGCCCGCGCCCGAATGGGCGGTGTGGCCGGTGGGCGTTGTCCCGATATAGGTGAGCACTTCGGGTTTGATGACGGTAACAGCGGCGGAGAGCCCGATGGACACGCTGCCGGATACCGCGACGCTGAGCACATAGGCGCGGGCCGCGGTGTCCACATCCGCATTGACGGAGAGGGCAAGGGCATCGCTGCGGCTCACCGTTGCGCCCCGGCCGATGAAGGTATCGACCCGGGAGATGTTGACCACCAGCGCGACGGCGCCGTTTCCGGCTACGCCGCCCGCCGCGAAGGCACCCGCGCCCGAAATCGCGCCGGTATTGAGCCTGGAGGCCACGTTCACCGCCTGCGTGCCGGAGATCTTCGCGTCGCCGGCGACGGAGGATTCCACCGTCGCGCCAAACACCGCCGCCGCCACCGAAGCGCCCACCGCCGCGCCGCCCGCGGACGCGGTCAGCGTCGCGGCCAGCACGTTGGGGTAGTCGCAGGAAGCCATCACGGTGAGGGAAGCGGACTTCGTAACATCGCCTTTCAGGGTGGCGATGACCGTGGAGAACACGTTGACCGATGCCAGCGACACCGACACGCCCACCAGGGCGCCGCCACCGGTGATCGAAATGGCGCGGATGGTCCGCCTGGTCAGATCCATCGGGTTGTTGCTGCCCGCGGAGAAGCTGTCCTTCAGCGCGCCGGTGCGCTGGGTGTCGGTATCCTCCACCGTGGTCGACCCGGCGGTCGCCAGAATTTTGATGTCGCGCCCAGCGTGGAGAGTGGCGCCGTCTTCCACCTTCGCCTCGACGTTGGAGAACAGCACGGCCACCGCGACACCCGCGCCCACGGCGGCATAGACGCCGCCGGTGATGGTGCCGGCAATCAGGTCCGCCACAAGATCGTCGCCGGATGTCACCAGGATGTCGCGGGCGGAATTGACCACCGTGCCCGCGCCGATGATGGCGCTGGTGGCGTCCTGCGAAGCGTAGGTGGGCTTCGCGGAGCCGATGGCGGCGGCGCTGTCGATATCGCCGTTGCTGCCAAAGCTGGTGTCCGCGCCCGGGGCCTGGGCCTTGCTGTTGTCGGCATTCTTGCCGGGTGCAACGCTCACATCGCCGGAAACCGAATCGTCCTTGTAGCCGCCGGTGCCGTCAAAGGAGCCGCCGCTGCCCACATTGGTTTTGGACTGCTGGTCGCCGTCGCCCTCGAGCATCGCGCCGACATCGTCCTTCTCATACCCGGAAGCGGCACCGTGGGAGGATGAGAATGCGCCGTCCATGAACTCGCCGGGCTTGAAGCTGGCGCTCAGCTGATCCGCGGCGTCCTGCTTCATCCTGCCGCCCGCGACCACGACCATCAGCGTGCCGCCGACGCCCACCTGGCCCGCCGCGACGGTGCCGGCATAGGCGCCGATGTCGCGCTTGGCGCTGGCGTTCACGGATACATCACCGCTCCGGGTCGTAATGCGGTTGTTGCCGCCGAGAATGGCGCTCACGGTGTTGTGCAGCACGCTGACCAGCGCGGTGATGGCCACGCCGGCGGTGCCGCTGCCCGCGATGGTCGCCACGACGCCCACCAACTGGTAGTCGTCCGCCGCGTTCACATTCAGCGCGGCCGCGTCGATCACCACACCGCTCCCGGTGACGGCGGTGGTCTTTTGCTTGGAGAGCACCACATCCACCGTGCCGGATACGCTGGCCGTGCCGGAGGCGCTGACGCCCGCGGCGTCGGACGTGATGAATTCCTTGGATTTGGCGCGCAGCGAAACGCCGCCAGCGGCCAGAATGTCCGCCCCGACGCGGAAGAGGGCGTTGGTCGCGCCTTCAAAATAGGTGACGATCGCCACGGGCGTGACTGCCGCCGTGCCGCTCACCGCAACCGCCGCGGCGGTATTGACCATGGTGGTTTCGCTGTCGGCGTTAACCAGCACATCGCCGTCAGAGAACACCGACCCGCCCAGCGCGGCAAAGAGATCGTTTTCAAACACCAGCGCGCTGGCACTCACCGCAACGCCCGCGTTGCCGCCCCCCGCAAAGCTGAGGGCCAGCAGGATCACGGTATCCTTGGAGGTCGACTGGACGGTCACGTCGTCGGTGGCGATGATCGTCCCGCCGTCGCCAACGGAGGCTTCCATCCGCTTGTCGTAGACCATTACGACGACGGACGCGCCTACGCCGGCTCCGGACGACGCCGAAACCGCGCCGGCGATGTTGTATATGTGTGAGTCGTCGTCGGATTCGACGATCACCTCCCCGTCTCCCGTCTTGGTTGAGCCCGGCGTACTGGATTCGCGCCCGGCCACCATGACCACGTGGTCGCCCACCACCGCCTTAACGCTGTTTTTGAGCACGAGGGTATGCACGACGCCGGCCACCGCCGCGTTGCCCGTCGAGGCCGCGCCGCTGCCGGAGATCATCGCCAGGGTGGAATTCGCGGTGGCGCTGACCAGAACGCCCCTTCTGCGCGCGTCGCGGTTGGGCAGCTGCACGCCCGCCGGGAGCGCCGCATCCTCCATCACCGCGTGGGCGATCATCTTCGCGCGGTTGCCGATCCTGGTATTCACGCTGTTGCCGATCACCAGCGTCGCAATGGTCGCGCCCGCGCCCGCCTGGCCCGCCGAAACGGCCACGGAGCCGGCGATGTTGTAAAGCCCGCTCTCGGCGCGGGAGATGATCGCGATGGAATCCCCCGCCTCGATGATCACGTAGCTGCCGACGTCCACCTGCACCTTGTCGGAGACCACCACCACCGGAATCGCGCCGGCGATGGCGGCGCTGGAGGAACTGGCCGCGCCCGCAAAGGTGATGAGAATCGTGGAATTGTCGGCCGAGGCGCGGACGATCACGTTGTTGCCCTGCGCCAGCTTCTGCGCCTGCAGCTTCGCGCCCTGGCCCACCAGCGCATTCACCTGGTGGTCAAACACGCCCACGTTGACCGTGCCGCCCACCGCCGCGCCGCCGGTGCTACCGGAGGCCGCCGCCATCACCACCACCTGGGTCACGGCGCCGTCGGCGGTCACCTGCACGCCACCGTCCGCCGCGGTCACCTGCGCCTGCGCCCCAACGGAGGCCTGTGTCAGCGACTGGGATACCATGACGCCCAGCGTGCCTGCCGCCGCCACCTTGCCGGTGCTGCCGGAGAGGGAGGCCAGAATGTTCAGCATGGTCTCCGCGCTCCGGGCGGAGATCGCGGCGCTCCTGCCTGCGGTCAGCTTCGCGCCCGCGCCCAACGCGGCCCGCGTATCGTTGTTCGTCACGATCACCGCGGCCGTGCCGCCGGCAGCCACGCCGCTGCCCGCGCCCAAAGAGGCCGAGATCAGCGTCATCTTCGCCACATTGTCGGCGGAAATGCGGACATCGCCGCCAGCCGTGATTTCTTCGCCGCCCGCGGTGTCGCCGTCCGCGCCCAGTGCGCCGGCCCACACGGTGTTGCCGGATACGATCATGTTGATGCTGCCGCCGATGGACGGCCCCGAGCCGGTGGATACGCCCGCCGCCACCGTGACGGCCCAGGTGTCGGAAGCGGCCGCGGCGTCCACGGTCACGTCGCCGCTGGCGCCAAGTTTCGCGCCCGCGCCGATGGAAGCGCGCACCATGTCCTCGTCCGCCAGCGCCGCGATGTTGACGCCTACGCCGGACTTGCCGGTGGTGGCCGCCACCGCGCCGCCAATCAACCGCGCGACGGTGTCGCTGGAGGCATCCACGTCAAGGCTGCCGTCCGTCAGCACGATGACCGCGCCGTCGCCCACCTCGGCCGCGGTTTCGTTGTTTGTAAACAGCATCGCCACCGAGCCCGCGAGCGCGAGCTTGGCGTCGGAGCTGCCGACCACAGACCCGGCAATGGCCTCCACGTAGTAGTTGACCGAAGCCAGGAAGTTCAGCATGTCCAGCGTCTTCATGACATCGTCCATGCCCAGGTTGAGCTCCAGCGCGTAGCCGCCGGAGGTCTTGAGGTTGACGATGCCGGAACGGTCTGCCGAAGCGTCCACGGTGAACAGCGTGGAGATGCCCAGCGGGAACTGATAATCGGTGGAATCCACCCGCAGCTTTTCCGCGCTCAGCTTCAGGCTGCCGCCGTACACCTGAGCGTTTTTGCCGATCGTGGCGCGGGTGAGGCTTTCCGCATAGATGAGGGCAAAGGAGGCGCCCACGCCCGCGGAGGCGCCCGTGGCGCTCACGCTGCCGGCGCGCACCGCCAGCTTGGACTGGTCGGTGGCCAGAATGCTGATCGCGCCGCCGCGAACCAGCGCACCCTCCGCAATCCGCGCGATGGACTCGGCGCCGGCCACCATCACGGCCACCGCGCCGGCCAGGCCCACCTTGCCGCCGCTGCCCGCGATGGCGCAGGCCACGGCCTGTGCGCCCAGAAGGCCGCGGTAGGCGCCGTCCATGTTCTGAGTGGCGGCGCTGGTCACGCGGATGGCGCCGTTATTTGAACCGCTGCCGGTGGCGGTGAGGCTGCCGCCGACGGTCGAATGGGCCTTGTTCCTGTTGACGGTCACCGCAATGCCCAGCGCGATGTTGTTGGCGTTTTGCTGGGAGGGCAGCGTGACGGTGGCACCGCTGCCGGTGGTGCGGAAGTTGCTCCTGTCCGCGGCGCTGATCTCGGCGTTCTTCGCCGTCAGGCTGCCGGTCATCTCCGCGGTGGCGCAGTGGTTGGTGACGTTGACGCCCAGCGCCGCCGCCAGGTTGATGCTCTGCTCCTTCTTGGCGCTGTCGTCCAGCGACTGGCTGTTGGCGTTCCCGCCGGCGTTGCCCGTGGCGGCGCCGCTCGCGGTGGAAGAAGACGGCGCCGCGGGCGTCTTGACGCCCAGAAGGTCAAACAGCTTGGCCGAGAAGGGCACGTTGGCCGTCAGTTCCTTCGCCTTGGGCAGGAAGCCGTTGATCTTGTTGACGATGGTAGCGTTCATCTTGCCGCTGCCGCCGCCGGAACCGACGCTGCCCAGCCTGAGCGCCGTGCGCAGCCGGTCAAAGTAGCGATCCAGACTCGCGCCCACCACGGTGGCCAGTGCGTTCGCCTCGTCCTCGTTGGAGGTCAGCGCCGTGATCTTCGCGCTGCCGGCAACGAGGCCGACGCCCGCAAAGGTGGCGCGCACGTCGGACATGGCGATGTTCACCGCGATCGCGGCGCCCACGGCGGCCTTGTCCCCCGCCACCGCAAAGCCGGAGGCGGAAGCCTTCGTCTGCCCTCGCTGATAGGCGCTGAGCAGGAAATTGACCATTTCCTCCACGCCCGCGCCGTCGACCACGCCGGTCTTGACGGTGTCGTGCCCGGTGGTGGTGACGGACGCGTGCTCCAGCACCTGGGCCAGCACGTTGTTGGTGATGACCGCCAGCGCCACCGCGGCGTCCACCGAAATGTCCTTGGTGGTGGTGTTGTTGGCGGCGGGCTGGGAGACCTCCTGGCCGATGCCCGGGGGGGTGACCTTTACCGCTTCCCTGCGGGCGATGGGGTCGGCGCCCGCGATGGTGACGGAGTCAATGTCGTTTTGCGCCTCGGAGAGGATGGCGAGGGTCCCGGCCGAAAGCCTGCGATAGCTGCCCAGCGAGGCGATGGCATCCACGTCGACGATGGAGATCGCCGCCGACGCGCCCACGCCCACGGAGGTACCGGAACTGTCGTCCTTGTTTTTGACGGGCTTGCCGTTTTTGTCGGCGGAGGCGGTGGCGGTGGTATACACCTTCTGCGCGGCGCGCGCGCGGATCGCCGCGTCCTCGGTCACCGCAATGTCGCCGTCCACATACCCGGTTCTGGATTCGATCAGGGCTTCGGTCTCCCCGTCCACCACCGCGATGGCGGCCGAGCCCGCCACGCCCACGTTGGCCGCGCCGACGCCGGAGATGGCGGAGGTGGAGATCAGGCAACCGATGCCGTCCAACTCGCCGGGATTGCCGAACTTCTGGGCCAGCGACAGCACGATGGCCTCCTGGATGGCGGCCGCCGCCACCTTGCCCTTGAGCGCCAGTTGGCTGAACAGGTTGCCGATGGAGGCGTCGGGCGCGCCCAGCACCATATTCAGGATAAAGTCGGGGTCGGTCAGCGTATCGAAGAAGTCCTTGACGGTGGACTCGATCAGCCCGGAGAGCAGCGCCCCCGCGGCATCACCCCGCTGACCGCTCGTCAGCTGTTCGGTCAACTGCTGGATGATGAGCTTCCGGAGGGATTCCTTCTCAGTCGCGGTCAGCGCCGCGTAATCCGCGCCGTAGAGGCCGTTGGCGGCGAGCAGCGCATCCAGGCTGGCCTGCCCCTCCACCGCCAGCAGCGCATCCATCAGGAATTCCGTGCCCTCGGTGGTGGCGAAGTAGGTGAGCAGCTTGGTCAGGATCTCCTCAACGGTCTTTTTATTGTCCGCCTCCACGATGTCCGCTTCCACGAGGAGCGACTTTGCGCGGAGGGTGGACGCGCCGATCTTCGCCTTGTTCTGGTAGCGCACGTAGTTGATGGCCACCGCCACGCCCACGCCGGTGGTGGATTTGGTCGCGCTGGCGTTGGCGGAGATGGTGGCGTCCGTATCGTTGACGGCGCGCACGCGCACCTTGTCCGTCGCGGTGACGGCGATGCCGCCGCCCACGGTGGCCAGGGATTTGTTGGACAGGATGTTCAGCGCCAGCGAGGCGGCCACCTGAATGCTGCCCTCGTTGGTCTCGGCCCTGGGCCGGTCCTGGGAGAGCTGGTTCACCGAACCGGCGTTGACGTTGTTGGTGTTGGCGCCGGCGGCGAGGTCCGCTGCGGCCTGGGTGTTCTTGTCCGCCATCTGATCGGCTTCGCCTTCATTAAACAGCGAACGCATGTCGTCGCCGTTGTCATCCAGCGGCCAGCCGTCGTCCTTCATCTTGTCATAGTCTTCCTGGGTCTTGCCGGACGCGGCATCCCCGGTAGAGGTGCTGGTGGGCGGCATGGCGCCCACCGCGCTGGCCTTGATGGTCATCGTCAGGCGGCTGACGGACTTGGCGTCCACGAGGACATTGGCGGCGGTGACGCTGCGCTTCAGCGTGGCCTCCGCGCTGTCGTTGATGACGGCGATGCCGAAGGACGCGCCCACGCCCACGCCGCTGCCCGCGGCGGCCGCGTCGGCGGCGACGCTGCGCTTCATGCTGTTTGCCGCGGAGATCGCGACATCGCCCGTGGCGGAAAGCGCGCCGGACTGCGTCCCCAGGTAGGCCTGGGAATACACGCCGGAAACGGCCAGCGCCAGCACCGGCACGATGGACGTGCCGCCCGCCGCGCCCGCGGCGGCGTGGATTGTCTCGGTGCCGGAGAAGGAGGCTTTGACATTTACGCCGTCCAGAACGGCAGTGCCAAAGCGCACGCCGTCCTCCACCTTGGCGATAAAGTCCGCGCCGGTCACGCTGACCGCGATGCCCGCGCCGATGCCCACGCTGTCCTTTTCGCTGCCGGTGGTGGGCTTGAGCGGAATGGTAATGCCGCCGAAGCTCAGGCTGGGGGTGACGCGCTTTCCCGATGCGTCGCCCACGGTGGTAAAGGCGCCGTTTCCGGTGGAGACGACGTTCACCGCGCCGCCCGTCAGGTTGTAGGCGGCGCCGCTGCCCACCAGCGCCTCGTTGCGGCCGATGACGACGTGCACGCTGACCGCGCCGCCCAGGCCAAAGCTGGAGGTCTTGGGGATGTGGCCGGCCTTTGCGATGGAGGAGGAGACGATCCGGCCGGTAACGGCGGACACGGAAAGGCCGCGCGCGGCAATCGAACCGGCGATGATCCTGGCGCTGTTGTCGTGGTTTGTGACGGCGATGGCCACGCCCGCGCCCACCGAGTTCTTGGCGTCCTCGGCCTGCGCCATGGGCGTTTTGTACAGCGAGCCGTCGGCGCGCACCTGGTTGACGGTGGCGGCCAGCGCGGTCACGTCAAGCGCGCCCGCGGCCGTCACACTGCCGGTGGTATCGATCAGGGCGCTGTTGGTATTGCCCGCGTAGGCCAGCGCCAGCGCGCCTACCACCTGCTTTGTGCTGGACGGCGTGCCCGAGGAGGAAGCCGTCTTGGTGGCGTCGGTAAACTTGTTGCCCAGCGAGTTGCTGCCGGTAACACCCGACAGAAGCTTGCCAAAGGCCGTCTGGTTCGGGGCCTTTTCTACCTTTAACAGCTTCGTCTCCACGAAGGGCACGATGCTCATCAGCCGGATCTGGTCCGTGGGCAGGAACGATTCCCCGCCGCTTCCGTCGGACTGGCTGGCCGGAATCGAGACGGTGGTGGTGGCGGTATTCAGCCTCGATTCGGACCGGACCGAGAGCGCCGCGCCGGAGGAAACCGATGCGTGGTCCGCGATGGTGGCGCTGGTGTCCTGAAACACGAAGCTCCCCGCGATATACCCGCCCGAGGCAGGCTTGAGGGCCAGCATGCTGGGCTTCTTGCCCAGCGCGGCGGCCTCGGCGCGCACGGCGTTCATGGCCGAGAGCTTCACGGCCCCGCCCGCGGCGATGGCGGCGGTGTCCCCCACCTTCACGTGGGTTTCCGCCTGAACGACCGCCAGCGCCAGCGTGAACTTGAGCGCGCCCATGGTGGCCTCGGCCTCCGCGGAAGTATCGGAAGCCGCGCGAAGCAGTACGCCCGCGCCCGCGTTCAGGCGCGCGCCGCCGCCGACGGTGATCCGGGTGTCGCCGGTGATCGCCGCCACGCCGAAGGGGATGACCACTTTGAGCAGGCCGTTGGTGGCCGACACGGTGGAAGAATACAGCGCGTCTGCGCGGATGGAACCGCCCGCGGCCAGCGCGCCCCGAATGTCAATATTGACCTCGCCCAGTTTGAGGGTAAAGGGGTTGAAGATGTCGCCGGTGGGCAGGTAGGGCTTGTCCAGCGTCAGGCTGGCGAGCATGTCGATGGCCTGGGTGGCCACGAGGTTTGCGGACGGGGCGACGGTGATCTTCGCGGCGCCGTTCGCCTTGTAAAAGCCCACTTCGATGTCGACGGTGTTTTCCTCGTTCAGGTCGTCCTCGATGATGGTCTGCTCAATCGCCGCTTCGGCGATATCGGTCACGACGGAATTGATCAGGATGTTCTTGCCCCTGACTTCGCCGCCGACGGTGATCTCACCGCCGGAGAGCAGGAGGTTGAAGTCCGGCGCGACGAGCCTCGTCACCGTCAGGCTTTCGCCGCCGTCGGCCACGATGTTTGCCAGCATCAGCCCGCCGCCGGGAATGGCGAGGTTTGCGGTGTAGTCCACCGGGCCGGAGGCGTCCAGCACATAGTCGGTAAAGGACTGGGCCGCGGCACCCGGCGCCAGGGCGGAGAGGGCGACGGTATTCTTGTTTTTGAGCGCGTCGGTGAACGCGTCCACGCCGGTGCTGTTTACCACCATCCGCTTGGTGAAGGGAATGCGAATGCCGTCAATCAAATCCCCCAGGAAGGTGATTTCCGCCAGCGCCTCGATGGTCAGTTCGGAGGTGTTTCCGGTGATGCGGCTGGCCGCGTCAATCCTGTCGTTCAGCTTACCGGTCAGGTGCAGCCGGTCAAACCCGGCACCGCCGGCCACGTCCACGGTCACGCCGCGAAAGGAGGGGAAGGCGGCGGTGGTATCCACGGTGATCACGTCGTCGCCGTCGCCGCCAAAGAACCGGAGGTTGCTGCCCGCGATGTCGAATTCCTCGGCCACGTACTCCA
Organism: Christensenellales bacterium; assembly: GCA_040768845.1. Classification (GTDB taxonomy): domain Bacteria; phylum Bacillota; class Clostridia; order Christensenellales; family Aristaeellaceae; genus JAEZHK01. The sequence goes on along the minus strand of JAXGME010000004.1, from coordinate 117,377 downwards.
TCAGCGCGGAAACCACCTTGCGGCCGTAGGTCAGTTCCATGCCGCCGGTGGCGCCGAGAACGTCGCTGCCCGCGCCGCCGCGGATGGAGGTATCGACCTTGGAAAGGTCGATGGCAAAACCGTAGGTGGAGCCGGCGTCGCCGCTTGCCATGGTCAGGTCGGTGGAATTGATGTGCTTGACGGCGATCTCATCCTCGCCAGCGCCGCCGTCGATGTCGACGGTCAGGCTGTCGGATACGACCATGCCGGAAATGGAACCATTGAGCGTGGCCAGGAAGGACCGCACCGCGTCGGCCAGGCTGGCGCCCAGCTGACTGATTTCGGAGGCCTTGAACGAGGTCAGCGCCTCAAAAATGGCCGTGGCGTCCTGCCCCATCTCGGGGGTGACGGTCATACTGGCGGACACGGTGGGCGCCTGCTTGATCCGCACGGAGGCTTTGTCGTCGCCCTCGCCCAGGTCTACCTTGATGTTTTTCTTGACGCGCGAAACCGAGATGTCCACATCGTCCGACAGCCGGGTGCCGTAGTAGGAGAAGCTGTCCGCGTCGCTGACGGAAACCATCGCCCGGGTGGAGAAGTACAGACCCGCCAGCACCACGTCCAGGCCGCTGATGGTGACGGAGCCGTCCACCTGCGCGCCGCCCGCGGAATTGGCGGTGGCTTCTCCCGCTTCGTTCAGCGCGTCCTCCGCGACAATCTGCAGCTTGACGCCCTTGGCCGCGTCCGCGCTGCCGAAAATCGACAGCAGCAGTTCGGACAGCGACGAACCCGCGGAGGCGTCCAGGTTGACGCCGCCGTTGTAGGTGCCGTCGGTGACGACGATGGTCGCGGTCTTGTTGACGGCATCCCGCGCCGTGGTCAGCGCATCCTGAAGCGCGTTCTGGATGGCGTTGGCGGTGGCGTCGTTTTTGTAGGTCAGCAGGCCGGCCGCCTCGCGAATGTAGGCGCTGCCCGCCGGGATGGCGTAGGCTTCCACCGTGTCCTTCGCCCCGGCCGTGTCAACGCCGCCCTTGGCCGCAATGGCGCCGAGAGGCTCCGCCGCCAGCACCATCCCCTGCGGTTCGCTGCTCTGACCGGCTTCCGGAATGGCGACGTACGCCTGGGCCTCAATGCCCGGGGCGGCGGTCGGTTCGGGCTGCTGTTCAGCCTCCGGCGTGGCGGTCGGCTCGGGCGGCTGTTCAGCCTCCGGCGCGGCGGTCGGTTTGGGCTCCTGTTCGGCCTCCGGCGCGGCGGTCGGTTCGGGCTGCTGTTCAGCCTCCGGCGCGGCGGTCGGCTCGGGCTCGGCTTCGGGCTGCTGTTCAGCCTCCGGCGCGGCGGTCGGTTCGGGCTGCTGTTCAGCCTCCGGCGCGGCGGTCGGTTCGGGCTCCTGTTCAGCCTCCGGCGCGGCGGTCGGCTCGGGCTGCTGTTCGGCCTCCGGCGCGGCGGCCGGCTCGGGTTCCTGTTCGGCCTCCGGCGCGGCGGTCGGTTCGGACGCGCCCGATCCGGAATCAAGCGTCACGAGGGCCCCGGAATCCGCCAAAAGCGCAGGCGAGGCCCCACCATCCAAAGATGGCGGAGCCTCGAACGCCTCCAAGGAGGATGCAGATGCCACGGCGCTCGTCTCCGCGATGACCGCCATCGTGCTGAGGATCAGCGCAAACACCAAGGAAATCAGAACAAGGTTCTTCTTCCACAGGCGCTTTCTCCTTGCCCTGCGTCCGGATAAGCCGTGAAGACGCATAATACTCTCCTCCAAATCAAGCCGGTTCCGCCAGCGGAAGGCGGTCTTTTATCAAAAAATGCGTTGTTTCAGCCGGATACTCCGGCGTCGGGCAGAAGGGTGGTTTGGGGGGCCGGATTGACAACGGCGCCCGACGCCTGCTGCCTGGCGCTTTCGTAATACTGGGCAAGCTGCCACAGGATCTTCTTTGCGGCTTCCTTGAGGTCCTCGTCGTCCCCGGACGTAAGGGTCTTTTCCATGTCGGACAGCGCGCTGTCGTAATCCAGAAGCCGCACATAGCACACGCCGCGGTTATAGTAGCAGAACTGCGCCAGGAAGTTCTGTTCAATGGATGCGGTAAAGTCGTCAATCGCATCCTGGTGTTTTTCAAGCGTCAGATTGCAAAGGCCCCGATAGTAATGGGAACCGGCCAGCTCGCCGTTCAGGGAGATGGACTGCGTCAGGTATTCCAACGCCTTTTCCGTCTGCCCCAGCGTCATCGCGGAGGCACCCATTCGCTGGTACAAAACGTCGGGAGCCGCCGCGCCCCTGTCCAGAGCGATCAGCTTTTCGCCGTATTCCAGCACCAGCTCGTGCTTCTCCAGCGCGTAATCGCAGGCCGTCAACTGCTCGTAGCACATCGCCTCATCATAGCCCTGCGAGAGCGCGTCCGTCAGGTCCGCTTCCGCCAGGTCAAAGCCGCCCAGTTGCATGTGGCACAGCGCCCGAAGGTAGTGGGCGTAGGATGCCTGCGGGGGAACCGCCGCTTTGGGTGCGGGCGTTGAATCGCCGACTTCGGTCGGTTCTTCTTCGGCGTAAGGCGCGGCGGAAATTCCGTCCGCAGTCTGTTCCGCCGCCTCCGCGCGGGCCGCACTGCCCAGGTACTCGTCAAGGCCTGCCAGCGCGCCCTGATAATCCTTGAGCAGAAACGCGCACCGCAGGCCGTTCAGCACCTGCGCGGCGTCAGACGGGTCCAGCGCATGGAGCCGCTCATAGCGCTCCCGGGCCTTTTCGTACTTTCCGGTGGCCTCATAGAGTTGCGCCAGCGTGGAAATCGGCGAGATATCGTCGGGCATCAGCTGCGTGTAGGCTTCGAGATCGGCAATGGCCGGCGCGTACTTTTCCTGTTCAATGTAGATCTGCGCGCGGAGCAGAAGCGCCTGCCGCGCGTCGGGGTTCAAATCCAGCGCCCTGTCCAGGCTTTCCAGCGCCTGGGCATACTTGTCCTCCAGGGCATAGAGCGAACCCTTTTTGGTCCACACATCGGCGAGGGAAACGGTGTCCCCTTCCTCCGCAAGCTCCAGACACTTGTCCAGCGCTTCCATGGCCTTTTCATATTCGCCCTTGCCAATGCTGATGGAGGCCAGCTGCGCGTAATCGTCGTAGGTGACCGGGTTGTCCAGCGAGCCTTCGAGAATCGAATAGATTCTATCCAGGTTCCGGCCGGCCTCCTCCGGGCTCTCAGCATAGCCGTCCGTCCGCCAAAGCACCCGGGGCAGATCCGACAGCAGCACGGTGGTCAGCAGCCCCGCCGCCAGCACCAACGCCAAAAACCGCTTTGGCAAGCCTCTTTTCCGAAAGCTTGCCTCAGGGGTCAACTCCGCCGCGGGCCTCCCTCCGGGGGGGCCGCTGGAACGGATATCCTCCATCTGTTTACGAAACCATACGCTAAGTCGGGACATAATCATGCCCTCCTAAATGCGATTATAGCAAGGAAAATCTGGTTTCGTACATGGGCATGTTGACGTTTTTTGGGGTTGAAATTGATGCGTTTAATGGGAATTCCTGCCAGTCAACCCTTGCATTTGTAATCTCAAGTGCCCTGTACGGCCATTCTTCGGCGCCCGGTTCCGTCCCGCTGCACGCCCTCGCGGATGACGAGCGTCACCCTGCCCGACACCCCGGCAGGCTGAGGTCGGCCGACGGCCTCGCGCTCGCGGGAAAAATACAGCCTGCGCCTGCGGATATCGCCGATGATGTTCGTGAAATACGGCCAGCGCGCATCCACCGGGTCCGGGTATTCGGCCTCCCGCCGGCCGGGATCAATGGCATGGTTGATCCAGGTGTTGACGGCGACGAGGGTCAATCTGTGCGCGCCGGCGCTTACATGCCCCAGCGGCGCGCGATGCGGCGCCTTCCAAAGCGAAAAGACGCGCCGGCCGTCCAGCAGCACGTCGCAGCAGCAGTCAAGGCGCTCCAGTTCCACCCAGTATTCGCCGCCCTCGCGCAGCGTAAAAGCCGCCTCATAGCGCCCTTCGCCGCTGAAATAACGCGTCTTTTCAAACCGCTCCCAGGAAACCGGGTCGGTCAGCCCCTTCGCAACGGGCTCGCCCTCGACGGATACCGTCCATCCCGTCACCCGCAGCACGGCGCGAAAGCCCTCGGCGGGACGGGGCGGCAGCCCCGCCTCCCCCGCAACCAGCACCAGCGACTGATTGGGCGCCAGCGCCACCTCAAGGCGCGTCCGCCCGTCGCAATGCGCCAGGGAAAGGGGCGCGGCGTCTTGCATTTCCATCGGATCGTAGAGCCGGACGCCGTCGCAACGGGGCAGATTCAGCCATGCGCGCCGGGCCTTCGCACCCATGTTGGCGACGAAATAGACCGCCTGACCGTCCACGCGGCGGTGGATAAAGCCCACGTCCTCCGCGTCTTCGCCCTCGACCACCAGATCGGGCGGCAGCGCGCGCCGCATTGCCGCAATCAGTCCTTCGCCCCGATCGGGCGCGACCGTCGCGGAAACCCCCGCCATCGCCTCCCGGACGGCGCGCCGCTTTTCCTCCATGTCCCTAAGCCCACAGCCCTCGCCGGGCAGCGGTCCGCAGGAAACGACACGAACGCCCGCCTCGCTCATCCGCCGGATTGCCCGGGCCGTTTCAACCGGAAGGCGGGTGCAGCGGATGAGGATCAGCGCCCCGTAGCGGTTCTCGCCAATCCGGAACGCGCCCTCCTCCACCGTGCCCAGCCGCGTCAGCGCCTCATCGTTGACGTAGGTAAACCAATATCCCGCGCGCTGGAGGCGGTCGGCGGTCTCTTTACCCACGTAGTCCTCCACCCGCAGCGCCATGTGCAGCTCCGCCAGCGGCGAGTCCGACCAGATGTCCGCCGCGGGGATGTACACCATCGCGCTGCTGACCGCCGTGCCGCCCCGCATCAGCGACGTGACGCGGCGCATGTAGGCGGACAGTTCCGGAAAAAAACGCCACCAGGTGTTGTTGGGGCTGAGCATCGACGAGGCGTAAAAATTCCACCCCGGCCGCCCCGCGCGCTCCGGCGAATAGGAAAAGCCGTGGCCGACGATCATCTGGATGCCGTCCGTCACAATGGCGTCAAAGGCGCGCTTTACCATCTCCGGAGTCACCAGAAAGCGGGGCGTCCTGAGCCACGTAAAGCTCTCGTTGGAAACCACGGGCTTTCCGTAGCAGAGCCCGGCCGACACCGCCAGGCGCCGGTGCACGGTGTTGACCCGGTACCGGTCGTGGAGGCCGAAGGTTTCCCCCTCCGGGATGTCCGCGCTGGCATAGGCCCGGAGGATGTCGGCCCAGGTGCCGTGGGCCTGGGTGCGCGCGGTGACGCCCCACTTCGCGCACCAGGCGGCAAAGTTCTCAAAAAAACCCTCCAGCGTCAGCTCGGAGAATGTCCGGAAATAATCGTAGCGCACGGGTTTCGTGACCGGCCCCATTTCTCCCCACAGCGCGGGCAGGTAGGGCGAGAGATCGTAGCCGCGGCGACGCTGAAATTCCTCCAGCATGGGCTTTGTCCAGTTGCAGCCGCCCAGTTCAATGGAATCGCAGAAGAACGATCGGACCCGCCCCCGCCCCAGGCGTTCAATCAGCGTGTCGCCCAGGGTGTGGAAGTAGAAGTCCGCCACGTCCCTCCGGCAGTGGTCGATGGCCAGTCCCTGCATGTTGGGCGCGGGCTTGCCCACGTTCTGCTTGTATTTTTGCACCACGAATACGAAGATGCGGTGGGGCCCTTCGGGCACGGCCACGTCCAGCCTGCTGCCCCAGCGCCAGGTTTCGATGTAGGTGGACGTCACCCGGTCGGTGATGTCCCGGGCGCTTTCGGCGTCCATCACGCCGCCCTCCGCGCGACAGAGCACAACCCGTTCGATCTCCCCCGGCAGCACGCCCGTGTAGTCAAAGGAAAAATCGCAGGGGCCGGTTGCATCGTGGCTCAGCGGCACCAGGATATCCGGCGCCATGGTGTCCTCCACGAAGGAGCCGCCAAAGGGCCAGCCGGAGCCCAGTGTCAGGTCTACGTCGATGTCCATTTCCTTCGCACAGGACAGCGTGAAATCGAGGACGTCAAAAAACGCCGGCGAGAAGAAGTCCGCGTGGACCTGCCCGGCGGCGGGATCGTCAAAGTCCAGCGGGTAGAGAAACTGAATCTCGACGCCGCCGATGCCCGCATCCCGCATGGCCTCAAGCTGCCGCCGGACCTCGCGCTTTTCCACCGCGCCGCCGTACCACCACCAGCGGGTGTTGACCCGCGCTTCCCGCGCCGGATGCCTCAGGCGGCCGATCGCGCCGCGCGCCCGCTCGTCCATCTCCCTCACCCCTTGATGGGCTCGAAGAAGACCTCGTCCTCCTCGATTTCCACGCAGATGACGGTATCAATGTCCCGGGGTTTTTCGCCGGGCCAGAGGATGCGCCAGGAGTGGTCGCCCTCGCAGGTGACGCGCTCGCGCAGCATAAGCGGCCGCCCGTCCGCCAGGAGGTAGGCGCGCCGGGGCTTGTTGCCCATGTTGATGAGGTACACGTCCGGCATGTCCTCGAACACGTGGATGTAAAGCTTGCCGGGGCGGGCGGTGAAATAGCCCCAATCGATGTCGTAGGGGTAGACCGGCACCGGCCGGGTGCCGTAGATGCTCTCTCCGCACTTTTGCAGGAAGCCGCCGACGGTACGCAGCACCTTGACGCTCTCCTCCGGCACGCGCCCCATATCGTCCGGGCCGATGTTCAGAAGAAAGTTGCCGCCGCGGCTGACCACCTTGACGAGGTTGCGGATCAGCTTTTCCGGGCGCTTCCAGCGCCGGTCAAAGCGGTTGAAGCCCCAGGTGTCGTTGATGGTGGCGGGCACCTCAAAATCCCCCGGATAGGGCAGCAGCGGGATGAAGTTGTCGCCGGTGGTCATGTAGTCGCCCAGGCCGTTGCCGATGCGCCCCGAGATGAGGCACCCCGGCTGAAGCGACTTCACCAGATCGCGCAGCTCGCGGGACTCGTCCGGCGTCATGCTCATGGGCGTGTCAAACCAGATGAGGCCGATATCGCCATAGTTTGTCAGCAGCTCGCGAATCTGCGGAATGCACTTCTCGTCCAGGTACCTGCGGAAATGCTTGCCGTCATCCGGCACGTTCTCCTCGATGCCGTCGGGGTGGTGCCAGTCCTGCGCCTGGGAATAGTAAAAGCAAAGCGTCAGACCGTAGCGGTCGCAGGCTTCGCGCAGCGCCCGCGCCGGGTCGCGGCCCCAGGGGGTTGCGTCCGCCGCATTAAAGCGGTCGGCGGCGGAACGGAACATCGCAAAGCCGTCATGGTGCTTCGCGGTGAGCACCACGTACTTCATGCCCGCGTCCCTCGCCAGGCGCGCGATGGCGTCGGCGTCAAATTCGGCGGGATCAAAGCGCGCGGCCAGCTTCTCGTATTCGGAAACCGGAATCTTCAGATCGTGCATGATCCACTCGGCGATGTTGTCCGTCCGGACGCCGTCATACGCCCCCGCCAAAAGGGCGTACAGCCCCCAATGGATGAAGAGGCCAAACTTCGCATCCCGCCACCAGCGCTTGCAATCGTCCATCTGTCTTCCTCCTACGGCTTTTCCGCCGGTGCGTCCAGCACGCTGAGATCGTACATGCGGATGTACTCGTGGGCGGCCAGCGCAAAGCTCAGCTTCTTTTCCCGGAGCGCCCGGGCCAGTTCCAGGTGGTAGGGCACGGTCTTGATCCACAGGGGCACCGCCCCGTCAAAGACGCCGGAATAGTCGTTCAGCGCGTCCACCAGCGACAGCACCAGCTGGGAAAGGGTGCTGCTGCCGCCACAGTCCAGAAGCTGGGTGTGGAACTCGCGGTCCAGCGCCACGGAAAACTCGCCCGCCTCCGCCAAACGGCACAGGCGCTCGCCCAGATGGATCAGCCTGTCCAGCTGCTCGCCGGTGGCGCACTCGGCCGCGCGCCGGATCGCCAAAGACTCCAGCCACATCTTGATCTCGAGCAGATCCCGGTAGTCCACCCGGAGCAGCTCCATCTGCAGCGACGGCTCAGCAAGCGCCTTTCTGACAAAGGCGCCCTTTCCGGGTTCAACCTCGATCACGCCTTCCGCGCGCAGCACGCCCAGCGCCTCGCGCACGGTGTTGCGCCCCGCGTTGAGCCGCTCGGCCAGCGTGCGCTCGGAGGGCAGCCTGTCGCCGATGCGCAGATTCTCCGCGTAGATGTACTGGCAGATCGCCCCCGCCACGCGGACGTGCAGAAGATCCCGGGACACGGGCCCCATGCGCTGCGCGGATCGTCTCACAGGCCTCACTCCTTCACCGCGCCCGCCGTCAGCCCCTCGACCACGAAGCGCTGCATGACCGCAAACATCACCGCCGTGGGCAGAAGCGCCAGTACGCCGCCCGCCATCAGAACGCCCCACTTGACGTCGTACTTCCCGATCAGCGACTTCAGGCCCACCGGAATGGTCCACATGTCGGAGGTGCTGATAAAGATCGTGCCGGCGATCAGCTCGTTCCACGCGCCGATGAAGGCAAACACAAACACCGCCACGATGCCCGGAAACATCACCGGCAGCACAATGCGCCGGAGGCCCTGTCCCCGGGTGCAGCCGTCCACATAGGCGGCCTCCTCCAGCGTGTAGGGAATGCGCTCAAAGAAGCTGCGCATGGTGATCGCGCAGAAGGGCAGGTTGACGATCAGGTAGTAGAGAAAGAGGCTGAACCGGGTGTTGACCAGCTGAAGCCTCGCGTAGATCAGGTACAGCGGGATGATGACCAGAATGCCCGGGATCATCTGCGTGATCAGGAAGAACAGCAGCATCGCGCTCTTGCCCCTGAACGAATAACGCGCCATCGCGTAGCCGCCCAGAATGGACAAAAGCGTGATGCACACCGCGGTGGACAGCGACACGATCATCGAATTTTTCAGCATCTGCGCATAATCGTACATCGAGAACAGCTGGTTGTAGTTCTCGGCCGTGAATGTCTGCGGAAAGTAGGTCAGGTGCTGCGCGTTGATGATCTCCGCATGGGGCTTGAAGGATGTGACCGCCATCCAGTAGATGGGCAGCACCACCGCCAGCAGGAAAAGCGCCAGCAGGATTACGCGCCCCGAGGTCAGCGCCGCCCTTTTCAGCCGTCTGTGCATTAGAAATCACCCGCCCTGTTATACTTGGTCACCCGGAGGAACAAGACTGCGTACACCGCCAGTATGACCATCAACAGCACCCCCAGCGCGGAGGCAAGCCCGAAGTCATACCCCGAAAACGCGCGCGTGTACATGTACGAGGGCAGCGTCTGGGAGTAGTTGGCCGGGCCTCCGCCGGTGATGACCACAATCAGGTCGAAGGAGTTGAATATCCAGATGGTCCGCAAAAGGATCGTCACGATGACGGTGGGCTTGATGTAGGGCAGCGTGATCGAAAAAAAGCGCCGGATTGCGCCGCAGCCGTCCATGTCGGCGGCCTCGTACACGTCCGCCGGGATGGACTGCAGCGCCGCCAGGTTCATGATCGCAAAAAACGGCACGCCCATCCAGATCATCGCCAGGATCACCACCAGCAGCGAAAGTCCCGGCGTGCCAAGCCACGCGATCTTCTCGCCCATCCAGCCCAATTTTTGCATGAGATCGTTCACCACGCCGTACTCGCCGTTGAAGGACCAGCGGTAGATGAGGCCGATGACAAACGCCGAAAATGCCCACGGCAGGAAGACGGCGGCCTGGTAAAGGCCCCGGCCGCGGAATTTCTTCCGGAGCGCCAGCGCCAGCGTCATACCCAGAAGAAACTGCCCGGCGACGCTGGCCACCACGTAGATCAGCGAGTTTTTCATGATCAGGCCCATGTCGGAATCGGCAAAGAGCTTTCTGAAATTCTCAAGGCCGCTAAAGTGGATGGCGTTGGGCGCGGTCAACTTGTAATTCTGGAAAGCCATGACAAAGCTGTTGATCAATGGGTATCCGAACAGAAGAAGGAGCGGCAGCAGCACAGGCAGGATGAACAGATACGGCTCGGCCGCGCTGCGGGCGCGCCGGTAGGCGAAGGGATTCTTCCGTTCAAACCTGCGAAGGAGCACGAACCCCCCTGCGCAGAGCGCCGCGACCAGCAGAAGATACAGCGCCAGATGGATCATGGTTGCCTCCTTGAAGCGCGCGGGAGAAGGCATGCTCCCCCCGCGCGTTGTCGGCCGGTCAGCCTTCGCTGAGCGCCTTGGGCTGCTCCACGGCGGAGCCCGGGTTGTCCGTCAGATACTGCTTCATGCGTGCTTCCAGCTCCTTGGCCACGTTGCCCAGCGAGGTCTCCGCGTCCTGCTGGCCCAGGAGGTACTTCTGCATTTCCTCATGCATCATGCCCTGGTGCATGTCGGTGTAGCTGAAGGGGCCGAAGGCGCAGGGCACCACCATGGCGGGGTCGTTGAGCTGCTGCACGAAGGCGGCGTAGTAGCCCTCCGGGCCGTAGAAGGGGTCGTCGCCAACGGCCTTCTTGACCGGGATCAGGCCGGTGAGCTTGCAGTACTCAATATTGTTGTCCGGACGGGTGAGGAACTCGATCAGCTTCCAGGCCGCGTCGGGGTTCTTGGAATTGGCGGAAATGGAGTAGGCATAAGGCGAGTTGACGGTGTTGTAGATCTTGCCGTCCACGTCGCTCTTGGGCATGGGCATGACCATCCACTGGTCGTCCTGCATGGTGGCGATGCAGGTGGCGGCGACTTCGGAGTCGTTGATCAGGGTGCCGGTCAGGCCGCCGGTGAAGTTGTCCACCATCTCGATGAAGCCCCAGTTGATGGCGTCCTTGGGCGCGCAGCCATCCAGGTACAGGCCGCACCATTTTTTGTAGCCCTCGACCGCCTCCGGGGTGTTGAAAAGCGCCGATCCGTCGTCGGCGTAGGCCTTGCCGCCGGTCATGCTCTCCAGGTACACAAACAGCGGATCGAAGGCGCCGCGGGCGCCGCGGAAGGAGGTGCCATAGTGGTTCTTCGAGGCGTCGGTCAGCTTGTATACCGCGTCAAAGTACTCGCTGTAGGTCCAGCCCTTGGCGGGATCGAGCTCCAGGCCGGCTTCCTCGGCCCAGTCCTTGCGCACGTATACGCCCTTGACCATCACGCCGTCAGGCACGGTATAGTAGTTGCCGTAGAGCTCTTTCTCGCCCTTCCAGACCAGCTTGGTCACAGTGTCGGCGTATTCGCCCTCGGTGCCCGCCACGTAGTTGTCCAGGGGGATCACCCAGTTCGCCGCGGTGAACTGGCCCAGCCAGCCGGCCCAGGTGGTCAGCACGTCGGGAAGCTGACCGGAGGTGCCCAGCACCGTCAGCTTGTTGGCCGCGTCGTCCCAGGGGACGGATTCGTAGATCACGGAGATGCCCGTCTCTTCCTTGAACTTGGCGAAGGTCGTCTCGAAGTATTCCTGACGGACAGGGCTCGGAGAAACGTCGATGAAGCGCAGTTCAACCTCCTCAGCCACCGCAAAGCCCGCAAACAGGCTCGCGAGAAGCGCGAGGCACAGGATGGTCCCCAGCAGTTTCCTCATGCTCTTCCCTCCTTATCTTTTGAACGGCGCGCCGTAGCCGCCGATCAAATCTCGCCAAGCGCGCGGTCCAGGTCCGCGATCAGGTTGTCCGCGCCCTCGAGCCCGCAGTGGAGCCGGATCAGCCCCCGCCCCGGGTTGCCGAGAAACGCCAGCTCCTCCTCCGGGGCTTCGTACAGCGGGCAGAGGACCAGGCTTTCAAACCCGCCCCAGGAGCAGCCCTTGCCAAAGAGCTTCAGCGCGTTGGCAAAGCGCGCCGCATCCTCCGGCGGCCGGTCGAGCCAAAGGCTCATCAGGCCCGTATGGCCGCGCATCTGCCGCGCGATCAGATCCCGCTGCGGGTGGGATTTCAGTCCCGTGTAGAGCACCCGGCGCACTTTCGGCTGGGCCTCCAAAAAAGCGGCCACCTTCATCGCCGCCTGCTGATGGGCCTCCAGCCGCGCCGCCAGCGAGCGCAGCCCGCGCAGCACCAGCCAGCCCTCCATGGGCCCCAGCACGCCGCCCAGCCACTCCCGCATGTTGCGGATGATGTAGTCCATCAAATCGCCGTCCCGGGCGATCAGCGCGCCGCCGATCATGTCACTGTGACCGCCCAGGTACTTGGAAAGCGTGTGCATCACGATGTCAATGCCAAACTCCAGCGGGTTCTGGTAGAGTGGGGTGCAGTAGGTGTTGTCGATGTAGGTCAGAACGCCCCGTCGGCGGCAGATGTCGGCAATGGCCCGGAGATCCACCACGGTAAAGACGAAGGTGGCGGGGCTTTCCAGAATCATCAGCCGCGTATTGGGCCGGATGGCGCGCTCCACCTCGTCCAGGTCGCACCCGGTCACAAAGGAGATGTCGATGTTCAGCCGGGGGCCGCCCACCGCCGCCATGAACCGCTTCACCGGCTGGTAGGCGTCGCGCATGCAGACGATGTGATCGCCCGCCTTGCAGGTGCCCAGAATCGCGCTGGTGGCCGCCGCCATGCCGGAAGAGAACACCGCCGCCCGCGCCCCGCCCTCCAGCGCCGCCAGCTTGCGCTCCAGAAGATGGGTGGTGGGGTTGCCGGCACGGCCGTACACAAAGCATTCGTCGTCCGACAGATCGGCGTGGGTGTACGCTTCCACCGTCGGAAACACGTGGAGCGAGTTCAGGTAGACCGGCGGCGTTACCGCGCCGTAATGGCGCGCGCGGTCCTCGAACGAGTGGGTCAGGATCAGCGACTGCTCTCTGGGATCCATAGCGTCACTCCCAAATCGATTGTAAAAACAACTGGTTTTATTTTGGAACCGGTTATGCGACCAGTATACCGGCGCCATGGGCAAATGTCAACCTTGACGCCACAATTATTTTACACTTTGAGGGTCTTTTTTTGCGCAATCCCCCTCGATTGGTCCCATAAAAGAACCAGACGGCCGCGCGCAGGCCCGGGGTGCGGAACGCGCCGCCCGTAGCATTGCGGGCGGCGCGTTCGCCCGGCGGATACCGGGCATGGAAAAGCCTGCGGACATGCTGCGGACGGCTCCCCGATCACTTCATGGGGATCAGTTCGTACGCCCGCGTGCCCAGGCCGATTTTCTCCGCGTGGGCGAGGCACGTGCGCCACTCGGAATCCGGCGCGGCATTGACAAAGTGGTCGTGGTGGTCGTGAAAACCGGGGCGCGCGAGGTTGTCGGAGAGCTGGCTCCCCGGCATGGGCGCCGCCTTCAGGCAGGCGTCCGCGCAGGCCTGATCCAGCGCCAGCGGATCAAACGACGCAAACATGCCCAGGTTGGGCAAAATGGGCGCGTCGTTTTCCCCGTGGCAGTCGCAGTTGGGCGATACGTCCACCACCAGCGAGATGTGGAAATTCGGCCGGTCCGCCACCACCGCCTTGGCGTACTCCGCCATGCGTGCATTGAGCTCGGAGAGCGCCGAGTCTTCGGAGAACCCGATGGCGTCAAAATTGCAGGCGCCCAGACACCGTCCGCAGCCCACGCACTTGTCCGGATTGACGCGCATTTTTCGCGTCCTTTCGCTGAATTCCAGCGCGTCGTTGGCGCATTCGCGCCGGCAGCGCAGGCACCCGCGGCACTTTTCGGGATCGATCTCGGGCTTTCCGTTGTTGTGCTGGTCCTTCTTCCCCGCGCGGGAGCCGCAGCCCATGCCGATGTTCTTGATCGCCCCGCCAAAGCCGGTCATCTCATGTCCCTTGAAATGCGTCAGGCTGATGAATACGTCGGCGTCCATGATCGCGCGGCCAATTTTGGCCTCCCTGACGTATTCCCCGCCCGGCACTGGCACCGCAATGTCGTCGGTGCCCTTGAGGCCGTCGCCAATCAGCACCGGACAGCCCACCGTCAGCGGCGTGAAGCCGTTCTCCCAGGCGCAGTACAGGTGTTCCAGCGCGTTTTTCCGGCTGCCGGGATAGAGGGTGTTGCAGTCGGTCAGAAAGGGGTTTCCGCCCAGCTCCCGGACCACGTCCGCCACGGCCCTGGCGTAGTTGGGCCGCAGGTAGCTGATGTTGCCCATCTCGCCAAAGTGCATCTTGATGGCGACAAACTTCCCGTCCATGTCAATCCGGCCGACGCCCGCCCTTTTGATCAGCTTTTTCAGCTTGACCGGCAGACTGTCGCCAAACGCGGGGGTACGAAAGTCCGTAAAGTACACCTTTGACCTTTCCATGCCCGATCACTCCCGTCCATAAATCCGGCGGCTCCGGAGGCGCCGCTTCGCAACAGAGCCATTATAAAACTTAAAGTTCACTTTAAGTCAATAGGGAGTCTCCGCGCCAAATCCCCTCCCCCGGGAAATGACGCCTTTTGACATCCGGTGCGTCTTGGCGTATAATCGCCCTCGGAGAAAAACTCAGTCGGGCGCGAGCCGCCCAGAGGAGGAAAAAATGTCTGTCCTGGACGAAATTCAAAAAATTGGCCTGGTTCCCGTCATCAAACTGGACGATTCCGAAGCGGCGGCGCCGCTGGCGAAGGCGCTGAAGGCCGGCGGCGTGCCGGTGGCGGAAATCACCTTCCGCACCGATGCGGCGGAGGAATCCATCCGCCGCATCGCCCGGGAGGCCGGAGACGTCCTGGTGGGCGCGGGCACGGTGCTGACCGTGGATCAGGCGGAACGCGCCGCCGCGGCCGGCGCAAAGTTCATCGTGTCGCCGGGGTTTGATCCGGATGTCGTCAAACGGTGCCTGGCGCTGGGCCTTGACGTGCTGCCCGGCTGCGCCACGCCCTCGGAGATCATGGCCGCGCTGAAGCTGGGGCTGAAGGCGGTCAAATTCTTCCCTGCCTCGGTGTACGGCGGCCTCGCCGGCATCCGGGCGCTGTCGGCGGCATTCCCGGGCCTTTCCTTCGTGCCCACCGGCGGCGTCGGCCCGAAAAACCTGGCCGACTACCTGGGCTTCCCGCCCGTCCTGGCCTGCGGCGGAAGCTGGATGGTGGACGTCCAGGATCTTGCCGAAACCACGCGGCACTGCCTGGAAGCCCGCGCCATCGCAAAAGAAATCCGCGGCTGATTTGCCGCAGACGCGCGTGGGGGCGGAGCCATTTGGCCCCGCCCCCACGCGCGGTCTTCCCGCCGCTTCAACGGAACAGCGCGTCGCGCTCGGCGACGATGCCCTCGATCCGCGCCCGCGCGTTCCGGAGCAGATCGCCGATAAAGCGCATTTTCTCCTCCTCCGCCCGAAACAGCGGCACCGAGACGCTGACCGCCGCGACGATCCGCCCGTCCTTCCGGATCGGCGCGCCGACGCAGCGCACGTGCTGGTCCGATTCCTCGGATTCATACGAAAGGCCCGTCTCCCGCACGGCGGCGAGCTGCGCCGCCAATTCGTCCATGTGGACGACCGTCCTATCCGTCACCGGCTTCAGGCCCTCCGGATACAGGGCTTTGAGCATCGCGGGCGTATGATCCGACAAGAGCGCCTTGCCCAGGGCGGTGGCGTAGGCGCTCAGGCGCCGCCCCACCGACGAATACATCCGGATGGGCTCCGGCGAGTCGATCTTCAGCAGGTACAGCACGTCGCCGCCCTCCAGAATGCCAAAATGACAGGTTTCGCTGCAGGCGTCCACGATCCGCCGCATCTGCCCGCGGATCAGCGCCAGCGCATCCGTCTGCTCCAGATAGCTGTTGCCGCATTCGAACAGCCGCGCGCCCGTCCTGTACAGCCGCGTGTCCGGCGATACCATCAGAAAGCCGCGCTCGCACAGCGTGCGCAGAATCGGATGAATGCTGCTCTTGGGCGCGTCCAGGTGCTCGACGATCTGGCTGAACGTCCGCCCGGAGGGGGACGCCGCCACGTATTCGATCGCCCGGATGGTCCTGTCCGCCGCGCGGTGGGGCGCGCCCCGGTCCCGGCCGTTTTCCATGTTCCGCCTCCGTATCACGATAGCGCACCGCGCACCGCGAGCCCGAAAATTCAAACCGATTCTACCACACCCCCCCTCGGCTGTCAATTTTCGCCCGCGGACGATTGACACCGGCCGCAGGCGGTGGTATCATGTTTGTGCGTAATCAGGTATCATGTTCCTATATACGAACAACCGGTGCCTTTACGGCCCGGGGAGGGGAGCGATGCATCATTCAGCTTTTAGAGGAAATCCTAAGGCGCAGGATTGTCGCCATCGCGCGGCGGGTGCCGCCGGAGCGGATCGTGCCCGCCGCCGAAGCGCTGTACGAGGGTGGGATTCGGCTGATGGAGATCACCTTTGATCAGGCCGATCCGGACTGCGTTCGCCAGACGTCGAAGATGATCGAGGCGCTGACCGGCCGCTTTGACGGCATGCTGGTGGGCGCCGGCACGGTGATGACCCGGGAGCAGGCGCGCGCCGCGGCAGGCGCGGGCGCGCGCTTTGCGCTGGCGCCCAACATCGACCCGGATGTGATCGACGAGGCGCAGAAGCTGGGAATCGGCGCGATTCCCGGCGCGATGACCCCCAGCGAGGTCGCGCAGGCCTGGAAGCTGGGCGCGGCGATGGTCAAGCTCTTCCCCGCCGGGGATCTGGGCCCCGGCTACATCAAGGCGATCAGGGGGCCGCTCCCCCACATCCCGCTGATGGCGGTGGGCGGCGTGGACCTGGATAACCTTGCCGGCTTTTTCAAGGCCGGCGCCGGAGCGGCGGGCATCGGCGGAAACATCGTCAACAACAAGCTGATTGCCGAGGGGCGCTATGAAGATCTGCGGGATCTGGCCCGGGCCTATACCAATCTCGCATAAGGAGTGCAGCATGAAAAGGACGGTCTGTTTTGGTGAGATGATGGGGCGGCTGAACCCCGAGGGCTACCTTCGGTTGGTGCAGGCGCAGAAGCTGGAGCTTTCGTTTGCGGGCGGCGAAGCCAATGTGGCGGTGTCGCTGGCCTACATGGGGCAGCCGGTCGCCTACGTGACCCGCCTGCCCAAAAACGATCTGGGCCGCGCCGCCATGATGGAGCTGTCGCGCTACCAGATCGACTGCTCGTCCATCGCCTGGGGCGGGGACCGACTGGGCCTATACTTTGTGGAAAAGGGCGCCAGCCAGCGCGCCAGCAAGGTGCTCTACGACCGGGCGCACTCCGCCATCGCGGAGGCGTCCCGAGAGGACTTTGACTGGGAGAAGATCTTCTCCGGCGCCGCCTGGTTCCACTTCACCGGCATCACGCCCGCGCTGGGCGGAGCGCTGCCGGACATCTGCCTGGACGCGCTGAAGGCCGCAAAAAAGGCGGGTGTCACCGTCAGCTGCGATCTCAACTACCGCAAGAACCTGTGGAGCCGCGAGCGCGCGGGCGAGGTGATGGCGCGCTTCATGCCCTATGTGGACCTTTTGATCGCCAACGAGGAGGACGCCGCGGACGTGTTCGGCATCCGCGCCTCGGGCACCCGGGTGGAGAAGGGCGAACTGAACCGCGAGGGCTACGTGGACGTGGCCCGGCAGCTCTCGGAGCGGTTCGGCATCAAAAAGGTGGCCATCACGCTGCGGGGCAGCATTTCCGCCAGTGACAACGAGTGGGGCGCGATGTTCTACGAGGGCGGCGAAGCCCGCTTCTCCAAGCGCTACCGCGTGCACATCGTCGACCGTGTGGGCGGCGGCGACAGCTTCGGTGCCGGCATGATCTACGCGCTCGAAAACGGCTACGATCCGCAGCGCGCCGTGGAATTCGCGGCGGCCGCGTCCTGCCTGAAGCACGCCATCGAGCACGACTTCAATCTGGTGACCGTGGACGAAATCGAGAAGCTGGCGCAGGGCGACGGTTCGGGCCGCGTACAGCGCTGAGGAGGCATTTCATGAAGATCACGGGGCTTGAGACGTTTCTGGTACCGCCGCGCTGGCTGTTTCTCAAAATCACC
Organism: Christensenellales bacterium; assembly: GCA_040768845.1. Classification (GTDB taxonomy): domain Bacteria; phylum Bacillota; class Clostridia; order Christensenellales; family Aristaeellaceae; genus JAEZHK01. The sequence goes on along the minus strand of JAXGME010000004.1, from coordinate 99,659 downwards.
ACCGACGAAGGGGTCGCCGGCTGGGGCGAGCCCGTGGTGGAGGGCCGCGCCGCCGCCACCGCCGCCGCGGTGCACGAACTGGAGGGCGCCCTGATCGGGCAGGACCCCTTCCGGATTGAATACCTGTGGCAGAGCATGTACCGCTGCGCCTTCTACCGCGGCGGCCCGGTGCTGATGAGCGCCATCTCCGGCGTGGATCAGGCGCTGTGGGACATCAAGGGCAAGGCGCTGGGCGTGCCGGTGTACGACCTGATGGGCGGTCTGTGCCGCGACAGGCTGAAGATGTACAGCTGGATTCACGGCGAAACGCCGGAGGAACTGGCCGCCCAGGCCGTTGAAAAGCGGTCGATGGGCTATACCGCCCTCAAGCTCACCCCCTTTGAGGCGACGATGCACTTTGTCGATTCCTTCGGCAAGGTGGAGGCCGCGGTGAAAAAGATCGCCGCCATCCGCGACGCCGTCGGCTACACGATGGACGTGGCGCTGGACTTCCACGGCCGCGTGCACAAGCCTATGGCCAAGGTTCTGGCCAAGGAGCTGGACCCCTTCAAGCTGCTCTTCATCGAGGAGCCGGTGCTGCCGGAGAATCTGGACGCGCTGAAGGAGATCGCGCGCCACACCAGCACCCCCATCGCCACCGGCGAGCGGCTCTACTCCCGCTGGGACTTCAAGCGCATCCTGGAGGCGGGCGTGGTGGACATCGTGCAGCCGGACCTCTCCCACGCCGGCGGGCTCAGCGAGTGCCGCCGCATCGCCGCCCAGGCCGAGACCTACGACGTGGCCGTGGCGCCCCATTGCCCGCTGGGTCCCATCGCGCTGGCCAGCTGCATCCAGCTGGATTGCGCCACGCCCAATGCCTTCATCCAGGAGCAGAGCCTGGGCATCCACTACAACAAGGGCAACGAGCTGCTGGACTACATCAAAAACCCGGAGGTCTTTCATTACGAGGACGGCTATGTCGCCCCGCCCAAAGGCCCGGGTTTGGGAATTGAGGTCAACGAGGCCTACGTGCGGGAGGCCGCGAAGGCCGGCCACAACTGGAAGAGCCCCGTCTGGCGCAATGAGGACGGCACGCCCGCGGAATGGTAACAAAACCGTACACGGAAGGGACCGGGAAGCCGCTGAAGCTTCCCGGTCCCTCTTTCGCTCTGCGATCGCGTCCTCAGGGCCTCACGGCGGTGCCGTCCTTGAGCCGGGCAAACAGCCAGCCGAAGTCCATCTCGGTGTACGGGTACTTGGCGGCCGCCTTCTCGTCAAAGCCGACGCCGATGCCCGGCCGGTCGCTGAGGTAGATATAGCCGTCCCGCGCCTCGGGGCAGCCGGGGAAGACCTCCAGTTCGCTCTCCACAAAGCTGGCCGCCCCCGCGCTCTGCCGCTCGACAAAGCCGGAGAATTCCTGAATGCCGAAGTTGGGCGCGCTCAGGTCCAGGTGCATCTGCGCCGCCGCGCCGATGGGCGACAAATCGCTGGGCCCGTGCCAGGCGGTGCGCACGCCGTAGGCCTCGCAGAAGGAAGCCAGCTTGCGCGCGGGCGTCAGGCCGCCGATATCGCTCAGATGCACGCGGATGAAGTCAATCCACTGGTTCTGCACGGCGCGCTTCCACTCCAGCGGATGGGTGAACAGCTCGCCCATCGCCAGCGGCACGGCTGTCTGCTCCCGAAGGTACTTGAAGTAGTCGATCTGGTCCGGCGGCAGCGAGTCCTCCAGAAAGAACAGCTTGAAGGGCTCCATCTCCTTGGCGAAGGCCAGCGTGTCCGCCAGCGGCAGCCGCTCATGCACATCGTGCATCAGCTCGATCTCCCAGCCGTACTTCGAGCGCACGTGCTCAAACAGCTTGACCACGCTGCGCGTGTAGGCGTGGGGATCGTAGTAGGCGCCGGTCGGGCAATTTTCCGGCCGGTGCATTTCGCCGTTGCGCGATCCGTGCATGTTGCCGCCGTAGGTGCCCATGTGCACGCGGATATACCGGTAGCCTTGGGCCAGATAGTCCTCGATGGCCCGGTCCACTTCTTCAAAGGAGCTTCCGTCGGCGTGCCGGTAGGCCGCGATGCCCTCGCGGCACTTGCCGCCGAACAGGTCGTACAGCGGCATGCCCGCCATTTTGCCCTTGATGTCCCACAGCGCCTCGTCCACGCCGGAGAGGGCGTTGTTGAGCACGGGCCCGTTGCGCCAGTAGGAGCCGCCCATGGCGCTCTGCCAGACGTCTTCGATGTTGGCGGCATTTCTGCCGATCAGCATGGGCTTCAGGTATTCGTCAATCGCCGCCACGACGGCCTTGGCGCGCCAGGTAAAGGTGGCGCAGCCGTAGCCGACAAGGCCAGGATCGCTGGTTTCCACTTTGACAACCACCAGGTTGATGCCCCGGGGGGCCGTGACAAATGTTTTGATGTCCCGGATGGTCAGGCCTGCCATGAAGGTGTCCTCCATTTTTTTCAAATGTATGTCAACTCTTGACCGCGCCGCTGGTCATGCCCGCGATAAAGTACCGCTGGAAGCAGACAAAGAGGATGATCAGCGGCAGGCAGGAGAAGGAGGAAGCCGCCATCAGGTCGTTCCACTTCACCTGGTATTGGGTGTTGAGGGATACGATGCCCACCGTCAGCGTCTTGAGCGAATCCTTGGACATCAGCACGGCCGAGTACATGTACTCGTTCCATCCGTTGATGAACGTGAAAATCGCAACCGACGCGATGCCGGGAAGCGTCAGCGGCAGGATAATCTTCCAGAAGGTGTAGAAGGCCGAGGCGCCGTCCACCCGGGCGGCCTCGTCCAGCTCGATGGGGATGGTCTTAAAATAGGAAACCATCATCCAGGTGGAGAAGGCCACGTTGGTGGCCGCGTACACAATGATCAGGCCCGCCAGCGTGTTGTTGAGCCGGTAGGTGGTCAGGATCGAGTAAAAGGGCACCACCAGCATGACGCTGGGGAACATCTGCGTCACCAGCAGGAAGTTCATGTACATCTTCTTCCCGCGGAATTTGTAGCGCGTGATGCCGTAGCCCGACAGGCACGACACCGCGACGCAGATGAGCGTCGAGAAGGCGCAGGTGATGAGGCTGTTGAGCGTCATCCGGCCAAAGTCGTAAATCTTCCAGAATTTAATGAAGGAATCAAACGTCCAGGGGTTGGGAATCCAGCTGGGCGTGGGCATGTAGGTCTGGGGCTCGGTCTTGAAGGCGGTGGAGAGCATCCACGCGATGGGGACGATGATGAACATCGCCAGCACCGTGAGCATCACGTAGCGCATCGCGCTTCCGGCCGCGTTTTTCGTCCGGGCGCTATTCTTAGTCATCCTTCAACACCACCCTGTACACTTTTGCGATCAGATAGCAGATAAAGAACACGATGACCGCCCAGGCCGACGCCTTGCCGAACCGGAGCGACTCAAAGGCCGTCGAGAAGATGTTCAGGCTCACCAGACTGGTGGCGCTGCCCGGCCCGCCGGCCGTCATGGTATAGACCAGCGTGTACTGTTTGAACCACCAGACGCTGTCGAGGATCAGCGTGGTGGTGAGCACCGGCCGGAGCGAAGGCACCGTCACGTGCAGAAACTGCTGCCAGCGGTTGGCGCCGTCGATGTAGGATGCCTCGTACAAATCGTGGGAAATGGACTGCATGCCGGCGAGGGTCATCGTCATCACCAGCGGATAACCCTTCCAGATGCAGGCAAAGACCACCGAGGGGAAGGCCAGCTCCGCCGTCCCCAGCCAGGAGACGTTTCCGGAAATCAGCCCCAGCCCCCGCAGGATGGCGTTCAGCACGCCGTACATCGGGTTCATGATCCAGGTGAAGAGCAGCGCCACCACGGTTTCCGGAAAGAGCCACGGCAGCATGAAGATGATGCGGTAGGCCAGACGGCCCTTGAATTCCTTGTTGAGGAAGGAGGCCAGCAGGAAGCCCAGGAGAAAATGGCCCGCCACCACCAGCAGCATGAACTTGAAGGTCAGAAGCACCGTGGAAGCGAACTCGGGCTTCGTGACCGCCTGCTCGTAGTACTTCAGGCCCACATAATCCCACTTCGTGACCAGGTTGGTGTTGAAAAAGCTCAGATAGACACCGTAGAGCATCGGATAGACAATCAGCGCCACCATGATGATCGCCGCAGGCATCACAAAGCCGTACCCGATCTTCTGCTGGCGCCGGTCCATCCGGCCCATCGCGGCCCTGCGCGTCGCCGTCAAAGACGCCATCCAGTCCGCACCTCCCCCAGAATGAAATCGCCGGGCGGGGCGAGGAGCGGGAGCTCCCCTCTCCCCGCCCGGAAAGAATCAGTTGTAGTCCTCCAGCAGCTCGGCCATATTGGCGGCCAGGTCGCTGACGGCCTGTTCGTTGGTCTTTTCACCGGCGAACACCGCGGAGTACGCGTCGCCCAGCAGGCCCTTGAGGGCGCCCATGCCGGGGAAGTCGTTCACCGGACGGCAGCCGTTGGCGATGGTCTGCAGAAAGCCCGCATAGTCCTCGCCCTGCAGGTATTCGCTGGCCAGGCCCGTGGCGGTGGCGGGCAGCTTGCCGCTCTCCTGCCAGAAGCGCATCTCGGCGTCGTTGGTCGCGTAGAACTTGCAGAATTCGACGGCGGCCTTCTTCTCTTCCTCGGTGGCGTTGGCGCTGAGCGCGTAGCCCTCCGTGTTCATCATGGAGCCGGGCTCAATGCCGGGCATGGGGAAGGTGCCGATCTTGCCCTTGAGATCCGGCGCGGCGTCATAGGTCACGCCCATCGCGTTGCCGCCGGAAACCATCAGGCTGGTGTAGCCCATCGCGAAGTAGTTGGCCGCGGTGGGATAGGTGATCTCCGTGATGCCCTCGGGCACCACGTGGCTAACGTTGTTCATGTCGGTCCAGAAGGTGAAGGCCTTCAGGAATTCCGGCGTGTCGATGTCGGTCTTCCACTCGTCGCCGTCCTTAAAGACGACCTTGAGGCCATTGCTCCACAGGTAGGACATGAAGCGGGACTGGCCGGAGCTGTTGTTGGAGCCGACCATGGAGAAGCCCCACTGATCCGCCTTGCCGTCGCCGTCGGTGTCCTTGGTCAGCGCCTTGGAAACCTCCAGGAACTCGTCCCACGTGGTGGGCAGCGAAAGGCCGGCCTCTTCAAGGCGATCGATGCGGTAGAGCACGGCCAGCGGCTGCAGGTCGATCGGATAGTAGGCCATGATGCCGCCCACCTGGCAGCCTTCGACAACGCCGTTGCCAAAGGCGGCAAGGTCATCGGCCGTCAGATATTTGGTCATATCCTCCACAAGGCCGATATCGACGAGGCTGGGGGCCTGGTCTGCGCTGGTGTAGAACAGCGTCGGGATGTCGTCGGGAGAGGTCGCCATGGCGGCGAGCTTGGCATAGATGTCGTTGCTGCTGACAGCGGTCACTTCCACCTTGATGCCGGGGTTGGCCGCCATGAACTTGTCGGCGTACTCATACACGTACTTGCCGTACGGGTCCTCGCCGGCATAGGCGCACCACACCGAAACGGTCACCGGGTCGGCCTCCGCCGACGCGACGCCCATTGCGGAGAAGGCCATCATCAATCCCAAGACCAGAGCCAGGAACTTTTTCACGCGGATACTCCTCCTTTGCAATCTCGCTCCCGGGCCCGCAGTCGGCAGCCCGCTCCCGAAGGGGTCTCCCCGTCCGGTCCGGAAGCATTCGCATCTATCCATCAACGCCGCTGCGGGCGTTCGAGGATCCTCTCGCCGCGCGGCGGCCCGGCAGTTTATCCGCCGGACGCACACGGCACATTTTATATATTATATCAAATCCGTTGTAAAGTCAATATTATATCAAATATCACATAATATACCTCCCCCTCCGCCGGGCGCGGACGCACGGCTTTGCGGGCCTCGGGCCGCGGGGCTATTCCTCTCCGAAGATCCGCCGCATCGTGGGCAGGCGGGAATTGTCGGCGTGCACCATATAGGCCTGCCGGCAGGCCGCCAGATCGTGCGCCTCGTAGGCGGCGATGATGTCGCAGTGCTCCTGATAGGATTCGTTGAGCCGTTCCACCGATGCCAGCACGACCCCGCGCTCCCGGGAGAACAGGCGGGCAATGGAGCGGTAGTCGTGGATCAGCTCCAGCGCCTGGTCGTTCCGGCTGAACTGCTCCAGCCTTTCGTGAAACATGTCGTTGAAGTCCTGGTAATCGCGCCAGATCAGCTCCATCGTCTGGAGGCCGCCGATCCGCTCGTTGATCTCCGTCACCTCGCGGCACAGGCCGTCGGACCAGTTCTCCATCGTGCTCTCGATCATCAGCATTTCCAGCGCGTTGAGGATCCGGTAGATGTTTTCAAAAAACTGCCGGTCGATGGTGCACACCGTCGCGCCCTTGTAGGGCGACAGCTTGAGCAGCTTCTCGCCGCTGAGCACATTGAAGGCTTCCCGCACCGGGATTGGGCTGGTGTCGTAGCGCTCGGCGATCGAACGCACGGTGATATGGCTCCCCACCGGAAACACGCGGGTGATGATATCCCGCCTGAGCTGATCCACAACCTGTCCGGAAAGCGTCTTTCTGGTGACCGTTCCGCTCATTTGTTCCGCCCCGATCTGAATTTGATCAAATCCAAGGGCATTATATCACGTTGCGGGCCCCGTGACAACCATCCTACGGGCGGTCAATTTGTACCATCAGCTCAATTTCCACCGGAATGTTGCCCGGCAGCACGTTGACGCCGATGGCGCTGCGGGCGGGACAGCCGATCGCCTCTCCGAAGACGTCGATGAGCAGGCGGCTGGCGCCGTTGGCCACGGCGGGCTGCTGGTAGAAATCATCCCGGCTGGCGACGAAGGCCAGCATCTTGACGATGCCCTTCACGCGGTCCAGCGTGCCCAGATCGCGCTGCAAGATGGCGAGGGCGTTTCGCATGCAGTCGGCCGCGGCCTTCTGCCCCTCCTCCACCGTCAACTCCCCCAGCTTGCCCTTGGTCGAGGGGGCGCCGGGCAGGTCCGGGCCGCAGCCCGAAACGCAGAGGATGTCCGAAAAGCCCTTGGTCTGGACGTAGAGCCCCGCCCGTTCGGGCGGTTCCGGCAGGCGGATGCCCAGTTCCGCCAGCCTGTCTTCAATTTTTCCCACGGGAATCACCTCTTTCTGAGAACCCCGACGGCCTCGCGTACCGCCCGGCCCACTTCGCCCACCTGATCGGGAGACAGGTTGTAGGCGTTGAGAAACATCGCGTTTTCCGGCATTCCGAATTCCGGCGGATAGACACCCACGTCCACGGGCTGCTTCCGGGCGCGGGTATAATCGTTCACCGCCTTTGCGGACAGCCCATCGGGCAGCGAGGCGATGAGCAGCGGCTGCTCCGTGCCCAGACGGCCCTCGGAAACCAGCTTCGCGCCGATGCCCGCCGCGGCGAGATCATCCCGGAGCGCCTCGAGCATCTCCTGCTGGCGGCGATAGCGCCCCTCGTCGGCCACAAAAAGCTCCAGCGCCGTGATGAAGCCGGCCAACTCCTCCTTGCCCGTTTTGAACGCGCGGCCGACCCTGGGGTTGGGGCAGGCGCTCATGCGGCAGCCCTCCACCAGATCCTTCCGCCCGACGATGAGCCCGGTGGACTGGGGCCCCCGGATGTGCTTTCCGCCGCTGAATACGGCCAGGTCCGCCCCCAATTCCGCGGTATAGTGCCACAGATTCGACGCGGGGGGCAGTTGGGCCGCGGCGTCCACCACCACGGTCAGCCCCGCGGCCTTGAGCCGGGGCACCGCCTCCTCGCAGGGGGGCACATCCCGCTCGTAGAGCGAGCCCGCAAACAGGAAGGCCGCTGCGCAGCGGTCATCCGCCGCGCGGATCATCGCCTCCACGGTGGGTTCCACCGGCACGATCTCCGCGCCGCTCATGCCGATAAGCCGCCAGTACGGGATCATCTTCCGGAACGCGCCGTCAAACACCAATACCCGGTTCCTTGGAAAATCCCCGGCAAAGGGAATCCGGTCGTGGAGCGCTTCATCCAGGCCGCACAGGCAGCTGGCGGCGCTCAGCACGACGCCCGCCGCCGCGCCGCTGGTGACGAAGGCCGCCTCGTTCCGGGTGAGGAGCGCCGCGCGGCGGCACACGGCGTCCGTCAGAAGCTTCATGTCGACAAAGCCGTGTCCGGCCTCGCGCATCGCCCCGAGGGTTTCCTCCGCCATCAGCGAGCCGCCCAGATTGGTGTAGGTTTCGCTGGCGTTGATCAGCGGCGTCAGCCCCATCTTTTCATAAAAGCTCATTCCGATCCCCCGTCGCTTACTCGCCGCGCTTCAGCGCGCGCCCGCTGAGTTCCCCGGTCAGCGTGCCTTCCCGCATCACCGGAAGGCCGTTGACAAAGAGGCTTACCACGCCTTCGGGCATCCTGCGGGGGAAGGCGTCGTCGGCCCCGTCCTCCACGCGCTCGTAATCCATCAGACACACGTCCGCCCGCTTGCCGGGCAGCAGCTCGCCGCGATCCTTCAGATGATAGATCTCCGCCGGTTTGGCGCTGAGCTTGCGGATGATGGTCTCCACCGGAACGCCGCGCCGGCGCATCTGCGCGATGATCCTGGCAAAGGCGCCGCTGGTGCGCGGATGGGAAAGGCCGCCCGTGGGGATGGAATCGCTGCCCACGGTGTACCGCTCGTCGAGGAACAGCCGATACTGGTCGTCGTAGAGCTTTTTCTGCAGTTCAGGGGATTTAAACTCGACGCCGTTGAAGCCCAGCTGCAGGTCGTTCTCCACCAGCAGGCGCACCACGGCCTCGCAGGGCGTTTCGCTCTTTTCCCGGGCAATTTCGTCGATGGTCCTGCCCCGGTCGGGGCTATAGGGGTCCCGCGTCAGGTAGATGCGGCCGGTGGCGCCCTCCGGGAAGAAGAAGCCGTAGCGGTGCGCAAGGTCCTTCATCAGCCGGGGCCGCAGCGCCGGGTCCTGAAGCCGGGCGAGGATCGCGTCCGGTCCGCCTTCCTGCGCCCAATCGGGCAGCACCGCCATCACCAGCCCGGACCCCACGAGGTACGGGTAGAATTCAAAGCTCACCTGCGCCCCGGCGCGGATGGCGCGTTCAAAGGGCGCGGTCACATCGGTATAGGGCTCGAATCCGCCGGTACGGTGGTGCAGCATGTTGGTGCGCACCAGCGTTTCCTCCGCCACGTGGGCGATCTCCTCCATGGGGCGGAAGTCCGGATTGTTCACATCCAGCCGCATGTGCACGCAGAACAGGCCGTCGCGGGCCTTGACACCTCGGCACAGGTTGACCAGCTCCTGCGCGTCGCTGTACCCGCCGGGGTAGTAGCTCAGGCCTACCGAAAGCCCCAGCGCGCCCTCGCGCAGCGCCCCGTCCAGCGCGGAGAGCGCCCTTTCCAGCCGATCGCCGGTGAGCGGTATGTTGGCATAGCCGCAGGCGGCCTGCCGCACGGCGTTGTGAGAGACCATCGCGCCGACGTTGACCGCGCAGCCATCCAGCCGCGTGAGGAACTCCGAAAAGCTGCTCCACCTGGAGCAGGCGGCGGGAAGGCCACCGAAAATGCCGGAATTCATGCGGATCGCCTCGTCCAGCGCCTCCGGGGCCATGGGCGCAAACCCCAGCCCGCACTGGCCGACGATCATTGTGGAAATCCCCTGATACAGCGCGTTTGGCTGTTGCCGGTTTTGCATGAGGGCCAGGTCCGCGTGCGTATGGGCGTCAATCAGCCCCGGCGTCACGGTGAGCCCCCGGGCATCCACCGTCCACACGCCCTCCGGCGCGTCCACGCGCCCGACGGCGGCGATTTTGTCCCGCCGAATCAGCACATCCCCCATATAAGGCGGGCTGCCGGTGCCGTCGACAATCCTTCCGCCCCGAATCAGACAATCCATAGGCCCATCTCCTTACTGGTTCTCCCTGTCCGCCTTTTCGCCGTTTCGCAGCTTGTCCAGCGTGGCGTAGAGCGTGTATTTGGAAATCCCCAGAAATTCGCATACGCGCTCGCTGGACTTGGTGATCAGAAACGCGCCGCTGCGGTCCAGATGACGGATAAAGCTGACGCGGTCGTCCTTGGTCATCTCCGGCGCGCGCTTCCCCACCAACCGCTCGCCTTCCTCCAGCAGGTGCTCCAGAAGCTGCTTGACATCCTGGGCAAACACCTCCGGGGTTCTGCCGGAGCGGTCGGCGCTCATGTTGTTCATTTCGTGCAGGTACTGTTCATACTTGACCGACTGGGTGATGTCGGTATTAACGCACAGCGCGCCCACCACGCGGCCGGAATCGTCCCGCATGTACATGGACGAGGAGCGCAGCACCTTTGCGTCCGGCGTGTAGGTGATGTAATTGTATCTTTCGCCGTCCACCACCGTGCCGCGGAGCACTTCCAGCCCCAGATTGCTGCCGCAGTCCCCCACGCGCCGCCCGGTAATGTGGCCGTTGCGGATGTCCACGATGGTCCTGTCGTAGTCCCCGGTCAGATCGTGCAGCACGATCTCGCAGTTGTAGCCCATGTGCTGTTCCAGAAGGTCCATGACCTGCCGGAGCAGAGGCCGCTGCTCGTCGATGGATTTCATGCTTGCCACCGCCTTATCTCGCTTGCATTGTATCATACTTATTTTCTGATTACAATACAAAAAGCCGCGAAATTCAAACATTTTTTGCGGCTTTTTGGCGTCATTTGGTCAGATTTCCGACAATTACCCAGCAGTTCCAAATTATATGTTTGAATTTTCGGCCGACCGGCGCCGACCGCCGGCAAAGCGTTTGCAAACGTAGGGCGATGTGCAGGCGCGCAGCACGCTGGCGTATCCGGCGGCAAAGGATACCCTGTCGCCCACGCGGAATTCCCGGTCGCAGCGGGTGACATCCAGCAGCAGGTGGTCGCTGGAGGCGCCGAGGACGGAGGCCCCCGGGTCCTCCGGCGTCAGCGCATCCGGCTCCACATCCTGGCGGCCGACGGCGAGGATCACGCGCCGGACGGGCCCCCGGTCCACCCAATGATGGATCTGGCCGAAGGCGTCCGTGCCAATCTCGCCCCAGGGCATGGAAGGCTTGACGTTGGCCTCCACCACTTCGGCCGTCAGGCGGTAGGCGTCAAAGTGATAGCCGGGCACCCTGCGGTCCCCCTCGCCGATGCCCACGTGGATCAGCGCGCCGGTACGCAGGTGGTTGACCTCCGCCGGCACATTGCCGGAGGCCAGCAGTCTTTCGGTGTAGGAGCCGCCGCCGGAAACCCAGGGGATCCGAACGCCCAGCCGCGCCTCGAGCCCATCCCGCGCGTTGACAAGCCGCGCGAGATTTTCATGGGAGGGCACCACGCCGCCGTAGCAGATAAAGTTGGCGCCGACGCCCTCGAGCTTCAGCCCCGGGAGCGACACCACCGCCCGGGCCAGCGCGAAGAGCGCCGCCTCATCGGGACAGCCCTCCCTGAGGTCCCCCAGTTCCAGCATGGCGATCACGCCGTGCGTCCTGCCCGCTTTCACCGCGGCGTCGGACAAAGCGCGGGCGGTGGCCGGCTCGGAGAGGAGCGACCAGTCCGCCAGCGCCACGGCCCGAGCCGCCTCGGAGATCATCGGAATCCGGAGCAGCAGCTTCGGCACGGGGATGCGTCGGATGCGCTCCAGGTTGTCCAGCCTGGAATCGGCCAGCATGGTAAATCCCTCGTCCACCAGCGCCTGGGCGACGCGGGGTTCGGCGCGGCAGACCTTGGTGACGCCCGCGGGCTCAATGCCGTGGGCGCGGCAAAGGGACAGCACCTTTCGGGCGTTGTCCCGAATCTTGGAAAGGTCGATCGTCAATTCCGGATGGCTCATGGCCGCGCGCTTCCCCGCCTTCTCAGCAGTTTTCCGTTGAGCGCGCCGGTAAAGCGGCCGCCCTCGACGGCCGGCACGCCGTCCACCAGCAGGTATTCGACGCCGCGGGCGTAGCGGCGCGGCGCATCGTAGGTGGCGTCGCAGCCCAGCGCCGGCACATCCATCAGCGCGATATCCGCCTTCATCCCGGGGCGCAGAATCCCCCGGTCAAACAGCCCGATCTTTTGCGCGGGCATGGAGGTCGCCTTGCGGATGGCTTCCTCAAAGGTGAGCAGCCTGCGGCGCGCGACAAAGTCGTACAGCGGCTTGACGAAGCTACGGTAGTTGCGGGGGTGGGGCCTGAAATCCCCTTCCTCGGGCAGCACCGAGCCGTCGGAGCAGGTCATGGCCAGCGGATGGGCAAAGATGGCCCGGTTCTCCTCTTCCGACACGCCGCCGGAGATAATGCCGATGTTCCAGTCGGCGGCGCACAGCTCGATGGCGGCGCGCCACGGGGAAAGCCCCATCCGCTCCGCCGCCTGGCGAAGCGTCAGCCCCTGCAGATCGGGGCGCGCCTCGCTCTCCGCGAGGATGGTGTCCTCGGCGGTGCAGTCCCGGAGGATGTTCTCCCAGCCCGTCGCCGGGTGGTCCAACGCCCAGACGAGCCTGTCCCGGAGCGCCCCGTCCGCCATCATCTCCACAAAGCCCGCGTGCCCCCGGGCCCGCGCCCAGGGCGGCAGGCAGCTGGCGAGGCCCGTGTGGCAGTAGTTCTCGGGATAGGCATCGCAGGTGATCTCCATGCCGAAGCGGCGGTAGTAGGTCATCAGGTCCAGCAGCGTCTTCGTCAACCCGAAGTTCTGCCGTCCGGAGGCCTTCAGGTGGGAAATTTCCAGCCGCGCGCCGGTGCCGCGCACGGCTTCGACGGCCTCGAGAAAGGCGTCCACCATGCCGTCGGATTCATTGCGCATGTGGGTGGCGTAGAGCCCGCCGTAGCGGCCCACCACCCTCAGGAGCCGGGAGATCTCCCCGGGCGTGGAAAAGATGCCCGGGTCGTAGATGAGCCCCGAACTCATGCCGAAAGCGCCCGCTTCCATGGCCTCAGTCAGAAGGCGCGCCATCCGCTCATGGTCGCGCTCGGTCAGCTTCTCGTCCTCCATGCCCACCGCCCGGGCGCGGATGGCGCCGTGGCCCACCAGCATCGCCAGGTGGTTGCCCTTTGGAAGCGCCTCCAGCGCGTCCATGCGCGCGGAAAAATCCCCGTCCCCGCCGCGGGAGAGCCCGGCGCCAAAGGTGGGGGCAAAGCAGATGCCGCAGTTGCCGCCCAGCATGGTGGTGACGCCTTGATGGAGATAGTTCTTCGCCTCCGGCGCGTCCCAGATGCGCAGGTCGCTGTGGTTGTGGATGTCGATCTGGCCGGGGGTGGCGGTCAGGCCGTCGGCCGCAATCTCGCGCCGGCCAAAGAGCCCTCCGCCGATGGCGGCAATGGTGTCGCCCTCCACGGCGATGTCCGCATAAAACGCCGGCGCGCCGGTGCCGTCCACCACGCGGGCGCCTCGGATCACAGTGTCATGCATGGGGTTCCCTCCGCTTCAGCGTATCGATAACCCTTCGATCGGCGCACGCAGGCACGCCGCAAAGTGATTGGGGCGGATTTCCCGCAGCGGCGGGCGCGCCTCCCGGCAGGCGCCCGTGGCGAAGGGGCAGCGCGCCGCAAGGCGGCAGCCGGAGACGCCGCGGCGCATGGCGCGTTTCGCGTCGTAGACCTCCACCTGTCCGGCGATCTCGCCGGAGAGCATGAACCGCTTTCGCCCGCGAAGCCTCGGGTTTGACGCCGGTGCGGACGATAGGAGGCCGCAGGCGTAGGGGTGCAGCGGCTCGTCCATCAGCCCCTCCACCGACGCCAGCTCCATCATCTGCCCCAGGTACATCACGCCGATCCGGTCGGACACGTACTTCACCACGTCCAGATCGTGGGTGATGAAAAGATAGGTCAGCCCGTCCCGCTGCTGTAGGTCCAGCAGCAGATTCAGGATGTGGGCCTGCACGGAGAGATCCAGCGCGCTGGTGGGTTCGTCCATCAAAAGGAACTTCGGCTTCAGCACGATGGCCCGGGCGATGGAGGCGCGCTGCTGCTGGCCGCCCGAAAGCTGGTGTGGGTAACGGTCCAGAAGGTCCGGCGTCAGCTGCACCTTGTCCAGGGCCTCCCGCAGCATTGAGTCCATCTCCCGGGGAGCGCAGCCGTGCACCTCCAGCGGCCGCCGAAGCGTCTGCCCGATGGTCGCCCGCGGGTTCAGCGAGGCGCTGGGGTCCTGAAACACCATGCCCATGCGCCTGCGAAGCTCCTTGAGCCCCGAACCCCGGAGCGTGGAAATGTCCACGCCGTCCACCAGCACCCGCCCGGCGCTGGGCCGCTCGAGGCCCAGCGCAATGCGGGCCACCGTGGTCTTGCCGCTTCCGCTCTCCCCCACCAGGCCAAAGGTTTCGCCGTCCGAAATGGAGAAGGACACGTCGTCCACCGCGCTGACCACGGTGTACCTGCGCCGGAAAAGGCCCGACGGGGTGACGAACTTTTTCGAGATGCCCTCGACCCTGAGCACGTCAGCCACGGGGCATCCCCCCTTCCAGATGGCAGGCCCAGCGGTGGCCGCCCTCCGCGCGCCAGGGCGCGGGCTGATCCCTGCAGACATCCATGGCGTAAGGGCATCGGCCCGCAAAGCGGCAGCCCGCCGGCGGGTCGATCAGCCGCCCGACGTTTCCGGGAATCACCGTCAGCCGCCCCTGGGTTTTGCGGATGGTGGGCAGCGCGCTGATGAGCATGGCGGTATAGGGATGGCGCGGCGCTTCAAACAGGCTGAACACGTCGCCCTCCTCCACCAGCGTGCCCGCGTACATGACGCCGATCCGGTCCGCGATCTCGGCCACCACGCCGAAGTTGTGGGTGATGAGCAGCACGGACACGTCGTGCCGCTCCTTAAGCGAGGTGAGCAGCTGCAGAATCTGCGCCTGGATCGTCACGTCCAGCGCGGTGGTGGGCTCGTCCGCGATGATCAGTTCCGGGTTGCGGCTGATCATCATGCCGATCATGGCCCGCTGCCGCATGCCGCCGGACAGCTCAAAGGGAAAGGCCCGCGCGCGCTGCGCGGCATCGGCGATCTGCATGTCGGAGAGGATGTCCACGGTCAGCTTCAGCGCGTTCTCCCGGGGCACGCGGTCGATCATGATGGCCTCGGAAATCTGGCTGCCGATGCTCAGAACCGGGTTGAACGAATCCAGCGGGTTCTGGAAGATCATCCCAATGCGCTTTCCGCGGTAGCGGACGATCTCCTGATCGGTCAATTCCGTCAGATCCACGCCGTCAAAAAGCACGCGCCCGCCCGTCACGCGGCCGGGCGGAGCCACCAGGCGCATGATGGAGGCGGCCAGCGTACTCTTGCCGCAGCCGGATTCCCCCACCAGCGCGTAGATTTCCCGGGGATGGATGGACAGCGACACGTCCTTCACGGCGGATACCCGCCCATCGGGCGTGTCGTAGCCGATGGACAGGCGGTCCAGCTCAATCAGCGGTTTCATGACGGCCTCCTCATACCTTGAGCTTCGGGTCCAGCATTTCGCGCAGGCCCTCGCCCAAGAGGTTAAACCCCAGCACCGTAACCGCCAGCGCCACGCCGGGCGCGATGGTCAGAAACGGTTGCTTGCGCATGTAGTTGATGCCGTCGGACAGAATGCTGCCCCAGTCCGGCAGCGGCTGCTGCGCGCCCAGGCCCATGAAGCTGAGGGCCGATGTGGACAGAATTGCCGCGGGCAGCGCCAGCGTGCCGATGACCACGATGGAACTGAGCACGTTGGGCAGGATGTAGCGCAGGATGATCGACAGATCTGACTCGCCGATGGCCCGCGCCGCCTCGACAAAGGGCAGGTTCTTCAGCGCCTGCGTCCGGGCGCGCACGATGCGGGTGAACTGCGCCCAGGAGACCACCGCGATGGAGATGACCACGTTCATCAGGTTGGAGCCGATCACCGTCACAATGGCCAGCGCCAGCACCACCGGCGGCACGGCCCAGGTGAGGTCCGTGACAAACAGGATCGCGCTGTCGGCCTTTCCGCCGTAGTATCCGGCGATCAGCCCCAGCACCACGCCGATGAGCGTTTCGATCAGAACCGCCACCAGGCCCACCGAAAGCGCAATCCGGGAGCCGTGCACGATGCGCGCCAGAAGGTCCCGCCCGATGTGGTCGGTGCCCAGCGGATAGGACGACGCCGGATCAATGAAACTGGGCTGCTTTAGCTTCTCCATGATGTTCACCGCGTCGTAGCCCTGGGGCGCGATCACGTCGGCCAGGGCCGCGCAGGCGACGACCGCCAAGAGCAGTGCGGCGCCAATAACAAAGGAAGGGTTTCTCAGCGCGGCGGCGGTTGCCCCCGCGTGACCGGAACGCTTTTTTGCCATTCTCGCCCCTCCTTACGCCGCCGGCCCGCGCAGCTCGCTGCGGATGCGCGGGTCCAGCCAGCCGGTCAAAAGATCGCCCAGCGTGTTCGACACCACCGTCAGAAGCGCGATGATCATCACGATGCCCTGCACCACCGGGTAATCCTGCTTGGCGATCGACTGCCAGAGAAGCTGCCCCATGCCCGGCCACGCAAAGATCTTTTCTACCACCACGGAGCCGCCGATCACCCAGGGCAGCGAAAGGAAAAACATGACGGTCGTCGGGATCATCGCGTTTCGCAGCACGTGGCCGACCAGCACCCTGCGGCTGGTCAGCCCCTTGGCGTAAGCGGTAACCACCATTTTTTCATAGAGCACGTCCACCGCGTCGGCGCGGGCCATCCGGATCACCTGCGCCAGGCCCGGCACCACCACGGCGGTGAGGGGCAGCACCAGCGATTTCAGCCCGGAATAGCCCGATACCGGAAAGATGGGCCACGTGACGCTGAAGGCCAGCACCAAAAGCACCCCCAGCCAGAAGCCCGGCAGCGACCACAGCACCGTGGAAATCCACACCACCGCGCGGTCAAAGGCACTGTTTCGCTTGAACGCCGCGACGAGGCCGATGGGCACGCCGATCAGGTACTGCAGCACCAGCGCGATGCCGGATAGCATCAGCGTGAAGGGCAGCCTCGAGGCAATGAGCATCATCACCGGCTTCTGCGTGGTGATGGACTGGCCAAAATCGCCGGAAACGGCGTGGCTCAGCCAGCGCGCGTACTGCACGTACAGCGGCTGATCCAGCCCCCATTCCCGGCGCACCGCGAGCTGCGTTTCCTGGGGTACGCGGTCCCCGCAGATCAGGAGGATCGGGTCCCCCGGCATCAGTTGCATGATGAGAAACAGCACCAGCGTAACCGCCAGCACCACCAGCGCGCCCTGCATCAGCCGTTTTACCACATATTCCGCCATGTGCTCTCCCCGCCGATGGAAATGAGGCCGCGCGGGTCCGGCGGCCCCATTTCCGCGATTTACGGATTACTCCGCCTTGTACAGATCGTCCGCGATGAAGTTTCCGGTGCTGCTGAAGCGAATCCCCTGGAGCTTGTCCGAATAGGCGCTGTACTGCAGCTCGTAGAACAGCGGGATGCCCGGAAGCTGTTCAAAGATTACGTCCTGCGCCTGGGCATACTTGGCCGCGCGCTCCGCGCCGTCGGTGATGTAACGCCCCTCCTCCAGCAGTTGATCGAGGGTGGCGTCGGAATAGTAGCCGCTGGACGTGCCGAAGAGGTTGGTCAGCATGTCGGCGTCGGCCCAGGCGTACTTGCGCATCGCGGTCTGGTAGTTGCCCTCCAGCGCCTTGGCCTTGATGGCGGAGCCTTCCAGTTCGGACACCACCATGTCCACGCCGATCTGCTTGAGCTGGTACTGGATGACCGGCGCCGCGTTCTTCATCGCCGTATAGTCGGTGGCCACCAGGTACTCAAAGGAGAGCTTGGTGCCGTCCTTGTCCAGAATGCCGTCGCCGTCGCTGTCGGCCCAGCCGGCGTCCGCCAGCAGCTTCTTCGCGCCCTCGGGGTCATAGGCGTACTTCTCGGCCAGGCTGGCCGCGGATTCCGCGCTGTACCCGATCTGCGCCGGGGTCAGAAAGCCGTCGGCGGGGATGATGGTGTCATCCTGCGCCGCGCAGAGCTCCTGCCGGTTGATGCCCTTGGCGATGGCAAGGCGCACGTTGTAGTCGGCGAGAATCGGGTCCTTGGTGTTGAGCAGCAGAAAATCGCAGCCCGGCTGCATGGTGTGGGCCAGCACGACGCCCGGCGCGCTCTGAAGCTCCGAGAGGTTGGCGGCGGGCACGGCGTCGATGTAATCCACGCTGCCGCTGAGCAGCTCGTTGACGCGGGTGTAGTCGTCGCTGATGAAGCGGATGGTGATCTGGGCGGGGTACACGGGCCCTTTGTTGGTCGAGGAGGGATTGAAGCTCTTGTAGTTTTCGTTGCGGGTCAGCACGATCTGCTGGCCCTGGGTCCACTCGGAAACGGAATACGGGCCGTAGGTGACGGCGGACAGGTTGAACGCATCGTCCCCGCCCTCGGCGATGGCGGCCACGTTGTCCACGCCGCTGTACGAGGACACCAGCATCGCCCCCAGGTAGGGCGCGGCCTTGTCGCAGTGGAAGATCACCTTGTCGCCTGCGGTCTCAATGCTGGTCACCGGATCCAGATCGGAGGCGTACACCGACACATTGCGATACCGCTCAAAGTTGGCGGCCACCGCCTCGGCCGTCACCGGGTCTCCGTTTGAAAAGCAGATGCCCTCCGGAATCGTGAATACGATGTCCTTGCCGTCGTTTTCCACAGTCACCGCGCTGACCATGTTGGGCGTCAGGGACGTATTGGTTTCGTCCATCAAAACCAGCGGCGCGTAAATCAGCGCATGCACCAGGTTTTCCCAGGTAATCATCTGGATGTCGGTGCCGGTGACCTCGTCGGCCACCACAAACGTCAGGGCCGCGTCGGTGGCCGCGGCCATCGCGGGCACCGCGCCCAGCGCCATCAGGGCGGCCAGCACCACGGCGAGCAGTCTGCGCATAAAAATACCCCCCTTTTTGTGTTGCAATCATTATACTGCAATTTCTCGGGTTCATCCAATCATTTTGGTTAATTATTATGCACGTATGCGTTCACTGGGCGTATGTTTGGCGGATGCCGATGCATAATTGCATTTCCGGTTTGAATCCGGCGTTGCGCCGCCGGTGCGCGCGTGGTATAATCCGCTCATTATCACCCAAGGGGATGGACGGAATGCGCGCGATTGATGAAAAGGGGCTGCGGGCACTTTTTGAGGGCGCCGCGGCGCGGGGTGCGTTTCACGGCGCGGTGGGCGTTTACGAGGGCGGTCGAGCGGTGTACGAATACGCGGCGGGCCTGGCCGATTTTGACGCGCCCCGTCCGCTGCGCCCGGATAGCCTGTTTGACCTGGCTTCGGTAACGAAGCAATTTACCGCCTCGGCCGTCGCGCTCTTGTGGCAGCACGGGAAGCTGTCCTGGGACGACCCGCTGCAAAAGTTTTTCCCCAAGGTGCCCTACCCCGGCGTGACGCTGGAGATGCTTCTGAACCACACCGGCGGGCTTCCCGACGAGGACTGGTGCATCGAATTTCTGGACCGCACCGACCGTCCGATCGGAAACGCCGAATTGATTGAAATCCTGGAAAACCATCCGCCCGCGCCGCTTTTCGAGCCCGGAAAGGGCTGGGCCTATTCCAACATCGCCTACGAATTGGCCGCCTCCATCGTGGAAAAGGCGGCGGACTGCGGGTTTGAGGCGTTTCTCCGGCGGGAACTGTTTGCGCCGGCCGGCATGACGGCCACGGCGGTCTACCACCGGTATGCCGGCGCGCCGGCGCCGGAGGGCTTTGCGGACAGCCGCGTCGTCGAAAACGGTGCCCTCGCGCGGCCGGAGGCTTCCGCGGGCGCCCGTTTCATCGTACCGCTGGAAGGCGTCAACGGCGCAGGACTTGTTTACACGAACATCGGTGACATGGGCCGCTGGGACGCGGCGCTCCGGACCGGGCGCATTCTGAACGAAACCGCCCAGGCGCGCCTGCGCGCCTGGGTCGATACCGGAACGGGCGAGCGATACGGCCTGGGCTGGTTCATCGACGAGGGCGGCGCCCTTTTGCGCCACGGCGGCTTCTGGCCGGGCTATGTCAACGAATTTGCGCGCTGGCCGGAGGCAGGCCGCGCGCTGATCATCCTGACCAACCTGACGCGGGACCAGCGCGCGATGGATTCGCTGGCGGCGTGCGCCCGCGCCCTGGTCGCCGGGCGCGAATCGCCGGGATTTCTCACCACCTGCGACCGGATGGACGCCTCTGTCACACCTGAAGCCATGGCGGCCCTCGCGGGCCGGTACGCGCTGGGCGAGGTGCGCTTTGCGGGCGGCGCGCTTTGCTTCACCTGGGGCGACGGCGTGGAACTTCCTCTCGTCCCCATGGGACAAGGCATCTTCTGGTCGCCCGCCGACCGGAATGACTACGTCTTTTCGGAAGGCGCGCTGACCGTGCGAAGCCGCCGCGGCCAGCGCCGCCTGCCCCGGACTCCGCACACCGCTACGCCGTGAGCTTCAGCACGGCCCCGCCCCCGTCGCGCGAAACGCAGAGCGTCGCGCGTACCGGCGGAAAGCCGAACACGCGCCGCCGGATCGTTCCGTCCGGACGCTCGCAGACGATCTCCTGCACATAGTCCGCCGACAGCTTGACCGGAACCAGCCGTATCGCCAGAATCGCATCGTCGCCCTCGACGATCCTCCGAAGGTACTCGACCGCGACGTCGGGCACAAGGCCCCGCACGCCGTCCTCCACCGCAGTGATCATGTCAATCCCCCCTTTCAAATAGCGCCGCCGTAGGCGCCGCCGCTTGCGGCTCCCCGCCGCGAGGCGCCGATTAATCAGGTACCTGATTTAATGTCAGTATAGCGCTGTTTTCACAATTCGTCAAGTACCTGATTAATATTTTGATGCAAAAAAACGCCCGGCCGCAAAGGTCAATGTCACTGAGTTAGCCAGGACGATAGTGAGGAGAACATCTCGTATCTCATGGAAAGCAAGGGGGGGAGAGAAAAACGGCACAAGAAATAACCCTTGAGGAGAAGGGGAAAAAGCGGTAAAATCAAGGGAGTTGTCAGGCGATTCTGTAGAGGAAAGAGAGGGCCGAACGACATTTGACTTTGCGAGGGTCTGAGCGGTTCGGCCGAACCGGGAGCAAGGATTTACGAATCAGCGCGACAACATCCGGCGGAGGTTCATCCGGAGCGAGGAAGAAAGCGTGTCTAAAAATGTGTACAGCGGCAGAGAAGTTGAGCTGGTACACATGGGATACTGACCTTTTGAAAAGCGCGGCGTGCGAAGCCACGAGTTCACAAAGGTTGTAAAGGATCAGGCGCGCGAACACCTCCTGCGAGATGAACTCCGCTCTTTTTGAATGAAAGCCGGACAGGCCAACGGTATACTTCAAATCGCGGAAGGAAGTTTCAATGCCCCAACGCAAGCAGTACAGTTCTTTCAATTTGGGGGGCGGGAAAGAAGAAGCGGCCAAATTGGTCACGAGGTATTCAAAGCAACCGGGCATAATTTCGACAGCTACCACGCGGAAAACCAAAGGGTAGAAGTGGCAGTGATGGAGATCACAGAAATCGAAGCGGCTTGCCTTTGGGATAAAGCGATAATGATCAGGATTGGCCTTGACTTGGTTGGTCTGCTTTTTTGTCAGTTCTAAGTGAAAGGGTCTATTGAATCGTGTGTTTTCAGGCAACTTGAGATTGTAGAGGATACCGCTGCTGCGAGGATTCTTCACGCGGATCAGGAAACGCATCCCCTTTTCAATAATATGCGCCATCACATTGTAGCTTTCATAGCCACGATCAGCGGTAAAAATGACCTTTTCATCAGCGGGAAAGCGGTCGATCATTGTGACAAACGCTCCGATTTCGTCCGCGCATCTACGGGGCTGGATGATTGCGTCGACATACCGTTTACTGTATAGATCGTAGAGCGCGTTTAAGTGCAAGAGATTATAGCCGCGGGCATGTTCGTCCGCTTGGAAAAAGTTATCGGCATCCGAAGGATTGGCTGGATAGCGCAGGTCGCTGCCATCGCAGGCAATGAGTCGGTAGCCGTCCATATTTTTCCGGCAGGGAAATGCTTTGACAACCTCTGAAAATAAGAACGGCATCGCCTCCGGCAGTAATTTCGCTCGTTGCTGAATCAGTGCCGGTACGGACGGCGTGTCTGTGCTGAAATGGAAACAGTTCAGCATTTCATGAGATAAAGAATTCCCTTCCATCCCGATCAGCACTTTGGCGAGGCGATGGAACGGCAGCTTCCTGTGCCGGGAAAAATCTCTTTCCGGCGATTTTGAGAACAGCCATGCCACACGGTCCGTTTCCTTTAGGATCGAATCCAACCTGCCGATCACCTCGTAGGGGTATTTGTCCATGGTGTTGCGCTCCCTTCGTGTATTTCTGCTTCGAAGGGCTTCGCCATATTGGGAGTGTCCCCGCGAGTGTGTAAATGGATAATCTCATGGGGCCAAGATCATACTAAAACCGCTTTTACTCGTGCGCAGGATAGGGCCACGTTGGAGAACGACCCGAGCGTCGCACGAGGTTTGGCGGGGCGGCGAGGGGGAACTCGTCGCCTTCTTGCCGCCCCGGAAAACCAAAGCGGAAAACTCCGGGGCGGCGGGGCAGCGCCCCGCATTACCCAATCTGGCGGATGTCCAGACGGTCGGGGAAGAACATCATCAGCTGTCCCATTATAACACCCCAATCGCGCACCGGCATCGTCCATTTTTTGGTAATCTCTTGGATCGACAGATAGATCGATTTGCGGATCGAATCGTCGGTCGGATAGACGGACTTGGTCTTGGTGAACTTGCGAAGCATCCGGTGGAATCCCTCCACTGCGTTGGTCGTGTAGATCAGCCTGCGGACCTCCTGGGGGTATTTGAAGTACGTAGACAGCTCCGCCCAGTTCGCGTCCCAGGACTTGAGGATTTGCGGGTATTTCGTTCCCCAAACCTCCCGAAAATGCTCAAGCTGGTATTCCGCGTCCTCCAGCGTCGGCGCGCCATATACCTTCTTTAAGTCCGCCATCACGGCTTTGAGGTCTTTGTATGGCACAAACTTTGTAGAGTTTCTGATCTGGTGAATCACGCACAGCTGCTGTTCCGTCCGGGGAAACACCGTCGAGATCGCCTCCGAAAACCCGCTCAGATTGTCCCGGCAGGCAATCAGAATGTCCTTTACCCCGCGGTTTTTCAGCTCATTGCATACCGTCGTCCAGAAACTCGCACTCTCGTTTTCCGACATCCAGATCCCCAGGATCTCTTTCTTCCCCTCCAGGTTGATCCCCAGCACTGAGTATACACATTTGTTGATCACCCGCCCATCCTTCCTTACCTTGAACACGATCCCATCCAGGAACACGATCGGGTACACCGCGTCCAGCCCTCTGGCCTGCCATTCCGCTACCTGTGGCATGACCTTGTCCGTGATCCGGCTGATCAGACTCGCGGATGCCTCCACTCCATAGATGTCCCGCAGATGATCTTCGATGTCCCGATTGCTCATCCCCTTCGCGTACATCCCGATCACGCGGCTCTCCAGATCCTCCGTCTTTGTTTGCCGCTTCTCGATTACCTGCGGTTCAAAGCTCCCGTTCCGATCCCGCGGTACGCTGATCTCCAGTTCCCCGTATTCCGATTTCACCGTCTTTTTCCCGTACCCGTTTCGGCTGTTTCCACTTCGATCGCCCTGGTTGCTGTGCTTTTCGTACCCCAGGTGCTCGTCCATCTCCCCTTCCAGCATCGCCTGGATCGTTCCCTGAAACAGCGACTTCAGCAGTGCCTGCACATCCCTCATGTCTTTGCACTCTTCCGCCAGTAATCCCACCAGTTCCTTCTCTCGCTCGCTCATGTCAACATCTCCTTCTTTATTTGGAGATTATTGCCATTTACACGGTTCGCTATACAGCCTCGCCACATTTTTTCCGCCGTTTGTCAACCCCTTTTCTCTATTTTTGTAATAAAAATCAGCAACCTTCCTTACGATTGCTGATCTTTCCCTTCGCTTTGCTCTTATCGCTTTATCTTAGTGACATTGGCCGCAAAGGTCGGACATTTTTTCCAACGATGGTTTGCGCGCTCCCGGCAAAGCCGGGCGGGATCATACGGCCCCGTTCAGAAAGGTGCCATCCCGCAGCTGGCGAAACGCCGCATCCAGCTCTTCCCGGGTGTTCATCACAATGGGGCCGCCCCAGGCAATGGGCTCGCGAAGGGGCGGGCCCATGAAGAAGATGACGCGGGCCGGCCCTTCGGCGGCGGCGATTTCCACGGCATCCCCCTCGCCTGTCAGCACGGCGGACTTTTCCCGCACGGGCGCGCCGGCGATGACCGCGTCGCCCTCGATGGTAAAGAGGAACACCGTCTCCCCCGCCGCGGACGCCAGCCGGATCGACCGGCCCGCCTCCAGCGCCACGTCGTAGATCGTCGCCCGGACGTGGCGGGGCGTGACGCCCCGCCGCCCCTTGTATTCGCCGGCAATCACCCGCACGATGGCGCCGTCCTCGGCCACGGCGGGCATCATATCCTGGCGGATATCCAGATAGGCGGGCGGCGCCATCTTTTCGGCGGCGGGCATGTTGAGCCACAGCTGAAAGCCCAGCATCCGGTCCGAAGCCTTGGGCATCTCCTGGTGCAGAATGCCGCCGCCGGCGGTCATCCACTGGCTCTCGCCGCCGTGGATCACGCCGCCGTTGCCAAGGCTGTCCTCATGTTCGATGCGGCCGGAGATCAGGTAGGTGATGGTTTCGATGCCCCGGTGCGGATGGGTTGGAAACCCGGCCAGGTAGTCCTGGGGGTCGGTGGAGTCAAACGAATCCAGCATCAGAAAGGGATCAAAATCATACACGTCGTCGTGTCCCAATACCCGGACGAGGCGCACGCCCGCGCCGTCCACCGCCCGGAAGCCTCTGACGATCTTCAGGATGCTCTTTTCCAAGGACGCACCTCCATCATTTGGATAGTTCTTTAAACACCTCTTCGATGTCGGGCAGCTCGCCCATGGGGTACACCTTGACCCACTGCACGACGCCCTTTTCGTTCACGATGATGTTGGCGCGCTCGGACATGCCGAATTCTTCATGGAAGATTCCGTAGTCCCGCGCCACCTTGCCATGGGGCCAGAAGTCCGACAGAAGCGGCACATTCTTGATGCAAAGCACCGCCGCCCAGGCTTTTTTGCCCTGGCTGGGGTCCACGCTGATGCCCAGCGGCACCGTGTTCAGCGCCTGAAAGCGATCCCAGTTGGCCTCCAGCGCGCGCATCTGATCCGTGCAGACGCTGGTCCAGGCGATCGGGTGCCAGGACAGGAGCACCTTCCTGCCCAGATAATCCTTGAGCGCAACCGGCCGCTCCTGGGTATCCTCCATGGTAAAAGCGGGGGCGGGCATTCCGGCTTCGATGGGTTTCATGATAAACCCTCCTTGTTTGCGGTCATCGCGCGGCATGGGCGCGACGTTTCGCTTGTAAGTATACCACCATCCCGCGGCTTCAAACCACCCGCGCCCCCCGCCCGATCCCGAAAACATAACGCCCCGTCGTCCGAAACCTTTCGGTAGAAACTTGCATAAGCCCCCGGTGTGAAGTATAATTCACGTATTACAGTATCTTCCACTCGAGGATGGGGATGGATGCGCTTGGAAAAAGGCACCGTTTGGATTACGGGCGCCTCCAGCGGCCTGGGGTACCATACCGCCAGGGCGCTGACGGAGGCCGGCCATCTGGTCATCGCCGGGGCGCGCTCCTTCAAGCCCTACGAAGGCCCCTGCGAATGCGGCGGCCACCGCATCCCGCTGGATGTGCGCGATCCCGAGAGCATCCGCGCCTTCAAGGCGCAGGCGCTTGCCATTTCCCCGCGGGTGGACGCGCTGTACAACTGCGCGGGGATTCTGGTGCTGGGTTCCTGCGAGGAGACCGGCCGTGATGAGTACCTGGCCGTGATGGAAACCAACTTTCTGGGCGCCGTGGAAATGACCCGCGCGGCGCTGCCCGTCATGCGCGCCCAGGGCGCGGGCAGGATCATCAACTTCTCATCGGTCAACGGGCTTCTCGGCATTCCGTTTCAGAGCGCTTACACCGCCAGCAAGCACGCCATCGAGGGGTATTCGGAATGCCTCGCGCTGGAAACCGCGCGGCTGGGCATCCGTGTGTGCCTGGTGGAGCCGGGCGATCATCGGGGCGGCTCGCCGAAGACCCGCCTTCGCGCGGCGGCGGTCGCGGAGGATTCTCCCTACGGCGAATCCTTCCGGCGCGGCACGTCGGTCATCGCCCGGGACGAGGAAAACGGCTGCGATCCCGCGCGGCTGGGGCGGATTGCGGCGGGGCTGATGGAACAAAGGCGCCTCCCGCTCCGGGTTCTGGTGGCGAAACCCGACCAGCGCCTGGCGGTTGCGCTGCACAGGCTCTTCCCTGCGCGGCTGATCCAGCGGATCCTCGAGGGCTACTATCTGGGTAAAGGAGATTCGACCCATGCGAAATAGTCCCGTACTTCAGCGCTGCGACGCGCTTCGAAAGGACATGTCCCTGTCAAACCTGTTTCGGCTGACCTGCGCCTGGGGAAATGTAACCGCTGCGCTGTACCTGGAAAACGGCGCGGAAGTCGCCGTCAGCTACGCGCAGTACGAGGCGCGGGCAACGGCCTTCGCCGCACACATTGTGAACCGGCACGGCAGCGGTAAAAAAGAAAAATTCGCCGCCATCGCTCTCGATACCTGCCCGGAGTGGTTCCCCGCCTTCTGGGGGCTGATCCTGGCGGGCTACAACGCGGTGCTTTTGGACTTTACGCTGGCCGACGAGAAGATGGACCACATGCTCGCCCAGTCCGGCGCGGCGCTGCTCATCGCCAAAAAACCGCGCCCGCTCCCCGGCGGCGTAAAAATGGTAACGCTGGACGAACTCCGGCGCGCGCCCGACGCCCCCGCGGATTTTGCGCCGGAGTTTGCCGACAAGGTGGCGCTTTGCACCAGCGGCACCACCGCCACCAGCCGCATCTTCGTGTACGACGGCGAGGCGGTCGCCAATCAGGTGCTGTCCAGCGAGCTTCTGTACAACGCCTGCCGCCAGATCATCGGCGACGGCAACCGCCGCAGCCTGGCGTTTTTGCCGTTTCACCACGTATTCGGCTTCATGGTGTGCCTGATGTGGTGCAGCTTTCTGGGGTACGCCAATGTATACCTGAAGGACCGCGCACCCCAGACCATCGTGGAAACCGCCACCCGCTTTCGCATTCAGCTGCTGCTGGCCGTGCCGCTTCTGGCCACGAACCTCGTGACCGGGATTGAAAAAAAGGTCGCGAAGGAGCCCGCCGCCCGGCGCGCGGCCTGGCGCGCCCTGCGCGGCGCCAGCCTCGCGCTGCAGCATGTGGCCCCGTCGCTGGGGCGCCTCTTTGCCCGCAGGGTGCTGTTTGGCGCCATGCTGGGCAGGCTCCTCGGCAGCGACGTGGAGTGCATCATCCTGGGCGGCAGCCATACCCCCTCCGAACAGATGAAGACATTGAGCGCGCTGGGCTACTTTACGGTGTCCGGCTTTGGCATGACCGAGACGGCCATCACCTCCGTCGAAACCAGCCGGAACCTGCGCACCCGCGTGTCCGGCTCGGTGGGCCGCCCGCTCGCAAACGTCGCCTACCGCGTGATCCCGGACGGCGACAGGCCCAACCGGGGCGAAATGCTGATCCGCGGCCGATCGCTGCACACGGGGCAGCTGGTGGACGGGCATCTCGTCCCGCCCGCGCTGGACGCGGAGGGCTGGCTGCACACCGGCGACGTGGTGCGGCTGGAGGCGGGCAGCCGCATGTATGTGGAGGGCCGCGTCAAGGATGTGGTGATCAACGAATCCGGCGAAAACGTCTACCCCGACGAGGTGGAGGACGCCTTTGCGCTCCTCTCCGACGTGGAACAGCTGTGCGTGCTGGGCATTCCGGTTGATCCGGCGCAGCCCCTCCATCAGGAGATCACGCTGGTGATGCACCTGGGCGACAAGGCCGGAGACGAAGTGTACGTCAAGGGCCTCTGCGCCAGAATCGCGCAGATCAACGGCAAGCTGCCGGTGGTCAAGCAGGTGAACCGGGTGCTGGTATCCGGCGAACGGCTGCCGGTGGTCAACGCCATCAAGGTCAAGCGGGTGGAACTGCGCAGGCTCATTTTGGAACACCCCGACGCCTACCGGGAGCTTTCCATCCGCCCGGTGGCTTCGTCCGCCTATGGCGCGCCCCGGGACGGGGTCAAGACCGAGCTGGTGGACCTCGAAATGCGCCGCATCAGCGACCAGGTGCGCAAAATCTACGCCGAAGTGCTGGAAACCCCCGAAAGGCAGATTCGCGATGACGCCCACTTCCTGGACGACCTGGGCGGCGACAGTCTGCAGGTGCTGTCCATCTCCATCCGGGTGGAGGAGGCCTTCGGCCTCATCATCCCGCCGGAGGAATACGGCCGCTGCACCACGGTCGGCGCTCTTTCGCGGCTGGTGTACGAGCGCCAGCACGGCTTCCAGGGGGCGAAGGCCCCTTCGGAGCCGGCCGTGCCCATCTCCGAATTCCGGGAAACGCCGGAATACAAAGCCTTCCACGCGCGCCAGCAGGCGCTGATGGCGGACGGCGCGGAAAACCCCTATTTTGTCTGCCATGATTCGCCCCTTCGGGATACCTCCATCATGGCGGGGGCGGAAGTGGTCAACTTCGGTTCCTATAATTACGTGGGCATGTCGGGCCGCCGGGAGGTCATGGAGGCCGCCAAAGCCGCTATCGACCGGTACGGCACCAGCGCCAGCGGCAGCCGGCTGCTGGCGGGCGAAAAGAGCCTGTACCAGGAGCTGGAGCGCGAAATCGCCCGCTGGAAGCACGCCGAGGACGCGCTGGTGCTGGTGGGCGGCCACTCCACCAACGTGACGGCGGTGGGCAACTTCTGCGGCCCGAAGGACCTCATCGTCTACGACGCGCTGGCCCATAATTCCATCGACCAGGGCTGCAGGCTGAGCGGCGCCATGTGCAAGCCATTCCCCCACAACGACGCCCGGGCGCTGGAGAGCATCCTGCGCATGCAGCGCCACAAGTTTGAAAAGGTGCTGATCATCATCGAGGGCGCCTACTCGATGGACGGCGACATCGCCGACGTGCCCGCCTTCGTGGCGTTGAAAAAGAAGTTCGGCTGCTTCCTGATGGTGGACGAGGCCCACAGCGCCTGCGTGATCGGGCAGACCGGCGGCGGCGTGGACGAATACTTCGGCCTCGATCCCGCCGACATCGACATCAAGATGGGCACGCTGTCCAAGGGCCTGGGCGCCTGCGGCGGCTATCTGGCCGGCCCGAGGGAGATCATCGAATACCTGCGCTACAACCTACCCGGTTTCGTGTTTTCGGTGGGCATATCGCCGCCTCTGGCGGCTGCCACGCTGACCTCCATCCGCCTTCTCCGGCAGGATGCGTCCATTATGGCGCGGCTGCGGGAGAACATCGCCTTCTTCGTGCGGGAGGCCGCGGCGCGCAACCTCAACACCTGTCTCGCGGCGGAGACGGCCATCGTCCCCGTCCTGGTGGGCCGGGATGAGGATGCCTTCCACCTTTCGAACGCCCTGCGCGACCACGGCGTATTTGTCCCCCCGGCGGTGTACCCCGCCGTGCCCCGAGGCAAGGCGCGGCTGCGCTTCTGCGTGATCAGCGAGCATCGGCCGGAGCAGATCGCGCAGGCGCTGGACCTTCTGGTCCGCCTCGCGGCCGAGGAGGGCATCGCCCTCCCCCCCGCCAGGGCGGCGGAAGTGCCAAAGTCCGAAGTCAAGGCGACGTTCGCGTAACGGACCGCGCCCCGGTTCCCCTTGGGACCGGGGCGCGCAGGCCTTCGGCCACCATTCTTTTCTTTTCCACAAGGTGCGCCCAGTCCTTTCGGACTGGGCGCACCTTGTGGACGGGCCGGACTGCCGATGGGCCTATTTTGCGCGCGGGTCAAAGGCTCTGGGCCGCGCCCCTGTCCTTCTTGCCCGGCCGCTTCAGGAAGGGCAGCTTGAGGTTTTTCTTGGACAACACGTCAAAGGCCACCGCGCCCAGAAGCACCAGCCCCTTCACCACCTGCTGGGTATTGGAGTCGATGCCCATGATGGACATGCCGTTGTTGAGCACGCCCATGATCAGCGCGCCGATCAGCGTGCCGCCCACGGTGCCGATGCCGCCGTAGGCGCTGGCGCCGCCGATGTAGCAGGAGCCGATGGCGTCCATCTCAAAGCTCTGCCCCGCCTGGGGGGACGAGCTGTTGAGCCGGGCGGCGAACACCAGGCCCGCCACCGCCGCGAGCAGCGCCATGTTGACATAGGCCAGAAACAGCATTTTGTTGGTCTTGACGCCCGAGAGCAGCGCGGCCTTTTCGTTGCCGCCGATGGCGTAGATGTGCCGGCCCATGACGGTGGAGGAGGTAAAATAGCCGTAGCCCACCAGGATCAGCCCCAGCAGGATCAGTACCGTCGGGATGCCGCGGTACTGGGACAGGACGGAGAAGAACCACACCACCACCGCGCCGATGACGATCATCTTGACGACGAGCGCCGCCAGGCTCTCCACCTGATAGCCCTTGCGCCTGCGGCCGGCGTAGGATCGGATCTGGGAGACGGCGAACACCACCGCCAGCAGGATGCCCGCCGCAATGGCCGTGGTGTTGGGCCGGTCCGGCAGGCCCAGCCATTGCCCCAGAAAATCCGGGATGAAGCCGGTGGAGTACATCAGGTACTCCTGCGGAAAGGGCGCGATGGTGAGGCCGCCCAGGATGAGCAGCGTCAGCCCCCGGAACACCAGCATGCCCGAGAGCGTCACGATGAACGCCGGGATGCGCACGTAGGCGATCCAGAATCCCTGCCACATGCCGATGAGAAGGCCCGCCAGCAGGCAAAGAAGCACCGAAAAGTAGACGTTCATCTTCCAGTTGATGATGAACGTGCCCGCGCAGGCGCCGATCAGCGCCACCACGGAGCCGACGGACAGGTCAATGTTGCCGCCGGTCAGGATGCAGATCAGCATGCCCACCGCCAGAATCACCACGTAGGCGTTCTGGAAGATCAGGTTGGATACGTTCATGGGCTTGAGCAGGATGCCGCCCGTCATCATCTGGAACATCAGCACGATGACCACCAGTGCCATCAGCATGGTATACTGCTTCAGGTTCCCGCCCAGCGCCTTTTTCAGTTTGCTCATGCGCTCACCTCTCTGTTGCTCGCCTTGAGGATGCGGTTCATGATCTTCTCCTGGGAGGCTTCAGCCCTGGGCAGCTCGGCGATCAGCCGGCCTTCATTCATCACGTAGATGCGGTCGCACATGCCCAGGATCTCGGGCAGCTCCGACGAGATCATCAGGATGGACTTGCCCTCCGCCACCAGGCGGTTGATGATTTGGTAAATTTCAAATTTTGCGCCCACGTCGATGCCGCGGGTGGGTTCGTCCAGAATCATGATGTCCGGCATGGCGAACATCCACTTGCCCACCAGCACCTTCTGCTGATTGCCGCCGGAGAGATTGCCCACCTGCTGCTCGACGGAGGGCGTCTTGATGTTGAGCTTTTCCCGGTAGCTTTCGGCCTGGCTCTGCTCCTTGTCCTTGTCCAGCACACCCCGGTCGGACACGAAGTCCAGCCGCGACAGCGTCAGGTTGCGCTTGACGGAATCGATCAGCACCAGGCCGTTGCCCTTGCGGTCCTCGGTGATGTAGGCAAAGCCGTTTTTGATGGCGTCGGACACGCTGTGAAGCGCCAGTTCCTTGCCGTCCTTTTTCACCGTGCCGGAGATGTTGGTGCCGTAGGAGCGGCCGAACACGCTCATCGCCAGCTCCGTCCTGCCCGCGCCGATCAGCCCCGCGATGCCCACCACTTCACCCCTGCGCACGTTGATCGAAACGTCGTCTACCACCTTGCGCTCGGTGTAGAGCGGGTGGTAGACCGTCCAATGCTCGATTTCAAGGGCAATGTCGCCGGGGTTGGAGGGCCGCCTGGGGAATCGGTCCGTGAGCTCCCGGCCCACCATGCCGCGGATGATGCGCTCCTCGGTGATTTCATCGGCCGCCTTGTCCAGCGTTTCAATGGTGGCCCCGTCCCGGAGGATGGTGATCTTGTCCGCCACGTAGGCAATTTCGTTCAGCTTGTGGGAGATGATGATGGAGGTGACGCCCTTGTCCCGCCGCAGCGCCAGCAGAAGGTCCAGAAGCTTCCTGGCGTCCGATTCGTTGAGGGACGAGGTGGGCTCGTCCAGAATCAAAAGCCGCACGTCCTTGGCCAGCGCCTTGGCGATCTCCACCAACTGCTGCTTGCCCACGCCGATGTCCTTGACGAGGGTGCGCGGGCCTTCATGGAGGCCCACGACGTTTAAAAATTTTTCGGCGGCGTGGTAGGTTTCGTCCCAGTCCACCACGCCGTGGCGGGCGCGCTCGTTGCCCAGGAACATGTTTTCCGCGATGGACAGATAGGGCACCAGCGCCAGCTCCTGATGGATGATGACGATGCCCTTGCGCTCGGAGTCCCGGATGGTTTTGAAGCGGCACTCCTCGCCGTCGTAGATGATGTCGCCGGTGTAGCTGCCGTAGGGGTAGACGCCGCTGAGCACGTTCATCAGGGTGGACTTGCCCGCGCCGTTTTCTCCCACCAACGCGTGGATTTCCCCTTCGTCCACCCGGATGTTGACGTCGTCCAGCGCCTTGACGCCGGGGAATGTCTTGGTGATGGAGCGCATTTCGAGAAGAACCTTGGCCATGAGAATCCCCCAATCCCAGACGGGGACGGACGGTGTTTGCCGTTCGTCCCCCGCCTCAGAATGCCGGCGAAACGGATCAGCCGGTGATGTCCGCCTCGGTATAGTAGCCGCTGTCGATCAGCAGTTCCTTATAGTTGTCCTTGTCGGCGTACACGGGGTCGCACAGGTAGGAGGGGATGATCTTCCCGTCGCCGTTGTCATAGGTCTTGGTGTCGTTGATCTCCGGCTCGGTGCCCTGCATCAGCGCGTCCACCATGCCCACAACCTTGGCCGCCAGCGTGCGGGTGTCCTTGAAGATCGACATGGACTGCTTGCCCGCCAGGATGTTCTTCATGTTGGCCTTGTCGCAGTCCTGCCCGGTCAGGATCGGGTACGGGGAGAAGCCCATGTTGGTCAGCGAGTTGGCGATGCCGATGGCCAGCGAATCATTGGGAGAGAGCACCGCGTCCAGCGCCTTGCCGTCGGAATAGTAGGCGGTCAGCAGGTTGTCCATGCGGTTTTGGGCGTCCTCGGAGCCCCAGCCCAGGATCGCGATGGTGTTGAAATCGGTCTGGCCGCTGGGCACAACCAGCTGGCCCTTGTCGATGTAGGGCTTCAGCACGTCCCACGCGCCCTGGAAGAAGAACAACGCGTTGTTGTCGTCCGGCGAGCCGGCGAAAAGCTCAATGTTGAAGGGGCCCTTGCCTTCCGCCAGGCCCAGCTTCTCCTCGATGAACTTGCCCTGGATTGTGCCGACCTTGTAGTTGTCAAAGGTGGCGTAGTAGGAAACGGCGTCCGACTTCATGATCAGGCGGTCATAGGCGATGACGGGAATGCCCTCTTCCTTGGCCTGGGCCAGCACCGTGCCCAGCGCGCTGCCGTCAATGGAGGCGATGACCAGCACCTTGCAGCCGCCCAGAATCATGTTCTCGATCTGGGAGACCTGGAGCGCCACCTCGTTGTTGGCGTACTGCACATCCACTTCGTAGCCGGCGGCCTCAAGCTGCTTCTTCATGTTGTCGCCGTCCTGGTTCCAGCGCTGCAGGTCCTGCGTCGGCATGGCGACGCCGATCTTCCCGCCGGCCGCAAACGCGGGCGCGCACAGTGCCATCGTCAGCACCAGGGCGAGAACCACGGTCAGGATCTTCTTCATGATAGGGCACACTCCTTTTTTCTACTTATAAAGAGGGCGTTTACCCACTTTATCCGCACTTGAGGCAATACACACAAACAAACCATTTCCGATTTGGACGGCTAAACCATTATTTAAATTTTACCGTGTTGTTGCGTTCGTGTCAACATGAGAATAGTATGTTATTCTCGGTTTGTAGCGGACTGTTTTCCGATGCCTGCGCAGGCTGAGAGGATGTGAACGTTAATGTGCCGCGGAACGGACGATCCAGGGCGCAGTCAAAACCGCCGGCGCAAAAAAAGCGCCCGCGGCTGCGGGCGAGCTGCGGATGCCGTCAGGAAGTCTTTGGGGGCCGCCGCCTTTTGAGGCCGGCCTTGATCCAATCGGGCGCGTAGGCGGAGGTGCAGCCCCTGGGCACCTTTTGATCCCGGTACACGCCCAGGCGCTCGCCGATCGCAATGCAGCGATGGGTAAACGCCTCGTAGCGGATGCCGGTTTCGCACAGCGCGCGGTTCATGGCCTCCTGGGTGAGGGGCTGCGCCTCCGCGAGGCCGCGCTCCACCCGGTCCACGTATCGGGAGAGGGCTTCCGGCGAAAACTTCCCGCGCAGAATGCCGTCCACCACCAGCGTCCAGCCGGCCCGGCCGAGCACATCGTCCGCCGAACCGATCCACGCCTCCCGGAGTTCCGCCGCATAGGGCGCCTCCGCGACGGCATCAAACATCAGTTCATCCAGAAGATCCGTATACCGGAGGCTCCCGACCATCCGCTCGGCCCGGTCCCGCTCCAGCTTTGCGGGGTCCATGATCATCGCGGCCAACGTCATCGCGTCGGCGTTTTGGGTATCCCACAGCGCGAGGGCCAGAGACTGGTCCCTGCCCAGTTCCTCCGCCAGCGCGTGCAGATCGCGCCGCAGCACGCCGTACACGCGGTCGCCCGCGCCGCGCTTTTTCATGTGCTTTCTCCGGGCCTCGGTGCCCAGGGCGTCCAGGCGCGCCATCACCCATTGGACATCCATCGCTCCGCCGCCTTCCTGCCTGTCCGGGCATTCGTTTATGAGGTATTGTTACCCGCCCGGACAGTGGATGAACCGCTAGTAGTCCACGAAGTCTAAGAACCGATGATAGGGCGCAGAGATTTTTCTGCCCGGCACGGAGCCGGAGCGCAGGCGTAGCAGCGCTACGTTAAGCGGAGAGCGACACAGCCGGATAGGAAAAGATCCAGCCATAGCGCGGTTCTTAGGCTTCGCGGACGACTAGTCCTGCGCCAGCGAGGCCAGCACCGCCGCCTTGGTGACGATGCCGATCAGGCTTCCGCCCTCGTCCACCACCGCCAGCGGATAGGGCGACTGGGCGGCGCGGGGCAGGATGGCGTGGACGGTCTCGTCCGGGGCGACGGTTTCCACGTCCCGGTTCATGACCTCGGGGATGGGCAGGCCCTCCTTGTGGGCGCGCACCGCCTCGGAGATGGTCAGGATACCCTGCAGTTTCAGCGCATGGTTTACCACGTAGACGGTGGACAGCGCGTTTTTGCGCATGGACTCAATGGCCTGGGCGGGCCGGTCGGTGACGCGGGCAAGGCTGGCAGGGGTGATCATCACGCTGCGAAGGCTGGTGACCTTCGACCGGTCGGCGCTGCTCACAAAGCGGCGCACATAGTCGTCGGCGGGGTTGGCGCTCATGCCTTCCGGGGTGTCCACCTGGATCACCCGGCCGTCCCGCATGATTGCGATGGTGTCGCCCAGCTTGAACGCCTCGTCGATGTCGTGGGTGATGAACACGATGGTCTTGCCCAGCTTGCGCTGGATCTTGAGCAGCTCAAACTGCATGTCGCTGCGCACCAGCGGATCCAGGGCCGAAAAGGGCTCGTCCATCAAAAGCACCTCAGGATCGCTGGCCAGCGCCCGGGCAATGCCCACCCGCTGACGCATGCCGCCGGACAGGCTGTCCACGCTCTGGTGTTCCCAGCCGGAGAGTCCCACCATCTGGATCACCTGCCGCGCCTTCTCCTCCCGCTGAGCGCGGGGCGTGCCCCGCACCTCGAGGCCGTAGCCCACGTTGCCCATGACGTCCCGGTGGCTCATGAGGCCGAAGGACTGGAACACCATGGACATCTTGCCCCGGCGCAGGTCCAGCAGTTCGCGTTTTCCGTACTTTGTGATGTCCTCGCCCTCGAACAGCACGCTGCCGCCGGTGGGCCGGTGCAGCCGGTTCAGGCAGCGCACCACCGTGGACTTGCCGGAGCCGGAGAGGCCGATGACCACGAAAATCTCGCCCCGGCGGACCTTGAGATTCACATCCCAGAGCGCCACGGTGGCGCCGGTTCTTTTGTAGACGGCGTCCTTGTCCGAGCCCTCGCGCATCATGCGGGCGGCTTCCGCCCGATTGATGCCGTAGAGCTTTGAAACGTTCTTCAGTTCGAGGATGTACTCGCCGCCGCGCTCAGCCATTCAGATCCCCCCCGGGCAATTTGTCCGCCTTTTGGGCTTTTTTCTTTTTGTCGTCGCCAAACCAGCCCTGGGTCAGCCGGTCCAGCAAAACCGCCAGGATGACCACCGAAAAGCCGGAAATCAGGCCGCGGCCGATCTCCGTTCGGTTGACGGCGATCAGCACCTCGCTGCCGAGACCCCGCGCGCCGATCATCGAGCAGGTGACCACCATCGCCATGGCCATCATCAGCGTCTGGTTGACGCCGGCCATGATGGTGGGCATCGCCTGCGGAATCTGCACCTTGACCAGCGTCTGGCGGCGCGTCGCGCCGAATGCCCGGGAGGCCTCCACCACGTCCGCCGCCACCTGGCGGATGCCAAGGCTCGTAAGGCGGATGACCGGCACGATGGCATAGATCACCGTGGCGATCACCGCGGAGGCGGACCCCATGCCGAAGAAGAGCAGCGCCGGGATCAGGTAGACGAATACGGGCATCGTCTGCATCGTATCCAGCACCGGGCGCACCACGCGGGTGGCCCGGTCGGATGCGGACAGCAAAATGCCGATGGGGAACCCCAGCGCCAGCGCGATCAGCACGCTGGCCAGCACGATGGAGAGGGTCTGGTACATCATCTGCCACAGCCCCACCACGCCCACCAGGCACATCAAAAGCGCGTAGAGGATGCCGCTGCGAACCTTGCCCCGGGCCTTCCAGCCCAGGAAGAAGACCAGCGCGATCAGCACAAACCACGGGATGTGGGAGAGCATCCAGTTGATCGAATTGACGAGGCGGATCAGCCCCTGCCCGATGATGTCCTCAAAGAACCAGGAAGCGCTGGCCGCAAAGCCGCGCATCGCCTTGTCGATGGCCGACACGTCGGGCTTGAATACAAAGGGAAAGTTTCCAAGATCACTCAAGCGCGTTCACCTCACATCCCATGGAAGCGGCCTTACAGCGCCGCCCGCAGCGTCGCCGCCTGCTCGGCGGTGAGCCACTGGTCAACCAGTTCGCCATGTTCCGTCAAAAACCACTTCGCCGTGGCCACATAGTCGTCCCCGGTTTCCTGCATGTGCGCCAGCGCCTCGCTGCAAAGCGCCGAGGAGGTGCGGTACTTCGCGAGAAACGCGCAGTACTCCGGGTTGGAGGCGGCGAAATCGTTGGAAACGCAGATCGTCACCGTGGTGGCGGGGCAGGCCGTCTCGCCCCGGAGATAGGCCTCGGGCTCGTAGGGCGCGTCCTCCAGCAGCACGAAGTCGTAAAGGCCCATCAGCCAAGTGGGCTCCCAGTAGTAGGCCACAATGGGCTCGCCCTTGTCCCAGGCGGACACGAACGCCGCGCTCATCGCCGCGTCGCTGCCGGGCAGCACGTAGTTGTACATCGCGTCAAGGCCGTAGCTCTGCACCTTCTTTTCCATGATGGCGGTGACTTCCCAGCCCGGAAGCCCGCCGAAGATGCGCCCCTTGCCCGGGTCCTCCGGATCCGGGAAGATGTCGGCGTACTTTTTGAGGTCCTCGACGGTCTTGAGATCCGGCGCGCTGGGCTCGATGCCCCGGTCGGCGTCGCCCTCGATCACATAGCGCGGCACGTACAGGCCCTGGTAGTTGTCGTCAAAGTTCACGGAAAGCTCCTGCATCCGGCCCTGGGCGATATCGTCGTCGTAGGTGGCCAGGTTGTCCGTCCACATCTCCATGTGCACGTCGATGTCGCCCTTCATCAGCGCTTCGGAGGTGATGGGCGTGGAGCCGGAGACCTCCTCCCAGGTGTATCCGAAGACCGCTTCGGCCACGGTGCCGGCCACCGCGTTGTGGAACCGGATCGAGTCCCAGCCCACCTCGGCAAAGACGATGTTCGTCTTGGCCTCGGCCTGGGCGGGTACGGCCATGAGGGCCGCCAGCATCAGCGCGGCCACCAGTAGACGGGTCATTCTCTTCATGCAATGCGCTCCTTTCGGCGTATAAAGTTCAGTCGGACAAACCCAACTGACAACTTATATACTACACTAGGGTTGTTAATATGTCAACCTGCGCAGAAAAATGCCGCAAAATTGAAAAATCCCCCCAATGCGACATCGCAAGGGGGGATGAACCGATAGGACGACGGCCTACACCGTCCTGCAGATGAATTCCGAAACCACGGGAACCAGCAGCACGCCGCAGACGATGACCAGAACATCGCCCGGCGCGATCTTCTCATCCGGACCGGGAGAGAGAATCACCTGGGCGCCCCGGCGCACGGCCAGGATGGTGGCGCCGGTCTCTGTGCGGAAGGCGGACTGGGCGATGCTCTGCCCCGCGATGCGCGCGCCGGCGGGCACGGTGAACTCGTAGGTCTGCATGTCGCCGCTGTACCGAAAGCGCTCGGCCATGTCGGCCAGCTTTTGGACGGTGGCCTCGATGCGCTCGTCCAGCGCGCGCCGTTCCAGCATCAGCCGGGCCAGCTCCTCCCGCAGAAGGCGCATGCCGGCGGCCTCGCCGTACTGGTCCACGTACCGGGCCGCGCGCTCGCGGGACTTCACCACCGCGCCCACGTTCTGCCGCATGCTCAGCACGTCCATCTCCGCCAAAAGCCCCAGCGCGCGCCGGATGGTTTCCGGCGACACGTTGTACTGCGAACTCATCAGCGACCGCCCCGAAAAGCGCTCGCCTTCCTGGATTTCGCCCGACGCAATGCGGCCCGCGATATCGCGGGCGACCTGCAGATACGCGGGCGGGTTCTTGTCCTTCCTCATGGCTCCCCTTCACGACCTTCACGCTGTGTTGCCGTATGACGACACCCATCATACCCGAAACGCGCGCGAAAAGCAAGCCGCCCGGCGCGTTTTCCCCCGTTGCGGGCCGGCCCGTCTTGACGCCGGGAAGGATGGCGGGTACAATAATGCCGAAGCCCGATGAAGACCAATCGTCCCGCCGCGCCGCGGCGCGCCGGAGATGAAGAAAGCGGGGAAACGCCCATGCACCCCAATCTTGAGGTGGTCGCGCAGGTCATTCCTTGCCTCCGGCAGATGCTGGGGCCCCGGTACGAGGTAATCCTGCACGATCTGAGCCATGTGGAGCGCTCCATTGTGATGCTGGAGGGCGACGTCACCCACCGCAAGGTCGGCGGCCCCGCCACCAATTACCTGCTCAAGCTCCTCCGGGAGGGCGGCGACGGCGCCGGAAACAGCGTCAACTACCGCACCGTACTGCCCGACGGACGCGTGCTGCGCTCTTCCACCATCTTCATCCGGGACGAGGCGGGGAAGATCGTGGGTTCCCTCTGCCTGAATCAGGATCTGACGGACTACATCGTCGCCCGGAACGTGCTGGAGGAGAGCACCTGCTTTGGCGCGCCGGAGGCGGAACCCCCCAAGGAGACCTTTGCCCAGGACATCAGCGAGGTGATGGAGTCGGTGGTGGACACCGAGGTATCGCTGATCCAGAAGCCGGTGGCCTACATGCAGAAGGAGGACAAGCTGGGCATCGTGGCCCGCCTCGAGCAAAAGGGCATTTTCGCCATCAAAAACGCCGTGGAGTACGTGGCGGACTGCCTGGGGGTGAGCAACTTCACCGTATACAATTATCTGAAAGAGGTGCGCGGCAAGGGAAAGGGCTCCGGCACGTCCTGCTAGGCGCGCACCGGCCCCGCGCCGACGGGAGGGCAAATGATCACGCTGCAAAAGCTGCGATACGTCATCGAGATCGTCGAGTGCGGCTCGTTCAACGAGGCCGCGCGGCGCCTTTTTATTTCGCAGCCCAGCCTGTCCGGCGCGGTGCGCGAACTGGAACAGCTCATCGGCTTTGAAATCTTCCTTCGCACTGGAAAGGGCGCGGTGCTCTCGCCCCAGGGCGCGGATTTTTTGGGCTACGCGCGGCAGGTGGTGGAGCAGGCGGACCTGATGGAGATGCGCTACTTCAGCCGCCGCCCCTCACGGCAGCGGTTTTCCGTGTCCACCCAGCACTACGCCTTTGTGGTCAAGGCCTTTGTACGCCTGGTGGAGGAATGCGGCGCCGACGAATACGAGTTTACGTTCCGCGATACCCGTACCCATGAGATCCTGGAGGACGTGCGCACGCTGCGAAGCGAGATTGGCGTGATCTACCTGAACGACTTCAACCGCAAGGTGGTCGGCAGCCTCGTCTCCAAGGGCGGCATGGAATTCCATCCGCTGCTGGACGCCCAACCCCACGTATTTGTGGGCGCGATGAGCCCGCTGGCGGCCAGGCGTCAGGTGACGCTGGAAGACCTTGAGGACTACCCCTGCCTCGTGTTCGAGCAGGGTGAATACAATTCCTTCTATTTTTCCGAGGAGATTCTGAGCACCCTGCCCCGAAAAAAGCTCATCCGCGTGTCCGACCGGGCCACCATCTTCAACCTGATGATCGGCCTTCAGGGCTACACCATCTCCACCGGCATCCTGAACGCCGACCTCAACGGCAGCGACATTGTGGCCGTGCCGCTGAAGGTGGACGAGCGCATCTGCGTGGGCTGGATCGCCCACCGCAACGTCATGCGGTCGAGGCTGGCGGAGCGGTTCATCGATGCGCTGAAGGATGCCGTCGGGCGCGGCGAAGATCCATAGGAAAAACCTATAAGCACGCCACATAAATAAGAATTTGTCAATATCTCCCCCGCCGTGCTATGCTGTACGCATGACAGACGGGAGGGGTTATCATGGCGGATAAGGCAACAAAAAACGCGCCGTTCCGGTACGACATTGTGGGCAGCTTTCTGCGGCCCGAGGCGATCCAGGCGGCGCGGGCGCGCTTTGCGGCGGGAGAGATCACCGCGGCGGCGCTGGAAAAAATTGAGGATGAAGAAATCAAAAAGCTGGTGGAAAAAGAGAAGGCGGCGGGCCTTTTGGGCGTGACGGACGGGGAGTTCCGCCGCAGCTATTGGCACCTGGACTTCTTTTGGGGATTTGATGGCGTGGAGCGCGTGCAGATGGACAGGGGCTACCTGTTTCACGGCGAGGAGACGCGCAGGGATTCGGCGCGGCTTTCCGGGAAGCTCCGCTTTGGCGACCATCCGTTTCTCCGGCACTTCGCCTTTTTGAAGGAGGCCGCGGGAGAGGATGTGGTCGCCCGGCAGTGCATTCCGTCGCCGGCGCAGTTTTACGCGGAACTGGTGCGGGGCGTCAACGAGCGGGCGGTGGAGGCCATCTATCCCGACCGCGAGGCGCTGTACCGGGACATCGTCAAGGCGTACCGGGATGCCATGCTGGCGCTATACGCGCTGGGCTGCCGAAACATTCAGCTGGATGACTGCACCTGGGGCATGCTGTGCGACGAGAAATTCTGGAAGACCATGGCGGGGGCGGGCTACGATCCCGACGCGCTGAAGGAAGTGTACCTCCAGCTCAACAACGAGGCCGTTCGGGACCTCCCGGCGGATCTTGCCGTCACCACCCACGTGTGCCGGGGCAACTACCACTCCACCTGGGCCACATCGGGCGGGTACGAGCCAGTGGCGGACGCGCTCTTCGCCCGGGAGGCCGTGGACGCCTTCTATCTGGAATTTGATACCGACCGCGCCGGCGATTTTGCGCCGCTCCGCTTCGTGCCGGAGGGCAAGAAGGTGGTGCTGGGCCTCGTGACCTCAAAGTCCGGCGAACTGGAGGACCGGGAAGCCCTGTGCGCGCGCATCCGCGAGGCCGCAAAAACCGTGCCGCTGGAGAACTTGTATCTCAGCCCCCAGTGCGGCTTCGCCTCCACCGAGGAGGGCAACATCCTGACCGAGGAAGCCCAGTGGGCAAAGATTGATCTGATCCGCGACGTCGCCCGAACGGTGTGGGGCTGACGGCATCCGGGTGGGGGGGGAGCCGAACGGCTCCCCCCCACCCGTGTCGGCGTGCGCCAAAGGCACAAGACCCGCGGTCAGTTCCCATGGCAGCAGTGCATCTTCAGCGCGTCCACCAGGTCCGCGATCCGGCGGTCCGCGATGAAGTAGGTCACATTCTGCCCGGTCTTTTTGCCGTCCACGATCCCGTGGGCCTTCATCAGCGCCAGGTGCTGGGAAAGCGCCGACTGGCCAATGTCCGGCACCACCGTCCCCAGCGCGCCCACGGTGCGCGGGCCGTCGATCAGCGCGCACAAAATCCGCAGCCGGTGTTCATTGGCCAGCGCCTTCAAAAGCTCCGCAATCTCCCTGGCCTGCTCCATCCGGTCTTTCCTTTCCGTGCTTCAGCCGGCAAATGCCCTGGGTCATGGTGCCCATCGGGCAGTACACGCACCAGGAACGCGGCCTGAAAAGCGCCATGGTAATCAGCCCCAGCACCGTGGATGTCAGCATCACGCCGTAAAACCCAAAGGCAAACTGCGCCACCCACGGATACACCATCGAGGTGTCCGCCCATTCCCACGGAAGCCGGAACACCCACAGAAGCGTCACCGCCTCCCGCAGCGTCGCGCCCGCAAACACCTTCCATGTCGCGTACAGCATCAGCCCGAACATCGCCATGAAAAACGTCAAAAAGGCGTATCGGAACCATTTCGACCGGAGAAAGGCCGGCGGCGCGGCGTTGCGGGAGAGCTTCAGCCGGCCGCCCAACATCTCCAGCAACTGGCCGCGCCCACAGTAGCGGTTGCAGTAGCCCTTGCCGCCGCCCAAGGCCGCCACCCACAGCGGCACAAAAAAGCAGATCAGCCCGATCCACGCGAACAGAATGTTGAATACGCCCAGCACCAGGTATACGGCGGAGGCCACCCACAGGAAATCCGCCCAGCGCTTCTTCACCTTCACGACGCCGCCTCCCGTCCCTCGATGCGGATGACCGCCGCCGGGCAGGCGCCGGCGCAGCGCCCGCAGCCCACGCACTTTTTCTCGTCCACCAGCGCGTACATGCCCTTGAACACCCGGATCGCACCCAGCGGACAGCTTCCCACGCAGCAGCCGCAGGCCACGCACTCGCTTGAAATGACCGCCTTCTTTCGCTTGATTCCCATTGCGCACCGCCTTTTCATATTAGCATATTCTAATATACTGATATGCTCGGCCGCTGTCAAGGGTTCCAGCGCAAAAAATTTTCTGCGCGACGGATACGGGTTTTCAGGCCGCGCAAAGCGGTCCGCGGGTTTCCGCCTCAATGCCAGGGGCGGCAAAGCGCCTTACAGCCGCACCTCCACGGGTTTTCGGGCGATGATCTGGCCGGGCGCCACAAAACAGTCCACCGCCAAAACGCCCACGCCCGCCGCCCGGCGCCGTCGATCAGAAAGTCAAACCGGGAGTTCAGGTAGCGGTACTCCGGCCGGATGCGCTCCGCGCCGGGCAAAAAACCGCCGGCCTCCACCCATTCGCGCAGCACCCGGTTGGGGGCCTGGCTGTCCACGTTGACGATCCGCGCGCCCTTGGACACGGCGATCAGGTCGTACCCCGTCTTTCGCGCGCGGTCCTCGCGCCGCTGCAAAAACGCCTCCGTCCCCGGAATGAAAAGCTCCCCGCACCGCCCGGTGTTTTTGACGTGGCAGAGCGCCTCGCGCCCGCCGACGTCCACCCGCGCGACAAAGCGGTTCAGCCGCTCCAGAAAGACCGCTTCGCACACATCCGAATAGACCATGCTTCCCTCCCGCGCCGCGGGCCGCGCGGCCCGCGCTCTTTCATTGTACCTTAAAGCCGCAATTCGTCAAGCCGCGCCCGACGCCGCTGTAAAATTTTGCGCGCGGGTTGACTTTGCGCCGGAGCGCATGGTATACTACCTCTGATAAAGCAGAAGCGCTCGCTTCTCACCCGGCGGCAACGCCAGCGCGGGTTGCATGAAACACTCGTTTTGTGTGTGGGCGTTCGCTTTTGCGAAGGCCCGCTTTTTTACTGAATGAGAATCGATTTGGGAGGTGCATGGGTATCAACAACGATCTGATGATTAATGAGGAGATCCGCGACCGCGAGGTACGTTTGATCGATCAGAACGGCGAACAGTTGGGCGTCATGCTGACGCGGCAGGCGCTGGAGCTCGCCGAAGAA
Source organism: Christensenellales bacterium (assembly GCA_040768845.1). GTDB lineage: Bacteria > Bacillota > Clostridia > Christensenellales > Aristaeellaceae > JAEZHK01. The sequence continues at coordinate 55,734 of JAXGME010000004.1, read as the reverse complement.
CGCCAGCTTGATCTGGTCAAGATTGCGCCGCAGGCCAAGCCGCCTGTATGCAAGCTGATGGATTATGGCAAGTACCGCTTCGAACAATCCAAGCGCGAACGTGAGATTCGCAAGAATCAAAAGGTCATCACCATCAAGGAGGTTCGCCTTTCCGCGACCATCGAGGATCACGACGTGGACGTCAAATTCCGGAACGCGGTCAAGTTCCTCCAGGATGGCGATAAGGTCAAGGTAAACATCCGTTTCCGCGGCCGTCAGATTACCCACTCTGAAATCGGTCTCCAGGTGATGAGGAGTTTCGCCGAGCGGATCAAGGAGTACGCCATCATCGAGCGCCAACCGCTCCTCGAGGGCCGGAACATGATCATGATCCTTGCCCCGCGCGACAAGGATTGACGCTCGTTATTTCCGCGAAATGATGCACTGAACGAGAGGAGGAGTTTCCATGCCCAAGCAGAAGACCCACCGCGGCGCGGCGAAGCGCTTCAGCCTGACCAAGACCGGCAAGGTCAAGCGCTCGCAGGCGTACAAGAGCCATATCCTGACCAAGAAGCCCACCAAGCGCACGCGCAACCTTCGCAAGGCGGCCCTGGTGTTCAGCGGCGAAGCCAAAACCATGAAGAAACTGATTCCGTATAAGTAAGGAGGCGAATCCAAATGGCAAGAGTAAAGAGGGCCGTCAACGCCCTGAAGAAACGCAGGAAAATGCTCCGGCTGTCGAAGGGCTACTTCGGCGCCCGTTCCAAGCAGTATCGCGCCGCCAGCGAGCAGGTTCGCCGCTCCCTGCGTTACGCGTTTATCGGCCGCAAGCTCAAAAAGCGCGATTTCCGCAGCCTGTGGATCGCGCGCATCAACGCGGGCGCCCGCGTCAACGGCCTGAGCTACTCCCGGCTGATCAACGGCCTGAAAAAGAGCGGTGTGGTGGTCAACCGCAAGATCCTTTCGGATCTGGCGATCCACGACATGGCCGGCTTTACGAAGCTGTGCGACACCGCCAAGTCGGCGCTGGGCAAATAGCGCCCTTTCATCCGGCTTCCTGAGAGCGCGGCCAGGCGATGGCCGCGCTCTCATAGCATCAAAAAACCTGCCGGATTTTTTGATGCGGAGGAGGAGGCCTGCGCACCCCTGAAATGCTCACGCATTTCCGGGCGGTGTGCTGACGTATGGTGCTATTTCTCCCCCCAGTGTGCGCCCTGGGGGGAGAAACCGTTCCCGACGTACGTGCCGCCGGGAACGATTGAAGTCTGCCGAGGATTTTGTGGATGGTCTGAGAGCGCGGCCAGGCGATGGCCGCGCTCTTGTCATTTCCGGCGGTTCCGCGCGGCAAAAGGCAGGCGCATCCATTGCGCCGCGGCGAAAAATACCCTATAATGAGGGTGCGGTATTCTTTGGCCGAGGGTGATTGGATGGCGGGCAGGCAGGACGTCAGGCTTAACACGGACACCGGTTTTTTGAAGCTCATTGCGATTACGACGATGGCGATCGACCACGTGGGCGCGGCGATTTTGCCCCAGTACCCGATTCTCCGGGTGATCGGGCGCATCGCCTTCCCCATCTTTGCCTACAGCCTGGCGGTGGGCTGCGTGTACACCCACGACATGCGCCGCTACCTGATGCGCATGCTGCTGCTGGCGCTCGTGTCCCAGCCGCTGTACGCGCTGGGCCTCAGCCACACCACCGCCGCCATGGACGCCGTTTCCTGGAGCGGCGATCCGCTCCGCAGCGCCGTTTCCTGGTACCTGATGAGCTGGAACCGCCCCAGCATTCTCGTATCACTGATGGCGGGCATGCTGCTCATCTGGTGCTTCAAGGACAAGAAATACGCGCTGGCGGCGATCGTCACGGGGGTCATCCTGTACTTCCAGGGGTATCTGGACTACGGCTGGCGCGGCGTGGCGCTGATGCTCCTGTTCTACGCCTTCCTGGCACAGCCCGGCGCGTCCTTTCTGTGGGTGCTGGGTTTCATGCTGTGGTGGGGCGCCTCCTCCGGCGGCGCATACCAGATCGGCCCGGTGCGCTTTGGTACCCAGGCCTTCGCGGTGCTGGCGCTGCCGGCCATCTACCTGCCCACCAGGACCAACCTGAAACTGCCCAAGTGGTTTTTCTACCTGTTTTACCCGCTGCATCTGGCCGCAATCTACGCCGCCAGACTGATGATCGCCCGGGGGATGTGACCCGCCCCTTTTTTGATCTTTTTCCCGGGCCGTGGTATAATGAAAAGGGAGGTGAGCGCATGCTGTTTTTCGCGCCCTTCGTGTGGATGATTGCCGTACCGGCTCTGTTTGTCCTGATTGTCTTGATCCGGATGCTGTTTTGGCTGCGCTCGCTGGGTCGGCGGGAAAACCGCGACGTCGCCCCCAACGGCCAGCCTTTCATTGAAGGCGAGTTCGTGGAGGACGAAAACCCGGGGGATCATCCGGCTCCTCCCCGCGATCCGCTTGAAAAATAACCCCAAAAATGGTATAATAGGATGCAAGCGCTCAGGAATGTCCGATATTTACGGATGTTTCTTTGCGGATGCATGGTATTCGTTCGTAATTGGAGGAGAATTGCATGGCGATCTGCGCAATTGTGGGCGTCAACTGGGGCGACGAGGGCAAGGGCCGCATGGTGGACTACCTGGCCGACCGGTTTGAAGTCGTCGTAAGGTATCAGGGCGGCAACAACGCCGGCCACACCGTCATCAATGAATACGGCAAGTTCGCATTGAACCTGCTGCCCTCGGGCATCTTCCACCGGGACACGGTGAACCTTCTGGGCGTGGGCACGGTCATCGACCTCAAGCATCTGGGGGGCGAAATCGCCCGGCTGCGCGAGCGCGGCGTCGCCATCACGCCGGAAAACCTGCGCATCTCGGAGCGGGCGATGATCGTGCTGCCCTTCCACCCGCTGCAGGACAAGCTGGAGGAGATCCGGCTGGGCAAGGACAGCTACGGCTCCACGCTGCGCGGCATATCCCCCATCTACGGCGACAAGTACATGAAAAAAGCCATCCAGATGGGCGATTTGAGGTACCCCGACGCGCTCCGGCACCATCTGAAAAAACTGATCGACTGGAAAAACGCGGTGTTTGCCCAGGCCTACGGCCAGCCGCCAATCTCCTTTGAGGAGACGATGGAATGGCTGGATACCTACGGCGCGCCGCTCATCCCCCACATCTGCGACACCGGCAAGATCCTGAAGGACGCCCAGGACTCGGGCAAGAGCATTCTCTTTGAGGCGCAGCTGGGCGCGCTCCGGGATATCGATTACGGCATCTATCCCTTCTCCTCGTCCTCCTCTCCGCTGGCGGCCTACGCGCCCATCGGCGGCGGTCTGCCGTCCATCCGGCTGGACGAGGTGGTTGGGGTCGTGAAGGCCTACTCCACCTGCGTGGGCGAGGGGCCCTTCGTGGGCGAACTCTCCGGCGAGGCCGCGGATCACCTGCGCGAGGCGGGCGGCGAATACGGCGCGGCCACCGGCCGGCCCCGCCGCATCGCCTGGATGGACGTGGTGGCCACCCGCCACGGCGCCGCGCTGCAGGGCGCCACTGCCGTGGCGCTGACCAAGATGGACGTGCTCAGCGATCTGGAGGAGATCCCCGTCTGCGTCGGCTACCGCCTTCGCGGCGAAGTCCGGGAGGACTTCCCCTTCACGCCGGAGCTCGACGGCTGTGAGCCCGTCTATGAAGTGCTGCCGGGCTGGAAGACGGACATCTCCGCCGTGCGCGACTTTTCCAGGCTGCCCGCGGAAGCGCAGGCCTACGTGCTCTACCTGGAGCAAAAGCTGGGCTGCCCGATCCGCTACGTCTCCGTGGGCGCCGAGCGTGACCAGATCATCCTGCGCTGACGGGAGGAACCTTCATGGAACGCAAAATCGCCTATGAGTCGCCGCTTGGCAGCCGCTACGCCAGCCGCGAAATGCTGTACCTGTTTTCGCCGGACAACAAGTTCATCACCTGGCGCAGGCTGTGGGTGGCGCTGGCGGAGGCGGAGCAGGAGCTGGGGCTTGCGATTACCGACGCGCAGATTGCCGAGCTTCGGGCCCACGCGGAGGACATCGACTACGCCGCCGCCCGCGCCTACGAGGAGCGGGTGCGCCACGACGTGATGGCCCACGTGCACGCCTACGCCGACCAGTGCGGCGCGGATGCCGGCGCGATCCTCCACCTGGGCGCCACCTCCTGCTACGTGACCGACAACACCGACGCGCTGATCCTCCGGGACGCGCTCCGGCTGATCCGCTCAAAGCTGCTGGAGGCCATCCGCCGCCTTCGCGCCTTTGCCCTCGAGCACAAAGATCTCCCCACTCTGGGGCTCACCCACCTGCAGCCGGCGCAGCCGGTGACGGTGGGCAAGCGCGCCTGCCTGTGGATGCAGGATCTGATGATGGACGTGGATGACCTTGACCACGCGCTGTCCACGGTCAAGCTCCTGGGCTCCAAGGGCACCACCGGCACCCAGGCCAGCTTCATGGCGCTGTTTGACGACGACGACGAAAAGGTGCTGGCGCTGGAAAAGCGCGTTGCGGAAAAGATGGGCCTGGCGGAGGTCTACCCGGTCAGCGGGCAGACCTATCCCCGGAAGCTGGACAGTCGCATCCTTGCGGTGCTCAGCGGCATTGCCCAGAGCGCCTACAAGTTTGCGCAGGACATCCGCCTTCTGCAGGCGTTTCACGAGTGCGAGGAGCCCTTCGGCAAGGAGCAGATCGGCTCCAGCGCGATGGCCTACAAGCGAAACCCCATGCGCTCGGAGCGCATCTGCGCCCTCAGCCGCCACGTAATGGCCCTGGAGACCGATGCCGCCATGACCGCCGCCACCCAGTGGTTTGAGCGCACGCTGGACGATTCCGCCAACCGGCGCCTGAGCCTGCCGGAGGCGTTTCTGGCCACCGACGCGGTGCTGGAGCTCTACTGCAACGTGGCCGGCGGCATCGTGGTGTATCCCAAGATCATCGAGCGGAACCTGCGGGAAAACCTGCCCTTCATGGCCACCGAAAACATCCTGATGGAGGCCGTCAAGGCGGGCGGCGACCGGCAGGCGCTCCACGAGCGCATCCGCGTCCATTCCCAGGCGGCCACCCACCGGGTGCGGGTGGAGGGGCTTGACAACGACCTTCTGGACCGCATTGCCGCCGACCCGGCCTTTGGCATGGAACGCGGCCACCTGGACGCGCTGCTGGACCCGAAGCGCTATACCGGGCGCTCCGCCCGGCAGGTGGAGGACTTCGTCCGCGAGGCGGTCGATCCGCTGCTTTCCGGCGCGCCGGAAGTGCGGGCGGGCGACGTCCGGGTCTGACGGAAAACCACGCCCCTTGGGGCGGCGCAATGCCGCCCCTTTTTGCACGGAAACGGTGCGCCCCGCTTGACCCCTTCCGAGCGTTATGATAGAATGAAAAGAATCTTTCGCAAGGGACTGAGGCGGTTGGGAACGGTGGATATCTTGCTGATCGGCGTGGGGCTGTCGATGGATGCGTTCGCGGTGGCGGTGTGCAAGGGCCTGTCCATGCGCAGGATCCACTGGGGACAGGCGACAGTTATCGCGCTGTTCTTCGGCGGATTCCAGGCGCTGATGCCCTTTCTGGGCTGGCTCATGGGCCTGAGCCTTCAGGGGCTGATCGCCGCCTATGACCATTGGATTGTCTTCGGCCTGTTGGGCTTCATCGGCGGCAAGTTTATCGTGGACGCCCTCAAGCAGGGCGGCGATGCGGGCGATGCCTGCCCCGTCGCGCTGGATATCCGGAGCCTTTTCATGCTGGCCGTCGCCACCAGCATCGACGCGCTGGCCGTGGGCATCACGCTGGCGTTTCTTCAGGTCAACGTGGCGGCCGCCTGCTCGCTGATCGGGCTCACCACATTTCTCCTCTCGCTGGGCGGCGTGGCAGTGGGCAACTACTTCGGCGCGCGCTTTCAGCAGAAGGCGCAGATCGCGGGCGGCGTGATTCTGATTCTGATCGGCGTCAAAATTCTTCTGGAGCACCTGGGACTGGTGTAGCGCCCCGCTTGACGCGGGCCGCCCGCCGTGATAGGATAAATCCGGAATATGATACGGAGGCGCAAGCATGCAAAAGATTCAATCGGTGTTTGACGATTCCTTCAAAAAATATGGCGCGGTGCTGGAGGGCGTGCCGTCCGACGCGATCCGCGCGGCGGCGGCCCGGATCCCCATGCCGGAAGAAGGCGTCGCGTACCGGCGCTCGATTCCGGAACTCGAGGCCACGCCGGACTTTTCGGGCTTTCTCGCCCGCTACGGCGGCTTCAAGCCCATTCAGGCGGGCCTCTGCTGGGGCCGCAACACCCGCATGAACGCGATGGAGTACCACCGCGCCAGCGAGGTGGACGTGGCGGTGACGGACTGCGTCGTCATGCTGGGCGACCGCCGCGACATCGCGGACGGCGCGTACGATTCCGGCCGGGTGGAACTCTATCGCGTGCCCGCGGGCGTTGCGGTGGAACTGTACGCCACCACGCTGCACTACGCCCCCTGCCACGTGGAGGATTCCGGCTTTCGCATGATCATCCTCCTGCCCGAAGGCACCAACGCGGACCTGGCCCCCGAGGCGCTGGAAGCGGCGAAGAAGTCCGCCGGAGAGCACCGCATGCTGTGGGCCGTGGATAAGTGGCTCATCGCCCATCCGGACACCGGCGAGGCGGCCTCCGGCGCGCTGGCCGGCATCCGGGGCGCGAACATCGATATCGCCGGCATCTGACGGTTCCGTTTACAAAAGGCCGCGGGGCGTTATGCCCCGCGGCCCTTCACCGTTTCACCTATTTGACGCGGATGACCAGCTTTCCCACCTTCTTCGTGCCGTCCTTCGTCATGCAGTAGACGGTGGCCTTTCCCTTGCGCCTGGCCAGCACCACGCCCTTGGAGTTGACCGCCAGCACCCGGCTGTTGGAAGACCGCCAGCGGACGCTCTGGTTGGTGGCGTTCTCCGGCGTGCAAACGGCGGTCAGCGCCTGCTTTTTCCCCCGCTGCATGGCCGCTTCGCCGGTGATGGAAACGCGCTCGACCAGGACGGGCTTGACCTTCACCTTAACGGAAGCCGTCTTTCCGTTCTGCGTTTTGACGGTGATGGTGGCGGTGCCCTTTTTCTTCGGGGTCACCACGCCGCCGGAAACCGTCGCCACGCTGGATTTGCTGGTCTTCCAGGTATATTGGGCCGTGGCGTTTGACGGCGATACCGCCGCGGTCAGCTTCAGCGTATCGCCCAGATACAGCGTCCGGGTGCCGGACGGACTGAGGCTGACGCGCTCGGGCAGCACCTCCACGTCCGCCGCGGCGGCACCCGCCACGGGATTTTCCGCCAGCATGTTGTAGACCTTCGTGCGCCGCGCCTTTGTGTGGGTGGCGTAGACCAGCGCCGCCTGGTAAAGCGCCTTGAGCGTGATCTTGCCGTATCCTCCGGCGATGTCCGCCGCCTTGACGCCGTACTTTTTGACCGCTCCGCTGCCCACCTGGTGATGAATGTCCGCGTAGTAGACCAGCGCGTTGGCGTCCGTGATCCCCAGGCCCTTCGCCTTTTCAATGTAGGCGGATATGTCCTTCTCCGCCTGGGCCTTCTGACACCGGACGCCCGCGTCGCTCTTCAAAAGCGCGCCGACCGCCGCGCGCTTTTCGGCGCTGAGCGTCTTGCCGTTCCAGACGCTGGTCTTGCCCGTCGAGAGCTGGTCGTACAGCGCGTCCCCCAACAGCGCCTTCGCGCCCTCCGGATCCTCCGCGATAACCTTTTTCAGCAGGCTGACCGCGCGCTCGTTGTGCCATTGCAAAATGCCGACGCTGGGCCCGCCGCTGTCGTTGGACGCGGCGCCGTAGTTGCCGCTCGTCTCCATCTTTGAAATGATCTCTACCGCGCGCTCCAGCACCGCGGACGCCGCCGAAGCGCCCTGTGTCAGCGCCAGGATCAGCGCAAGACATAGCGCCGCGCACCGTATCCTTCGCATCTCAGCGCCTCCTTTTGCATAAGTATTTTAATATTTGTCATTATATCGTAATATTTAGCCGCTGTCAAGAGGGGTCGCCCGGGCGCGCCGCCTCACCCGCAGCCGGGCCTGGTGACCACGCCTTCCTGATAGGGAATCACGAACTCCACGATCCCGCTGACATAGGGCGCGATGTCGTATTGTTGAAAGTAGACGACAAGGCCCTCGTCCGTCAGATAGAAGCTATCCTCGCTAAACGCCTGCCGGGCCAACTGGGGCGCGTCCTCAAAAAAGCTATTTTCGCCGCTTGCGGTCTGCCGCGCGATCTGGGCGTCGATCTGCTCAAAAATGTAGGCCCGGTACGGAAACCCCGGCGGAAAAAAATCCGAAAGGCGCATCCGGTCCCCCTCCGCCAGATTCCAGGTGTCGGAGGTGCGCAGGGTGCCGCCGTGGGCGCCGCCGGTAAACTGATAGGCGTCAAAGTACAGGCTGATGACGCAAAAGCGGTTGTAGGGAATCCCATAGGTCATCATGGCCTCATAGGGAATAAAGGGGTATCCGTTCTGCCGCGCGAAGCGGTATCCCTCCACGGCCTGGGCGTACAGCTCCGTGGAGCACCGCTGACAAAACGCCTCCGCCTTTCGGCGGTTGTACAGATTGATCCGGTTCAGAATCCAGGGGAACGCCTTTGCGACAAACTCGGGATACTCCACCGCGCAGGTCAGCACCCGGGTGCTGTCGTAGTAGCGCGTCCTCTTTTCGCCCTTGCGTATGACCGCGGCCGCCCGCTCCATGGCGCCACCTCCCCGGTCATTGTATGCGGCGCAGGGCCGCCGCTGTCCGCTCGCCGTACCCGCAAATGTGGACTTTGGTCTTATTTTTAGTTTATGTAAATTACAGACCGGAGTATTGTTTATTTTCGGCGCAGAATTGCCGGATATTGGGCGTTTTTGTGCTTTTCTGACAGGTTGCGTTTTATTTTCACCGATGCTATAATGGGCAAAACTAAAAAGGGGAGGCGCACACGTATGGGCATCATCGAAAAGATGCGGCTGGACGGCAAGAAGGGCTTTGTCACCGGCGGCGCGCGCGGCATCGGGAAATCGGTCGCGCTGGCGCTGTGTGAGGCCGGCGCGGACATCGCCATCGTCGACATGGACCTGGATGAAGCGCAGAAGACGGCCCAATGGCTGAGCGGGAAAACCGGCCGCCAGTGCTTCGCCGTCAAGACGGACGTGACCGACCAGGCGGATGTGAACCGGATGATCGACCGCGTGCTCGAGGCTTACGGGCGGATTGACATCGCGTTTTGCAACGCGGGCATCTGCATCAACGTGCCCGCGGAGGAAATGACGCTGGAGCAGTGGAACAAGGTCGTCAACGTCAATCTGACGGGCGTATTTCTGACCGCCCAGGCGGCGGGCCGGGTGATGCTCGGGCAGGGTTCCGGCTCGATCATCAACACCGCCTCCATGTCCGGCCACATCGTCAACGTGCCGCAGCCCCAGTGCGCCTACAACGCGTCCAAGGCGGGCGTCATCCAGCTGACAAAGTCCTTTGCCGTCGAATGGGCCACCCGCGGCGTGCGCGTCAACTCCATCAGCCCGGGCTACATCGGCACCGAACTGATCCTGGCCGCGCCCCACCTGAAGGCCCTGATCGAGGAGTGGAACAAGATCGCCCCGATGCGCCGCCTCGGAAAGCCCGAGGAGCTGCAGGCGGTGGTGGTTTACCTGGCGGGCGACATGAGCTCCTTCACCACGGGCAGCGACTTTGTGGTGGACGGCGCCTTCACCTGTTTCTAACCTGCGGCAAGGGACCCGGGGCCGCCCTTCCGCCCGCGTCGGTGCGGCGACGGGGCGGTCCCGGCGCATCTTTCCCCGAACCCGGCGCGCCCGGCGCGCTTCCGAGGTGTGTGCCATGAAGACGCTCAAGACCGGCGGCCGGGAAATCCGCCTTCATAACCGCAGCCGCATTCTGGAATACGTGTACATGCGCGGGCAGACCACCAAGCAGCAGTTGGTGGACGCACTGGGCATGAGCCTGCCCACCGTGATCCAGAACGTGAAGGAGCTTCTTGCCGAGGGCCTGTTCCGGGAAACCGGACAGCTTCGGTCCACCGGCGGCCGCAAGGCGACCGCCATCGCCCCCATCCCCCAGCTTCGCGTGGCGGTGGGCGTGGATGTGACCCGCAGCGATCTGGGCCTGGTGCTGGTGGACCTCACCGGCGCCATCGTCATGCACCGGCGCATCGCGTGCCCCTTTGAGGCCACCCCCGCCTATTTTGAAAACGTGGGCAGGCTGATCCTGGGCTTTGTCGAGGACGCCGAGCAGTTTTTGAACGACGTGGACCGGAGCGCCATCCTCGGCGTCGGGTTTTCCATTCCCGGCATCATCGACCAGAGCGGCGAGGAGATCGTCTACTCCCACGCGCTGGACATCCGCAGCATCCCCTGCGCCCGCTTCAGCGATCCGCTGGCGGGCCTTCCCTGTGCCTTTGTCAACGACGCCAGCGCCGCGGGCTTTGCGGAGGCGCGGGGCGTGGAGGAATCGGCCTTCGTCTACCTGTCGCTGAACTTCTGCGTCGGCGGCGCGATCTTCATCAACGGTCAGCTGTACCCGGGCATGCATCAGCACAGCGGCGAGTTTGGCCACATGCGGCTGGTACCCGGCGGCAGGCGCTGCTACTGCGGACAGATTGGCTGCGTGGACGCCTACTGCGCCGCGGTGCGGCTTTCCGATCTGGCGGGCGGCAGCCTGCACGATTATTTCAGCCTCCTCCATCGGGGCAGCCCCGCCTGCCTCACCGCCTTCGACGAATACCTGGACTGGCTGGCGCTGACGGTTACAAACCTTTCGATGGCCTACGACTGCGAGGTGGTGGTCGGCGGCTCGGTCGGCAGCTTTCTGGACGAATACCTGCCCGAGCTCAGGCGGCGGGCGGCGCCGCTCAACACCTTTGAGCAAAACGGCGAGTATATCCGCGTCTGCCGGCATCACCTGGAAGCCTCCGCGCTGGGCGCCGCCCTTTTGCACGTGGATGCCTTTTTCCAGAGCTTTCAATGACCGCCTGCCCCTCGGCGGCATTTGGGCGCGGGGCGCGTGCACTCCGCGGTACACCCGGCATTCGGTAAAAACCGTTAATGCGATTTCCATTCCAATCCGGATTGTATGGGCAATTCATTATATTTTTCAATCTTATAATTTTGCCTATTGACAACTGTGTTTGCTTGATGTATGATAAATGCACATATAAAAAACGTTTTCTAAAAGTCAAATCGATAAAAAATATCCGAAGGCACGCCGCCGCTTCTCCCACCCCGCCGCTTGCGCGGGTCCTTGATCTTCCGCCATCCGCCCCGCGCGGGTTTCTGAATGACTATGTTTTGCGGGCGACCGCAAAAGAGAAAATCGAGGAGGGTCCCGTATGAAGAGAGGTCTGTCTCTAATCCTGGCCATGCTGCTCGTGATGGCGCTGATGCCCTCGTTCGCATCCGCCGAAACCAAGGTGGTCAACATCGTCCTGGCCAACAACCCCCTTTCCCAGGCGCTGGCGGACATCGCCAAGGAAAACTACAAGGCGGAAGGCGTGGAGATCAACATCGCCATCCTGCCTGAGAACGACATGCGCGAAAAGCTGACGACGGAAGCCTCTTCCGGCGGCAACGCCTACGACATGTTCTACATTGGGCCTTACGAGGCGCAGACCTGGGCCCGCAACGGCTGGCTCGAGGATCTGACCCCCTACTTCGAGGCCATGACCGACGAGCAAAAGGAATGGTACGACTATGACGACCTGATCCCCGGCATGATGCAGTCGCTGGCGCTGGATGGCAAGCAGTACGCCATCCCCTACTACGGCGAGTCTTCGTTCATCATGTACAACAAGGAGCTCTTCGAGAAGGCCGGCCTGACCATGCCCGAAAAGCCCACCTGGGATGAGATCTACGAGCTGGCCGTGGCCCTCAAAAAGGCGCTGGGCGACGATTACGTCGGCATGACCATGCGCGGCATGCCCGGCTGGGGCATGAGCGGCGCGCCCTTCGTGACGATGGTCAACGCCTTCGGCGGCCAGTTCTACGACATGGATTGGAACGCCACCGTGGACACCCAGGAACAGCGCAACGCCTGGGAGATGTACAAGAAGATCCTGCGCGACGCCGGCCAGAAGGACATCCTCAGCTACTCCTACAACGAGTGCATCGCGCTGATGATGACCGGCAAGTGCGGCATCTACTACGACGCCACCTCCATCTGCTCCGGCTTTGAGGCCGAGGGCAGCCCCATCAAGGGCAAGATGGGCTACGTCGCCGCCCCGCACCAGGTGAAGGAGACCAACACCTCCTGGCTGTGGAACTGGGCGATGGGCATCAACCCCAAGAGCGACAAAAAGCAGGAAGTGTTTGACTTCATGCTGTGGGCGACCTCCAAGGACTTCATCAACCTGACCCTGGAGAAGGATCCCTCCGGCGCCTCCACCCCGCAGGCTTCCCGCTCCTCGCTGTACACGCTGCCCGCCTACGCCGATGTGCCCTACGCCAAGGCGACGCTGGACGCGCTTGAGTCCATGGACTTCAACGATCCCTGCGTGAACCCGGTGCCCTACACCGGCCTGCAGTATATCGCCATCCCCGAGTTCGCGGATGCCGGTGACAAGATGACCCAGTGGCTGGCCGAGTACGTGACCGACCAGATTACGCTGGACCAGGCCATCGCCAACACCCAGGCGCTGTTTGAAGAAGTCGCCGTCGAGGGCGAGTACAAGGCCTAAGCGCCAATCCCTCCGCGTAAGGAGCGCTCCGCTCCCGCGCGTTCGCCTCGGGCGCGCGGGAGCGGTTTGGGTATCATGGCGCGCGTCGATACGAAGGTTCCGGCGCCTATGGGAGCGTTCATCCCCCACGCTCCTCTGACGAAATCAAGGGCAGGTGAAGCGCATGCAGCCAAGTCTTATCAAAAAGCGCTATACGGACAAGTATTTCGCGCTCCCGGCGATCATCTGGGTCGCGGTGACGACGCAGGTTCCCTTCCTGCTGACCATCATCTTCTCGCTGCTCAAATGGCGCATGAACAGGCCGGATCTGGGCATCCGGTTCAACTGGCTGAACAACTACCAGTACTATCTGTGGGGCAATGGCCGCGTCGAGTTCTGGACCATCACGTGGCAGACCATCGAGCTGACACTGATCTCCCTCGTCGCCTGCACCCTCTTCGGGTTTCTGGTGGCGCTGCTTTTGGACCATGACATCCCCGGCATCAACGTGGTGCGCACGCTGATCCTCGGGCCGTTCTTTGTCATGTCCACCGCCAGCGGCGTCATCTGGAAGGTGACCATTCTGAATACGACCTTCGGCTGGTATGGCTACATCTGCAAGCTGCTGGGCATTGTCCCGGTGGACTTCATCAGCTATTACTCGCTTCCATTGATATCGTTCCTGTTTGTGTGGCAATGGATGCCGTTTTTCGTGCTGGTCATCCTGGCGGGCCTCCAGGGAATCTCCCAGGAAGTGCTGGAGTCCGCCCGGATCGACGGCTGCAACTGGGGCGTGCTGACGTTCAAAATCAAGCTGCCGATGATTCTCAACCACATGCAGGTGGCGATCATGCTGGGCATGATTTTCATCGTCAAGGAATTCGGCCTGATCCTGGTCACCACCGCCGGCGGGCCGGGCACGCGCTCCTACACGCTGCCCTTCAACGTGTACAAGCTGGTGTTCAGCGCCAACGACGTGGGCCGCGCCGCGACCGTTGCCGTGATCACGGTCATGATCACGCTCCTGGCCGTTCAGCTGCTGTATCGCGCGATCAAGAAGCGGCGCGCGATGTACGATTAAGGGGGAGGGCGGCATGATGGCTGAAAGACGCACGATTCAGGATGTCAACCGGGCAATCCGTCGGCGCGCGATCACCAGAAAGATTCTGCTGGGCATCGTCTGCTACGGGTTTGGCCTGATCTACTTCTTCCCCATTCTGTACATGTTCCTGACGGGCTTCAAAACGGAGATCCAGGCGGTCAACCCCGCGCTCTTTTTCAAGCCCACGCTGGTCACCTACAACAAAGTGCTCAGCGATCCGGACATGATCCTCTACCTGAAAAACTCGCTGTTCCAGGTGATCACGAGCACGCTGATCAGCCTGGCGCTGGGCGTGCCGGCGGCGTTTGCGCTGCAGTTCGGCCGGTTCAAAAAGGCGACCACCAACGACAGCCTGTACCTCTGGTTCATCACCACGATCCTCCTGCCGCCGGTGGCGGTGCTGGTTCCGCTGTACCTGACGTTCAACACGCTCAACCTGCACAGTTCACCCATGGGGCTTCTCATCGTGTACGTGGGCTTCCACCTGCCGCTGGTGGTGTGGATGGTGCACTCCTTCCTGGCGGACATCCCCATTTCTCTGATCGAGGCCAGCGAAATTGACGGCTGCACCCGCTCCCAGCAGCTGATCCGCGTGGTCGTGCCGCTGGCGCGCACCGGCATCATCACGGCGGGGCTTCTGGTGGCGGTGTTCATCTGGAACGAGTTCTTCCTGGGGTTCAACCTGACCACCAACCAGACCGCAACGCTGCCGGTGTACATGGCGCGCTTCCGCGAGCAGCAGGGTCAGTTTACGGCACAGCTCTCCGCCTCGTCCACCATTTCGGTGCTGCCTGCGGTGCTCCTGGGCTGGCTGACGCAGAAATCGCTGGTCAAGGGCTTGACGATGGGCGCGGTTAAAGGGTAATATGGACAGGATCGCGGGCATGACCCGCGGACGGGAGGACAACATGAAAGCGGCTGTTTACTTTAAGAAGCACGACGTGCGCGTGGTGGACATTCCGGTGCCGGAGGTCGGCGAAGGAGACGTGCGCGTCAAGGTGAAGTTCTGCGGCGTGTGCGGCACGGATCTGCACATCTTCAACGGCGACGGCGGCGCGGCGCCGGTGCCCGAGGGCACGGTGATCGGGCACGAATTCTCTGGAATCGTGGATGCGGTGGGCGCGAAGGTGACCGAGTTCAAGCCCGGCGACCGGGTGTCGGTGGACCCCAACGACGTCTGCGGCGAATGCTACTTCTGCAAAAACGGCAAGGCGCACTTCTGCACCCGCATGAAGGGCTACGGCACCACCTACCCCGGCGGCTTTGCCGAGTACGCGGTGGTGCCCGAAAAGCAGGTCTACCACCTGCCGGACGGGCTGTCCTTTGAGGCGGGTTCCCAGTCCGAAACGCTGTCCTGCTGCATCAACGGCATTGATCTGTGCCATCTGAAGGCCGGCGCCAACGTGCTGGTCATCGGCGCGGGTCCCATCGGCCTGATGATGCTGCAACTGGCGAAGATGGGCGGCGCTGGCAAGCTCATCGTCAGCGAACTGGTGCCGGAAAAGCAGGCGCTGGCCAGAAAGCTGGGCGCAGACGTGGTGATCGACCCCTCGAAGGAGGACATCCGCGCGGCGATCGACCGCGAATGCGAAAACCTCGACTGCGTGATCGAGGCCGCGGGCACGCCCTTTACCCAGAAGCAGGCCATCGAACTGGCCGGCAAGTGCTGCACGGTGATGCTGTTCGGCCTGGTCGCGCCGGAAACGGAGATCGTGGTCAAGCCTTTTTCCATCTTCCAGCGGGAACTGACCATCGTCTCCTCCTTCATCAATCCCTACACCTTCACCCGCAGCGTCCGGCTGTTGGGCCAGAAGCGGGTGGTGCTGGACGACATCATCACCGACGTCGTGCCGCTCGCGGAGATCCATCGGGTGTTTACCGATCCCGCCTTCCGCAAGCGCGGCAAGGTGCTGATCAAGATCGGCGAATAGCATCACAAGCCCCCGGCTGCGCCGGAGGGCTTTTTATCAGTTGAGCGCGGCGCACGCCGTGACGGCGTGGGCGCGAAGGGCCTCGGCCAGGGCTTCGTCGTCACGGATCGGCGCGGCGCAACGCTCCCCCTCGCAGAGGTGGTATGCCGTGCCCGGCTCCGGCGCATCCAGCGCCAGCACCGCGTTTTTCAGGTACATTCCCCCCGCAAGGCGAAGGGCTCCTGCCAGTCGCTCGGGATCGCCGGAGGCGCAGCCCACCCGCATTAGCGGGTGGGCTGCGCGGTTCAGCGTCGTCAGCGTGCCGCAGTAGGCCGCCGGGTACTCGGCGGCCTGCGCGGAGAGGGCGCCCAAGAGCGCCTCGGAAAGGTCGTGCCACTTCGCTTCCCCGGTGATTGCGCGCAGCCGGAACAGCACATCCGCCGCCAGCGCGTTGCCGGAAATCGAGGCGCCGTCCATGTGCTCCTTCGCGCGGTAGACGATATCCCCGCCCGCCTCGCCCAAGTAAAAATCCCCCCGGGCAGAATCGTAAAAGCGCGCCAGCATTTCATCGGCGAGGGCCTGGGCCTGAGACAGGTATTCGGGGTCCAGCGTGGCCTCGTACAGTTCCAGATCCGCCCAGGCGCAGGCCGCGTAGTCAGACAAATGCGCCGGGCCCGCCGCGCGGCCCGCCCGCCAGTAGGCGCAAAGCCCCTCCGGGGTCATCAGCCGCTCCGACAGGAAGCGGTGCGCTTCCTTCGCCAGCGCCAGCATGTCCTCCCGCCCAAAGGCCCGGGCGGCCACGGCCAGCGCGCCAACGGCCAGCGCGTTCCACTCCGCCATGATCTTGTCGTCGGTGGGCAGCGGGCGGCGCGCGCGGCGGTAGTCGGCCATGCGCTTTGCCGCAGCGCGCAGTTCGGCGTCCAGCGGCTCCGTTTGGCCGATCCGGTTCGGAATGGACGCGCCCTCAAAATTGCCGCTCTTGCCGATGCCAAAGGCGCGGGCAAAGCGTCGCCCTGTTTCCCGCCCCAGCACGCGCTCGCACTCGTCCGGCGTCAGCGCGTAAAACGCGCCCTCCCGGCCTTCGCTGTCCGCGTCCTGGGCGGCGTAAAAGCCGCCGTCCGGCGCGCGCATGTCGCGGACCAGCCAGGCCACGATGCGCTCGGCAATGTCGCGCCAGCCCTCGCGCCCCGTGATTTTGTAGGCCTGCGCGTAGACGATGAGCAGCAGCGCGTTGTCGTAGAGCATTTTTTCAAAGTGGGGAATCAGCCACCTGCGGTCGGTGGCGTAGCGGCAGAAGCCGCCGCCCAGATGGTCGAACATCCCGCCCTCCGCCATGTGGTGGAGCGTGGTCTCCGCCATGGTCAGCGCCTCCGGCGCGCCGGCGAGCGCAAAATAGCGCATCAGAAAGAGGAGGGTCGACGGCGTCGGAAACTTTGGCGCCGCGCCAAATCCGCCCCACGCGGGATCAAAGGCGCGCCGGAGCTGCTCAAACGCCCGGTCCGGCAGCCGGTCCGCGGCGTCCGCCGCCTCCGGCTTTTCTTCGGCGCGCAGATACCCGTCCAGCGCCCGGCCGGATTCCGTCAGCGCCCTCCGGTCGCCCTTCCAGGCGGCGGAAGCCGCCGTCAGAATCTCGATCAGCCCGGCGCGGCCGCGGGCGCTCCGCTTGGGAAAGTATGTTCCGGCAAAAAACGGCGCCTGGTCCGGCGTCAGAAGCGCGGTCAGCGGCCAGCCGCCGGAACCGGTCATGGCCTGACAGGCGCGCATGTAGACCGCGTCCACATCCGGCCGCTCCTCCCGGTCCACCTTCACCGGCACGAAATCGCGGTTGAGGACGGCCGCGACCTCTTCATCCTCAAAGGACTCCTCCATCATCACGTGACACCAGTGGCAGGCGGAATAGCCGATGGACAAAAACACGGGCTTGTCCTCCCGGCGCGCCCGGTCAAAGGCGTCCTCTCCCCACTCGCTCCAGCGCACGGGGTTGTGGGCGTGCTTGATCAGGTACGGAGAATTGCTGCGGATCAGGTCGTTTGCCTTGCTCTCGCTCATGAACTGGCCTCCCTTCCATGCCGGTATCCCTAGGTTCTCCCCCGGACGGAAAATAAAACCCGGCGCAAGCAAAATGCGCCGCGAAACCGCGGCGCAAAAGCGCTATGGCGCAACCGCGCCGGGCTTACTTGTCGTCCTCCGGCTCGATACAGCCCTGGGTGAATTCGGCGGAGCAGGCCATCGCGTCAAAATCCGTATCCTGGACGGCGGCCTTCGCCTCTTCGGGTTCGGGGCGATGCTTCATATCCATCCCTCCTGTTCTTTTGTACATTATATACCGTACCCGCGGTGGATTGAAACACCGCCCGGGCGCGCGGCCCGCCCTCAGGCCGGGGGCTGGTCGTGGGTCGCGTAGAGGCTGGCGTAGTTCTCGTCCTCCTCCTCGCTCTGGGGCAGCGCCGGCATCAGCCCGGTGCACTCGGTGGCGGACGCGACCCGGCTCAGCTCGTAAAACGGGTCCTTTTTTCTCTTTCTGATTCCCTTCATAAAAACACCTCCCACCGTTATTGTCCCCGCCGCGCTTCCAACCATACCGCGGCGGACGGCCCGTTTACAGGTATGCCGCGCGGCCCGGCATCGTCCCGGCCGCGCCGACTTTCAAAAAAAGGCGCAAAAAACCGCGCCGGGCGGTCCGGCGCGGGTGCCACGCGGTTTATTCCAGAACCAGCGCGCCCATCGGGCAGTAGCGCACGCACTTGCCGCAGGCGACGCACTTTTCCTGATCAATCTCCGGCGCGCGAAAGCCCTTCTGGGTCAGCGCGTTTGTCGGGCATACGCGCATCGACGGGCACGGGTGGTTCTGCGGGCAGCGCTGCACCTTGACCACCAGCTTCGCGTTCGGGCCGGGCTTCTTGCTCGATCCGAAAAACATGGTCACGCCTTCTTCCGTAAGTATTTGATCAGCTCCGTGCCGGCCTTTGCGCCCTCATAGACCGCCTTGGCGATCTGCAAAAGCCCGCCGGTGCAATCCCCCGCGGCGTAGAGCCCGGGAATGCCGGTGGCCATGTTCTCATCCACCACGATACGGCTGCCCTCGGTTTCCGCACCCACCTTGCGGGCCAGGTCCGCGCTTCCCGCGACGCCGTAGGCGATGAACAGTCCGTCCAGCGGCAGCCGTTCCCCGCCCGCAAGCACCGCGGCGCGCAGCCGGTCGTCGCCCTCCACGGCCTCCACCTTTTCCGTCCGCACGATGAGCCCCTCGGGGAGCGCCACCGTCGGCGCCCCGCCGCTCGTAAGCAGCGTCACGGAACGCGCCAGCGGCATCAATTCCATCGCCTCGTGCAGCGCGTACTCCCCCGCGCCCATCACGGCCACGTCCTTGCCGCGGTAGAAAAAGCCGTCGCAGGCGGCGCAGTAGCTGACGCCCCGGCCTTCAAAATCCGCAAGCGCGCGGACGGGCGGGGTCTTTCTTGGCGAGCCGGTGGCGATGACGATGCCTTCCGCCGGATAGCGGCCCTTGGTGGTCAATACCACCAGGGTGTCCTCCACCGCAAAGCCCACCACCTCGTCCTCGATAAACTCGACGCCCAGCCGCCTGGCGTTGGAAATGCCGTTTTCCCACAGCTTTTTGCCCTCGATGGGCTGCGGAAACCCGTAATAGTTCTCAATGGCCTCGGCCTTTTCCAGCGCGCCGGGGCCGCGGTGAATCACCCTGACATCGAGCCCCGCGCGGCGCGTATACAGCGCGGCGGAGATCCCGGCGGGTCCCGAACCGATGATGGCGACGCTTGCCATCCGATCGCCTCCTTTGTTTTTTCCATTATACCACGCTTTTGGCCCGGAAACCGTGACCGAATCACACAGAATTTGATTTTTCCTGCGCGCGCTCGGCGTATAGCGGAAAAGCGATGCGGAAAACCTACCATTTGCCGGCGCGTTTGGTGAAAATTGCAAGGCGGTGATTGCTTGTCCATCTTCTCCGGCCTCAAAGGCTTCATCCTTTATAAGGAACCCGTCCCCGCGGACCAGTTCCGGTTTCCGGAGACGGAGCCGGAGGACGTGGGCGAGGCGCTGATCAGTCCCGCGGTCAAATGGCAGGTGGACGCGGAATCCGCCGCCGCGGAAGGCGCGTCCCCGGAGGCGCTGGACACCGCGACCACGCCGGAGCTCGAAGCCGAGGCAAGGGCCGTCCACGCGCAGAAGGAAGCCATGCCCAATTTATCCCGACGGCTTAACGTCAACCTCGACAACGTCCGAAGCATCTTCGCCGTCCCCGCCAACCAGGATGTGGTCATCCGCGAATTTACGGTGCTGGAGCAGAAGAAGGCCTTTCTGGTGTACGTCGACGGCATGGCCGATAAGGAAGTGGTCAACAACTTCGTGCTGCGTCAGTTGATGGAGCGGGCCGCGGAGCGCGGCCCGCTTCGCGGCAACGCCATCCAGTTTGTGGCGGAGAACCTGCTGTCTGTCAACCAGCTGAAGCGGTCGGATCGCTTTTCTGAAATCGCGCACCAGGTGATGAACGGGCTGACCGCGCTGTTCATCGACGGATGCGCGGAATGCCTGCTCGTCGAGAGCCGCGGCTATGAAAAGCGCGCCATCTCCACGCCGATGAACGAGGCGGTCATCAAGGGCTCCCAGGAGGCATTCAACGAAAACCTGCGCACCAACATCACGCTGGTGCGCCGCATGATCCGCAACCGCAAGTTGATCACCGAAATCGTCACCATCGGCAAGGTGGACAACACCAACTGCGCAATCCTCTACCTTGACGGCATCGCAAACCCCAAACTCGTCGCGGAGGTCAAGCGGCGGCTTGAAAACGTGGACATCGATTTTGTCGGCGGCGACGGCATGATGGATCAGCTGATCGAGGACCACCCCTACGCGCTGTTCCCGCAGGTTTTGAGCACGGAGCGCCCCGACAGGACCGCGTCGTTTCTGGTGGAGGGCAAGGTGGCAATCATCACCGACGGCACGCCCTTTGCGTCCATCGTACCCGCCACGTTCTTCCATCTGTTCCACACCTCCGAGGACAACGCCCTGAGGTGGCAGTATGGCACATTCATCCGCTTTGTCCGCCTGCTGGCCTCCATTTTCGCCACATTTCTGCCGGGCCTTTTCGTGGCGCTGATCCTGTACCATCAGGAAATGGTGCCCACGGAACTGATGGCTTCGGTATCCAAGGCGCGGGAGGCCGTGCCCTTCCCGATGATCGTGGAGGTTCTGTTGATGGAGACATCCTGGGAGCTGATCCGGGAGGCCTCGGTGCGCGTGCCGGGCGTGGTGGGCCAGACCCTGGGCATCATCGGCGCGGTCATCCTGGGCCAGGCCGCCGTGGCCGCCAACCTGGTCAGCCCGATCCTGATCATCGTGGTGGCGATCACCGGCATGGGCAATTTTGCGATCCCCAATTTTTCGCTGTCCTTCGCGGTGCGCATCCTTCGCTTCGGGTTCATTTTTCTGGGTGGCATCGCGGGGTTCTACGGCATCGCGACGGGCATCTTCATCTTCGGGCTGCTGGTCTGCTCGATGAAGTCCTTCGGCGTCCCGTACCTGAGCCCCGTGGCGCCCAGAACCAAGTCCAACCTGGACATCATCGCGCGCACGCCCATCTGGCTGCAAAAGGCGAGGCCGGACTTTGTCAACCCGGTGCACCGTGCCCGGACCAACCGCTTCATCCGCGGCTGGAATGTGAAGCACAGGGGGGCGAACAAGCCATGATTGCCAACCGCACCGTTTCGGTACGCGAGGGCCGCATCGGCCTTCAGGAGGCCATCTGCCTGACGACGCTGAGCATCTCCGCCAAGGTGTTTTTTACCAGCCCCGCGATGGTGGCGACGCTGGTGGGCACCGCCGGCTGGTATATGACGCTCATCTCCGCGGCGGTGGCGACGGCGGGCTTTCTGTCCATCTGCCTTTTGATCCGGCGCTTTCCGGATATGGACCTCGCCCACATGTTCGAACAGGCGCTGGGCCGCCCGGTGGGCTTCCTCTTCACCGGCATTTTGGCGGCCACGCTTTTCTACATCGCGGCCACCCGCCTGTCGGATTTTACCGAAGTGCTGCGCACCTACGTGTACAGCTACAGCCCCAGCTGGTACATCTTTGGCTTTGCGCTGGCCTGTGTGGGGGTCATGGCGCTGCTGGGGCTGGAAAGCCTGGCCCGGTTCTCAAAGCTGATCATGTACATCATGATGGCGAGCCTCTTTGCGGTGCTGGTTCTGGGGTCGGAAAACTACAAGCTCTACCACCTGGAGCCCATCGCGGGCTACGGCTTCCTCAACACAATTCAGGCGGGCGCCGTCCGCTCCTCGGCCTATGCGGAAATCATCCTGCTGGCGGTTTTTGCCCGGTCCTTTCAGGGGCTCAGGTTCATCCTGCGCGAGGGACTAATCAGCCTCCTTCTTTCCGGCATCATCATCGGCGGATGCATCCTGTGCTTTTCGATGACCTTCACCTACCAGGTGGCGCAGGAGGTCACCTCCCCCATGTACGAACTGGCTTCGCTGATCGACTACGGCCGATACCTGCAGCGGGTCGAATCGGTATTTCTGTTCATTTGGATCATTTCCTCGATGGTATCGCTGTCGGCGGTGTTCTACGCATTCCTCTTCCTTTTCTGCCGGATGTTCCGCATCAACGACAAGGCGCCCATCGTGGCTGCGGGGCTGGTGCTGCTCTTCGCCGCGAGCATGATTCATAAGAACATTCTCGACGTCATCGTAGACTACGTACAATTTACCCGCACCTTCGGGTCGATCATAATGTTCGGCCTGCCGCTGATCGCGCTTTTCGTCGCGATGCTCCGGAAAAAGGGGGGCACCCGGCATGCGTAGGCTTGCAGTCCTTCTGATGCTGGCGCTGATCGCCGCCGCCCTCTCCGGGTGCTACGACGCCCGCGAGTTGGACGACATCTCCCGGGTCATCGGCATCGACCGGGGGGTATCCGACGCCTGGCGCGTCACCGTGCAGGTTCCGACGCTGCAAGGCGGCGGCGAGTCCGGTTCGGACGGCAGCCAGCGCGACTACACCACGCTTTCCATCGACGCGCCGTCTTTTTTTGACGCCGTGGAGATGCTCAACGCCTCCATGCTTCGCCAGCTCAGCTTCAGCCACGCGCAGTTCCTCGCCTTCTCGGAGGATCTGGCCCGGTCCGGCAGGATTGGGGAATTTGTCGCCCCGATCATCCGCTTCGGCCGCATCCGGCGCACCGCCAACGTGTTCGTGGTGCGGGGCTCGGCGATGGACTTTGTGCAGGCCAACGAGCCGGTGATCGGCACGTCCGCCTCAAAGACACTGGAAAGCCTCTCCAAGGACAGCGAGGAGATCAGCTACTTCCCCGAGGCAACGCTTGAAAGCTTCTATGAGGCCATGAAGGAATCCTGTCGTCAGCCGTCGCTGCCGCTGGCGGCGGTGAACGACATGAAGGACTTTGTGAAGGACGGCGCACCCTACGCCGGAGGCCTGATGTCCGCCGGACGGTATCTGGCGGGCGAACTTCCACGGCAGGGAAAGAACAAGCTGGAATTGTTTGGAACGGCTGTTTTCGTGGGCGATAAAATGGTGGAAACGCTGACCGGCGACGAAACGCGGTTCTTCCTGATGGCCTCTGGCGCCTTCGAGCATTCGTATTTCGCGGTGCCGGACCCCACCATCCCGGGCTACATCGTCGTCATCGACGTAACCCGCGAGCGCCTGCCGGAGGTCGCCGTCTCCTTCGACGGAGTAAACCCCAAAATTACGCTGACCGTGCACCTGGACGGAGATCTTCTTTCGGTGCAGAGCCGCGCCCAGTACGAGCAATCGCCGCTCCGGGACATGCTGGAGGCCCGGTTCAAGGCAATCGTCCTCGAGGGCATCCAGGGCGTTTTTTACAAGGTGCGCCCCTACGGTGCCGACATCTTCGGCTTCGGTCGGTACGGCAACAAGAATTTCAAAACGATCCAGCAGAAAGAGGCCTACGGCTGGACCCGGCACTTCCAGGACGCGACGCTGACGACAAACGTGTGCTTCACCATCCGGCGGACCGGCACGCAGGTCAAGAGCTCTCCCTACACACCGGACGCGCCGACCAAAGAGGGAAGCTGATGCGCACGCTGCTGATGATCCTGACCGCGTGGATGCTCGTCTACGTGCTTTCGTTCTCCGTCCACGCATGGCGGGGCGCCAACCGATCCGCCGCCGTCGGCAGCGCCCTGATGGCCCTGGCCGCCCTCGTGTTGATGGTCTACGCCCTGTTCTCCGGCCGGTTTGAACTGTGACGCCGATTCCGCACAAAGCGCCGCCCCGCGCATGACGGGACGGCGCTCTTTCGCAAGGATCAGGCGATGGTGACGCCGCCGCCGGCGTAACCGGTCACGACGGTGGCCACAGGGTCTCCGTCGGTGATCTCTACCGTGAACGCCATCAGGATTCGGGTTCCGACAGTGACCGGCACGTTGATTCCGGTGAGAAGCCCCGTGAGCCGGGTGCCCACGCCGATGACGCCGTTCAGCGTCGGCGACAGAACCACCAGCGTGCCCGGGATCGGATCAAAGTCCTCATCCGGCGCGGTCGACTGGTACAGCTGCACGTAGACCGTCGCGGTCGACGCAGGCAGCGAGATGGATACGATGGTGCTCAGGTAGGCCGCAATCGAGGTGATGGTGCCATCCCTGGGCATGGAGTAGGCCTGCGTGGTGAGGCCCAGCAGCGGAATCGTGTCGCCCACCAGGGCGATGGAGCTGGTCGAGTTGCCAAAGCCGACCGCCGCAGCCGTCAGCGGTTCTCCGGCCAGAGAGCTGGAAAACACCACTGCCGGACCGGATGCGTGGGGAATGATCGCTCCGGCGCCCGTCGCGCCCTGAGGGCCCGTCGGGCCGGTGGCACCGGTAGCGCCGGTGGCACCGGTCGCGCCGGTTGCGCCCTGGGGACCCGTCGGGCCGGTGGCGCCGGTGGCACCAGTTGCGCCGGTCGCGCCGGTTGCGCCCTGGGGACCCGTCGGGCCGGTAGCGCCAGTGGCACCAGTTGCGCCGGTCGCACCCTGGGGACCCGTCGCGCCGGTGGCACCGGTCGCGCCCGTCGCGCCCTGGGGACCCGTCGGGCCGGTGGCACCGGTGGCGCCCATCGCGCCCTGGGGACCCGTCGGGCCGGTCGCGCCGGTGGCACCGGTGGCACCCTGGGCGCCTTGCGCGCCCATTGCGCCCTGAGGGCCGGTAGGACCGGTCGCGCCGGTGGCGCCCGCCTGTCCTTGCGGACCCTGCGGACCGATTGTGCCCTGGGGACCCGTCGGACCGGTGGGACCGGCAGGGCCTGTCGGGCCGGTGGGGCCCGTCGGACCGCCGAAGGGACCGGTAGGACCTGTCGGACCGGTGGGGCCAGTGGGACCGGGGCGGCAGGGACGGCAGGGGTGGTGATGCGGCGGATTGCACCAGTCGCCGCAGCCCCATCCCGATTTCGGTTCCTTGCCCCGATAGACGCCCCAGTCTTCTCCGAAGATATCATAACTCATTGAGTTCACCTCATGCTTGATAAAATGTGGCGGGGAAACACCCCGTTTCACATATATGCGGGCCACCATATCCCGGTGAGTTGCTTTTTGGGTATAAAGTGGCGCTCCGTTTCGACGCGAAACGCGCGAGACCGGGCGGCGGAACATTACGCCTCTTCCGCCGCCGTTTTTTGGGGTGCGGCGGCCTCCACCGCGCGGAGGTCCTCTGCCAGCGGCCCGCGCACAGGGGGAAGCGCCGCCGCACTCCGGGCGTGGGCCAGCGCCCGGGGCAGAAGGCCCATGCGCCACGCCGCAGCCGCAGCCAGCGCTTCCGGCGTGGCGTCCCAGGCGTGGTCCATATTGACATAGGTGTCGGATTTCCTAAGGATTTTCAGCGCCTCCTCCGCCAGAAACAGCGCCATCGGCCAATCGGCGCAATCATGACAAAAGCGCGCGAAATCCACCAGCGGTTCGCGCATATGGGGCGCTTCCGCGACGGCGCGCAAATGCCATGCGAAGGCCGCCTCCGGCCGGTTCAGCGCCCGAAGGGCGTTTGCGATCCATCCCATGGCCGCGCCGCGTTCCTCGCCCCACGTGGCGGATGGCATTGAAAGATAGACCGTCAGCGCGTCGACGCACTTTTGCCACTCGCCGCGGAACATGTACTCCCGGCCGAGGTAGCAGCGCATCCGCTCGTCTTCGGGCGCCTCCCGCACGGCCATTTCCAGGAGCGGCAAGTAGGAACTCCGGGGCTTTGACGGGTCCGGCGCGTGGCTGAGCGTCACGCCCTCAAGGCGCGGCCGCCTAAGCGGCGCGGCGCCGCGGTAATCCAGGTATTCATGCACCGGACACTTCCAGAAAAAGCCGTCGCGGCCGTGAACCTTGGCGCTGTAAAACTGCACGCCCGGGCTCCCGTCCGCCCGAAGGCTCCAGTTGTACAGGATGTTTCCCAGAATTGCCGCGCCGGGGTGCAGGGACTGCGCCGCCCGCCACGCGTCCTCCAGCCTTTCACGCCAGCCCGGCTCAAAGTATTCGTCCAGATCGGTGCTCACGCAGATGTCCGCATCCTCCGGCACCTTCGTGAGCGAAAGGTTTCGCGCCGCGTCAAACCGCCACGGGAGGATGACCCCTTCGCAAACCACCGCCCCCCGCGCCCGCAGGCGCGCGGCGGTGGCGTCGGTGGAGCCGGTATCGGTCGCCAGGACGAGATCCGCCTCGTCCATGGAGTCCATCCACCGGTCGACAAAGGCTTCTTCGTTTTTGCAGATCGCGTAGACGCAGACCTTCAGGCGCTTCATGACGCACCTCCGCCGCTGTGCGCGGCCGCCTGCCGGAGCAATTCCACATTGCGCCGCAGCCGGGGATTCGATTCATCCAGCGCGAGGGCTTCTTCGGCGCAGGCCAGCGCCTCCTCGCGCAGGCCGAGGCGGTGCGCCGCGATGGCGCAATAGTCGCAAAGCGCCGGACCCCAGCTTTCGTCCTCCACCAGATAGCTCCCGCTGGGCCGGAGGATGGCGAGACCCCTTTTCGCCATCGCGTAGGTCATGGGCCAGTTTTCCTCCCGATAGCCCAGCGCCGCCATGGCCAGATAGGGCTCCCGCACGCCCGGGCACTCCGCGATGGCGCGGTACAGCCACGCCACGGCCTCGCTTCGCTCTTCCCTCGCCTCATAGGCCCGGGCGATAAAGCGCATCGCCGCGCAGCGCTCCTCGTCCCATCGGGCCGAAGGCATCTTCAAATATGCTTTCAGCACTTCGATGGCGCGGTCATACCGGCCGTGAAAAAGGTATTCGCGCCCCAGCCAAAAGGCGGCGCGGTCGTCCTCCGGGTCTTCGGCGGCGGCGAGCTCCAGAAGCGGCAGGTATTGTCCTCGGGATTTTTCCGGGTCGGGATGGTGGTTCAGTACGAGCCCCTCTACCCAAACCGGGTTTTCGCCGCCCGGGCCTTCGTAGCGCAGCACTTCGTGCACCGGGCGGACCCAGCGAAAGCCCAGGCGGCGGTGAATTTTCTCCCGCGGATACTGGGTCTGGGGCGTCCCGTCGGCCCGAAAAGCCCAGGTGTAAAGATAGGTGGCGCGGGTATGCTCCGGCTTCCAGGCCGATTCCAGCGCCGCGCGCCAGCCGGGTTCGAACACCTCGTCCAGGTCTGTGCTCACGCAGATGTCCGCGTCCTCCGGCACGCGGCGAAGCGCGGCGTTGCGCGCCGCGTCAAAGCGCCACGGGAGGATGATCTCCTCGCAGACCGCCGCGCCCCGCGCCCGCAGACGCGCCACGGTCCCATCCGTCGATCCGGTATCCAGCACAATCACCCCGTCCGCCTCGCCCATGGAATCCATCCAGCGGTCGACGAACGCCTCCTCATTTTTGCTGATGGCGTATACGTAGACTTTGTACTTTCCCAAGGCAATCCCTCCCGCTTTTCGCACCCCTGACAGCTTATGCCGGACCGCGCTCCGGGGTTCCCCCGGGCGCGGCGCTTTCCGGCCGGGGGCATCTCCGGAGCGCGCTTTCTTGTCCACGGAGCGTTTTCGCGGTATAATCAAAGGCAGGGCGTGGCGGCGCGGGTGCGCAATGCACCGGGCCCAATCCGGGAGGGTTGCGTTTGGATATCGTCTTCGGGGCACTCTGCGCTGTCATTTTGGCATGTATTGCCGTGCTCCTGCACGCGCGAAGGCGGCGGCGGTACTTCCGCAAGCTGGAAGACAGCTGGGGAAAACCTGTTCCGCCGGGGGATACGGACTCCGATGTTTTGGAGGACATCGCGTCCTACTGGCGCGAATCTTCCAAAGCGGAACCTTTCGGCCGCGCCGTGGACGACACCACCTGGAGCGATCTGGACATGGACGCCATCTTTCGGCTTTTGGATCGCGCGGAGAGCGGCGTCGGCGAGGAAGTGCTCTACGCTATGCTGAGGGAGATCGGCGCGGACGGAGAGACGCTGGCGAGGCGGTCGCGGTACATCGAGGCCATCAAGCGGCATTCCCCGCAGCGGACCCGCATGCGCGCGGCGCTGCGCCGGCTGGGCAAGGCGCGCTACCACAGGGCGTGGGCATATCTGTTTCATCCTTCCGCGAAGAAGCCCGCGCACGGCGCCGCGTATGCCGCGCTGGCGGGTCTGTCGGTGGCCCTTCCCCTCCTCAGCTTTATCCAGGTGCAGTTTCTCATCGCCGTCGCCGCGGCGTTTGCCGCCAATCTGGCGGTATACTACTGGTCCGGAAGGGCGTGGATGGGCGAGATCGCGGCGATCCGCCACATCGCGTCCGTACTCACCGCCGCGACCCGGCTGAAGGACGCGTGCCCGCCGGGCATGGAGGACGCGCGGCAGGAGCTGACCCGGATCTGCCGGGAGATGAAGCCGGTGCTCCGGTGGAATGCGCTCTTTGCGATGCAGCGGCAAAACCCGTTTGACGTGATCACGGACTATCTGCGCATTTCGCTCCAGCTGGACATGCTCTGCCTGATCCGCCTGACCGCGTTCTTTGAAAAGCACAACGCAGCCCTTCGCGCCCTCTACCGGCTCACGGGGGAGATCGACGCCTGCATCGCCATCGCGAATTTCCGCGCTTCGGGCGCGGAGACCTGTGAACCGGAGTTTACCGGGGACCTCTGCGTGCGAGCGGAGGGGCTTGCGCACCCGCTCCTCAAAACCCCGGTGCGAAACGACATCGCCTGGGACCGGTGCGCGCTCATCACCGGCTCCAACGCCTCCGGGAAATCCACCTTCACAAAGGCGCTGGCGATTGGCGCAATCCTGGCCCAGAGCGTGTGCACCTGCACGGCCCGCATCTTTAAAATGCCCCGCGCCCGCGTGCTCACGTCCATGGCGCTGCGCGACGACGTGGAGGGCGGCGAAAGCTACTTTATTGTGGAAATCAAGAGCCTCCGGCGGATCATCTCCGCGCTGGGGGCCGACACGCCGACGCTGTGCTTCATCGACGAGATCCTCAGGGGTACGAATACGGTGGAGCGCATCGCGGCGTCCTCGGCGTTTCTCGGCTACCTTGAGAGGCAGAATTGCCTGTGCATGGCGGCAACCCACGACCAGGAATTGACCCAAATGCTCTCTCAGTACCGGCAGCTCCATTTCCGGGAGGACCTCACCCCGGAGGGCATGACGTTTTCCTACAAGCTGTTGGAAGGCCCCAGCGATACGCGCAACGCCATCGCGCTAATTAAGCAAATGGCTTTCCCGGAGGAGATTTTGGAGACCGCCGCGGCGGCTGTGCGCCACTGCGAAGCGACGGGAAGCTGGCGGCAGAAAGGCAGGGCGGATGCGCAATGACCAACCTTTACATCTCCGCGATCCGGCTGAAGAAGGATTCGGGATACGACGCAAGCGCGTATCCGTTTTCCCTGCCGGTGATCCAAGCCCTGGGCACCCTCCGGCTGGAAAGCCCGGTGACGTTCTTCGTCGGAGAAAACGGCACGGGAAAATCGACGCTGCTGGAGGCGGTCGCCATCGCCTACGGGTTTAACGCCGAGGGCGGCTCCCGCAACTTTCATTTTGCGACTGTGGAAACCCATTCGTCGCTATACAGGCACCTCGTGCTGGAAAAGGGCGTGAAGCGCCCAAAGGACGGCTACTTTCTCCGGGCGGAGAGCTTTTACAACGTCGCCAGCGAGATCGACAGGATGGAGGTTGAGGATTCCTACGGCGGCGAGTCGCTCCACCGGCGCTCCCACGGGGAGAGCTTCATGAACCTTGCGATGGACAGGTTCTTCGGGAACGGCCTGTACCTTCTGGACGAGCCCGAGGCGGCGCTGTCGCCTTCCCGGCAGCTTTCACTGCTTGCGCGCATCCACGATCTGGTCAAAGAGGACGCCCAGTTCATCATCGCAACCCATTCGCCCATCCTGATGGCCTTCCCTGGCGCAAAAATCTACCTGTTTGAGGATACGAAAATCAAGCCCGTCGCTTACAGGGACACGGAACACTATCAGGTCATGAAGTACTTTCTGAACAACCCCGAGGGCATGCTCGAAAGGCTGTTGAAGTAACCCTCCCTTTCAGGCATTAAATCTGTTGTAACCATTTATAAATACAACAAAATTTACAATGATTATTCACCCCTATTTTCACACTTCGTCAAATTGGCAGGTGTATCTCTTTATAATACCATTGCCCCAAATCGCTTTATGCGCCATTTGTTCTGTGATTATCCCCGTAAAAGGATGCGATATAAACCTCCGTATGCGCGTTCTTGGTTTTGGGGAAGGAATTACAGCATGCGCCGGACGCATGCCTCGCCCTCTCCGAAACCCCGGAACGCCTGTCCAGCGCCGTGCGCAACCATCTTCCAGCGAGTTCACGGCGGCGTCCAAGTACGTTTTATGCTGCGACGCGGCGGCGAGGGATCAGTCCAACAACCGAACGGAGGGCTTGCAATAAACAACGCACTGACATTCAATGACATCTTCAAAAAATCCTTTCTGGAGAGCGGTGGATTTTTGCAGGCGGTCACGCCAGCGGCGCTGCTTCAGGGCGTAGGCTGCATTCTGCTGGTCCACTACACGGGCGACGGCGTGGAAGAGCGCGTGCGCCGCGCGCTGGGCACAAACCCGTACAAGATCAAGTCAAAGACCTTGCGCAAGCATGATGTGAAAATGGCCATCGAGGTCCGCCTCCGGCGCGGCGGCACCGCGTTTATTGACGCGCTTCAAGGCGCGGAGGGCGTCAGCGATGTAACGCTCGTCCAGTACAGCGGCGACTATATCGATTGGTGAGGGCATTCCGATGATCAAAAACTGGCGGCACACACAGCGCCCATGAGTACGCTCCTTTCCTTCACGGAATTTGAACCGCACCGGGTTGTATGCAGATTTCTCAATCCTTGCCCGGAAGAAATACCGGAACGGGACAAGCCGGCATCTCATACGATGCCAGCGGAATTAATCCAGACCCCGTTGCGTATAAAGGAGGCCTCCTGTCATGAATAATTCATGGAACCGAGGTTTGGGCTCGACTTATCCTCAGTATTTCTGCGCAGATGATCAAAATGGCACGTCGTGTTGCAACCGCCCCTATTCATGCGAGACGCGTAATTGTGTCTGTCCGTCTGGCTCGCCGGGGCCAAAGGGAGACCCTGGGTGTCCCGGCCCAAAGGGGGACACCGGCGCCATCGGCCCGCAGGGGCTCATGGGCGCAACGGAGCCCATCGGCCCCGCCGGCGCTACAGGTGCGACGGGTGATGCGGGCTCAACGGGTCCTACCGACCCCCAGGGCGATGAGGGCCCCGCCGGTGCGAGCGCCTATGAAGTCGCCGTCGAGGAAGGCTTCTCCGGGACGGAGGCAGAATGGCTCGCCTCGCTCGTCGGGCCCACCGGCCCGGTAGGGCCTCAGGGGCCGATTCTTACGCCAGTCATTGGCTATGCTTCCAACAATGCACAGCCTTCAATTCCAATTACGCTTACAGGCACGGCAATACCGCTGCCGGACAACCAAAACCTATCCCCGGAAATCACAGTTGATGGGACAGACACCGTATTTACAATTTCTCAGGATGGACTGTACCGGATCACGTACTCGATCAATATTGTGACGCCCAAAGTGATTGCCGCCTATTTGCTCGTAAACGGAACACCAAACGACGATTCGCTTATTGATTCTGGTGCTGCAATCGCGCATCTTTCATCCGACATCTTCTTAACTGTAAGCGGAACGACAACCATTTCGCTGATTTCAGCGATCGGTGATCCTCTCCAAGGAACAATTGACTTAAGTGCCGGGGGCGGCGCAACCCTCGTGATCCAGCAAATCGGCTAACCACAAAACCATGTTCTGACAGGAAGGCTTCGCTCGCGAAGCCTTCCTCTTTCTTGTTCATGGCAATTCTCCCTGTGCGGGTCAATTATGGACGGCCGGATCATTTTCGGCTGATTGTCGTCGCAATTCAATCATAACCGATGGGCCCGTCTCCCGCCCTATTTTTCCCCTCCCTGTCCAACATGCATTGCAGTTCCGCGGTAAATATTCTTAAAATAAGCAGCTTTTCTTGACCTTAATTTTGACAGGTGCTATAATTTCGGTGGTCATAAAAATTGCAGGAGATGTGACAAGTGCGGAAGACAATCGCGGCGATCCTAACGATCTTGATGTTGATGTCTGGTGTGGGTGTGGCGATGGCATCCTCGATGGTTCCCGGAACCTATACCGCCACGGCGCAGGGTTTTGGCGGAGATATTACGCTGAGCGTTACTGTTGGCGCAGATGGCATCACAGGCATCGAAGTTGTGAATCATTCGGAAACCGAGGGGATCGGCGAGGCTGCGTTGCCGATCATGGTGGATAAAGCAATTAAGGCGCAGACCGCAAAGGTTGACGGCGTATCGGGCGCAACCATTACTTCTGCCGCCTTTATCGCCGCGCTCAAGGATGCGTTGACGCAGGCGGGCGTCGATGTGGATCAGATGGGCGAGGCTTCACAATCAGCCGAAGCAAAAGAAGACGTCACACTCGATACGGACATCGTGGTCGTGGGTGGCGGCGCCGCCGGTTTAAGCGCAGCGCTGCGTGCGGCTCAACAAGGGAAGCAGGTTATTCTGCTTGAAAAGATGGCCGTGGTCGGCGGTGCAAGCGCCATGGCCGGTTCCGGAACGATGGCCACCGGAAGCGACTGGCAGAAGGAAGATGGCTTTGAAGATTCCCCCGAGAAGCTTAAGGCCGATCTAATGGCCAATGGCCATAATTACAATGACGAGGCAACGGTTGATATTTATGTCAATAGCGTTGCGGAGTCGTTCAACTGGCTTGTTTCCGCGGAAGGTGCCAATGTGCCCTATAATAGAACGGGCAAGCCCAGCCGAAGCTATTCGGGAGAAGGGCGCGGAGCGGGTGTTGTTTCCAGCCTTTCGAGCAGCTTCACAAACGCTGGCGGCACCTTGCTGACCAGCACGCCGGCAACGGAGCTGATTGTTGAAAACGGCGTCGTAAAGGGCGTTAAGGCATCGGGAGAAGACAAAGAGTATACCATCAACGCCAAGGCCGTCATTCTTGCCACCGGCGGGTTTGGAGCCAATGACGACATGGTTCCGGATGAATACAAGAAATTCGTCTACGCGGGGCATGCGGGATCGAACGGCGACGGCATCGTGATGGCTAAGGCAGTCAACGCGGACTTGATCAATATGCAATTCGTCAATACGCAGCCCAATTCTATGATTTTGCCCAGCGGGTTGGGACAATACTGCAATCCCGGAGTGAATGGGGCGTATACGGCTTCCGGTGCCTTCCTCGTAAACCAGGACGGCGTGCGCTTTGCCAATGAGCAGGGGAACGCCTGGGATCTGATGCAGGAAATGAAGAAGAACGCCGCCCAGTATCTGGTCATGGATCAAGCCTCCTTTGATGCTTTCAATGAGGGTATGGTCAATTCCAAGATTTACACGATGGAAAATGTCGCCGAATGGCTGAAGAATGACGGCGAGGGGAATCCCTTTATGGTCACTGCTGCGACACTGGACGAGCTGGGCGCGAAGCTGGGCGTCGCAGAAGGCGTCCTGACGGAAACAGCAGCAGCATTTAATTCAGATGCGGCAAAAGGCGAACCGGATGCTTTTGGTCGGACCATCGCGGCTCCCCTGAGTTCGGAAGGTCCGTATTATTCGTTGCAGATGTTTATCCGTTATTATGCGACGCTGGGCGGATTGCATATCAACGAAAACATGGAGGTTATGAATGCTGATGGCCAACCTGTAAGCGGGCTTTACGCTGCCGGTGAAGTTGTCGGCGGACTTGAAGGGGATGTCTACATGGGCGCGACGCTGTTTGGATGGGCGGTTGCCAGCGGATATGACGCGGGAAATGCCGCTGTGGCCGCCATCAACGGATAAGGTGCGCACACATTAGGACGAGAGAGGTGCGTCCTTCCGTATTTCCTTTGTAAAGAAAACTTCCCCGGGCGGTGTTCAGGGTTTTCTGTAAGAGCGGCTTCTGTGAGAAAGACAGTGATTTCTAGATTCTCGAAGCCCGAGGCGGTTGGGCAGCTACCGCCGAAGGCGGCTCGAGCCTGTTCAAAATTTTCTGTAAGATCGGACGCCTTCTGTGGAAGAATAAATACACAGGAGGCGTTTGTAGTATGCCACGGAAAAGCAAGCACGCGATCCCGGAAGAGAAGAAAGCCTTATTGCTGTATCTGATCGATATTCTGCCACTCCGGCAAACCCTCCAACTGGGACAATTTCCGGCGGCGGAGCTGATCCGCCAAGGTTTTTCCGCCAAAAACCAAAAAAGATATTGACATATGCCCGAATCCGAGTACAATGGGGGTTGAAAAGGGCATATGCCCTAAAAGGAGGTGAAGCGATATGCCAGGAAGAGACGGAACCGGACCGATGGGCGCGGGTTCCATGACGGGCAGAGGCTTGGGGCTTTGCGCAGGCGGCGCCGTGGGATACGGAACGGGGCGCGGCCCGGGATTGGGCCTGGGCTGGAGACGCGACCTGGGCTGCGGACGAGGGTTCGGAAGGCAGTTTGCCCCGGCGCAATGGCCGGACGACGTTTCTCAGAAGGATCTTCTCGCCCAGCAGAAGCGGGCGCTGGAGGACAGGCTTGAGGTCGTCAACAGACAGCTCGAATCCATGTAGCGGACGACACGGGGAGGGCAATCCCCTCCCCCATTCCCGCATCGCAAGACTCCGCATTCGGCGCGCGACGCACATATGCGGAACAAGTCCGGCAAGCTGCCGGCCGTCCGAGCGGGCGCCGGATACCGGGCCGGCGTTGAACCATCAAAAACCTGACGGGGAGAATTGCCATGAAGATTATCGTTCCGGTCAACGAGGACAAGACGAGCGTCTGTCCTTCCTTTGGGCGCGCGCCCTATTTCAGCATGACGGACATGGAAAGTGGAAAATCCGAGATCGTTGAAAACGCGGCGGCCGCCGGCGAAGGCGGCGCGGGCATCCGCGCGGCGCAGACGGTTCTGGACCTGGGCGCGGACGCGCTGATCGCCCAGCGCCTTGGAGAGAACGCGGCAAACGTGCTGAAGGCCGCGGGCGTCAGGCTCTACGGGCCGAAATTTGGCAGCGCGGAAGCCAACGTGGGCGCGCTCATGGCGGGCTCTCTGAAGCCGCTGACGGCCATCCACGCCGGATTTCATCACGGGGGCAACGAATGAAGATCGCCATCCTCAGCGGCAAGGGCGGAACCGGAAAGACGTTCGTCGCGGTCAACCTCTCCGCGGTGGCCGGGCGCTGCGCATACCTGGATTGCGACGTGGAGGAGCCCAACGGACACCTGTTTCTCGATGTCGCCAACCCGTCCCGCGCGGAGGTATCGGTTTCCGTCCCGATTATTGATCCGGACAAGTGCCTGGGCTGCCGCGTCTGCGTCCAGTTTTGCCGCTTTGGCGCGCTGGCCTTCGTGAACAAAAAGCCGCTGCTGACACAATCGGTCTGCCACGCCTGCGGCGGGTGCGCATACCTGTGCCCCGTTGGGGCGATCGCGGAAGTACCCCGCGGGATCGGGCGGATCGAACGGGGCATGAGCGGCGACACGGAGGTGCGCACCGGCATTTTGAACCCCGGCGAAGTCAGCGGCGTTCCGATCATCCGCGAGCTTCTGTCCAGCGCGGACGGAGAATCCGGCGCCGTCTTCATCGATTGCCCGCCCGGCACGGCCTGCACGGCGATGGAATGCGTGCGCCGGGCCGATCTCTGTGTTCTGGTGGCGGAGCCCACCCAGTACGGAGCCCACAATCTGCAGATGGCGGACGAACTGTGCGAAACGTTCCGGAAACCGCGGGTCGCGGTGCTCAATAAGACCCTGGAGGGCGTGGAAAACCCCTCCGAAGCCTTCTGCCATGCGCAGGGCATTCCGATTGCGGCGAAGATCCCCTTTGACGAGGAGGTGGGCAGACTGGCCGCCTTTGGCCTGGTCGCGGCGGAGCATCTGCCCTGGCTCCGGTCGCTGTTCACGGATCTTCTCGACCGGATCGGGAAGGAGGCCGCCCAATGAAGCAGCTTCTTGTGCTCAGCGGGAAGGGCGGCACGGGAAAGACGACCGTCGCCAGCGCGCTGATCCGCCTCGCGGACGCAAAACGGTTTGCCGACTGCGACATTGACGCCCCCAACCTGCACCTTTCGGTGGACGTTCCGCCGGAAACATCGGAGGAGGCGTATTACGGCCTTCCGAGGGCCGCGATCCACCCGGATGTGTGCGACCAGTGCGGCCTTTGCGCCTCTCTGTGCCGGTTTCAGGCGATCCTCCGGGATGGGGATGGGCGCTATCGGGTCGATCCCGCCGCATGCGAAGGCTGCGCGCTGTGCGAGATCGCCTGTGAATCGCGCGCGATTTCCATGCAGCCTGCAGTCACGGGCCGCCTGACGGCCCATCGGGGCGGCGGCCGATTCTTCTCAACCGCACGGCTGCGCATGGGCGGCGGAAACTCGGGAAAGCTGGTCGCGGCGGTCAAAAAGCGGCTGCGGGACGCCGGGGACGCCGGTCAAATCGCGGTCATCGACGGGTCGCCCGGCATTGGCTGTCCGGTGATCGCCTCCGTCAGCGGGGTTGACCTGGTGCTGATCGTGGCCGAGCCGACCCTCTCCGGGCTCAGCGACCTGGAGCGCATCCTCAAGACCGCCCGCCAATTGGGCGCGAGGTGCGCGGTCGCGGTCAACAAGGCGGATGTCAACGAGCAAATCGCCGATGAAATCGAAGGATTCTGCAAAAAGGCGGAGCTTCCGTTCGTCGGCCGCATTCCGTACGATGCCCGCGCCGTGGAGGCGGTAAACGCCGGCACGGACGTCATCGCCTATGGCGGCGGGGCGGCGGAGGCAATCAAGGCGATGTATCCCCGGATCAAGGCATTGCTTGAGGAAGGCGGGGCGAACGCATGAAGGTGCGCGTGTTGGTCGAGGATACCGTCTCCTCCGCGGAATACCGCGGTGAGCACGGCTTGAGTCTTTACATCGAAACGCAAAGGCACAGGCTGCTCTTTGATTTTGGACAAAGCGCGCTGTTTTGCGACAACGCGGAAAAGATGGGCGTGGACGTGGGCAAAGTGGACACGGCGATCCTGTCCCACGGGCATTACGACCACGGCGGCGGCATGTCCGCGTTTTTGCGGCGCAACGAGCGCGCCGATGTACTGGTTCGGGCGCGCGCCTTCGATCCTCACCTGTCGGTCCGCGCGGGCGGGCAGATCGCGGACATCGGGTTGGATGCGGCGCTTGAGCATCATCCGCGGGTGAAGACGACGCACGCCGTACAGGTGCTGGACGACGAACTGACGGTCTTTTCCGGGGTCCGGCGGGGCGCCCTCTGGCCACCCGCCAACCGGACGCTTCTCAGCGCCGCGGCGGGCGTCCGCGCGCCCGACGGCTTTTGCCACGAACAGAACCTGATCGTCACCGAAGACGGCGCGGATGTGCTGTTCACCGGCTGCGCCCATAACGGAATCGCGAGCATCCTCGAAGCGGCCTGCGCACTGCGCGGCCGGCCGCCCCGCGCGGTGGTCGGCGGGTTTCACCTTGTTCTAAAGGAAGACCCCGACGGAGGGGACGCCGCGTTTGCCGCGCGGGTCGCGGAGGCGCTCAGGGCCTACGACGCCGACTTTTACACGGGCCATTGCACCGGCGCGGGCGGCGTCCGGCTGCTCGGGGCGATGATCGGCCCCCGCGTCCATCCCCTGGCAACGGGGCTGTCGTTTGTTCCATGACAAAAAGATGGAGGGACCTGCATGGTCCTCGCGATACCCGATAGAAAAGCGCCGGAAGGGGCGGCCGGGGGCGCGGAGCCTTTTACGGATCAGGTGCTCGATCATTTTTCCCATCCGCGCAATGTCGGCGCGCTTGCGCATCCGGATGCCGTCGGGACATTCGGCGACCCGGCTTGCGGCGATTTTCTCGAATTGCACCTTGAAATCCGCGGCAACGTCATCACCGACGCGCGCTTCAGGGTGCGGGGGTGCGTGGCGGCCATCGCCACCAGCAGCATGACGACGGTTCTGATCAAGGGCAAAACCCTCGAAGAAGCGTCCCGCGTGACCGACCGTGCCATCGCGGAGGCGTTGGGGGGCCTGCCGCCCCGCAAGCTGCACTGCTCCATTCTGGGCGCGACGGCCGTGAAAAACGCCGTCGCCGATTACCGCACAAGGTGTGAAAGGGGACCCGGTATGAAAAAGCAAGCTTCCGGCAGATCCTGTCTGCAGCCAACGCCCAGGGTTCTGGTTTCCTGCCGCGACCGGGAAGGGCGCGACAACGCGCTGGCGGTCGCCTACTGCTGTAATTGCAGCTATGATCCTCCGATGGTGATGGTGGGCATCGTGCCCAGCCGGTTTTCGCACCCGATCATAAAGGAAACCGGATGCTTCGTGGTGAACCTGGTGCCAAAGGCCTGTGCCCCAACCTTTTTTGAGCTTGGAAAGCGCAGCGGGCGGGACGGGGACAAGCTCGCGGCCCTTTGCGTAAAGACGGAAAACGGCGTCAAAGTCAACGCGCCGCTTTTGAGCGATTGCCCGGTGAATATTGAGTGCACCGTGGTGGATTCCATCCGGACCGGCTCCCACGAGATGTTCGTAGGGCGCGTGGAGTACGTGCACGCAGACCCGGCGCTGGTCGATGAGGACGGCACCATCGATTTTTCTCGGCTGGATCTTTTGTAGCCCTCCGAACGGCGCGCAGGCGCCAGTAGTTCACGAAGTCTAAGGGCCGATGATAGGGCGCAGAGATTTTTCTGCCCGGCACGGAGCCGGACAGAAAAAGATCCAGCAATAGTGCGAAAATTAGGCTTCGCGGACTACTGGGCCCCTCCCCCGCCGCCTCCCGTCTGGGCGCGGCAAATATCCATGAACCGCCTGGCGTGGCGGGTCAGAAACTTGTTCTTGTGGTACAC
This sequence comes from Christensenellales bacterium, assembly GCA_040768845.1. Lineage (GTDB taxonomy): Bacteria > Bacillota > Clostridia > Christensenellales > Aristaeellaceae > JAEZHK01. The sequence continues at coordinate 16,782 of JAXGME010000004.1, read as the reverse complement.
CATATGAAAGCCGCGCTCAAACCGGAGCCCCTTCACCTTCAGCTCCGCCACACCGCCGGACGCCAGTTCTTCCCCAACCAGCATCCACGGCAGCACGGACACCCCCAGCCCCGCCTTCACCGCCTGCACCAGCGCCTCCGTGCTGGTGCTTTCCCATGCGGGGCGGTAGGCGTATTCGCGGCTGGACAGCACGTGGTCAAATAGCTCTCGGGTGCCGCTTCCCGGCTCTCGAAGCAAAAGGGGCTGGGCCAAAAGCTGCTGCGCCGTCACCGTGCGCAGGGAAGCCAGCGGGTTCTCCGGCGCGCAGATCACCGCCAGGCGGTCCTTCGCATAGGGGGTCTGCGTCAGCTGATCCGAATGGATCTGGCCCTCCATCAGCGCAAAATCCAGCTCGTTCTGCAAAATCTTGCGCTCGATCTGGTCGGAGCTGCCGATGAACACCTCCACCGCGGAGCCCGGCTCCTCCCGCAGAAAGGCGTTCACATACCGGGGTATCAGCTTGGTGCCGATGGTGATGGACGCCCCCACCCGCAGCCGCGCCGACAGCTCCCACTGGCGGATGCCGTTTTCCATGTCCTCGAAGAGGGCGACGATATGGGTGGCATACTCCAGCAGCTTTCTTCCCGCATCGGTGAGGTACAATCGCCGGGAAATGCGGTCAAACAGCCGGACATCGTAGTACACCTCCAGCTCCTTCACCGCAAGACTGGCCGCGGGCTGCGCCATGCGCAGCCGCCTGGCCGCCCGGGTCACGCTGTTCTCCTCGCAGACCGCCACAAAGATGGCCAGGTGTCTCAGGGTCAACCGCGCCACGTCCGTTCATAATGATTTCATCTGGTTCTTATAAAATAATAATATTTTTATTATCCTTCGTCAAGTGGTATAGTAGAGGTGGCGGCCCGTCCGGAAAACCGGAAGGCGGCAGGAGGCAGCATGAAGGAGCGCAAGTGGACGGTCTACCGGGTCCTTTTCGGCACTTTTTTCAAGGCCAGCGCCTTTACCTTCGGGGGTGGGCTGGCCATCATCACCGTGATCGAGCGGGACATGGTCGTCCGGCATCATCTGATGACCAAGGACGAGTTCATGGAATACGCCACCCTGTCCCAGAGCATGCCGGGCGTCATCGCCCTCAACTGCGCCACGCTGGTGGGCCGTCACGCCGCGGGCACGGGCGGCATGCTGGCGGCGGGCATCGGCGCGATCTTGCCCACCCTGGTGCTGATGGTGCTGGCCACCGTTCTGGCGGAGCTGATCCCACAGCAGGGGCCGCTGATGGGCGCAATGCGCGGCATCCGGGCGGCCTCCGCGGCGCTGGTGGTATCGGCCGCGGCGTCCCTGGGGGGCTACAACATCCGCAGCCTCTTCGCCGTCATTTTGATGGTCGTCGCCTTCGTGCTGTCGCTGACGGACATCGCCAGCGCGCCGGCGGTCATCGTGCTCTCCGGGCTGACGGGCATCGCGTATCAGGCCGCGCGCCGGGCGCTAAAGAGGAGGAAATCCCGTGCTTCTTGAAACCCTGAGGCTGTTTGTCACCTTTGTGAAGCTGGGTTTTTTGAGCTTTGGCGACGGATACGCGATGCTGTCCATGGTGATATCGGAGGCCCGGCAGTTCGGCGTCACCACCGCGCAGATCGCGGATCTGTACGCGCTGGACATGGTGGTACCCGGCCCCATTTCCATCAACGCGGCCACCTATGTGGGCTATCTGCACCAGGGCCTGACGGGCGCGGTGGTGGCCACCCTGGGGGTTTCCCTGCCCTCGTTCATCCTCACGGTGGTCCTGATGCGGCTGTTTGCCCGCTACAAAAACCAGAACTGGCTCTCCGACACGCTGTCAGGCATCAAGCCCGCCACGGTGGGGCTGATCGCGGCGGCGGCGCTGGAGATTGCCTCGGAAGTGCTGGTCAACCCGAACCGGCGGATCGCCACCCTGCTGGCGGACCCCTGGGGCACCCTGTCCATCCCCTGCCTGGTGATCTTCGCGCTGGCGGCGCTTTTCAACATTCGCTGGAAGGTCAACCCCTTCCTGCTGACCGCGCTGGCGGGCATCGCCGGGGCCTTTCTGCTGGGCTGATTGCGCCTGGCGCGCCGTTCAGCCGTACTTTTCCCGGATAAACCGATCCATGGCGTCCGCGACGCGGCGGGACACCTTGACCGCCTCGACGACGGTCTTCGCCCCTGTCACCACATCGCCCGACGCGAACACGCCCTCGCGGCTGGTGTGCCCGAGCTCGTCCACCACCACGAGGCCCCGGTCGCTGACGCGGATGCCGCCGGTGGAGGAGACGGTGACCGATCGCCGGCCCTGGCCGACAGCCACGATGACCGAATCCACGGGCAGCAGCGATTCCGTCCCCGGGACGGGGACGGCGGCTTTCGCCCCGCCTCCGGCATCCTCGATGATGCTGGAATCGGCCAGCACCACGCCCTCGTCCTCAAAGCGCAGCGCCGTCTTTTTCATGAAAAACCGTGCCCCGTCGATGCGCGCGTATTCCGCTTCCACGGAGCGCGCCGTTATGCCGCGCTCGTCCAGATGACAGATGACGAATACCTCCTGGCAGCCGTGACGGATGGCGGTACGCGCCACGTCCATGGCCACGTTTCCGGCGCCGATGACCGCCAGACGGCGGCCCAGGCGGTAGACATCCGGGTTGCGCAGGTACTCGATGGCGTAGTGGACGTTTCCCAGGCTCTCGCCGGGAATGCCCAGTCTGTAGGGCTTCCACACGCCGGTGCCCATAAAGATCGCGCGGTATCCGTCCCGCATCAGGTCGTCGATCGTAATGTTTTCGCCGACCTTGTCGTGCCGCTCGAAAATCGTCACGTCATAGTCCCTGGCGGAGAGGAGAAAGGCGATGGTAATGCCCGAGGGCCCGGAGCCGATGATGGCGACGCGTCCGCTGGTCCTCGCGGAGCGGTGGGACTGATGGATGTTCAGATACAGGAGACCGGGGCCCGACCGGCGGGCCTGTTCCCGCGTTTCATTCCATATTACAGTATATAGAATCCACCGCGGGGGCGTCAAGGCGTCAGCGGATGACCCGCTTTAAGGGCTTCCAGATGAGAAGGGCGATGGCGAAGTCGATCATGCTGTGGACGACGCTGCCGACGCCGACCAGCAGCAGAACGGTTTTGACATAGCCGCCGCCGTAATAGGCGGCGCTCATGGCGCTGCTCAGGTAGAAGGGGGTGACGGCGAGCACTTCGCACAGTCCGTGGATGAGGCCCAGCCCCAGCGACAGGAGCTGCGCGCTCCACAGTGAATCCAGAATCCCGGGCTTGCGCCTTAGGATCACCGCGCCGATCAGCGCGAACACGATGTGCGTCGCCGCGCGGGCGACGATGACGATGGGAAAGCCGCCCATCAGAAACCCAAGCGTCGTGCCCACCGCCACCACCGCCGCCGTGAACGGGGAGATGAACAGCGCGATGAACAGCGCCACATGGCTGGCCAGCGTGAACGACGCCGGCTCCATGACAATCTTGATTGGCGACAGCAGGGGGATGATGATCCCCAGCGCGCACAACAGCGCGGCCACGGTCATGGTTTTCAGGTTTATCCGCTCGCTCATTTGCACCCTACCCGCTTTCTCCCTCTTTGGTTTGATTGTACCCCCTTCCCGCCAATTGGCAAGTTATTAACTCGTAAATCCGCCCCCGCCGGCGGACTCCGGGGCTTTCGGCAGGGTACGGAAAGCGCGTCCGGCCTTGACACCGGCGAGGATCCATGATAAAAACAGTATATGAAGTTTCTCCGAGTCCTCAAAGAAGTTTTCATATCTTCCCTTCCGCTCGCCTTCATCATTATCCTCGTCTGCGGGTTTGTCGCGCCCATGGACAACGGTTCGGATTACGTAAAGCTGGCGGTGGGGTACGCGAGCGTTGTACTCGGCCAGGCGCTGTTTCTCGGCGGCCTGGATGTGAGCATCCTGCCCATCGGAAAGTACGTGGGCGGCTCGCTGGTGCGGTTTAAGAAGGCCGGGCTGATCGTATTCTTCGGCTTCCTCTTCGGGCTGCTGGCCACGGTCGCGGAACCGGCGCTGGCGGTGCTGGCACGGCAGACCCATATGATCATGAACGTGGTCAACGAAACCGCCTTCGTGTGGATCATGAGCATCGGCATCGGTGCGTTTGTGGGCTTTGCGCTGTACAGGATCATGAAGGACATGGACATCCGTATCCTCTTTGCGGCGCTGTACGGCCTCGTGTTTGTGCTGGTGTTTTTTGTGCCGAAGCAGTTTGTCGCGCTGTCCTTTGACGGGAGCGGCGCCACCACCGGCGATGTTTCCGTGCCCTTCATCCTGGCGCTGGGGCTTGGCATTTCGGGGACGATGTCCCGGTCCAAGACCAACGAGGACACCTTCGGCATCATCGGCCTGGCCTCCATCGGCCCCATTCTGGCGCTGTTTGTTTACGGAATTATCCTCAAAATCGCAAGCGGCGGCGTACTTCCGGCTGCGGGCGTGTACGATCCAGGCGCGGCGGAGGGGCTGCGGGAGATCGTTGTCGGCAATGTGGGCGGCGTGGCGCTGGCGCTTCTCCCGGTGGTGCTGGTGTTCCTGCCCTTCCAGGTTTTTCTGATCAAACTGGAAAAGCGCGAATTTGCCGGCATCCTGCTGGGAACCATCGCCGTCTACGCGGGCCTTCTGATTTTTTTGTCGGGCATTGACTTTGGCTTCGCCTTTGCGGGCAAGTACATCGGCGAGGTCTTTCTGGACGCGGCGCGCCCCGGCTGGTTTCAGTGGCTGCTGCTGCCGCTGGGCTTTGTGCTGGGCATCGCGATCACCCTGTCCGAGCCGGCGGTTTCCGTGCTGGGCGAGCAGCTGGAGGAGATCACCAACGGCCACATCAACAAGGCCACCATCCGCATGACGCTGGCGCTGGGCATCGGTGTGGCGGTAATGATCTCCATGGTGAAAATTCTCACACAAATTAACATTCTTTGGTTCCTGATTCCCCTATACGCCGTGGCGCTGGGTCTGCTAAAATATACGCCGAAGCTCTTCGTGGGACTGGCGTTTGACTCCGGCGGAGTGACCGGCGGCGCGCTGACGTCGGCGTTTCTCACGCCGCTCACCCTGGGCGTGGCCCAGGCGGTGGCGGCGGCGGCCGGGCCGGAGGCGCAGTCGGTGCTGACCAACGGGTTTGGCATCATCGCGTTCATCTCGGTGACGCCGCTGATCGCCGTGCAGGCGTTGGGCATCCTCTACGAAGCCCAGTCCCGCAGGGCCCAGGCGCTGCTGGCGGAAGCGGAGCATGGGGAAATCGAGGAACTCGCCCACATCGCCGCCCAGGCGCGGGAGACCGCCGACGCGCCGCGCGATGATTTGGACGGCGCGCCGAGCGCCGCCCCGGACGCCGCCGCTCCGGACGAAGCTTTGCCTGACGCGACCGACGAGGTTACTGACGACGACAATGCCCCTGCCGACGCTGACATAACCACCTTCTGTGACGCTCAGGACGCGGTTGCCCTTTCAACGACGGAACGATGACGGAGGCTGAAGAGGTTTTCATGCCGGAAGAATTTTGCTGCATCGACTGTTTGATTGTCATTGCGGGAAGAAAGCAAAAAAAGGCGTTGGCGGACGCGCTGAGCGCCGAGGGCGCGCGGCTGATGCACGCCGTCTACGGGCGCGGCTCCATCCACGCAAGCCACTTAAAGGAGCTCCTCGGGCTGGTTCCCGAAGAGCAGAAGGTCCTGATCCATTGTCTGATCCCGCAGAACCGGGTGGACGCCGTGATGAACATGCTGGCGACGCGCTTTGGGTTTGACCGGCCCAACACCGGCGTCGCGTTCACCATCCCCATCGAAAAGATCGCGCTGTGATCTGAAGGAGCGTTTTTATGGATGCGTCCCACGACATCAAGGTGCTGTTCATCATCGTCAACGCGGGCTTTGCAGAGTTCGCCGTGGACATCGCGCGCGCCCGCGGCGCCGGCGGCGCCACAATTCTGAACGCCCGCGGGCTCGGTTCGATTCACAAGTCCATCATGGGCATCACCGTGGACACCGAGCGCGAGATCGTCCTGATCCTCGTGGGCGAGGAGAAGGTGGGTGGGATCCTCGCCGCCATCAAGGAGAAGGCCGGTCCCGGCTCCCCCTGCAACGCGCTGTGCTTCGTCATGCCCGTGGAGAAGATGATGGGGACGAACACCGCGCCGCAGGTATAGCCTCAAAACCGCCGGCGCGGTGAAGCCCTGCGGAGGCTTTGGCGATAGACCAAGCCCGCGGCACCAGGCGCCGCGGGCTTGCGATTTAAAGATGTCCAGCAGATTCGGGGCCAACCGGAATTGGCACAGAAAATGCCATTTAGATGGCGCGCTCCACCTTGCCGCTGCGCAGGCAACGGGTGCAAACGCTCATCCGCTTGGGCGCGCCGCCCACGATCACCCGCACGCGCTGCGTGTTGGGCGCCCACGTCCTGCGCGTCTTCTTGTTGGAATGGCTGACGTTGTTCCCGGACGAAATGCCCTTATGGCACACTTCGCAAAATTTGCCCATCTGCTACACCTCCTTCAGGCGTCAATTTACATCAAAACAGCAGTATTATACCACCCGGCGGCGGTGATTGCAAGCCTTTGGGATGTAAAACTTGACGAACGCGCGACGACGATGTAAAAACCCACGGGGATGCTTGCATGCCCGTCAAAAAAACTGTATACTAATGGATGCAGGGCGATGGCCCCGCAACTGGAGGAACAGCTATGGATTGCAAGTTCAAAACCGATCTTGGCACGGTCACGGTAAACGAGGAAGTATTGCTCAAGGTCGCCGGCTACTCGGCGCTTGAGTGCTACGGCATCGTCGGCATGGCCGCGAAGCGCACCACGGACGGCTTTGTACAAATGCTGGGCCGCGAAAATCTTGGCCGCGGCGTCAGAATCCGCCCCGCCGCGGAGAGCGTGGACGTCGATCTGTTCATCATCGTAGAGTATGGCATTTCGATCAGCGCCGTCGCCGAAACCATCATTGAAACCGTAAAATACAAAATCGAGCACCTGACCGGCGTCAAAGTCAACCGCATCAACGTGTCCGTCGAGGACATCCGCGTCTGACAAGTCGTAAGGGGCTGGGAGGGAATTCTTTTGCCGATTCAATCGATAGACGGGATGATGCTCAAGGACATGTTTCTGTCCGGCGCGGCGCTCCTCTCGAAAAACCGCGAGAGCATCGACGCGCTCAACGTCTTTCCCGTGCCCGACGGGGATACCGGCACCAACATGACCCAGACCATGGCCACCGCCGTCAAGGATCTGGCCAGCCGCAGCTTCCCCACCGTGTCGGACGTGGCCACCACCGTCGCCAAGGGCGCGCTCAAAGGCGCCCGCGGCAATTCCGGCGTCATTTTGAGCCAGATTCTGCGGGGCATCTCCCGCGCGCTGGACGGCGCGGAGGAGATGGACGCGCAGACCTTTGTCCGCGCGCTGCGAAGCGGCGCGGACACCGCCTACAAGGCGGTGATGAAGCCCAAGGAGGGCACCATTCTGACCGTCGCCCGCGTGATCGCAGAGGAGCTGGAACGCGAAAAAACCACGGATCTTCTGGAGTTGATGCGAAAAGTGCTGTCCGCAGGCGACGCCATCCTGAAGCGCACCCCGGAAATGCTGCCGGTGCTCAAGCAGGCGGGCGTTGTGGATTCCGGCGGCAAGGGGCTGATGGTGGTCTACGCCGGCTTCTACGCCGCGCTGTCGGGCGAACCGGTGGAACTGGCCTCCGATGAGGTCTCCAAGACACCGCTACCGGGCGAATTTGTGGACGACCACGAATCCCTCGGCGAGATCAAGTACGCCTACTGCACCGAATTCATCGTTTCCCACCCGAAACCCGACCTCAAGGACAATGAGGTGGCGCGGCTCCGGAAGCGCCTCGAGCGCATCGGCGACTGTGTGCTGGTGGTGGGCGACCTGGAAGTGGTCAAGGTGCACGTGCACACCAACGAACCCGGCCGCGCGCTGCAGATGGCGCTGGAGCTGGGCGAGCTGGACGCCATCAAGATCGACAACATGCTGGAGGAATACCGCGAGCGCATCGCCAAGCGCCCCCCCGAGCCGGAGCTCAAGGAGTTCGGCATGGTGGCGGTGGCGCTGGGCAGCGGCCTCACCGAGATCTTCCGCGACATGGCGGTGGACCACGTGGTGGACGGCGGCCAGACCATGAACCCCTCCATCGACGAATTGGTGCAGGCCATTGACAGCGCCCACGCGCGGCAGGTGTTCGTGCTGCCCAACAACACCAACATCATTCTGGCGGCGCAGCAGGCCAGCGAGCTCTCAGAAAAAAAGGTCTTCGTGATCCCCACCAAATCGGTGCCCATGGGCATTGCCGCGGCCATCGCCTTCATGCCGGACCTCTCCGGCGAGGAGAACGCCCAGCGCATGCAGGAGGCGGCGGAGCGCGTGCACACCGCGGCCGTCACCTACGCGGTGCGCGATACCACCTTTGACGAGCGCGAAATCCACGAGGGCGACATCATGGGCCTGGTGGACAACCGCATCGTGCAGTTGGGCCACGACCCGGCCGAGGTGGCGCGGCAGATCATGGAAGGCATGGTGACCGAGGACAGCGAGCTGATCACCATCTACTACGGCGAGGATACCCCCAAGGAGGAGGCCGACGCGCTGCGCGGCCTGCTGGCGGAGAAGTACGATTTCTGCGACGTTTCGGTCTACCTGGGCGGGCAGCCGCTCTACTACTACCTGATCGCGGTGGAATAATGGACGTCGATCTCTCCCGGATCCGCGGCATCGGTCCCGCGCGGCTCAAGGCACTTAAGGCGGACGGCATCAAAACCGTCCGCCAGCTTTTGCTGCGCCTGCCCGCCGAATACCGGGATCTGACCCGCGTCGTCCCCATCGATCAGCTCTCCGAGGGACAGACTGCCGCGGTGTCGGGGTGGATCGAATCGCCCCGCGCCTTTCGCAAGGGCCGCCTTGCGATCGTCAGCGCGAAGGTGTCCGACGCCAGCGGCTCCGTCCGCGCGGTGTGGTACAACCAGCCGTGGCTGGCCAAGTCGCTGCCCGTCGGCCGCGAGGTGCTGCTCTACGGCCGCGTGGAAAAGCGCGGCTCGCTGCAGCTGTCCAGCCCGTCCATCGAGAGGGAGCGGGGGATCGTGCCCGTATACCGGAAGACGGCCGGCATCCCCGGCGCGGCCTTCCGGGAGATCGTGGCCCAGGCGCTCCGGGAGAACGAGGGGCAGTGGCCCGACCAGCTTCCCGAGGCCCTTCGCAGGCGCCACGGACTGTGCGAGCGCAACTTCGCGATGCGCGCCGCGCACTTGCCCGAGAGCATGGACGCGCTGGCGGTCGCCCGGCGCCGCCTGGCGTTTGAAGAACTGCTGATCGATCAGGTGGGGCTCTGGCTTCTGCGCGGGCAGCGCGGCAAAGGTGTGGCCATCCCCTGTCCGCCAGAGGAGGTCCGGGCGTTCTGGGCCGCCCTCCCTTACCGCCCCACCGACGCCCAGGCGCGGGTGATGGATGAGATCGCCCGCGACATGGCCGACGAGGCCGCGATGGCGCGGCTGGTGCAGGGCGACGTAGGGTCGGGCAAGACCGCCATCGCCATGGGTGCGCTGTACCTGGCCGCCCGGAGCGGCTTCCAGGGCGCGCTGATGGCCCCCACCGAGGTATTGGCCCGCCAGCACTACGAAACCGCGAAGCAGGTGCTGGAGCCGCTGGGCATCCCCTGCGGCCTGCTCACCGGCAGCCTGTCGGCAAAGGCCCACCGGGCGGCCCACGAGGCCATCGCCTCCGGTATGTGGCGGGTGGCCATCGGCACCCACGCGCTGATCACGGAATCGGTCGCCTACGAAAACCTCGGACTGGTGGTGACCGACGAACAGCACCGCTTCGGCGTCCGTCAGCGCACGGCCCTGGGCGCGAAGGGCACCGCGCCCAACGTGCTGGTCATGTCGGCGACGCCCATCCCCCGCACACTGTCGCTGATCCTCTACGGCGATCTGGACATCTCGGTGGTGGACCAACTGCCGCCGGGCAGGACGCCGGTGAAGACCCGCGTGGTGCCGGACGGCAAGCGGGAGGCGCTCTACGGCTTTTTGCGGAAGGAAGTGGCCGCCGGGCGGCAGGTGTACGTGGTGTGCCCGCTGGTGGAGGAATCCGAGGCCGTCGACGCGCAAAACGCCCAGGCGGTGTATGAGCACCTGCGCGACCGGGCCCTCGCCGGCCTTCGCGTCGGGTTGGTCCACGGCCGGATGAAGAGCGCCGAAAAGGACGCCGCGCTCGATTCCTTCCGCCGCGGCGAAATGGACGTATTGGTGTCCACCACCGTCATCGAGGTGGGCGTCAACGTGCCCAACGCCTCGGTGATGGTGGTGGAAAACGCGGACCGGTTCGGCCTGGCCCAGTTGCATCAGCTGCGTGGGCGCGTGGGGCGCGGCGCCGAGGCTTCCTGGTGCTTCCTGATGGCCGAACCCAGCGAAAAGCTCCGGCTGATGACCGCCACGAACGACGGCTTTGAGATCGCGCGAAAGGACCTGGAACTGCGCGGACCGGGGGATGTGCTGGGCTACCGCCAGTCCGGCGGGGCGGATTCGGCGCTGTGGCAGATGGCCGACGGGCGCCTGCTCAAGGAGACCCACGACGAGGCCCGCCGTCTCGTCAAGCGCCCGGAATCGGACGAGGCCCGGCAGGTGATCGCGCTGGCGCGGGAAGCGCTGGCGATCAAGCTGCAGGACGTCGCCATGAATTAACACGAAACCCCCTTGACCTTGACGCTACGTCATGGTTTATCCTCTCATTTGAAGGGAGGCGAGCGAATGTATACCGTCGGCGAACTGGCGAGAATGGCGGGCGTGAGCGCGCGCACGCTGCGCTACTACGACCAGGCGGGGCTTCTTCGGCCGCGCTCCGTCACCGGGGCGGGCTATCGCCTGTACGGCGACGACGCGCCGGATGAGCTTGCGCAGATTCTGTTCTTTCGGGAGCTGGATTTTTCCATCGACGAAATTCTCCGCATTCGCTCCTGCCCGGACTACGACGCCCACGAAGCCCTGGAACGGCAAAGGGCGCTGCTAATCATGCGGCGCGAAAGGCTTGACCGGCTGATTGGCCTGGCGGATTGGGCGCTGAAAGGAGAGGTTATCATGGAACTGAACGCGTTTGACATGACCGAGATTGAGGAAGCGAAGGCGAAGTACGCGGACGAGGCGCGCCAGCGCTGGGGCGGTACCGAAGCCTGGAAGGTGTCCGAGCAAAAGACCGCCGCCTACGGCAAGGCCGACTGGGCGCGGATCAAGCAGGAGACGGGCGAAGTATTCGAAGGCTTTGCCGCGCTGGCGAAGGCCGGCGCCGCGCCGGACGGCCCGGAGGCAACGGCTCTTGCCAAAAAGTGGCAGGACGTCATCACCCGCAACTTTTACGAGTGCACGGACGAAATTCTTCTGGGCCTCGCGTCCATGTACGAGTGCGACGACCGCTTCCGGGAGAACATCGACAGGGCCGGCGCCGGCACCGCGGCGTTTGCCGCCGCGGCAATCCGCGCGCTGTGCGGCTGATCCTCCCATCCCTTTGTGACGCGCAGTTGATCTGCGCATGGCAATCACCATTTCCCGGCCCGCCCGCGCCTTTTCGGCGCGGCGCGGGTTTTTTTGCGCGCTTTTTCGCGCCGGATCGACAAAGTGATGCCACAAACCCCCGCGTGACGCGCGCAAAAAACTACCAGTCTAAAATGCCCGATCGAGGTCACAATAACATCAGACTTGTTCGGGAGGTGAAACGATGAGCAGGAGCAAAGTCAATGTCCGGGAGAGCGAGCCGGCGCTGGAGAAGATGAAATTTGAAGTCGCCGGCGAATTGGGCGTCAACCTGAAGCAGGGCTACAACGGCGACCTTTCTTCGCGCGACAACGGCTATGTCGGCGGCTACATGGTCAAAAAGATGATCACCGACTATCAGAACCAGGCTTCCGGCAAATAGGCCGGATGAACAAAATCAACCATAAAAAGGAGCGATGAACCATGGCGAGCAATTCTTCCAGCAACAAGATCAACGTCCCCGAGGCCCGTCAGGCGATGTGGAACATGAAGCACGAGGTGGCCAGCGAGCTGGGCATCAACCTGAAGAACGGTTATAACGGCGATCTGACCAGCAAGGACGCCGGCTCCATTGGCGGCTCTATGGTCAAGAAAATGATCGAGGCGCAGGAGCGCCAGATGTCGGGTCAGCGCTAACTGAACGCGCCCGAACCCGCGGCTGGGGCTCTGCCCCGCCGCGGGTTTCTGCGTGCTGCCCGTAAAGGACGCATGCCTTTCTTAACCATAAAAATGTTGGCCCGGGTATTGACAATGGACGGGATTTCTAGTAGAATACCATCTGTCGCCGTGATTTGCGGCAGGTAGGGAACATGGGAGCATAGCTCAGCTGGGAGAGCACTTGCCTTACAAGCAAGGGGTCACAGGTTCGAGCCCTGTTGTTCCCACCACAATGCGGCCTGGTAGTTCAGTTGGTTAGAATGCCAGCCTGTCACGCTGGAGGTCGAGGGTTCGAGCCCCTTCCAGGTCGCCAAATGCCTTGGTAGCTCAGCTGGTAGAGCAGTAGACTGAAAATCTACGTGTCGGTGGTTCAACTCCGCCCCAAGGCACCATGCGGTAGTAGCTCAGTTGGTAGAGCGCCACCTTGCCAAGGTGGAGGTCGCGAGTCCGAGTCTCGTCTACCGCTCCATAGATCAACGTGGGCGGGTGCAAGCCCGCCCATATTGGGCTTTGCGGCGTGATAGCCAAGTGGTAAGGCAAAGGTCTGCAAAACCTTTATTCACCGGTTCAAATCCGGTTCACGCCTCCATCAGAAAAGCCCGGAATCGTTGAGGTTCCGGGCTTTTCTTTATGCCCAGGCGGTGCGCCGACCGCGATCGGGCGCGCAAGCCGCCGGGCGCACCCCCGGCCCGCATCTTGTCTTTCGCGTCCGGACCGGCAGCCGTCACCGGCGCGGCCCCAAAGGACGCCGCGGGCGGCTTCCCGTCCGGCCCCCACCTTGACGAAACCCCGATTGAAGTGGTATGCTGGGTCCGCCGGCGGCGGAAGCCGGGAAACGGCGGAGGGATTGGGAGGACTCAAAGGATGACGACGAAGCAGGTCGGCGGAATCGCCGTCGTACACAGCGAAACGCCCGTCATCGTCGACGCGCAGACGGCGCTCGACCTGACGGCTGCCATCTACTACGAATACGGCACCACAAAAATGGCCATCAACAAAGAGGCGTTCAGCGAGGACTTCTTCAGGCTGTCCACGGGCCTCGCGGGCGAGATCGCGCAGAAGTTTGTGAACTACCGCTTCAGCGTGGCGATCATCGGGGACTTCTCCTGCTACACCAGCAAGCCGCTGCGCGACTACATGTATGAGTGCAACAGCGGCAGGCACCTTTTGTTTGTCCCCTCCGAACAGGAGGCCGTCGAACGGCTGCGGTGAACGGCTTTGCGCAGGGGCGCGGCATTGGGTATTGCAAATTCAAGCGGCGTAAGATATAGTAGATACAATGTAGATCCGCTCGCCCGCGCAAAGCGCGCCGGCGTAGCGCGGATGCTTTACGAAGAGGGCGTCAATGAAAATTGTCATCATCGGCGACGGCAAGGTCGGCAACACGCTGACCCAGGAACTGACCCGCGAAGGCCATGACCTGATGGTCATCGACAGCCGCAAGGACGTACTGGCCCAGGCGGAAGAGCGGATGGACGTGATGGTCATGCAGGGCAACGGCGCCAGCGTGGCGCTGCAGCGCCAGGCGGGCGTCCCGGGCAGCGATCTGATGATTGCCGTCACCTCCGCGGACGAGGTCAACCTGATGTGCTGCATGATCGCCCGCAAGCTGGGCTGCAAGCACACCATCGCCCGAAGCCGCAATCCCGAGTACGCGGAGGCGCTGTATCTTCTGCGGGACGACCTGGGCCTGAGCCTCACGGTGAATCCGGAAAAGACCGCCGCCCGGGAAATCTTCGGCCTCATGCAGTTTCCGTCCTTTCTGAAGCGCGACGCCTTTGCCAAGGGGCGCGCGGAGATCGTCAGCATTCCGGTGCGCGCGGGCGGCAGGCTGGACGGCGTGCCGCTGACGGCGCTTTACAAGTCCCTCCGGGTACGGGTGCTGGTCTGCGCGGTGGAGCGCGGAGACGAGGTGATCATCCCCGACGGCAGCTTTGTGCTCCGGGAGGGGGATCACGCCTATGTGACGGCGCCCGCCCAGTCGCTTCTGACCCTGGTCAAGGTGCTCGCGCTGGAAACCGTGCGCATCCGCAGCGTCCTGATCGTGGGCGGAAGCCGCATCGCCTTCTACCTCACGCAGATGCTGGTGGACGCCGGCATCGAGGTCAAGCTGCTCGAAAACAACCTGCAGCGCTGCAACATCCTCAGCGAGGAGCTGCCGTCCGCGACGGTGATCCACGGTGACGGTACCTCGTTTCAGACGCTGATGGCGGAAGGTCTCGAGGAGACCGACGCGCTGGTGGCGCTGACCAACATTGACGAGCAGAACCTGATCGTGTCCATGTTTGCCAATCAGAAGCGCGTGCCCAAGGTGGTCACAAAGATCAATCGGGCCGAATACGAGGAAATCCTGCGAAAGACCGGCACGGAGTGCGTCATCACGCCCCGGCTTCTGATCGTCAGCGACATTTTGCGCTACGTCCGCGCCATGGAGAACCGGCAGGGCGACAACGTGCTGGCGCTGCACCGCATGGTGGGCGGCCGCGTGGAAGCGCTGGAATTCCGCGTACAGGCGGGCACCGGCTTTAAGGGCGTGCCGCTGAAGAACATTCCGCTGAAGCCCAATTTCCTCGTGGCCATCATCAATCACCGGGGCACCGTGTTCGTGCCCGGTGGCGACGATTGCTTTTACGAGGGCGACACCGTCGTGCTCGTCACCACCGTAGGGCGCGGCGTCAATTCGCTCAACGACATCTTCCAAAACGAAAACCGATAGACGCCAAGGGGTATTCGATGAATTACCGCATGATCGCCCGCCTGATTTCCATGATCCTCCTCATCGTCGCCGCGTTTATGGTCCCGGCGCTTTTCATCAGCCTGGCGCTGGGCGAGCGGGCCTCGGTGCTGGGCTTTCTGGTGACAATGGGGTTGATGGCTCTGATCAGCCTGGCGCTCCGGCTCCGCAAACCCCTCAAGACCACGCTGTACGCGCGGGAAGGCTTCGTCGTGGTGTCGCTGGCCTGGATCTCGGTGTCCCTAATGGGCGCGCTGCCGTTTTTCATCAGCGGGGCAATTCCCAGCTACGTCGATTGCGTGTTTGAAACGGTTTCCGGCTTCACCACCACCGGCGCGAGCATTCTCACCGACGTGGAGGCGCTGCCCCAGGGCCTCTTATATTGGCGTTCCTTTACCCATTGGATCGGCGGCATGGGCGTGCTGGTGTTTCTGCTCGCCATTGCGCCGC
This sequence comes from Christensenellales bacterium, assembly GCA_040768845.1. Taxonomy (GTDB): domain Bacteria; phylum Bacillota; class Clostridia; order Christensenellales; family Aristaeellaceae; genus JAEZHK01. The sequence goes on along the minus strand of JAXGME010000004.1, from coordinate 1,392 downwards.
TGGCCTCGGGCGACGGCATATTCATCATCCGCGCGGAATCACCGGGCCCGCAGGTCAACAAACTCGTGCCCAAGACGCGCCAGACCGCCCGCATCCTGTACGAAATCTACATTGCGCTGACGGCAGTGCAGATTGTGCTGCTGCTTCTGGGCGGCATGTCCCTGATGGAGGCGCTGACCATCTCCTTTGGCACGGCCGGCACCGGCGGATTTGCCGTGCGCAACGACAGTATGGTGTCCTACTCTCCCTACATCCAGTGGGTGGTCACCATTTTCATGGCGCTCTTTGGCGTCAACTTCAGCCTGTACTATCTGGTGCTGATGCGCATGTTCAAAAGGGCTGCAAAAAATGAGGAGCTCCGGCTCTACACGGGCATTTTGCTGGTTTCCACGGCGGCCATTACGCTGTACGTCCTCGACCGGTTCGCGCCGGCGGACGCCGTGCGCCACGCCGCCTTCCAGGTGGTGTCCGTGATGACCACGACGGGCTTTGCCACCGCAGATTTTGACAAATGGCCGGAGTTCTGCCGGACGCTGCTGCTGCTTCTGATGATCGTGGGCGCGTCCGCCGGGTCCACCGGCGGCGGCGTAAAGGTCTCCCGCGTGCTGATCCTCTTCAAAAGCCTGAAGCAGGAGCTCAAGCACGTGCTTCACCCCAATACCGTCAGCGTCATCCGGATGGACGGCGAGGTCGTTTCCCAGGAAACCGTGCGTTCCACCTATGTGTTTTTCGGTCTGTATTCATTGATCGCGCTGTTCTCGATCCTCTTTGTCTCGACCGACGGCTTTTCGCTGGAGACCAGCGTATCCGCCGTGATGGCCTGCCTGAACAACATCGGCCCAGGCCTGGCCGTGGTGGGCCCGATGGGCAATTACGCGCAGCTGTCCGACGCCTCGAAGGGCGTTTTGTCGCTCAACATGCTGATCGGGCGGCTTGAGATATTCCCGATTCTGGTCATGTGCTTTCCGGGCGTATGGAAGCGGGCACGCCATTTGGCGGCGCCCGGAAACAACGGCCGATCGCTTTGATGGGAGGTACCGCCATGCCGCGCATTCTGGTGCTCAACCTGGGTTCGACAAGTTTCAAATTCAAGCTCTATGACATGGGAGCGGAGGAAACCCTCCTGGCCGGCGGCGGCGTGGAGTCCATCGGCGCGGAGGGCGCCTACCGGGTCCGCGCGGGCGACCGGCCCGAGGAGGGCGCCTGTGCCTGCCCGACCCACCTGGACGCGCTGGAACTTTGTATGGCCGCCCTGATGCGGCTCGGGGTGCCGGTGGACATGGATTCGCTGGACGCGGTGGGCTACAAGGCGGTCCACGGCGGCGCGGTTTCCGGATCGCAGCTGGTGAACGACGCGCTCATGGCCGAGATGGAGCGGATGATTCCCTTTGC